>NZ_NVEC01000085.1 GCF_002571225.1 Bacillus sp. AFS059628 | reverse complement strand
ATTAAAGAGACGGTTTTATTAGATTAATTCATAAGCCTGACTTTCTTTATACATTTATAATTGTTTCTTCAAATGTAATAATTGGCTCTACAAATTCCATCATAATGAAAGCATTTTTAATGCGTCTTGGTGAACTACCCACCACTTAGTACCCCTTACGAGCTTACCTCGAGTAGGGGCTTCTCGGTTCATCGCTACTTTTGATAGCTAACGAATTTGTCCTAGGACAGCCGAGCTAACTCCCTTGTTCCAAAGATTATTTTATTACTATTTATGCCAACACTAATAAGCGGATGGCTTCCTTTTTGATATTGATGGCTGCATTATAATCACGGCCAATTGTGAGTCCACACAAACACGCATACGTGCGTTCACATAATGGCATTTCTTTTTTATTTCCACAATTACTACACATCTTTGTAGAAGGAAACCATTTATCTATTTTTACAAGCTTTTTTCCTTGTTCTTGTAGCTTATATGCTAAAAATGTCGTGAACATCCTCCAACCGTTGTCCGCTACACTCTTACCAAATCTAAATGCTCGTGACATTCCTTTCATATGTAAGTCTTCGATTGCTACAACGTCAAAACTCGTAGCTAATTCTTTAGACTTATAAGGAGACTTCTTTCGGATAATATGTTAAAACTTCTTTTTATTCTGCACACATAGACAACAAATATTTTTTGATAAATAAAACTAAATATTCACTAATATCCCTTTACGTGGTTTAATATATATAATAAAAAATATTTCTGTCTTTAATGAGGAGGTACTATGAAAGCAAACGTAGGGGATACTATACTTTTTCAACGAAACAATTTAAAGATTACGGGATCTGTACTAAAACTTTATACTGAATCGGTCTTAGTTGAAATTACAGATGTAAGCGGTGGTACTTTTGAATTTGATCGAACAATTGTAAATCATAAAAACTATAAAATATTAAATACGAATACATAAAACAACACAAAATAGCCCCTGCTCACCAGCAGCGGCTATTTTATATGAAAATACTTCATTAGTTTATATATCCTAAAACATTAACAATCTTACTCGCTTTTAAATTGTTAATATGATAATAAATTTCTAAACCTCTTCTCTCTGCTCGTAACACTTTACCCTTCATTTTTGATAAATGTTGCGAAACAGTCGATTGTGGAATATTTAGTAATTCTGTTAATTGCGTTACATTACAAGTTTTTCTTGTACTTAATTCATTTACAATTTGTAAACGGATTGGGTGCGCCATAATTTTTAAAATATCTACATCTTCTTCTGAAACTAAACTTTTTCTCATTTCACTCGTATATGTTGTCATAAGACATTCCCCTTTTATATGAATTCCTTTTATTTTGATCTATTTCCAAAATATTTAAAACTCTGACAAGAAACCTTTATATAAAAATAATAGAATTTTAAATTTTTGAAAACAGAATGAAATACAATTCACTTTATTTATTTGGTACATATACATAATACAATGTTAATATGTGCTCTATGTGAAGTTAGCATAAATTTATAATGAAGATTTTTCAAATCATTCACATGTAACCATTCACTTCCTCATAACACTGTCCAGTGATTTTAACATATTTTAGGCGTTTGTATATACTATCTACAAAATAAATGTTGTTTAGGGGGGATTTCAAATGCCAACAGTACTACAAGAAGAAGTTGAAGAAGCGCGTGAAACGTATGTCAGTCGTATCATATTAGTTAGTGGATCAGCTTTATTTTTAGTAGGTGGTGTTATATCCGCAATTTCGGCTTTTAAAGCTTATAATCGCTTGGAGAATACTCCGCCTTCTACAGATAACTCGTAAATAAAGTGAAACTTTAATCAGTGGGGTTTTCTTCATCCCCACTGATTATTAGCTCCCACCTAAATTCTTTGCTTTCGCTGAATTNNTTACTGTCCATTAAAGCGGGATAAATCATGTAATTTTGAATAACAAATAAATGCCGTCTCTAAAAAGAGACGGCATTTATTTTATCATAAGTTGTTTACTATAAAATCGCAAATAATACTTTGCATTACAATAGAACTTACTTCACCACAAACCGAGTCTGACTACACCCATCCTTCTGCTTCGTTACTTCTAATACAGCTGGCATTGCGTTTTTCAGCTCTTGAACGTGTGAAATGACACCGATAAATCGGCCTGATTTTTGCAAGTCAATTAAGGCGTCCACTGCTTTTGTTAATGACTCCTCATCTAACGAACCAAAACCTTCGTCGATAAACATCGTTTCGATGGAAATACCGCCTTCATACGCTTGAATGACGTCTGCCATTCCGAGTGCTAAACAAAGCGATGCATTAAATTTCTCACCGCCAGATAATGTTTTTACATCACGTGTTTGGCCAGTGTATGCATCGTAAACATCTAAGCCTAATCCACTTTGGCGATTTCTCTTTTCAACTCGCTCACTTCGTTTTAAATAAAATTGTCCATTTGATAATTTACGTAAGCGTTCGTTTGCAATTTGAACAATTTGTTCTAAATACTCAATTAAGATGTAACGTTCAAATGATATACGGCTTTCGTTATCGCCTTTCATTACTTCATATAAGTCAACAAGTTCTTGGAAAGCTTTTTCTTCCTCATGAATTTGTTCATCAATACGTCTAATATTTTCATGTAAATCAGAAATATATGTTACCGCATTTTGCGCACGTTGACGTTTTTCTTTAATGATATCAAGATTGATTTCTAAATCTTTTATATGTTCACCTAACGCTGTAATATCCATATACTCTTTATCTTTTAATTCAGCACGTAACTCTTCAATTTGTTTTGCAAGTACTTCAAGAGATGAATAATAGCTTTGAATTTCTTTTTGTAACATATCCATCTCAGCATCACTTAATTTGGCTTCTTTATACGTAGATTGATCTATAAATCCGCTCTGTTCAAGCTCTTTCATAAAGCGCGCGAAGGTCTCTTCTTTCTTCAATTTTGCACTTTCATATTGATTAGAAGCACCTTCTTGTTCTGCTTGAATACGTATATTTTCATTTTGCCAATGTTGATACGCTTCCTGTACTTTCTTCCATTCGTCTTCCATTAAATTGAGTTCATGCACAGCTTGGTCAAACTGGATTTTCCAAGCTTGTACTGTTTGTAAGCTTTCAGGAATATTTTTCTTATCATGTTCATATGACGTACGAAGCTGCATACACTCCATTTCTGTACGGTGCTGCTCTATTTCTATCTCACGCTTTTGCTTCTGAATTGTATCTACTTTTTCTTCTACGTTTTTTAAATTCACAGCTGTTTGCTTACGCGTTTCTTCGCTTGCTTTTAATATATTTACTTCAGTTGCTAATTGTTTTCCCTTTTGAACAAGCGCACTATATGTTTCAGCTAATTCTTCTGAGCGATAGCCTCGCTTCTTAACCTCTTCTATTACTTGCTCATATTGAAGATGATAGAAATTCCATTTCTCCTCTACTTGCACATGTAATTTTTCAGCAATGTTCTTCTTATCTCTTAAATCATTTAACTCTTTTTCGTCAATCGCATCACTTTGCTCTGTAGCTTTTTTCGGATGGTTCGTGCTGCCACATACTGGACAAGATTCACCATCATGTAAATGAAGAGCTAATATACCAGCTTGTTCACTTAACCAGCGACGTTCCATATTTTCATATGCGTTCACTGCCAGTTGCATGTTATTATATGCCGCTTCTTTTTCTTTCTCGAATTTTTGTTTTTCTTGCCAAACATCATATGCTTGCTTTAAAACTTTTGCATCTTCTCGCATATTCGTTAGTTCTTCTACTTTAGCTACGTATTGTTCAAGTGCTCGTTCTAATTGCTGTAATTCATCAGACATTAGCTGTTTATGATTTGTATACACTTCTAATTGTTGCTCTAAATTTTGCATACTTGCTTTTAATTTCCCTACTTGAACTTCTGCATTTTGTAAATTCAATTGTTTCTCAGCTAATGATGCAATAATCGGTTGTAACTCTTCTAATCTTTGAACGAGTTTTTTTGCATTTTCTCTCTCAGGCTCTTTATTCTTTACCTCTTTATATTTCTCCTGAGCAAGTTCGAAGCTCTTCGTTATATTTTCTTTTTTGGCGATTATTTGTTTTAACAAACTTTCAACCTTCTGCTCATTTTGCATTGCTTCTTCGTACCACTGTTCAAATGGTAATAAGCGCTTCGCTTGTTCCGCACGTTTAAAAGATGTTTCTTTCATTTCAATCACTGTACGGTTTTCTTGTAAAGTATTATATTTCTCATTCTTTTGTTGTAAATCTATAAATTTCTCATTTACAGATTTCGCTGCATGAAAACGTGTTTCAGCATCCTTTAATTGTTTCGTTTGAACATCTTGTTCTACTTGTAATTGCTCCACCTCTGCTTTATACGCAGCTGTCTCTTGTTCTAATGCCTCTACTACTTGATGCGTATTTACATGGTCTTGTTCCACTAATGTCTCTAATAATGATCCATCACGAATTGGTAATTTAAAAACATTACGGAAATATAACTCTCGCTCTTTCTGTTTTTCTTGTAAGACGTCTTTCCATTGTTTTCGTTTTTGATCAAGTAACTCACGCATTAACTTATAACGATCTGTTTTAAAAATACGACGCAAAATTTCTTCTTTGTTTTCTGTTTCAGATGTTAATAATTTTCGGAATTCCCCTTGTGGTAACATTACAATTTGGCTAAACTGATGTTTACTTAAACCAATTAAATCTTCCACTTTTTTATTTACATCCGTTACATGGAAACGATCAACAGCTGGAACCTGCTCATCATCAATCACTTCATATAATTCTACTGCATGTCCCGTAATCGTCTTGTTCCCTTGTTTTTTATGTCCAAGTTGGCGTTTTATTTCATAACGCTTCCCTTTTAGCTGAAAGGTTAGTTCTACACTTGTATACACGTTATCATCAGCAAATTGACTACGAAGCATGCTCGTATCACTACGTTCTTCTCCGCTTGCCTCACCATATAATACATAACAAATCGCATCAAAAATCGTAGTCTTTCCAGCTCCTGTATTCCCAGAAATGGCGAAAATACGATGATCTCCAAGATCGTTAAAATCGATTACTTCTTTCTGTTTATATGGGCCAAATGCCGTCATAATAAGCTGAATCGGTCTCATCCTCGTTCACCTTCCCGTTCTTGCACTGTTTGTAATACTTCTACAAATAGACGTTCTTTCTCTTCTGATAACTCTAAGCCTTTCATTTCTTTATAAAAAGCCTTTAATAGTGATAAATCATCCATTTTATGTCTTGAAACAGTTACTTCATTTGAATCTGTGAATTCTCGTCTTTGAATAGATCTTTCAACATGCATTGCATTTGGATATACAGAGCGTATTTTTTCCATTGGCTGCAAGACAGGATTTTCATCTAATAATTTTACAAACACGTAATCTTCACTTACTGGATGTTGTAATAATTCATCTATTTTCGCTTCTACTGTTCGCATTTTACGGCGTGGTGTAAGTAACCTTTTTTCAATTGTTACTTCACCTTGCTCGTCCAATTCCACAATATAATATCCTTTTTTATGTTTTTCTTCAGAAATAGAATATGCAAGTGGAGAACCTGAATATCGAATTGTCTCATTACGTACGAAATGCGCTTGATGTAAATGTCCAAGCGCTGTGTAATGAAACTTATCAAAATAATGACTATTTACATATTCAGCACCCCCAATTGAAAGTGGTCGTTCTGCATCACTTGTATTCTCCTCCGCTTCGCCCGCAGAAGTTACAAATGCATGACCAACAAAGACATGTCTAGCTTCTTTATCCATCGTTTCAGAAAGCTCATTCATAAAAATACGCATCGCATCATCATGAGAACGTACGTCTTCATTTTTCAATACATGTCTCACTATGCTTGGATCCGCATAAGGAACGAGATGAAAGTGAACCTCGCCATATTCATCATTTAATATAATTGGCTCATATGGAAATTGAAATTGTCCCACAATAAATAATCCTTGTTTCTTCATTAAACTACTACCAAAATGAATACGATCTGGACTATCATGGTTTCCTGCGACTGCAATAACTGGCGTTTGTAAATCAATGACTATTTTTTGTAAAACATCATTTAATAAGTCTACTGCTTCTGTAGGCGGAATTGCTCGGTCGTATAAATCCCCTGCAATAATTACGGCATCTGGTTTTTCTTCCTCAACTGCTTGCACAAACTGATCTAATACAATCTTTTGATCTTCAGTCATATACACGCCATGAACAAGCTTTCCTAAATGCCAATCCGCTGTATGAAATAACTTCATATTTTCCTGCTCCTTTTAATTTACTGAATTTAGTGATACGAGTTGATAGTTTAATGTAGTTCTTCCGTTCTCCCACTCTAATTTTTGTATCATTGCACTACCAATTCTTTCTTCATTTGATTTATATAAAGGTAATATTTCTTGAACTGTAAATAAGTGATAACCATCCAATTTTAATTGAAATATGTTTTCTTCTATATGTAATCTTACTTCTTTTTCATTTGAAATAATTTTTGTGTGCATCTCAAATTTCATGATAGATACAACCCCTTTTTCTATTCTCTACATTATTAATAGTATATTGGCTATGCAAGATTGACAAGTAAATACACGGTAAAGTACATACTTTTCTAATGCTATATGTTTTCTATTTTTACATATATTACGGTATGTGAAATTTCATTATTTCCAAAAATAAAAATGTCTCATGCGACATCTTTATTTTTGGATAAAGTCTTTCATTACATAATATAAAACTGTAATGAGAACGATCGCTACAAAAAATGAAAATACTGCGACAATGTACCCATCTTTATTTAATAAAATGCAAAAAGAAATAGATATGATAAAAATCGGAAATACAAGTCGTACTTTATCCTTCACTTCCTCTGTCGTATCTGTATGATGAAAATACTGAGTTATTCCTATCATTAAAGAAGACAAAATAATCACCGACAATAGTAAAGGTACTGGCATTCCGATTTCTCCTTTCTCTATTTCTAATGAAAAGCAATTTTCTTACATTATTATCACTTCAAATACTCTTTCCAAAGTGGTTTTGTACAATTTACACATATATAATAGCGTGTTTATCATGATAAATTCAAATAATTACAATTACAGTAATGTTGTAATATTCATTTCCAACCTCCAAAATCCTGCAAATATAACTCGTCAAAATATGCAGTGTCGAAATTAACATGTACCGCCAACTTTAGACAAAATTTATAAAGGACATTTCAGTACGTATAAAGAATTAAGAATAAGAAGATATGTAAGGGAGGATGAATTATGACTGAACACGTTTTATTTTCTGTTAGCGAAAACGGCGTTGCATCAATTACTTTAAACCGCCCAAAAGCACTTAATTCTTTATCTTATGACATGCTGCAACCAATTGGGCAAAAACTGAAAGAATGGGAACATGATGAGCGAATTGCGCTTATCGTATTAAAGGGAGCTGGCACAAAAGGTTTTTGTGCAGGCGGCGACATTAAAACCCTTTATGAAGCACGTTCAAATGAAGCTGCATTACAGCATGCGGAACGTTTCTTTGAAGAAGAGTATGAAATTGATACATATATTTATCAATATAAAAAACCGATTATCGCTTGTTTAGATGGAATTGTAATGGGTGGTGGTGTCGGTCTGACAAATGGTGCGAAATATCGAATTGTAACGGAGCGTACGAAATGGGCAATGCCAGAAATGAATATCGGATTCTTCCCAGACGTCGGTGCTGCTTATTTCTTAAATAAAGCTCCAGGGTTCACTGGCCGATATGTTGCTTTAACAGCATCTATTTTAAAAGCTACTGACGTATTATTTATAAACGCTGCTGATTTCTTTATGACATCTGATTCATTACCAAATTTCCTTACCAAACTTGAAAGTGTAAATTGGCATAAAGAAGATGATGTACATACTAATTTAAAAGAAGTTATTCGTACATTTGCAACTGCTCCAAAATTAGAAAGCGAGCTTGCTCCTTCATTAGAAGAAATTAATTCCCATTTTGCATTCGATACAATTGAAGAAATCATCCATTCATTAGAAAAAGATCAAAGTTCCTTTGCTTTAAAAACGAAAGAAACGTTATTATCAAAATCGCCTGTTTCATTAAAAGTAACATTAAAGCAGTTTATTGATGGACAAGATAAATCCGTTGAAGAATGTTTCGCTACCGACCTTGTACTTGCTAAAAATTTCATGAGACATGTAGATTTCTTCGAAGGAGTCCGCTCTGTTGTCGTTGATAAAGATCAAAACCCGAATTATAAATATAAGCAGTTAAGTGATGTTTCAGAAGAGGATGTAAATCGATTCTTTAACTTACTTAACGCATAAGTGGCGGGTTACCCATCACCGCCCATAATGAGGCTATATACCAGTGTAACTACACGACTATATAGCCTCTTTCCCATTTAATATTTTTTAATAAAATTTAATTTTATTAAATCAAAATATGTGCTACACTATTTTTAATCAAATATTCTAAAAATAAAAAAAGGAGGAGCGACTATGATTGAAAATTATTTTCTTTTCATCATTATGTCTATTTGTCTTATTATTTTACCTGGTCCTGATACTGCAATGGCTACAAAAAATACATTAGTTGCCGGTAAGGTGGGCGGAGTAAAAACAGTGTTTGGTACATGTGTTGCACTATTAATTCATACTTTAGCAGCAGTTATCGGACTTTCCGCACTTATTGTAAAGTCAGCTCTTTTATTTTCTATTTTCAAGTACGTTGGAGCTCTATATTTAATTTATATTGGTATTAAAGCCCTTTTAGCAGTAGGAAATAAAGAAGGCGTTGATACGAACGATATATCTTTGAATAATGAAGATGAACACACCTCTTGCTTTCGACAAGGGTTTCTTACGAATTTATTAAACCCTAAAGTTGCAGTATTCTTTTTAACGTTTTTACCGCAATTTTTAAATCCAAATCATAATACGTTTATCCAACTTCTCGTAATGGGCCTTACTTACCTCGTTTTAACAGTCATTTGGTTCGCTTTTTATATATTTTTAATTGATAAAATTAGTGCTTTTATGAAAAAACCGAAGACGCAACGTTATATTCAAGGGTTAACGGGAATCGTCTTAATTGGTTTTGGTATTAAACTTGCTTTTGAAAAAAGTAATTAACAAAATGAAAACCACCACTATTAATAGTGGTGGTTTTCATTTAATAACTCATTTTGCTGTTTATTTTATATTAAAACCAACGCTCAGTTACAACTTTTTTACGTGTATAGAATTGAACGCCATCTGTACCATTTGTACCTAAATCACCAAAGAATGACGCTTTATTTCCTGCAAATGCGAAGAATGCCATTGGTGCTGGAACATTTACATTTACACCGATCATACCAGCATCGATATTATCACGGAACGTTTGTGCATGTTTACCGTTTGACGTATAAATAACTGCACCATTTGCAAATTTAGATTGATTTGTTAGTTTAATACCTTCTTCTAAATCTTTAACTCGTACAATGCTTAATACTGGAGCAAAAATCTCATCTTGCCAAATTTTCATTTCTTGATTTACACCGTCAAAGATTGTCGCACCTACAAAGTACCCTTCTCCAACTTCTTCCTTAATTTTGCGGCCATCTACTAATAAAGTAGCTCCATCTGCTACACCACTATTAATATAGCCTAATACGCGTTCTTTATGAGATTCACGAATTAATGGTCCAACATAATTTTCTTCGTGGAAACCGTCTCCTACTTTTAACTTCTTCGTCTCCGCTACTAATACGTCGATGAATTCATCAGCAATTTCATCTACTACTGCTACTACTGAACAAGCCATGCAACGCTCTCCACTACTTGCAAATGCAGAGCCGATTACACCTTGTACTGTTTTCTCAAGATTACAATCTGGCATTACAATCGCATGGTTTTTCGCACCAGCTAACGCTTGTACACGTTTCCCGTGTTTCGTACCTGTTTCATAAACGTAGCGAGCTACCGGCTCAGATCCAACGAACGAAACAGCTTGAATATCTTTATTTTCTAAAATGCTATTTACAACATCTTTTCCGCCTTGTACTAAATTTAATACTCCTTTTGGAAAACCAGCTTCATAGAATAACTCTACAAGTCGCTCTGCTAAAAGTGGCGTTCTTTCAGATGTTTTTAATACGAATGTATTACCGCAAGCAATTGCAAGTGGGAACATCCATAATGGAATCATCATTGGAAAGTTAAATGGCGTAATACCAGCAACAACTCCAATTGGATAACGCCAAATCGATCCATCAATGCCGCTAGCAATATTCGGTAGAGCTTGTCCCATCATTAAATTTGGTGCTGATGTTGCAAGTTCTACTGCCTCAATACCACGTTGTACTTCTCCAGTTGCATCCGTTAATGTTTTACCATTTTCAAGCGTAATGATTTTTGCAAGCTCTTCTTTGTTTTCTTGTAAAAGCTGTAAATATTTATACAATTGTCTTGAACGATTCGGAACTGGTACTTTAGACCATGTTTCGTATGCTGCTTTTGCTGCTTCAACAGCTTTTTCAACATCTTCTTTCGGAGATAGCGGAACGTAAGCAATAATTTTTCCAGTCGCCGGATTGGGAACTGCTTCTACTTCTGTACCAGTAGATTCTACCCACTCACCATTAATATGATTTTTTACTCGTTTAATTTCAGTTGTAATCATTATATTCTCTCCTTTTTTATGATGTTTATAAGTCTATTATTTTTGATTAGAAATTAATTGTTCACTAACTTTCTTATATAAAGCAGCCATATCGTTTTCACCATACCCTGCTTCACTTGCTTCTTCATATACGTTTAATAGCATTTCGCTTACTGGTAAGTGAAGTTCGCTTTCTTTCGCTAAATCTACTGCAAACCCCAAGTCTTTCTTTAATAAGTTCACAGTAAAGCCTGGCTCATAGTTTTCTGATGCAATAAAACTTTTATAATTGCGCTCATAAATTCTACTTTGACCATAGCTTACATTTAAAATATCAAACATTTTATCTAAATCCATATTGTTCTTTTTCGCTAATGTTAAAGCTTCACTCACACCAGCTGTATAAAAACCAATTAATAGGTTATTAATTAATTTAACTGTTGTACCACTATCAATTTGCTCACTAACGTGGAAAATGTTCGCACCTAGTACAGCCATGATAGATTCCGTTTTCTCATATACCTCTTTTGATCCACCAACCATAAACGTTAATGTACGGTTTTCAGCTCCAATTACCCCACCACTAACAGGTGCTGCTAAAAAGTCTACTTTCTTTTCCTTTGCAGCTTCCTCTAACTGTTTGTTCAATTGTGGAGATACAGTACTTGTATCAATTAAAACTACATTCGAGTGACTATTTTCAAATAATCCTTCTTCGCCAAAATATACCGCTTCAACAGCGCGAGGTGAAGGTAAACTTGTAAAAATCACATCACATGTTTCTGCTAGTTTTGAAATTGATAAGCCGATAATTCCGCCTTCTTTTTCAAAAGAAGCTTCAGCATTTTTATTTAAATCCACACCATATACTGTGTAACTCGATTTAACTAAATTTTTAGACATTGGAAGACCCATGTTACCTAAACCGATAAAACCAATCTTTTTCATATCGCTTTCCCCCTATTTACACAATATACTTTCCGCGATTTATAATAGCTTTCGCAATTTCTCTCTTTTTTGTAAATACGTTCGTGTATAAAGGCACTAATAATTGACGAATTTCAGTTAAAATCACGTGTCTATCTTGTTCTTCTGTAATAGTCGCGGAAAGGATAGAAATCGCTGCTTCTTCTACTTTGCGATAGCCTTCTTCACAAATAACGTCAGTTATCATTTGTTTCGTACGCTCTTTTTCTACACCATTTTTACTAATTGCTTTACTCGTACGTAAAAATGCTGATTCCATGACGTACACGTCCGTTAACATATTTGATAATACACGTGAATATTCTTGCTCTTGATCAATTTTTAAACCTGGAGTTTTAGAGAGCGTTTTCAAAGATTGTTTCAACAATTTTTTCGCTAATAAAATGTAACGATGGTTTCGTTCGACATTTTCTACATCAATCTCTACTTCAGTATCTTCAATTTGTTCCACTTGCTTCATTAACATTTTAGCAACTGTTAATCTATTAATTTCGTTCGTTCCTTCAAAAATACGACTAATTCTAGCATCACGATATAATCGTTCTACCTCATACTCTTGCATATAACCGTAACCACCATGAATTTGTACAGCTTCATCTACGATATGACCGAGTGTTTCAGAAGCATTTACTTTATTAAGTGCACATTCAATTGCAAATTGAGACATTTTCTTCATAAGATCCTCATCACTCTCATGAATTGCTTCATCAATTATACCTGCAGTACGATAAGCTGCACTTTCTGCTCCATATGTAGCAATGATCATATTTGCAATTTTCTCTTGAATCATCGTAAAGTCTACTAATTCCGTTTGGAACTGTTTTCTCTCTTTTCCGTATTGAACCGACAAACCAATTGCTTGTTTTGCTGTTCCAATATTTCCAAAAGCAAGCTTTAATCTAGCGAAGTTTAAAATATTTAAAGCAACGTGATGCCCTTTCCCAACTTCCCCTAAAACATTTTCAGCAGGTATGACAACATCTTCTAAAATAAGGGTAGCCGTTGAAGAACCTTTAATCCCCATTTTCTTTTCTTCTAGCCCAATAGATACACCTTCACATGTTCTTTCGACAATAAACGCTGTCATTCCTTTATTTGTCTTCGCAAAAACAACGTATACATCTGCCATATGAGCATTTGTAATCCATTGCTTTTCACCATTTAGCTTCCAAGCAGTACCATCTTCATTTAATACTGCACTCGTTTTTGCACTTAAAGCATCAGAACCAGCATTTGGTTCAGTTAAAGCATAAGCCCCAATCCATTCTCCAGACGCAATTTTTGGCAAATATTTTTCTTTTTGTTCTTTCGTTCCGTAATATATGTAAGGCAATGTACCTACACCTGCGTGTATATTAAATGAAACGCTAAATGCACCAGCGTATCCCATTTTTTCTGCTACAAGCCCTGAAACTGCCTTCCCTAACTCAAATCCTCCATACTCTTCTGGGACCTCGATACTTAATAATCCAAGTTCTCCAGCTTTCTCAAATAGTTGACGAGATACTTTATAGTTATGTTGTTCAATATTCTCCATTTGTGGAACAATTTCTTGTTTAACGAATTGTTCTGTCGTTTTTGCGATTAAATCTTCATCTCCTGAAAAGTCTTCTGGCGTAAAGAAACTATGATTCACATCTTTATTAAGTGAAAAAAATTCATCCCACGGTAACTTCGTTTTCTCCATCTGAATCCCCCTATCATTTCGGCCTTACTTGCTACTACTTATGCACGTCTACGATGAGTGGAATATCTTATTTTTGAAAACAGAAGGCGATGAATTTTCACATCAAGCAGTTTATTTTGCCAAAGATGTACTCTCATCGCCTTAGTTGTTTTATCTATTGATCTTCTGATAATACTGTTTTTGCAATTCCAGTATCTAATTCTTCAAAATCATGGTATGAGATTGTTTCATATAACTCACTTCTCGTTTGCATATTTGAAAGTGCATCTTTTTGAGAACCTGTTTCTTTAATTAAAGTAAACACATTCTCATACGCTTTCGCTGCAACACGAAGTGAAGTTACAGGATAAATAACCATTTGGAAGCCCATATTCGCAAATTCCTCTGCACTATAATACGGCGTTTTCCCGAACTCAGTCATATTCGCAAGTAAAGGTGCATTTACTTTACTATTAAATAGACGGAACTCCTCTTCTGATTGAAGCGCTTCGGGGAATATTGCATCTGCACCTGCTTTTACATAAGCGTTCGCTCTTTCGATTGCTTCATCTAAGCCTTCTACACCGCGAGCATCTGTGCGTGCCACAATATATAAGCTTGGTGCAACTTCTTTAATCGCTTTAATCTTTTGAACTAATTCTTCTGTCGTAACGAGTTTTTTACCATTTAAATGTCCACATTTCTTTGGTAATTGTTGATCTTCAATTTGAACAGCCGCAACTTTCGCTTCTAGCATTTCTACCGCTGTTCTCGCTACATTTAGGACACCGCCAAATCCTGTATCAATATCAACAAGAACTGGTAAGTCTGTAGCTCTTACTAGATCTCTTGCTCTCTCTGCTACTTCAGTAGAAGTCACGATTCCTAAATCAGGTAGCCCTTTACTTGCAGTATAAGCAGCTCCTGATAAATAAAGAGCTGAAAAACCTGTATTTCTCGCAACTAAAGCTACCATTGCATCATGAGCACCTGGAATTTGTAAAATTTCATTTGCTTCTACTAAAGCTCGGAAGCGATTCGCAAGCTCCTCTTGTGTTGACTGTTTATTCACAACCCAAGCCATTCTAAATTCCCCCTATTATTAAATTAAGAATAGATCTACAAATTCATTTACATTCATATTTTCTAGTTTTTCTTCATTTAAACAAGCTTCATGAATTTGCTCTTGTTGTTTACTAGAATAATGACCTGCCATATTTGCAGTGAATTTTTGAACAACTTTTGGAATTGCTTCGTCTCTACGGAAACGGTGACCAAGTGGGTATTCACATTCCACGTTTTCTGTTACAGTGCCATCTTTAAAATGAACTTGAACAGCGTTGGCGATTGAGCGCTTGTTCGGGTCAAGGTAATCTAAACTGTACTGTTTGTTTTCAACAACAACCATCTTATTACGTAATTCATCTACACGTGAATCATTTGCTACTGCATCCTCGTAATCGTCCGCAACGATATCTCCTTTTAATAAACCAATTGCCGTAATGTATTGTAAGCAATGATCACGATCAGCTGGGTTATTTAATGGACCTTCTTTATCAATAATACGAATTGCTGATTCATGCGTTGTAATTGTAATACGGTCAATTTCATCTAATCTTTCTTTAATTTCTGGATGCAATTTCACAGCACATTCTGCAGCTGTTTGTGCGTGGAATTCTGCTGGATATGAAACTTTAAATAATACATTTTCCATTACATAAGACTCTAGTGGTCTAGCTAATTTTAATTCTTGTTTATTGAATAATACATCTTGGAATCCCCAGCCCGGTGCAGATAAAGCTGTTGGATAACCCATTTCACCTTTTAGAGCAGTCATCGCAAGATGAACACCGCGGCTTGTTGCATCACCTGCTGCCCATGATTTACGTGATCCTGTATTTGGAGCATGACGATATGTACGAAGACTAGAATTATCAATCCACGCATGTGATAACGCATTAAAGATTTCTTCACGTGTTCCACCAAGCATTTTAGCAACTACAGCAGTTGTTGCCACTTTTACGTATAATACGTGGTCAAGACCGACGCGGTTTAAGCTGTTTTCTAAAGCAAGTACACCTTGAATTTCATGTGCTTTAATCATCATTTCTAATACTTCACGTACTTTTAACGGTTCTTTTCCTTCTGAAATACGAACACGGCTAATATAATCTGCCACAGCTAAAATTCCGCCTAGGTTATCAGATGGATGTCCCCACTCTGCTGCAAGCCAAGTATCGTTATAGTCTAACCAACGGATCATACAGCCGATATTAAATGCACCTTTCACTGGATCAAGTACATATGACGTACCTGGTACACGTGTACCATTTGGCACGATTGTTCCTGGTACAACTGGTCCTAGTAATTTCGTACACTCTGGATATTGCAATGCTAAAATTCCGCATCCAAGTGTATCAAGTAATACGTAACGAGCAGTACTGAATGCTTCTGGACTTGTTACCTCTTTATTTAATACATAATCTGTAATCTCTTCTAATAATGCATCTTTTTGTTTAATTTCATTTGTTTTAATCATGCTATCCTTCCCTTTCTGTCGAAAATTCGTTATTATTAATGATGGGTGTCGGTCAAACACCCATCTGGCGGGCGGCGCTAACAACTCCCCAGTTGTTCTTATTTACTAAGTACATGTCGCTCGCCAATATAATTTACACGTGGACGGAACAATCGATTGTTCGTATGCTGCTCAATTACGTGCGCGCATAGTCCCACTGTTCTAGAGCTAAAGAAAATTGGTGTATAAAGTTGAATTGGGATACCAAGCATCCAATATACTGGAGCAGCGTAATAATCAAGGTTCGGATAAATTCCTTTTTCCTTCTCCATAATTTTTTCCCCAGCTTCACACATTTCATATAGTGTATAATCACCTTTTACATCACATAACTGCTTTAAAGCTTCCTTCATCATGAGTGCTCTTGGATCCATCTTTTTCATATATACACGATGTCCAAAGCCCATAATCTTTTCTTTGTTGTATAGTTTCTTCTGTAACAACTCTTCAAACTTCTCAACATTACCAGCTTCCAAAAGCATGTACATAACTGCTTCGTTCGCACCGCCATGTAAGCTACCTTTTAAAGATGCAACCGCACCTGTTAAAGCACCATATAAGTCGGATTGCGTAGAGGCAATAACGCGCGCTGTAAATGTAGAGTTTGGCATTTCATGTTCACTATATAAAACAAGGGAACGATCAAAGATCTTTTCCTCAAGTTCAGTTGGCTTTTTACCTGTTAACATACAGAAGAAATTTGCGCTATATGATAGTTCTTTAAGAGGTTGAATTGGCTCTTCATTATTTAAAATGTGATAGCTATTCGCTACAATGTTCGGTACTTTACTCAATAATTTGTACCCGCGGCTTTTATTTACTTCCAATGAGCGGTTTTCAATATCATTATCGTAACCAGCTAATGCGGACACACCTGTACGTAATCCATCCATAGGATGCGTTTCTTTCGGTAATGCCTTCAGTACGTTGAATACACCTTCTGGTACTGCGTATTCTTCTTTTAATTTCTTTTCAAGTGTTACTTTTTCATCCTCATTCGGTAGATGTTCTTCCAATAAAAGGTGCACAATGTCTAAATACTCTTTTGTTTTTGAGAGTTCGATTAAATCATACCCTTGAATTACAATTTCACCTTTCACTGTGTCAAGAAACGAGATTTTCGTCTCTGCTGCCACTATACCATCTAATCCCGGGGAAAATTTTTCTTCAGCTTTCATCATTATTTCCTCCAATCCTAATAGATCTTCGTGCACATAACTGTAAGCCTTTACAATACTATGAAACTACATTTCTATTTCAATGTATCAGAGTTTTTAGAAGATTTCAATTTATTTTATAATGATAAGTTTCCTATACTTTTACCGATGTAACAATACAATTTTTCAAAAATAATTTTCATATTTTATAAAGAAAGGACAGACTTCTTTTCGTGTTTTATTAAAACAAAATATAAGAATGAACGAGAAAATCCCGTAGAATATATCATTCGCTCAATTTTTTTAAGAAAATAAAAAAAAACGAGTTGTATACATATACAACTCGTTTCTACATGAAATTTATTTCACTATCCCATCAATATAATTCTTATATAAAACTTATTTACTTTTAAAAAAGTTATTATTTTACATAATTAAATTAAATTTCTACCATTTCCTCATGATAAAATTCAACTACATGATAGTTTTTAAAGTACCAAACATTATCAACGTCCATCAAAAATAGAATGTCTTCTTTCTCAACTGACACGATTTTCCTATCTAATTTCTTAGAAACTATCCCTCAAGAATAGTCAGGCTGAATTGAACTATTATTATGTTAAACCATTGTAAATCGTTATGTTCAATTAAAATCCCCCTCTTTGTTATTCTCGTTTACGCAAATTCTTTTTTACCTAATCGCTGTTTTACAAAAATGACAAAAATAATGAAAGCAATTAATCCTGAAATTGCACTACCTGCAAATAAAATACGGTAACCAAACATTTGCGAAACAACTCCAAGTAAAATCGCACCAAGTCCAATCCCTAAATCAAATGCGGTAAAGAATGAAGCGTTAGCGACTCCTCTTTTACTCGGATCAACAATTGTAATCATCGCTGCTTGTAATTAACACCTCCATTTTACATTTTCTTAGTTCCTTTTCCCTCCGTAAATAGACGTATCTTTTTATAATAAATGGTCCACCATCAACTTAAATTGGTCTTACAACTTTATATGTATACATTAGCCTAAAGTCCTATCTATATGTACCTTTACACGCGTGAATAGAATATACTACTTTATTATCACAACTTAGGAGTGATTATGTTATGTGGATCTCTTCAAGAGTAACAGCCGTTGTTCCTTCGACTCCTGGGATACACGTTCCAGCTGTTCATACAGCTAGTTCCGATGTAGGAATTGAACTTCCTGCAACTTGGCAACAATATCAAATTCCAGGTCAAGTTACTCCCTCATTTTGGCATCATGGCGCACATCCAAGTAGTACTATGTTTCAAAGCCAAAGTTATCCTCCACTACCTCAGGCTCAAGTTTTTTATCATTTCCCTTCTATTTATTTTCAAAATTTCTATGGTACTTTTAACATTTAAACGAAAAAAGCACCTAAGAATGTAATGTATACAAATCTTAAGTGCTTTTTAATATTTTTTATAAAATTTTCTTATTGCCCATTATTAGCAGGGGCCTCTCCTGCATTACCGCCAGTCTCTGGTTGTGTGGTCGCTGGAGGTGTCGTATTTCCTTGGCCTCCTCCGTTATTTACTGGAGGTGTTGTATTTCCTTGGCCTCCTCCGTTATTTGTTGGAGGTGTCGTATTTCCTTGGCCTCCTCCATTATTTGCTGGAGGTGTCGTATTTCCTTGACCTCCTCCGTTATTTGCTGGAGGTGTCGTATTTCCTTGGCCTCCTCCGTTATTTGCTGGAGGTGTTGTCCCTTGACCATTTCCATTATTTTGTTCATTTTGTTTCTTTTCTTCTTCTTGTTTCTTTTGCTCTTCTTGTTTCTTTTGTTCTTCTTGCTTCTTAAGTTCCTCTTGTTTCTTTTCTTCTTCTTGTTTTTTCAGTTCTTCCTGTTTCTTTAATTCTTCTTGCTTTTTCTCTTCTTCAGTTTTTTGCTGCTGATCTTGTTTTGGTTTTTCCGTTGTATCCGGTACGCTCGTATTTGGAGAAGAATCACGTTTTTCACCTTTTATACGTAACTCACTGCCTTCTTGAATTACACTACTAGGCATTTTAAAGCGTGATTTATCCGTAGCCATTTCACTCATCATTTCTTTAAAGATCAGTTGTGCAATTTTCGTATTTTTGCTACTAATATACTCG
The DNA here is from genome assembly GCF_002571225.1 of Bacillus sp. AFS059628. Lineage (GTDB taxonomy): Bacteria > Bacillota > Bacilli > Bacillales > Bacillaceae_G > Bacillus_A. Next base: position 35,168 of record NZ_NVEC01000085.1, on the reverse strand, counting down.
TCTTTACCATCTTTCATATATCCAGTCCATACTGCCATCGTATATTGCGGCGTATAACCTGCAAACCAACTATCACGAGTTGCACTTTCCGGAATATTAAATTTCGCTAATTGTTTTGAATCATAGTTTGTTGTACCTGTTTTTCCAGCTACATCTAAAGAACTTATATTTGCCGCTGTACCAGTACCTGATGTTACTACTGAGCGAAGCATATCAGTAATCATATATGCTGTAGAGTCAGCTATAACTTGTTTTGGTTTTTGCTCAAAACTTTGTGATTTTCCGTCTGGATAAACTATTTTCTTAACAAAATGCGGTTTTGCATACTTTCCACCATTTCCAAATGTCGCATAAGCACCCGCTATTTCAGTTGGTGATACTTCGTTTGTACCAATAGCTGTAGATTCTGCCGGCGCTTTATTAAATGTAATACCTAATTTCTCAGAGAATTCCTTTGATTTATTAAGTCCTACTTCTTTTGCAGTTTTAACTGCTGGAACGTTACGTGACATTTTTAACGCTTCACGCATAGTAATTGGGCCTAAATGACTTCTGTCAGCATTTCGAAGTTCTTGTCCAGTTGAATATTTAAATGGAGAATCATCAATTTGATGATACGTAGCCCATTTTAAGTATTCAATTGCAGGACCGTAATCAAAGATTGGCTTCATAGTTGAACCAGCTGCACGATCTAATTCAATTGCCATATTATGCCCTTTAAATACTGCTTTATTTTCACCGCGCCCACTACCTATAGCACGAACCTCACCTGTTTTCGTATCCATAAATGTGAAAGCACCTTGGAATTTATCATTTGGATAATTAATAATATTTGTATTCAAAATGTTATCAGCTAATTTCTGTGCTTTTGGATCCAATGTTGTATAAATTTCTAAACCATCAGATCCAATATTTACATCTGGTATTTCCTTTTCTACTTCTTTCACTACTGCATCCATAAATGCAGGATATGGCATCGCTTGTAGCTCAGCTGCACTCTTAATATTTTTATCCACGGGTACTTTCGATGCTTCTTCCATTTCTGCTTTTGTAATATAACCATGTCGATTCATTAATTTTAGTACAACATTTCTTCTTTCTGTTGCCCTTTGAACATTTTCTGGTTTCGATGGATCATAGTTATTCGGTGCTTTCGGTAAACCTGCAAGCATCGCAACTTCTGGTAATGTTAACTCTTTCAATTCTTTACCATAGTAGTTTTGTGCTGCTGTTGCGATACCGTATGAACGGTTTCCTAAGTTAATTTTATTTAAATACATTTCTAAAATTTCATGTTTTGAATATTGTTGTTCTAGTTTATACGCTAAATATATTTCCTGAACCTTACGTTTTGATGTTTTTTCCATCGATAAGAAGTAGTTTTTAATAACCTGTTGCGTTATTGTACTTCCACCTTGTGAACCGTAATCTCCTTTAAGACTCACCAAAACAGCACGGGCAGTACCTTTGAAGTCTACTCCGCTATGCTCATAAAAACGTGCATCTTCTGTTGCTAAAAATGCATTTTCTACTAATTTAGGAATTTGATCATACGTAACATTCGTCCGCTTTTCTTTCCCGTATTCATATACCAAATCGCCATTTTTATCATAAATTTTTGAGGATAACGGATTAACAAGTTTTGCTTTCTCAAGTTTTGGTGCATCCTTAATCATTACGAAGAAGGTAGCAACCCCCGCCACTAAACCAACAATACCAAGTAATAAACAAGTAATTAAAAACTTGCGAAAGAATGATGTTTTACCTTTTGGTTTTTGTGTTTTAGAAGCTGGCTGTTTTTTCTTCTTAACTTGTCGTCGCTCCTCTCGAGAACGATAATTTTCTGACATGTTACTTTCTCCTGCCTTTCAATTCTCCCGTTGATTTACTTAAAAAATATTGAGGTCACTTTCTAAAATGAATTTAATTAAGAAAGTATATTGACCTGGAGCATTCAATATTTTCCTAATTCACAGATTATAAATTTTAGAATACTTCTTATACAAAGTATTTTCACTTCTATTTTTCCTAATAATGCTGCCCCTTTAAGCATAGAATGTAAAAAGTGAATTTTTAATACCTCGTATAAATAATATACCTTTTTTTCAAATGGTCAATATTTTCTTATTTATAAATCAAAGGTGAAATAAAAATAGCACAACGATATGTACTTCGTGTGAACTTCCTTATAATTACGTATAACGAACATTTAATATATTGCATATAAGTATCATACCTCTTTAATTATAAGGATTTCAACATCCCAACCCCAACATCTACAAGAAATTATAAAAATTGAAAAGCAAGGAGTTGCGTAATAATGGAATTATCTCCCGTGATTTCAAAAAGTATAGTTGCTGTTGGCTATAATCCATTTTCTATGATTTTACGTATTCAATTAAAGAATGGAATGTATGATTTCTTTAACGTGCCTGAAAACATTTACATCGGTTTATTAAATGCACATTCTAAAACGAATTATCACAATACTTATATTAAAAATTCTTTCCGCTATACTAAAATTTAAATTTAAACTTAAACGAAATGAAAAAAGAAAGGAGGTAATCCCCCTTTCTTTTTTCATTTCACAACTCAGCTATCTTCTATTTCTCTTATTCATGTCATCATATGCTTGAATTTGTTTTTTTAATCGCCGATCTGCTTTTTTATCGTGTACAACTAAAATCGCATGTATAACCCCTGGAACCCAAAATATTAATGTTAATATAAAATTAATTATTGCTTGAAATGGTTTTCCACAAAATAATACGGCTACAGGTGGAAGTAGAATTGCCAACAAATACATCATCGCTTGAAAACTCCTTGCTTTGTATTTTTTATCTCTCTTCTCTTCGTACGCTAATAAAACCAATTATTTTAATTTACTACTAATATCTCTTCTACTGCTATATATTCTATTCTAATGCAAAAAAACCTACCACTTCAACTTTTCTACTTATGTAAAATTGAAATTTTACATATCTCCTTTACAACATTTTATTATCTCCTTTTACATTCAGCCATTTACTAAAGTATCAACTCATTTCATACTTTAGAAGGAGTTTTTATATAAAGAAAAAGAGTAACGCTAGCAGTTACCCTTGTTTATATATCAAAAAAATCATTATTTATTTCGTTATTACTTTTAAATTTCAGCTTCTCTTTCCCGCATTTCTCACACCGATACACATAAGCTACACCTAGCTTACCCTTTTTAAAATCTTCATTGTCCTGTATCTTAATAACACTATACTTATGTTTACATTTAGATTCATCTAAAAAATTTTCAACCCATTTTTTCAACATAGAACTGTTCACCTCTATGAAAAAATCTTCATTTATTCTTATTACATACTTTTACATAAATTCTCAATCTCATGTTGCAACTTTTTAAATTGCTCAAAATGCATAGTGATAGAGTGACTGTTACCATAATCAACACTATGCTTTACAAATAAAACACCAGTGTCATGAAAAATTGCTTCCAGTTCTTTTCTGATGGATACTTTCGTTATATGTGCTGTTTTAATAGCCGATAAAATTGCAATTTCATTAAATTTTAATTTTATTTCATTTGGACAAAATGCTTCTTCGACCAATATAACTTCATTGCTATAAATAAGTGCAACAAGATTACTTGATTTTGCATCTGTTAAATCTACTTTTTTTATAACATTATTCATTACATTTTGCCTCCTTTGTTTTCGTATATATTAATTATACAATCACTATTTTTAATTACTCATCCTTACATTAATTTTAACATACTTTTATTGTGGGATTAAGCTACACTTCAAATGATTTACTATTCCACAATCTTTGTTACATGAACCATTTGAACTATAGTATCATATAGTAGTGTTAACAAATGATTGTAAAGCGGGTGAAAACCATGCCCTCAGTTGTAGGGAATTTAGTTGTACAAAATAGTAACGGTTCATTTAACTTAGGTGATTTCTACAACGTTTCTCCGAAAGAAAATACGAAGGCTTATAATGGATCTGGTGCTTCAAACGTTGGTTTTGTTGTTAACACTTTTAATGGCGTGAGCGCGACTAATACGTTTGATTCTGACCTTGCAGATCAAAATCAAGTGGGTACAGCCTAATCCTATTTTCCATCGTTTTGTTTAGAAATTTTAAACTTGTCTATACTATAATCAGGCTGTTACACAGCTATTGTTGATTTTTGGAGTACCCTATCTTTTTCTCCCTTTCCCTGGGGCTTAGCAGCTAGTATGAAGCTAGCTGCTTTTTCGTTTTATTATTTCTATCTCTCATCTAACAAAAATAAAAAAGCTAAAACTTAAATTTCAGCTTTCTTTACGTTATTTCAATAATATCCGAAGTATTTAATACATAAGTTCTATAAAAAGCGTCAGTACATATTACTATGCGCTTTAGCGGGTTTATATGCACAACTGTCATATAACTTGTAAGGATATATCCATCTTCAAAATATGTCACCAATATTTCTTTTTCAGACAAAAAGGATGTTAATAATGTATCAGAAATTCTTTCTTTAGCTTCGTTTGTTACGAGCGGTTTTTGTACTTTAAATTTTTCTCCAACAACCTCTCGCATACTTAACAACTGTTCAGACATTACTGTAAACGGAACCCATTCTCTTTCTACTTTCTGCACCTTTGCATCATTCATTTCTTTATCTCCTTGATCATTTATCCATTTTATTTCATACATATTGCTCTTCGATTATTCTTTCATAATTGCTTGGCCCATATTTACCCCGTATTAATAGACAGGTAAGTTCCTACCTCAATATTCGCTACAGGCGAGGAAAGTAAGTTGAAAATCAACTGCCCGTAAATAAAGTTTCACTTTATTTCTAAATCGTATACTATTTACACCACAAGAACATTCGTTCTAATTATACACGAACCTACGTTCTTTTGAGAAGAGATATAATTATATTTTTAATAAAATATAATTTAAATTACTTATTTTTTCTTCTTCAAATGAGCTTTTCACTTCTTATTTAATAGGACGTTCACAAATCAACAAAAAAAGTTTTAATTTTCAAGTTTATTAACCATCTATAAATGACAGCATATATTATAAAGAACGAACTCACAAAGTTTCTATGAAAAGAGAGCAATTTAAACACTCTCTTTTCTTACATACGGTATAAGACTATCTATAAATAATTCCTCCTAATTATTTCATATATCTTGGTTGTACTATTATATGTAACTCCCTCTCTGTTACTGCTTTTTTGGGGTTACGAAAATACTCTAATTCGTATTTTAATACTTCATACTCAATCATCCCGATCTTAATCCCTTTCGTTTCTTTTAAAATAGCTAATAAGTTACTTATATCTTCATCGTTCGATTCAAAAACTTTCCCTGCATCTTCTCTTTGAAAAATTACTTTCACATGTTCTCCTCCTACGTAATATATTTATCTATTCAATAATCCATTTAAAAATGTTCATTCTTCCTCTGAAAATTCCATACTAAGAAGAATATCCATTTTAATGGAATGCTTTACTTTTTACTTCATTTAGCATCAATATTAATGTATGTTTCATTCTGCAAACTATGTTTATCCACTTCAAAAAAGTAAAACTTAAATCAACTCAAGTTTTGTTCATTCCCGACTAATAATTGGCCTACACCAATCGTACTACCTACAAATAGTGAGTAAAAAATAAGAAATTCACTTTATATTTAATGAAATTAAATAAATAAAACATTATAATATCAACATTTTTGGAAGTAATAATTATTCTACTTTAAAATAATTACATAAATTCCTATTGTAATTCTTAATATTTATATGTAATATTGTATTGTCTTACTATCTATTTATAACTCACACACTAACTAGAAAAGGGAACCTGTATAGGTTCCCTTTTCTAATTACAGTCATTATTTTTTTTCTAGAAATTCAAATGTATTTTTAAATTCTTTGCCGTTCACCTTAATATCAGCATCTTTCAATAAGTCATTGACTACTTGTTGTTTCCATTTCCCTGTCGTATCTTGTAGTCTTTGCTGTTCTAGGTCTTTACGAATGCTATCTTTCACTTCATCAAATGGCTTCAATTCTTTTTTATCTGTCACTTTAATAATATGGTAACCGTAAGTTGTTTTTACCGGATCACTTACTTGTCCTGCATCTAATTTATATGCTGCTTCCTCAAATTCTTTCACTGTTTGCCCTGGAGCGAAACCAGTTATTTCTCCGCCTTGTTCTTTTGAACCAGTATCCTCTGAGTATTGCTTCGCTAAAGCCACAAAATCTTCACCATTATTTACTTTCTCTTTCACTTCTTTAGCGGTCTTTTCATCTTTCACTAAAATGTGACTTACCTTTATCTCTGGTTTATAGTTATTTTTTACATCTTTTTCTGTAACAGTCGCTTTAATCGCTTTCTCAAATGCGATTTCTGGCTTCATTTTTTCTTTTAATTCATCTTCATTTTTCAATCCAACTTGTTCTAAAGTCGATTTGAAGTTGTCACCCATTTTATCTTTTGCTTCTTCAACTTGTTTTTTCGCTTCCTCATCTGAAACTTTATATTTATCTAGTAATGCCTTACTTAACACCATTTGGTATAAAGTACTTTCTCCATATTTTTGTCTTAATTCTTTACTTAATTCTTTCTCTGTAACATTTCCTACTTTTGATGTTACTACGTTTTCTGAGGAACCACATGCAGATAATGCCAGTACTACGCATGAAATAATTGTTCCTAAAAATAGCTTGTTCTTTTTCAATTCAAAATACCTCACTTTTATTATGATACAAAAACAACTATACAATGTTGATGTGTAAACAATGTGTTTTCTACATGTAATTCATTTCATTCACATAATTTTGATACATAAAATCTATCGTATTCGAGCCATCTTGAACGCTAGCAATAACTAAATCTAGCTGAGATGCTGCAATATCCCCCAATCTATAGTTCCATTCCATTTTGAAATATCGATAATATAACCCAATACAATTCCTCCCCTTTTTATTATCATATTCAAAGCTTGTTTTATTGAAAGCCACCTATACTTAATACTAGCTATCTATAATATAAATAAAGGGAATCTATATTGTTTTTCAAAACATACAACCTTTTAATTAAGTTTCTACTAATCTTTCATAATCTGATTACACCATAAAACTCCATATCATTATCAACTCAACTAAAAATTTCATATTATATATTAATACGCTATTACAAACCAAACAAAAAACGCAGTATACCATACTGCGTCTTAGGAGCTGATTTCATGGAAAAAAAACCTATCGTTTTCAAAGTTCCACCAAACTCAAAACTAAAAATTACATTTTTCGGTCCTTGTAACGAGGTCATTACAAATGTTTCTATAATTAATCAACTTTCCACACCTAGGTGTCAAACTATTACCCAATATCCAGACTATAAGAAATACGAAACTGAAGTGCAATCATTATCCAATTGTTAATCCATTCTCTCCACAATTTGATTAGCTAAACAACTTTGGTAAAAGACTAAAATTACTCATTTCATGATATTCCATTGATATTCTATTGATTTTTCACACGTTTTTATTAACAGAACATATATTATCGTATGGAGATTATCCACTCATAAAACCTATCTTTCTTTAGAGCGTACTGTTTATGTATGCTCTTTTTTATTTATCCCTCATCCTATGCATATGAAGTGAAACTTTAATCCGCTCTCACCAATCGGGCATTTACGGGATAAACCTGTTTATTTTTATATTTCATAGGCCATCTCCTCCTGCTTACTTATAAACAATTTAATCAATGTGAATTCAATATTACTCCATTATTTATTATACTTTTACTCCTCTGTTACATTAGTGTATCCAATCAAACTTTATATTCATCTAATATATTTCCCTTCTAAATTGACCATAGTTATATTAAAATCTTTATATACTCAAGGAGGTCAAACATGTTCAAGTTGCATCCAATACTACTCATCTTAGGATTTATTTTATTTTTATATAGTGTAGTCGCCTTAATGTTATTCCTTTCTATTCAATAGCAATACCTTCATAAACCTTTGATAAATATGTAATTTCCATATGGTAAAGAAAAAATGTAATTATACAGACATAAATCAAGATATCTTTTCTATTCAGTTAGACAGCTAGCACATGTAATGCCAAAGAACTTTTACAACTATGTTACTCATTTCTTTATACGCTGTTTATTACCCGCAGAATATCTAATAGTCATAATAAGCTAGCACTTTCAACTTTATTTCCTAGTATGTGAAATTTTCATGAATCAAACTATACTTAACCTATTTACTTATATATTTCAGAAAAACAATAATAATCCCCCACCATTTGGTAAAGGGGATTAAGTAAATCTACTGAAAAGTATTTTATTCTTATTTAATTGGAGAAGGAAATCTTGCCGCTTCGAAATGTGAGCCGTCTTCCGATGAACTTAAAACGCCGTCTATACTACTTTGTGCATAAACCTCAACTTGATCTCCTTCATTCAATTGTATAATCGTTGAAACACTTACTACATTCCCAAAATTAATTGGACCGAAAAAGTCATTATCTATAGCTATTGCTGCGTTTCCATTTACACGAATTTCTACACGAGCTCTATAATTTAAGCTCGGATCGTTTGGAAAGAAACCAATTGTTCCAATAATAGAGTAAACTCCTTGCGTCTTCGGAATAAAAATAGACGTTGCTGGATTATACTCATTTGCTAAATCAAATTGTTCATTTTGGAACAATACCTTTACAAAAGTATTGGCAGGAACCGTTTGATCCACCGTATTTCTAGCTCTAAATGCTGATGCCCTAACAAGCTTATCCTTGTTGTCATTATACTTACTCGTGTTCTTACAACAATCATGCTGTTTCTTTTTATACTCTTTACAATACTTACAGTAGTTATAGCAAGACATACTAGTTCCCCTTTCATGCTTATTACTACATATTATGTAAGAGGGATTCGCAATGTTTGGACGAGCTATTGTTTTAGCACTATACTTGCCGCTTATTTATATGTACGTGAGCGGAAAAGATATTTATAATAATACAACCTAGATGTATAGTGCACTCCATTCAAATTTAATGGATGCTTCTTTTATCTATTTTACTTTAAATACATAAAAAAGAGCGAATCTACATTCGCTCTTTCTCACATATTTATGGCCCAAAACTTATCATCCAACCTAACATATATCCAAATATAGCAAACAGCAGCATAAAAAGATATAATCTACATGCCCACAATGCATATTTCCGACTTTTTCTTTTTGTGATCATTCCTATGACTGAGCATACCAATCCAATACCAACTATTTGCAGAAAACCTTTACCTATAAATGTTTCTTGTATAAGCAAAATAATGTTCAAATACAATAACGCTAGAAAGGCAATAATTAATGAAATAGTCCCCATCCACGTTTCCTGTTTATAAATATGATTCTTTCTTTTTTTTAAGAATGCCAATTCCATAACCTCACTTCACCTACTTTCAAGTTTCTAACTTTTTCGTTGATCATCAATTTTTCAATTTCTACTTTAGGTCCTGTTACAACTGCCCCATATGTTTTTATCCCATTTTTTTCAAGAAAAGAAATACGCTTTGACAACTCTAATACTTTCGCTCTAGATAACTTCACCGCTAAACTTTCATGCTTCTGTAATGACTTTAAAACATCAATGAATTGTTCCTCGTGAGGTGAATCATTTACAAAAACACCACTTGGCATGGACATTATATCTGCTGGAAAACCAATCGGGGCTACATACATCCCCTCATCATTCATTTGCTTCTCCTCTAATCCTGTATGAACGGCATACCACACAATATCAATAGCAGGAAACGTATCGGTTACCTCTTGTACACTTAATAATTCCCTAAAAGATACAAATGCTTCTACAACAGATTCTTGTGGAAGTCCTTTTAATACCTGCGCTTCTTCGCTACTATTGTACGACGTATTATAGTTATTAGGATGAGACAACACCTCATTATCTATATATGGGACTTCTGGAATTTTTTCATCTGTTGTATATTTACGAGTTACTTTCGTCGCTCTACTAAATACATAATCTGTTTTCTCTTCTCCTATTCGAATATCTTTCTTTCCTACCCTTTTATACAAATCAAAATGCAATTGCAAACTAAGCGGTAACAACGTTTGCTCCATGCCCCTATCTTTCAAAAATACATTTGGTTCTGTTACACTTAACGTTTGATTTACTACATTCCGTATCTCCATTGCGTTTGTAGGTGCCAATGTATAATATAAGAGTGTAGATATATATATAATAGGTTGAATAAGTAATAAAAAAGTAAATACAATTAAAACATTCGTAATACGCGCTCTTTTTTTACCTATTTTCAACACTTGCTCCTGTTTTCCATTAGAAAGTGAATCCGGCCTTTGATGAAGAGCTTCTTGTAACAATTCTTTATAATCATCTTGTTCAGAATGAGGTTTATCATTTGTCATTTTGACTCTTTTCCTCCTTTAACAATTCTTTTAATCTCTTTCTCCCGCGAAATATGTGACTTTTATACGTGTTTAACTTTAAATCTAATACAGAAGCACCCTCTTCGTACGTTAATTGATGTACGTCACATAATAAAATAGCTTGCGCCTCTACCACTGGTAAAGTATGAATAATCTGAATTAATTTTTCGTAACTATTTTTGGCGACTACGTACTCTTCTGTAGATTCCCCCGCTTGTATTGTCTCTAATTCCTCTGTTCCTACAAAAGTTACTTTTTTCTCTTTCCTAACAAAATCAATAAATGTATGATATGCCACTTTAAAAAGCCATGATTTCACCTTTTGATTTTCATAGTCTTCTAAATACAGATACGCTCGATAAAAAGTCTCTTGCATCAAGTCCTCCGCTACATGATGGCTGCGAGAAAGGGAAAACAAATACCGATACACATCGTTTATATAAACCTTATATATTTCTTCAATCTCCATCCCCCCTCCTCCTTTCATATATATCACGAATAAGCAAAATAAAAAGTTGCATTATTTTTCCTTTTTTATTTATAAAAAAAGAAATATTATTTATACATTTTAATAACTATTTACAATTATAAACAAAATATGTGATGTTATGTCTGGATATATCCTTTCATACAGAGCCATTAACCATCATTTGTCATAATATAAAATAATGCTCTTTTTTATCGGTATTTTCTCATCAAAAAACTCCACTTATAGTATGTACGAAGATTATTACATCGGTTATTTCCAATTAGTAGGTAAGGACTCTTTGACGCCTGCATATACACCTCACCATTTACGGGTAATAAGACTCCAAAAAAATTCGACACATGCGAGAAAGCTAGCTAGGAGACAGGTTGCCCGTTTATATCCGATTGGTGAAGGCTAATTATTAGTTTTGGATACCTGCCCCCTACTGATTAAACTTTCAATTTATAGATTAAATACAGTTCCATATGGGATAGTAAGAAAAGAACTTCCATACGGTGTGATTTGATGCACTGGGTAAAAATACTCCACGGATGAATAATACGGCTGGATACCTTGTTGCTGCATTTGCATTTGTTGTTGCATTTGTAACGCTTGTTGAACAGCTTGAACTGTACTTTGTGCTCCGCTAAACGTGATTGATGTACCATACGCTGGTCGCATACCAGCTTGATTAGCAAAATACGAATAAAACATTATTTTCAACTCACTTCCATATAAGCTATTACAAACCATAGTATGATTCTTTTTTTAGGAAGTGCTGAAAACTAGTACATTAGCTTTTAGTAGGTTTCTCATTTCATTATTTCTTTTAATCGCTTCAATTTCATATTTTACTTACTCGTTTCAATTATTAAACGTGATTGAATTTTTAAAGCAAAATAAAAAAATAAAATTCTAAATGGAACGCCATTAGACCCTAGCTTAATTAAACTTATAATTACCATCAAATCTTTACAATACTACTAGTCTCATAAGAACACCTTCATTTTGTTTACATATACTTTTACAAAACATTCTTGGGAATTTCACATATAATTTATACTCATAAACACATTACATTTAGAAACAAATATTGATTATCACATGTACTTACTATTTAATTTTTTTAAAAGGAGGTAATTATGAAGCATAATCACAAATCAAAACAGCAATACTGTTTCTGTTATTGACACTGCTACAAATACGGTTATTAATACAATTAGCGTAGGTTCTGAACCGGTTGGTATAGATATTACACCGGATGGCACTCGTATTTACGTTGTAAATAAAGTTAGTAATAATGTATCGGTAATAAGTGTGGCGACAAATACGATAATTGATACAATTCCTGTTGCTTTATCCCCGGATCAAGTAACCATCATACCAGATGGCACTCTCGCCTACGTTACAAACCAAGGTAGCAATACTGTTTCTGTTATCAATACTGCTACAAATACAGTTATAGATACGGTTCCAGTAGGAGTTGCTCCAACTGGTATAGCAACTGGAACTATTTGTGAATAATATAAAAAACAGGGGGACAAAATTATGTCTCTCTGTTTTTTTATTTTTTGTACGCCTTAAAAATTTTATATTCATAGTGGGACCCCTTATGTACTTTTAGTTAATCACAAATTACTTATATCACGCTCTAATCTTATTTTTCTAATCTCCTATTCATCACCTTCTAAATTCCTGTGCAAAATAAAAAAGTAGCTGTTAAGCTACTTTACATTCCTTTTATCCCAAAGAGAAATGATATATATATTCTCCTGTCACACTTTGATTAATCCCAATAATTCTGGCAAACCTCATTAAGTCCGCCCCCTGAAGAAAATACATCGCAAGTGTGACTGGCACTTGTGACCACATAAATTGATAAAACTCCTCGATTCTCTGATTTGTTGAAACAATTAAATCATTTACAGGCCCTTGATTCCATACAGAAGTTCTAACTGAATTAAACGGAAGATCTTTCCCGTTAACCACTATTCGTGCCATACTTTGAGTTATGTCCACAACAATTCCCTCCATCATTACAAAAATTGGACCTGTGTATTTACTCCTTTTGTTATAAATATTCTTTACTTTTATAAATGTTTAAGGCAAACCTCTATTTTTTACTACGATTCAAATGAATTTATTTATTTCAGGAAAAAATCAAATGAATTTTAGTATTTATTTCCTCAACTTCCGTAACATTTATATATTTTATAACCTTGTTTACTTTTAAAAATCCGATATGCAAAATTACATATTTTATTATCTCAATATTACTTTATTCACTACAATTTGATAGGCATCCATTCCAATCACTTAACAAATCAACATTTGTAATTTAATTCCTTATTTCAAATTACACACCTTTATTTCTTAACACTATATTCGAATAATTATATTGGAATTTCTTGTTGTATACACATCTATCTTTTTCAGGTATTATATACGAGAAGGGTAAGGTAAGAGTTACCCTTTGCCATTTTAGGAAAGGTCCTGTTGGAAACAACAGGACCTTTTTTCATATTAGCAAAAGCAATCTTAATTTACTCATTCCATACATCTATCGCTTCAAAAAAATATTTCAACCATTTCACCTTTAAGCTTTCGGACTTACAGTGCTACACGGACTCTTCTGAGTAAACAGCTATTCACGCTACTTTTTGCATAGCCAACTTCCAGTCCATCTTGTGTACCGTTAAAATACTTCAAGAGTCGTTCTTGTTCCGCCAGCTCTCCATCATCTATCATCTTTTTTAACTTGGCTTTTGTTTTGAGTTTCTTTACATTAGTAACACTCCTTTTCGCAATCTCAACAAGTGGCTTCTTACCATTACTTGCTCTGTATATTTCGAATGCTTTATCACGGTCTGGACTGCGCTGTCTTGCCATCTACATTTCACCTGCCACCTCAATTCCCATGAGTTTACTACTTAAGCTAATCGCTAAATAAATCTTATTTAAAAATATTGCTCATTTATTTGTTACAAAATCCCTTTCGGTTTGTATATGCCCATGTAAGATAAAAATATCTAAGGGAGACGGGACAAGAAACTTAAAATCAAAAAACAAACAGATTTAAATCAGATTTTTACATTTCACCAGAATTTATTGGCGCTATCGGATTATCCATCGTATATTTCCACCTTGCAGGAATTATTTGATTCTTACTTTTCTTTTTTGTTCGTTATGTCCGTTTGTTTTGTTAAACGTTAAACCCGTTTGAAACTGCGTCTTTCAAATTATTAAGTATTAAAAAACACAATAAAAAAGAGTGCTATAAAGATATGCACTCTTTTAAGAGACTTTACCAATCTCGACGATCATCATGATCATGATCACGGTCATGATTACGTCTGCGACGACACTCATCACAATCGCAGTCACGTCTACAATGACAGTCGTTAAAATCGTTTCTTCTGCGTCTACGACCGCATCCGCAAAATACTAAATCATCCCAAAATCTATTACAATCTCGGGAATGTCCAAAATTATTATTACATCCCATAGATATGATTCCCTCCTCTAAAAATAGAATTCATCATATTCTATGAATAAATGGTGAAAACAGTTTGTTTACTAGTCTATATTTTCTGTTTTAGACTAATAATATTTTAACTTGCAAGTCTACATCACCCCTTATCTTTTCTTAACAACAAACATGACGTCAACCAGATCATGACAGCGTCTACTATAATTGATATTGGTCTTTTCGTCCTTTTCGGATTCTTACTGCCCATGCCCGTTCTCAGATAACGCGTTTTGATATAGAAGCTATGATCATTGATTAAGAGCGCATAGATACGTTATCCTCACATTATGCTCTTTTCAAAGAACAATTAACTGTAGAAATATCATAACGTTGATTTCAATGTGAAAATTCACTGCCCAAAATAATACCCTGAATGGTACCCCAAAACTTCCATTTTTATATTCATATCATGCTTAACGCTCTTGTAAAATTGATAATTCCTGACTTTCTTTTCCGATAAATTTTCATCGTTTATTCCTTTTCCTAGTTTTAACAATAGGAACTTTTTTATTGGTATGATGGAATTCTCTAAAATAAACAACTGGAAAGCGATGCTCAGGGACATAATAACAAACTTTCTGACATTTTTATTATCTGTATTTTTAGCCATTATTTTGTTTGCGAGATATGGATTAAGTAAAAAAGAAAACCTCTAGGTGCCCCTGACTAAAACTCAATATTCCGTCAATAATATAGACACCCCATTTCGAACCATATTCCATGATTGGTGCAGTTTGCTTTTGCTAGCTGCTCTTTTATTTCATTATTGCTCTTGTTACTTAAAGAAATTATCTAACTATATTTTCCAAATAAATACATATTCTTTATTTCTCCTCGAATAAAGTCAATAACTTGGCATATAATATCTATGCATCTAGATCATTACCCCTGTACTGAGCAGTTGAACTGGGCTAACTCCTCTTTTATATTGAGCAAATAATAAAATTTTGTTCTTATTTCTTTTTCAAATCATATATTTCTAACCTAGACGTTCAGTTCACTGTAAGTGCTCTTTTTTCATTTTAACCTAAAACAAAATGAAATTTTTACCACATAACTAATTGTTAAATATTTTATGCTTATACATTATAATGGAATAGTTATTGTATATTGGCATTAAGAGGAGTGTCCTAATTAAGCGCTTCTCTTTTTTTATTATGTTTCCTTTCATTTCTAAATCACATTTTTAACCCTGTTCATACTATTTTTCAACTTTAGGTTACAATCTATTGTGTAAGCGGAGCGTTTCTTTTGTACAACGAGCAGTTAGTTTTATTAACTAACTGCTTTGTTTTGCAAAAGAAAGATTTTTTCAAACTGAACATGCATTAAAAATATACATAAATTTACTTATTTTAGTTTTTCTTTTCACATTTTAATTTGTCGTACTCATCCAATATGTAATTGCCTGATATCTTTTTCCGCTCTTTATAAATGCTGGCTGCAAAATGGATCTTGGTTGCAATTCGAAACTTGAAATTCCCTCTGTAGCTTGGCGTATTTTTAATCCAGCATAATAATTCGCTTCTGCTTTACTATCGAATACATGGTCATCTAGTTTTACCTTTTTATTATTATATTTGCTCATTGTTTTTCACTTTTGTTTTACTGATTAGCTGATTAATTTCATGGATACCATTTATCAAACATTCTATGTTTCTTCAACCCTTGAATATTTTTTAAATAAAAATACATACTATTTCCAAGCCGCCGTATCCACGGCTAATACTTCTTTCATTTGTTACAGCAGAAGCAGGTAGGTTTTTTAACTTATCTGCTTTTCCTGTATATTTTTTTTAATATCGAAAATAATACCAACAAGCTGTTTGAACTAGCAGCTTCACTCTTCTTGTAATGGGAATGCAATTTATCACAATTAGCTAACTCATTCGACCCACTGGCAGACAACAAAAAGCGTTGTCTGCTTTTTGCATGAGATTGTTTCGTTCTACATATACTACTTTTGAACCTGCAGACCAATACGAGCCATTTTGGTGCTTGGGATTTCCTTTCTTGGGGATAAGTATTTTTTACTTATCTCTTTTTTGTATAAGCACGTACATTGAGGGTAAAACTAATTACAAGCAGATTTTCTGTTTATGCGTAGTTCTAAACAAGAATACTTTTTCTCCTATTAAAGGACAGCGGGTGCAACCGCTAGTCCTTTTTTTATATCGCATACTCTTCCTTCTGGTAGCTTCTTACAACATTACCCTCATCACCGTAGTAAGCAATTTCCCAATAGGGATGGCAATTATGCTTCTTAATTTCTCCATCGAACAAAACGAATAGATTATTTTTTCCGATTTATTACAAATAAACCCCACACGCCAGCTACGTTTACTCTCATACCCATGTAATTGAAATGTGGGTTGCGGTAATTTTGCATTTTCTTAAAAGCTTTTTCTCCGCTATACATTCGCTGGATATCAAAAGAATGTAGCTGATGTAGTAAGCCCTCCTAAAGGTAAAGAAAAAACAGTAAATACTTGGTCAGAAGAAGATGTCCTTTGTTTTTTAGATCGTACAAAAGATAGCAGATACTATGTTGCATATCTATTGGCTATTACATGTGGCATGCGTAAAGGCGAAATCTTAAAGCTTCAATGGAAGGATATTGATTTGGAGAGAAGAACTCTATCGGTTTATCGTTACCTCTCTCAGGTCACAAAACAATTTCATGGACCTAAAAGGAAAAAGATTAATGGTTTTGCCTGAAATCACCTTACATGCTCTTCAAGAACATCTTCAAAAAATAAATGAAGATAAAGAACGGTATAGCGATGGATATAATAATTTGGATTTGGTTTGCCCACCCTATAATAGTAACCCCTGCAATTTCAGAAGTTTGACACAGCTCATGAAAAAGCTTATAAAGAAAAGTGAGGTTCCTAATATTCGTTTCTAGTATCTAAGTTATACATCCAAAGATCACAAAGCGGACGTTTAGGACTTAACAGCGTAGGTATCATACTGAGCACCTACGCCTATGTCGAACCAGACCTACAAGAAAAAGCAGTCGAAGATTTTGCAAATAACTTTCTTCAAAAACACTAATGTTTGCAAAATGTTTGCAATCGCGGATTTTGCATAAAAATACTAGCTTATCCGTGTGACATTGAGAGGAGTCAAAAACATGAAAGAAATCAAATCTGAACAGGAATTCAAAGACATCATCGCAAGCGAGGAGCCAGTAGTTGTTAAGTTCTTTACTACATGGTGCCCAGATTGTGTGCGTATGGACAACTTTATCGGAGATGTAATGGAAGAGTTCAATAAGTTTGAATGGTATTCTATTAATAAAGATGAGTTTCCAAGTATCGCTGAAGAGTATCAAGTAATGGGTATTCCAAGTTTACTTGTATATCAAAATGGAGAGAAGCTAGGCCACTTACATAGTGCTAATGCAAAAACTGAAGAGCAAGTTACTGAGTTTTTAGAAGCATACTAAGATGAAAACCCTCTGAAAAATATTTTTTAGAGGGTTTTTATTTTGCCCAATCACCTTTGAGCAATGTAGTATACGGATTCATCATAATACATGTATCCTTTCACCTATCCCCTCAATCAAAATCGAGTTCGCACCCTTACTTTGCACTTTACAACATATTTTTCCTTCACGAAACTTTGTTATCCCCTTCTTAAAAAGCTAAAAAACGTCAACAATGTTTGTATAGACCCACACGAGTTCCGTTTGGTACTCTATTTATAGAAAGAAATTCCTTGTAGAAAGGTGAGTGATTAAAATGGATACTCTTTCTCATAAAGAAGCTGATAAAGGTGCGATTGTCAGCATTATGGCCTACATATTTTTATCCTCTATGAAAATCATCATCAGTTATATTACCCTCTCTAGCGCATTACGTGCTGACGGTTTAAATAACTTAACGGATATCGGTGCTTCTTTAGCGATATTAATCGGTCTAAAAATCTCTCGTAAACCTCGTGACCCAGATCATCCTTATGGGCATTCGCGCGCTGAACAAATTGCATCACTTGTTGCTTCTTTTATTATGGCAACGGTCGGATTAGAGGTTGTTGTTAGTGCCATTCAATCTTTTTTAAATCCAAAACAAGCTGCACCTAATGTACTTGCTGCATGGGTAGCTTTATTTT
Source organism: Bacillus sp. AFS059628 (assembly GCF_002571225.1). Taxonomy (GTDB): domain Bacteria; phylum Bacillota; class Bacilli; order Bacillales; family Bacillaceae_G; genus Bacillus_A. Next base: position 16,566 of record NZ_NVEC01000085.1, on the reverse strand, counting down.
CTGCTGTCGTTATGTACTGTGTGTATTTATATACGAAAAAGGTTGCGGCGCGCACAAAAAGCAAATCATTAGAAGCCGCTGCAAAGGATAATTTATCAGATGCTCTCGTAAGTATTGGTACAGTAGTAGGTATTGTCGGTTCGCAGTTCCAAATGCCTATTTTAGACCCTATTGCCGCTTTAATTGTCGGTCTTATTATTTGTAAAACTGCATGGGAGATTTTCGTAGAAGCTTCTCATATGTTAACGGATGGAATCGATCCAGATAAGATGGAAGAGTACGCTGATGCTATTGAACATATAGGTGGCGTGGAAAATATCGTGGATATTCGCGCTCGTATGTACGGAAATCAAACGTACGTTGATATTACAATCGAGGTAGATGCTAGTATGGATGTTGGTGAAAGTCATTGTATTACTGACAACATCGAGGCTATGCTCCGGAAAAAGTTTGGCATTTATCATGCACACATTCATGTTGAGCCAATGGAAAAAGAACCTATTATGACATAGGTTCTTTTTTAATAAACGCTTTATGAAATATAACACATAAAACGAGCCAGCTACCGCCAGCTGCCCATCCTGCTAATATGTCAGATGGATAGTGGACGCCAAGATATATTCGGCTAACTGAAATAGATAATACAACAAAGCTCGCTATAAAAATAATCAACAATTTTTTATGCAATGTAATATGTTCTTCTGTAATTGTGACGTATGCAATAAATCCTAAAAAAGCAGTAGCATTCATCGTATGACCGCTCGGAAAACTATATCCAGTTGCCGTAACAAGCTGCGTTACATCAGGTCTTGCTCGTTCGTACCATAGTTTAAGCATACTGTTTAAATAACGAGATCCATAATAATTAATTGTTAGAAGTAATGCACTAAGCAACTTTTTTCTAACGAGAAAATACATTACAAGAATGATGAGTAACGGAAAATATATTCTTTTGGAACCGATAAAAGACACCCAAGTAAAGTAGGCTGTCAAGTAGTCGTTTCTAAAACTTTGAATAAAATGTGCGACTATATTGTCAAATTTCTCAATACAAGTGGTATGATACGAAAGTGATAATACGACAAAACAAATGAGTAGCGTAAAACTTAACAAGTATAAATGTCGATATCGTTTCACATACATAACCTCACTATGCAAAAAAATGGAGCGGTTGTTTTAGTTTTCCTCTCCATTTCTTTTTTATGCATAGTTTATTAAAAAATATAATTGTTAATTTTTTCTTTCATTACTGGTATATCTTCATTCGTTACTGTAAAGCGAATCACTTTCTCGTCAAGATCAAGTGCTTCTGCAAATAAACCTGCTAAACCGCGAGATTTTCTGTCTACTTCCATAATAATCTCTAGGCGATCATAAGCGCTTGGTAAGATTAATAATTCTAGTTCATCTAATTTCCCATAATACTCTCCGGAAACAGGAATAAACTCAAATTCTTGTGCAAATGGAACTTGCTTACGTAAGCGATACGGTAATTCTTCACATTCTATATGACGCGCTTTAAAACCTAATTGATTTACACTCTCTAACACACTATTTAATAGTGCATTGGGCAACACTTGAATGTAATCACGATCACTTGGATCTATACTGCGTTTAATATCAAGGCCTGTATGCACCCAAACTGTTTTCATTCCAAGAGTAAGTGGCGTTTCAACTGGCATGTTAAATGAAAATGGAATTTCTTTTTTTTCATTCAGCTCAACAGAAAAAGGTTCTGTTAAACGAACTCGCTCTAAATCATATGTTGTTGTTACCTTTTTATCATCCACTTCTCGTACATACGATGTTGATAACGTTAAGTAAATGCTTTCAATTTGTTGGCTAACTGAACCACCAGTTATATGAACCTTCCCGTGTATCTCTTCTCCAACAATATACTCATCTTTTTCAAGAACTGTATCTACTTTTGCATTACCAATACCAACGCTTGCTAAAAACTTTTGAAACATGGATCCTCCATCCTTTCTAAAGCAAAAGCTACATCTTTTTTTAAATCTTGTACATTTTCATAGTACGGTGTTTTTATTTGTAACATGCGCATAAGCATTTCACGGTTATATTTTTCCAAAGTTAATTCGTCATGCCATGGCTTCTCATGTTTTTCAATAGATTCATAGCCTGCATATAATAAAAATAATGAGAAATGACCAAGCGCATAAAAATCGCTACGAAAGTGAACTTCTCGCATCAAAGCTTGTTCACCTTCATAAGTCGTAGCTCGTTCATCACCCTCACCCTTCAATTTAGCCAATCCAAAGTCAATAATACTAATTTCATTTTCTTTCATTAATATGTTTGGAATGCGTAAATCTCGGTGAATAATACCTTCACTATGAAACACCGATACAATTTCTAATATTTCGTATAAAATTTTTAAAACTTCACGTTCTGTATATACATGCCCATCTAAAAAAATATAATCTTCGAAATTTTTACCGGGCATATATTCCATTACAAAAAAGCTTTTTTTCTCCCATACGAATTGATCATATAAACTAGGAATTGCATGATGATTTAATGTTTGTAAAATCATTTTCTCTTGTTCAAATGATTTTCTCCCAGATTCATATCTTTGTTTACTTTGTCTTAATTGTTTTAAGACTTTATATCTATTTATTTGTAAGTCATTAACGACATATGTAACCCCATAACTGCCCATTCCAATTACTGATTCAATTTTATAACGTTCTGCAACGATTGTATTTTTTCGCAGTGGTCTATCAAATAAAGCTAGTATACGACGCCATTTCATCAGCTACTTGAAAAGAAGCTACGGCTTTTACGTTTTCTTTTATAATGATGATGCCCATAACCAGATGAACGTCGCTTATAATCGCTACTTGAATAAGAGCGACCTCTATGGCGATAATCACTACTAGAATACGAACGATACTTTTTCTTTCCTAATAAAGAATCAATAATTTTTTTGAACATCCCTTCACCTCTTGAGTAAAATTTTCTTTTAATTATACCAACTATTGCTGGCTAGATTTGTGACAAGTTTGTAAAGAGTAAAAAACGACGAGTTAAGCCCGTCGTTACTTTCACTCATCTTCTTCATCAAACACTTCATCAATCATACATTTCTCTAATAAATACTCGAATGTAATATCTGCGAGATCTTCAATTTCTTCTCTTTTTGGGACGTATCCTCTTTCAATTAGTTGCTCATAAAAAAACTCCGCAATCTCTTCCGTATCAATTACGACTTCAATTTCCTTCATGAGCATCACTCCTTTATTTCTGTTTTATGAAAAAATCTCAAAAATATGTATATGAGATTAGAAAAATAGTTTTTCTTTTTTTATAGGTTATATCCTTTGGACGAGATGCATACGATGGTAGTACAAGCTATCAAAAAGGGGGATTTAATTATGGAATACCAATACGAGGTAAAACAAGAAGTAGGACAAACAAAAGAAGAGTTCATGCATGAAGATCAATGGGCAGACTCTCTTATTAAATGGCTTTTTATTTTTTTAATAATTGTAGGCATACCTTATACTGCATATGTTGTTGTTCAATTTATTCTCTCTTTCTAGTTAACTATTTTTTCTCTGTCAATTTAACTAAATAATTATGAACAACATCCATAACAATTTTGTATTCTTCATCTTTAAATGTATCAAATAACAATTGATAATCGTTATAAATATCAAGTAATCCATCAATGATTTCTTGACGATTTGTCTTAACACTCACTTTTTTCGAGTTGTTAATTGACTTTAATTTTCCTAAATCTAATTTATTCATACCAGCTTTATCTTGTTTCATTTTCTTCAAAATTGCATTTGCCGTTTGAGCATTGGCAAGTAACGTTAAATCTGACTCATCCGCTTCTAACCATTCACCATCCGTAATTCGTGACAATTCGTATATTGTATCTTCCCATGCGTCATTTTTATATCTCCATACTTCTGTACGAAAACCAACAATTCGAAACACATCTTTATCGTATCCTGTTACTTGCACGAGATCACCAAATGTGAAATGATAATTTAATTCAATCCACTCAGTTTCACCTTTTTTCATATCTTGCTCTGAAACGTGCTGCAACGTTTGCTCTACGTAAAACCCATCGTGATTATTGACTTCGTATACGTAAACTCCATCTAAAACCTTCATATTTGTGATTTTACCAACGGTTCCATATAGCGTAATCACGACTATGTCCCCTACGTTATATTTAGGTTGCTTTTTCCTTGCCATCTATATCTCTCCTTTTTTTGACGTCGTGATTTTGATAACAGTATATGCAACCTACATAAAAACGCTTATCACAGAAGCGTATATTCATAAATTTTTTCAATAAAAAATATCACCATATGAAAATTTATTTACAATATAAAAAAAGCTAGCAAATAAACTAGCTTCACATTAAAAAAATCCCGTATAGTTTTTATCTCTCTTGTATGTACAAATCCCACGCTTCATCAAATATAGACATACTTTCTAGCATTCCACTTAACTCTAAGTATGAACTAATTTCATCGTAATCTTCAGATTGCTTCGGAAAGCTTAAATCATCATACATTGCCTCTGCTAAATTCGATATTTCATTACTAAATAAAGCTGCGCGATGCTTCATCATATAGTGGTAAAATGTCTTTTTCAAAAATATTCCCTACCTTTCTAACTTGGGTACATTATACAAGGCAAAAAAGAAAAAAACCAGCATAAAAGCTGGTTAAAAGTCGAAATAATTTCTTTTTAATAGACGTGGTCTTCCCATTAATTCTTCATATGTTAGTTGTTTTGGTAAATCTTTCGTATAAATTAGAAACAATTGATCTTCTATTTCTTTCACTGTATGATCTGATTGATAGTCCATACCACATGAGGAACAAGAAATGCATGGTGTCTCTTGGATTTCAATGGCTTTCGTACCATCTGGTAATTCCCAATATACAGTATTTAAGCTTTCTTTTGCTTCTGTACTGTCACACCACATACAATTCATACTGCATCACCCTCAGTTTTTTTGTCGTTTTCTTCTATTTTAGCCATTTGTGCTTGATATTTTTTATCTTTCAATTGGTCGCGCTTATCACGTTTATCTTTTAATGTTGCATGCGTTTCATTATCTTCATAGTCTTTACGACGGTTCATACGCTGTAAATCGTCTGGAACAAGATTAAATTTCTTATCGCTCATAAGACCCGCAATACCAACATCTGAACGTTTTTCTTCGTAGTTCGGATAGATTTCTTTAAAGTATCCTTCTGCTCTCCCTGGAATGTAGCTCTCTGGCTCTGGATACGTTGTAATAACACCTTCAAAGTTACGAAGCACAACTTTATCTGCACTTTGCGAGATTAAATAGTTTGGCTGAAGCGCAATTTTACCGCCCCCTCCTGGTGCATCAACAACGAATGTCGGAACTGCATAACCAGACGTATGTCCGCGTAAACCTTCGATAATTTCAAGACCTTTAGAAACTGGTGCACGGAAATGACCAATGCCTTCAGATAAGTCACATTGATAAATGTAGTATGGACGTACACGGATTTTTACTAAGTCATGCATTAATTTTTTCATAATTGGAACGCTGTCGTTAATACCAGCTAAAATTACTGCTTGGTTTCCGACTGGAACACCAGCATTCGCTAACATTTCACATGCCTTTTTCGATTCTTCAGTAATTTCAATAGATGTATTGAAATGTGTATTTAACCATACTGGATGATATTTTTTAATAATGTTACATAAGTTTTCTGTAATACGCTGCGGGAATACCACTGGTGCTCTCGTTCCGATACGAATAATCTCAACGTGCGGAATCTCACGTAAATTTTTTAATACATATTCTAAAATTTTATCGTTAATTAGAAGACCATCACCACCGGAGATTAATACATCTCGTACTTGTGGTGTTTCACGAATGTAAGCAATTGCATCATCTAATTGTTTCTTCGGTACACCCATTCCAATTTGTCCACTAAAACGACGGCGCGTACAGTAACGACAATACATCGAACATTGATTTGTCACTAAGAATAATACGCGGTCAGGATAACGATGTGTTAATCCTGGAACTGGTGAATCTTCATCTTCATGAAGCGGATCTTCTAAATCGTATTTTGTTTTATATAACTCTTCCGAAATCGGTACAGATTGCATCCGAATCGGACAGCGTGGGTCATCAGGATTCATTAACCAAGCATAGTACGGTGTAATATTTAACGGGATCGTTTTCGTTGAAATTTTAACGCCCTCTTCTTCATCAGGTGTTAAGTTAATCACTTTCTTTAAGTCATCTAACGTTTTGATCGTATTCGTTAATTGCCAAACCCAATCATTCCATTGCTCTTCAGTAACATCTTTCCATAATTCGATATCCTTCCAGTGACGATTTGGTTTGTATACATCATGTAACATTGCTATTCCCCCTTTTTATACGCTCATCCTTTATATAAGCAATAGTTATGCCAACTTTACTTTATTGATAAGTAAATGTACGGCGAACCCTATTACATAAGCGAAAAAATTTTTTTGAGCACTGCATGAAATCCATACATACTATCATATTCATTACTTTTTATATATGTAAACGCTCTTTTATTGGTGCAAACACACAAAAACCGCCAATTATTCGGCGGTTTTGTCGTACTTACTCAATTTATATTGAAGCGTCTGTCGAGGAATACCTAACATTTTTGCAGCTTGTAATATATTCCCTTCCGTTTCAATTAACGCTTGATCTATTAATTCTTTTTCCGTTTGATGAAGTGCTTCTCTAAGTGGCAATATACTCTTCTTCTGCGGAAGACTCTCTTTCCGAAATGTACGCGGTAAACAATTGGCTGTTAATGTATTCCCTTCTGCAATTATGACAGCATGTTCAATCGTATGTTTAAGCTCCCGAACATTTCCAGGCCATTGGTAACCTTGTAGTCTTTCCTTCGCTTCCTTATCCATTTGAAGTACACCTTTTTTATAACTTTTATTATATTCTTTCAAAAAATAAGATGCTAATAATAATACATCCTCCGTTCTTTCACGGAGCGGTGGAATATATAATGAAAAGACATTTAATCGATAGTATAAATCAGTGCGAATTTTATTCTCTTTTAAACATATTTCTGGTGGCTGATTCATTGCGGTAATAACGCGAACATCTACCTTTCTCGTCTTATTATCACCAATACGACGAATCACACCATCTTCTAATACACGTAGCATTTTCGCTTGTAAATCGAGTGGCATTGAATTCAGTTCATCTAAAAATAATGTCCCTCCATCTACAAGTTCAAATAATCCCGCTCGTTCAATTGCCCCAGTATAGCTACCTTTCGTCGTTCCAAACAATAAACTTTCTAATAGAGACTCTGGCAATGCTGCACAGTTTTGTGCAATAAACGGCTTGTTCTTCCGTTTAGAGGCTTCATGAATCGCTTGTACAAATAACTCTTTCCCGGTTCCTGTTTCCCCATATATTAAAACATTCGCATCAGTTGGGGCTACTTTTTGTGCTAATTCTTTCGTCTGTTTAAAACGAGCATCATTCGTCACAATCGTCTCAAATGCAACATCCTTTTTAATTGCTTTCTTTCTAGATGACCGCTTTATTTTCGACTGCAAATCGACTATTGTATCCGTAAGCTTTTGTACTGTGGAATAATCTTTTGCAATTTCAACAGCTCCAGCAATATTTCCCTCTATAAAAATAGGTAACGTCGTATTTACTGTACAAATGTCTTCCCCATTTAAGTTTTGATAATGCTGCACTTGATGAACGATTGGTTTTTTTGTATCTAACACTTTCATCAATGTACTTGTTTCCCTAGATAAAGAAGGAAACGCTTCTAACAAATGTTTACCTAACACTTTTTCAATTTTTGATCCATCGTGTTTTGCAGCTACAGTATTATAGAAAATTGTAATACCATTTTCATCTACTGCGTGTATAGCCTCATCAATACTGCCCAAAATCGCCTCAATGACTTCTTGTGTCGAAACTGCTAGCAATGTCATCCCCCCTCTTGCCGAAAATTCAGCAAATATCGTGCCGAATTTTCGGCATACCTATGTGCGATTATAAGCATGACGATTCCGTTCTATTTTTTTACCGTGCTATTTAGACAAATCTTTCACCCAAATATTCATGTCTTCCAACTTATCAAAAATGTAGCAATTGTTCGCCAGTCGCCCTGAATACGTATAACCTAACTGATGAAAGGCCGCATTCATTCCGAAAGAAAGAGATCGAGCAATTGTATAAGAGCAGAAAATCGATCTTTCTTGCAGTTCTTCCTCCAACTTAATTAATAAACTTTTCATAAACCCATGTTTACGATATTCGGGTAAGGTAGCACAATTCGTTAATTCTGCATTGCCTTCTTTTATATTCATTTCTGCAGACGCTGTACTAATTATTTCCCCCTCGAATTCATACACATAATAAATTGTATCGTCTTCTCTCATCGTTTGTTTTACATAACTCGCTTCGTTTAACGGAGTCGGATACACTTCAAATACTTTCCCAAATACAACTGCTAATTCCTCTGCATCCTCTTCTGTCGCTTTTCTTAATAGAAATTTCTCTGGGACTATTTTTTCCTTTACTTCTTTTGCTTTTACACCGCTTAAAATGGTGTCTTCCTCAGCCCAATGAATACTATTTCGTCTTTCATCATTATTAAATTTCACAAAGAAGTATGCATCGTGACCTTGAAAATAATGTGGTATTGTTGCTTCCAATAAAAAACCGAAAGAGAGCCATGTTGAAACATGCTCTCCCTTTCCTTTAACAATACATTTAGTGAAAGAATGTTTCTCTGCTAATTCGTCAATTGTTTGGATAATCCTCTCAATATTTCCTGTGTAGTGGTCTACTCGAATACGTTTATTAAAATAATCTAAAACGCCTTCTACTGTATAGCGGTTCGTCTGCTCTCTAAAAGATTCATAGTATTTCATTTTTTCACCTCACACCAATCTAGTAATGTACATGCAATAATTTTTGCGGCAGCTATCATTTTATCAACTTCTATATATTCATTTGGATAATGTGCGACTTTCGTTTCTCCTGGGCCAAATACTATCGTTGGTACACCTGCGATTTGTGTAAATAAACCTCCATCAGTCCCCCACGGCGATGCTTCAATAATTGGTTCTTTTCCTTCGATTTCAACAAAGTTATGTCCGAGTGTTGTAATTAACTCATGATTTTCTTCTAGTTCACCAGGCACCCATCTCGCTCCAAACCATTCTACTTCTACAGGATTTTCAACAAACCAATTGTCCACATCATTTAATTCAGCGATCCAATTCTCGAATTCTTCTTTTGCTGCCTCTATAGTCTCATTCGGCGCAATACCGCATCTTCCTTCTAAAATTAACGAATCAGGAACAGAACTTGGCCAGCTCCCGCCTTCTATTTTCCCAATATTAATTGGAATTGGAATTGGGATTCCTTTAAATAACGGGTCTGTAATTCGGTCATTTCTCTTCGCTTCCAGCTTTCTTAAATGCTCTACAACAAACATGCTTTTTTCAATTGCACTTACTCCTTCATAACGTGTTCCACCGTGTGCTGCTTTCCCTTTTACATGTAGACGAAACCACATAGAACCTTGTTGTTTCGGGAAAAACTTCATATTTGTCGGCTCTGGAATAATGACACCATCCGCTTTATATCCTCGTAATATCGTAGCTAATGTTCCTGCTCCGCCGCTTTCTTCTTCTATTACACTTTGAAAATAAATATCTCCTTTTAATTCAATACGAGATTCAATAATTGCTTCCATCGCAAGCATTAGCGCGACATTGCCGCCTTTCATATCTGTTGTCCCGCGGCCGTATATACGATTTCCTATTCTCTCACCACTATAGGGATGATGGTCCCACTGGTCCACATCTCCTTCTGGTACAACATCAATATGTCCATTTAATATCATAGATTTCCCGTCGCCACTTCCTTTAAGAGTCGCTACAATGTTCGGACTATCCGAAAAACTTGTACGTGGTGATACAAAATAAGGGTGATCTTTCATTTTAGAAAATGAAGGTTCCCAAATATCAAGATCTAAACCTAGCTCGCGCAATTTTTCAATCACAATTGCCTGCGCACCACTTTCATCACCAGATACGCTCTTTTCTTGAATTAATCGTTTTAAAAATTTTACGCTCTCTTCTTCTTGACTCTCAATATAATCACAAATTTGTTTTTTTAATTGCTCCATATATTACATCTCCCCTCATTCAATTACTAGTAAATTAGAGCCAATTTCAAACTCCGCTTCCGTATGTTGTTTTATATCTTCCACTGTGTACGGGCTCATTAATTCTTGTAAAATAAGTCCACTCGGCGTCACTTCCATAACCGCCATATCCGTAATAATTAAATCTACACATTTCTTTGAAGTTAATGGTAATGTACACTCCGAAACAATTTTTGCATTTCCGTATTTATCGACATGATTCATGACAACAACGACACGCTTCGCTTTTTGTGCCAAATCCATCGCTCCCCCAATACCTGGAACGCGTTTTCCTGGTACAATCCAGTTCGCTAAATCACCATTCTCACTCACTTGTAATGAACCAAGAATCGTAATATCTAGTAAACCTTTCCGAATCATCCCAAACGCTGTGCAGCTATCAAAATAACTCGCTCCAGTAATAAGAGATGTCGGCAAACCTGCTGCGTTACATAAATTTTCGTCTTCATTTCCTTTGCTTGGTGTAGGACCCATACCTACAATTCCATTTTCCGCATGAAACATAACGTTTATATCGTCAGGCAAATGGTTTGGTACAAGTGATGGTATACCAATACCTAAATTTACAATCATGCCATTTTGTATTTCTTTCGCTGCACGTCTAGCAATTTTATCTCTCACTTCTAGGCCCATACCCATTTCCAATTCACTCCTTCCGACGGTACGATATAATTTACAAATACTCCTGGAACAACAATTTCTTCTGGATCTAAACTTCCAAGTGGAACAATTTCTTCTGCTTCTACAATCGTTATATCCCCGGCCATAGCAACGTGAGGATTCATGTTACGAGCACTCTTATCAAACACAAGGTTACCGAACGGATCCGCTTTTTTCGCATATACAATCGCAACCTCAGCAGTTAATGCTGTTTCAACTAAATATGTCTTACCATTCATTTCAACAGTACGTTTTCCTTCTTCTACAATCGTATCAACACCCACATCAACTAATACGCCACCAAGCCCTACACCACCAGCGCGAATACGCTCTGCTAATGTTCCTTGGGGAGAAAACTCAATTTGTAACCTTCCTTCGTTTAGTTGTCTTCCTGCATTTGGGTTTGAGCCGATATGAGAAGTAATTAATGATTTTACTCTTTCATTCGTAACGAGACGACCGATTCCTACATCAGGAAATCCAGTATCATTTCCTATTAAATTTAAATTTGTAACTCCTTTTTCTAAAATCGCCTGTATTAAAGAAGGAGGGGATCCAATCCCCCCAAACCCTCCAAACATTAATGTCATATCATCGTGAAACAAAGAAATTACTTCCTCTATCTCTTTTAATTTACCGAATGTATTTGTAATAGTTGTCATGCGATACTATGCCCTCCTTTTTGCATCATTTCTTCTACACTTTTTGCAAAAATTGAAAGTAATTCATCTAACTCGGAATATGTAGTTGTCATTGGCGGTGCCACAAGCAGTGCACTATCTTCTTTTCCTGCTTGCCCTGAAACAGCTTGATATAAAAGAAGACCATTTTTAGCTGCAACTGAAATAAGTTCCGACGCCTTTGTAAACGGTTGCAATTCTACCCCAATTAGCAAACCTTTTCCGCGCACATCAGCAATGATTGTCGATTGTTGCTGAACTTTCTGTAAACCTTTTATTAAATACTCTCCCTTTTCCGCTGTTTTTTCAGGTAGATTATGTTTCTCCATATATTCAATAACAGCTAAAGCTGTTGCTGCAGATAATGGATTTGCACTTAACGTATGCCCACTCATAACAGAACGCGACCCCCGTAAAATCGGCTCCATTACACGGTCACTTACAACCGTCGCTGCCATCGGTGTGTATCCAGCTCCTAAACCTTTACCAAGGGTCATAATATCCGGTTCTACCCCCCAATGCTCCATCGCAAACCATGCGCCAGTACGACCAAGCCCAGTCATTACTTCATCAGCAATAAATAAAATATCGTAATGACTACAAATATCTTTAATAACTTTATAATATTCTTTCGGCGGAACGACTGCGCCTCCAGCTGCTCCGATAATCGGTTCAGCGATAAAAGCTGCGATATGTTCTGCACCAATTCTTTCGATTGATCTTTCTAGTTCAGTCGCACAAGCAAGCTGACAAGTTGGATATACTTTTTGCACCGGACATCTAAAACAATATGGAGCTGGAATAGTTGGATAATCTTCTAAAATTGATACGAAACGTTGTCTACGCAGTGGATGTCCAGACATTGATAAGGCGCCCATCGTAATACCGTGATAACTCATCCATCGTGACAAAATTTTATGTTTCCCTTGAATACCTCGCTCTTGAAAATGTTGAATTGCAATTTTCATAGCTGTTTCATTTGCTTCCGTACCACTATTCACAAAAAAGCTCCAGTTCAAATCTCCTACACTTAAATCGCTTAATTTCTTCGCTAATTTTTCAGCTGGTTCACTCGTAAACTGTGATCTATAAACGAAAGCAATCTCCTCTGCTTGCTTTTTGATAACGTCCGCAATCTCCTTTACGCCATGCCCAATACCTGCCGTAATTGCCCCTGACGACCCATCAAAATATTTATTTCCGTTTTGATCATACAAATACACACCTTTTCCATGTGAAATCATTGGATACGGCTGACCAACAAGTGGTTTAATTAAGTAATCGCGCATAGCGCTCCCCCATTTCTCCAATTTGTATATATATATGAAGAAAATTGACGTTTCTTTCATAAAAAAGAACCCTCTGCGAAAGCAGTGAATTTATCAAAAAACTATTATAAAATATACAAATGAGTGCTAAATATTATTTTGAAAACAGAAAATTCAGAACTTAAAATGTAGATCAACCCTTATCTTTACGCCCAAATAACCCTCCCTTATATAAAATTAACGCTTCGCTGAAAATTTTTCTAACATAATGCCAGCCTTCCTCAAATGCCGACATTGTGTAAACTTCGACGAAACTCCCTTTAAACTCCTTCCTATTCTCCTACTTTATATTGCATATTTTCAAACAAATCTCGACAATTAATCCTACTAAATGCATAGCAATTATTTTTATAGAAACCAATATTTCACATATACTTCGCTCTGTTTTATACAATAAAAAAAGAACCGATTAACCACATTAATCAGTTCGGCACGACGCTCTTTTATCGATTAATACCGTCACTTGCTAACGTAAATAGAAACAATAGTATTACAAAATCAAAATTCATCCTACAGCATAAAGCACAAAACCATCCATAACTCCATTCACAATTCCTTGCGGGATATCCCCATCCCAAGATTTCATCCCTTTCCTCAAATTCAAACTACCTTTCCTTTATAATTTATGTAGGACAATTATCACTTTGTATGTGTATTTGCCCATAATTAAAAAAATCCCTAGTTTCCTAAGGATTTGGGACATGTTTTCGAAATGTCACTTGTTTCACTCTTGCGTTTTCATTTCGAAATACAAACTTCATCAGCTCATATGGAGGAAATTTTGTTTTGTCCTCTAGAAATTTATAACTCTCATTCACCTAAACTACACTTATCCGTAAAAATACTTCTTATTAATTTCCTATCTTTCTCTTTTAAAAACATTTTTTTGCATAACCTCTTTCTTGCTAAGCATATAGTTTTAATGATGACAAAGGAGGAATGTTCATGTCTCAATCTGAAATCGAAAAATATGGACAAGAAGCTGCACGTTACGAACAGCTCGCTCGATACTATCAATTTCATAATCCGAAAAAATATGTAGAACTATATATGAAATATTACGATGCGCTTACGAAACTTGTACAGGCATATGAAAAAAGAGATTCACAAGAAGCTGCATTACCGTCACATATAAGGTTTTTTCACTCTGCTTCAAATACACCTGCGGTTGACATTTTAGTAAATGGACAAAAGGTTATTAAAAATATTTCATTTAAACAATTTAGTCCCTATTTAACATTAGTACAAGGTAAGTACCGTATAGATATTGTTCCTGTCGAAAGTGAAACACCCATCTTTTCAGCTTTAGTACCGATAATGGGAAATCACTCTTATACTTTTGCTGCAATAAATAGTGATCATCATCTACAATTACAACCTATGCTCGATAATACTCATTTACCATCAGGTCAAGCAAAAATACGGTTTGCGCATTTTTCTCCAGATACGCCTGTTGTAAATGTAAGTTTAAAAGGCGGAGATCATTTATTTGAAAATGTACTTTTTAAACAAATAACAGATTTTTTAGAAGTTAGCCCAGGTACAGCAGATATTGAAATTTCACTCGCAGATAATCCAAGTGTTTTGCTGACTATACCAGATTTCAAAGTAGAACCGAATATTATTTATACAATTTCACTTTTAGGTTATTCAATGAAAGACCCTAAATTAGAAGCCGTTATACTTACGAATTAAAACAGTCTACACCATTCATTTGGTGTAGACTGTTTATTTTTGAAATGCAATTTGAAATTCTGTCCAATCTTTATCTGAACGACACATGATGGACCCATTATGTTTTTCTACAATTTGTTTACATACAAATAACCCAATACCAGTTCCTAACTTTTTAGTAGTTACAAACGGTTCAAAAATCGTTTCTACATTTTCAGCTGGAATCATTGGTCCGTTATTTTTTATTACAATTCGAATCGATTGATCTTCTTCAAATACATCAATGATAATTTTTCGTTCTTCTTTCATTGATTCAAGAGCGTCAATTGAGTTCATTAATATATTTAAAAATACTTGTCTCACTTCACTGCGATAACCAGTAAGAGGAATTGGATATGGCAAATTCTTTTCAATCGAAACATTTGCATTCACCAAACTCGGATATAAGAACTGTATAATATCTTGAAACAAGTCATTAAGCCAAAATCGTTCTGATTCAGTCCACATTTCTTTTTTCGATACGAGTAAAAATTGCGAAATACGAAAGTTTAATTGGTCTAATTCATGCGAAATAATATCTAAATACGATAAACTAGGATGATCTGCCTTTAATAGTTTGACAAATCCCATAATGGACGTAAGCGGGTTACGGAATTCATGTACAAAACTAGCTGACATTTGCCCTAAAATTGTCAGCCTTTCCTTATGTGTTTCGTTAATATATTGCTGTTTTTCCTCTAAATTTCTTGATATAATTTCCGAATATTTCAAAACAGTGTAATAAATTAATTTGTCAAAACAAGTATGTATTTGAGCCATAATTGGTTTCAATTCACGTGCGCTAACATCTAACTCACACATCGCTTCGAAAAGCTCATTTCTTCCCACATTTGCGTTATAAACAAAATCACCTATATTCGCATCTGCTCCTGCACGTTCGATTGCTATTTTCTCGCATAATGGCTGAAGATAATTTATATCTTTTTCTTCCATAGTAAGTTCGATAATAAACTCTAATAAATCCACTCCATTTTGAACTGCTTCTAGTCTAAACGGATCTTTATCGGAAATTATCATTTTGTTTTTCCAGTTCTCAACGAATTGGTGCCTGTTGTTTTTCAAGTGCGAACAAAATACTTCTTTAATATCCTTATCGATTGGAAAAACCTCCATTCCTCCATTTCCATGCGACGAACACCCTTTATATTTTGAATATTAACACAAAAATCATGATTCGTTAATAGATTATTGTCACATTTTGTTAATATGTGTTGATAAAATTTTTATAACTTTATTAATTGTTTAGATTGATACATTCCATTTTCCTTCCTTTCATTCAAAATTTTTTATATTGTATGCGACTTTTTTGCATCCTGCTCCATTCTTTCGTACAATAGAAAATGAAAGGTGTGAAAAATATGGTAAATAAAAATGTGGAAGATTATCTCCAAGAAGGCATTTATGGCCAAAAGCAGAACAAACCAGAAGAACGTAATATGTATTTAACTACATTACGTGAGCGTGTAGAAATCGCTTTAACTATCGGTCAAGTAATGCAAAGTAATGTATATTCTGAAGTAGCTAGTAGCATGCGCTCTTCTCAATCATTACAAATATTCCTAAATGGTGGCATTGCTTACCCACATTTATCAAAATACATTAAATTAGCGAATGAAAAAAATGTTCCTTTTACAATTGTTCAAAATAAAGGTATAGAAACACCAATCGGTTTAGTATTATCTCATAGCACTGCTGTCGACAAAGAACAAATTTACGTAGAAGATGCTATTTACAAACAAGAAATGAAGTAAAAGGTACACTTGATTAAATGAAATCATTCTAAGAAACGTAAAATAAACAAAAAAACGATTATGGAATCGTAAACATTTCTGAAGTGACCCCTAAAAGTTAGACACGGTTATTTCATTAGGCAGCTTGATCCAAATGAGTCCGGTATTGCACCGGGCTCATTTTTAATTT
>NZ_NVEC01000084.1 GCF_002571225.1 Bacillus sp. AFS059628 | reverse complement strand
TTATTTATCTCGTAATTTTTCTTGTCTAAAAATTACGAGATAAATAAAAGGACCAATTTAATGGTCCTTTTATAGTTTTTAAAGAATGATATAAAATTTTAAAAATAATTTAAATTAAGACTAACCCTCACTCTTATTTAAAAACTTCTCTATTTCTTTTATGAGATGTTTCGCTCCATCTATACTAACAGTAATGTTTCCATTTGCTAATGAAATGTTTTGATCTGAAACATCACCTGTTATTTGACAAGCATTGTAAGGTTGATATTTTTGTAAAATGACTTTGTCTTCTTCTACGAAAATTTCAAGCGGTGATTTGATTTGTATCCCCAATACATCACGTAATTCTTTAGGAATAACAATTCGTCCTAATTCGTCTACTTTTCGAATAACTCCTGTTGCTTTCATATTACTCCCCCCTTACTTTCTATTATTTTTCCACCTCGCTCTTTCCATTTTATCACTTTTTGGTAATACTTGTATCTTTTTAGAAAATTTTGTACTCAAGTTAAAAAAACACATTTAATGAATACGTAATCTTTCTTTCAATTGTTTTAAATAACGAGATCGTATCAGTAAGAAATATAAAACTTGAATTCCTACGAAAATACTTAATACAGTCGCATTTTCTTTAAATAGTGAGTACTCAAACATCTGTCCCAAAGCAGTTAACGCTACTGCTCCATGTAATGTTGCAACACCTATTGGAACGAAGAATAATAGTGCTAATCGAATTGTAACTACTTTCGATAATTCTCCGCTCGTTAAACCTACTTTTCGGATCATTTCAAACAAACGAGTATCATCCTCTAAATCAGAAAACAAACGGAAGTAAAGGAAGCTTCCTGCACATACGAAAAATACGATACCAATAAAGAAACCTACAAATAGAATTGGTCCTGCGATTTGTAAACTTTGGTTTTGTTCATACTCTTCTGCACTAAATGTTGCATATTCTTGATATGGCTTCATTTGATACGTAAGCTCTTTACCAACCTCTATTTCCTCTTTCGTTCCTTCTGTTTTATACACATAATCTTTTTCCTCTTTAAATCCATCTTGTAATGCATCATATTGATTTTTAGAGATTACATAAACGTTACCTCTTAATATTTTACTTAAGGAAGAAGTATTAACTTTTTTCACATGTAAAGGTTCATTCAAATGTGGTAAAGTAATTTCTTTTCTTTCTTTTATCGGTGGTCCTGGTATATCGACTGCTAAGAATAGAGCTTCTTTATTTGCAACAGTTTGAAATGGTTCTCCTGTTAATTTTGCATATTTTTCATAATCTGATTCTTTTATGAAAACGGCACTTCTTAACGACTGCTGCTCCGCCTTTTTCGTTGAAACACTCGTTTTAGAAGCTACTATACTATGTTTCTTTAATCCTTCATCAATCATTTTCAAATGCTGTGATTCATTACTATTTCCTTGCTTAGAATGATACTGAAACGCAATTGGTCTCTCCATAATCCCTTTCGTCATGGACGTGAAACCTACTAATGTACCTATCGCTGAAAATGCTACAGTTGAAATAATGGTTACAATAAAGAACATTCTTGCGTTGTCTCTCATACGGTAAGCTAAATCTGACAGCGTAATAATATTTGTCTGTGTCCAATAGAAACGTTTACTTTTTTTACATAGTCTAATAATAAAGACACTCAACTGCTTGTACAGCAAATACGTACCAGTAATGACTACCGTTGTAACAGGAATCATCATGACAAATACCATTGCACCGTGTGACATAAGTGCTCCTGCATATCCTGCACTAAGCAATATAACCGCTAATATAGAAGAAATAATGGATGCTTTCGGTTCTGGCTTCGCTTCTGCTGATCCTCTAAACAATTTCATAATTTTATTTTTTCGAATCATTCCTGCACTAAACAATGAAATAATCATAAATAATATGAAAAACATAATACTCGTTACAACAATGGCTTTCATTGGTATGTAATAAGCTAAAGAAATATCTAATTTTAATATCATCGGAGCTACAAATAGTAATACTCCAGAAAATAGCATTCCAGCAAGTATTCCAAATATAATGGCCCCTATCCCAATCATAATATTTTCAAAGAAGATAAGACGCTTTAATTGATATTTCGTCATACCTAGCATCATTAAAATTCCTAATTCACGCTTTCTCGTTTTTAAAAACATTCCCATCGAATATAAAATAAAGAAAAATGTAAATAAGTAAATAATGGACTGTGCAAAAGACATACTTACAAATACGTATCGTCCCAATTCTCCAGCACTTAATGCGGGATGAAACGCAAAAAATGAATAAACAAAAAAGGCCATAATGGCAAATGCACTACTTAAAAAATATGCTGAGTATGTTCGTCTATTTCGCGTTACATTCCGGTATGCGAGTTCTCTAATGTTCATATTCCTTCTCCGCCCTTCTACTAACTATGTTCTCATATTAGTAAAGTCCGGAAATACCTTCCATCGATTCAAATGACAAAAACCTTACATTATTGAAAGGTTTCAAAAAAATTGCTTAAATGAAACAGTTTCATTATAATGACTACATTCATATTCATACACGCATCCTATTGTATATTCGTTAGTTTTGCGAAATAATAAAGGGTAGAAGTATGAACCAATATACATATAAACTTAATTACCGCTTTAATATGAATAGGAGGAAAACATAATGACATTACAAGAACAAATTATGAAAGCATTACATGTTCAGCCTGTAATCGATCCGAAAGCAGAAATCCGTAAACGTGTTGATTTCTTAAAAGATTATGTAAAAAAAACAGGTGCAAAAGGATTTGTACTTGGCATTAGTGGCGGACAAGATTCTACATTAGCTGGACGTTTAGCTCAGCTTGCAGTAGAGGAAATTCGTAATGAAGGTGGTAACGCAACGTTTATCGCTGTGCGCCTTCCTTATAAAGTGCAAAAAGACGAAGATGATGCGCAGTTAGCATTACAATTTATTCAAGCTGATCAATCTGTTGCATTTGATATCGCTTCAACCGTTGATGCTTTCTCAAATCAATACGAAAACTTATTAGGTGAATCATTAACAGATTTCAATAAAGGTAACGTGAAAGCACGTATCCGTATGGTTACGCAGTACGCAATCGGTGGTCAACAAGGATTACTTGTGATTGGAACTGATCACGCTGCAGAAGCTGTTACAGGATTCTTTACAAAATTCGGAGATGGTGGTGCAGACCTTTTACCGTTAACGGGATTAACGAAACGCCAAGGACGCGCTTTATTACAAGAATTAGGTGCGGACGAGCGACTTTACTTAAAAATGCCAACAGCTGATTTATTAGATGAAAAACCAGGTCAAGCTGATGAAACAGAATTAGGTATTACGTACGATCAACTTGATGACTATTTAGAAGGTAAAGCAGTTCCAGCTGACGTTGCAGAAAAAATTGAAAAGCGTTACACAGTGAGCGAACATAAGAGACAAGTTCCAGCATCTATGTTTGATGATTGGTGGAAATAAGTAAAACATAAAAAAGAAGCTAATCTCATTTAGCTTCTTTTTTATATGTTAACGATATACCCCTACTCTTTTCTCCAATAAATCTTGCAGGCAATCTTCATGCTGTTTACAAAATAACGGTGGCATGTCGTCTAACGGGAAAAACTTCAAATCCAACGTTTCATCACCATCTATTTTTTTATTCCCTCCAACTATTGAGCATGAAAAACACATCACAATTGACTGTGCCTTGTCTCCATTTGGATATGATTGAAAATATTTTGTATACACTCCAATAAGCTCATTTATTTCTACATCATACCCGGTTTCTTCTTTTATTTCTCGAATTGCAGTTTCTGCAGCCGATTCTCCAATTTCCATTGCCCCGCCAGGAAAGCCCCAAGCGTTAAAGTCTCCTCTTTTTTGCAGTAATACTTCTCCTTCTTTATTAAATACACAACCACCGGCAAAGTTTAAGAAAACATAATCATGCCCTACTTTTTCACGTAATTCTTTTATATAATTGGCCATTCTCTTTCCCCTTTTCATACATCTTCTATCATTATTTCTTATCTTTCTCAAGCAATTCAATAATTCGATCTAGCTTCTTATTCATATGCATCACATGTTGTTTTTTTGCAACGCTGTTTTGCAATACTCTTCTTATAAACAAAGTAAATGATAGGAAAAATAAAACGACAAGTCCGATTACTAAACAAGTATATATCAATGTAAATATATTACTTTCGAACAAGTTCATTCCGCATTCACATCCTTATCCTTTTATTTTATCACATAATTCTTAATATTAAAAAGTAATCAATAAATAAAAAAAGCATCTTTTACAGATGCTTTTTCCCATTGCTTAATACGTAAACGTAATTGTAGCTAATGAATAACCCGCCAATGCACTATAAGGCGCTACTTGATAAGACACACGCTTTGCACCTTTTGGCCAATTTATTTCATTTAATACTTTCTTTATATCTTGCATCGTCCCATCCATGGACTGCTTATATCGCACTTCTACTTTTTCTGGTTTAGCTGCAAACTGTTGCTGTAACTTTTTCTTAAATTCATTATAATTTTCTGCTCCGTATTCTGCAGATAAGTATTGTAGATTTGTTTCTTTTAACATCTGCTCATATACGACAGTTTTTGAGCTACCAGCTTTTATTTTATTTGTTAATTCACTGAAATAACTTGTAGTTGCCGCTGGATATTTGCTACGATCCCATTCGTGATCTTTACTTAACTGCTCGTCAGACATATTAAAATATGAATATGTTACACGTCCAGCTTTATCTGGCACTGGATCATCGAATGTAGTATCAAGGTGGTACCATTTGTTTTCAATGTTCACTAAATTCCATGCGTGAGCTTGTCCATTTCCTGTACCTGTTACAATATGGTTTTGGATACCCGCTTCTTTTAGTAATTCATATGTTAATAACGTATATCCTTGGCAAACGGCAGAACGATTCGCTAACGCTTCATATGCTGTATATGCTCCATAAGACGTATCATACGATACATGTTTTACAACGTAATCATGAATAGCTTTTACTTTCTCATGCTCATCCATTCCTGGTTTTACAATCGAGCCTATAATCGCTTTCGCCTGAGATTTTACATATTGTGTTTGCTCTTTTGATTCACGGTACTTAACTTGCAGTGTAAACGTATAGTTTCCTGGTAATCCTTTAATAGAATATCTAGTAGACGCTACATTATATTTTACATACTCATCTGCATCTACAACTTTATTAAACTCGCCGTACAATTGGTCCATCACATTTCTAGCATTTCCATCTTTTGTTTTATATGTGATTGTAATATTTTCTTCTCGATTATCAACCTGTTTTTTTAGTTCTTTTCTAAAATCATTTAACAACTTTGCATCTGATTGTGATGTCGCTACAGTTGAATTCGTAGCAGCATAAGATACAGATGAAGCCTGTAAGCCTCCCATTACTATCGTTGAACAAAGTGCGGCAGCTGTCACATACTTACTTGTCTTTCCCATCATGTCACTCCTTACATTCTATAACTATACGAAAAAGTATCGTATAGTTTCAGAGTATACAATACTTTTTCGTATAGGTCATATGAGATTATGCATATTTAACATTGTAAAAAGGCTGTTCTTTTTATAAGAACAACCTTCTTCATTAACAAGTTTGTAATACACAACATGCATTTTCAAAACGTCGATTTTTCAAGTCTTCATTTCCAATGCAGAAATAAAGCATCCCTAAATCTCCCCACATCATATTACAATTTTTAGTATCTGAATCAATTTGGAATAAAAGCGTCATTTGCTGCGGGTCTATTTCCATATACTGTCCAGTTTCGTACAATACCTCATCTTGTACAGAAAATGGCTCACCAAATATTTGATGGTTATCGTAGTTATCTGGAATTAACTCTTCAAGCAATTGTAAGAATCGATCTGAATCAGCCTCATTTTCAATGAAGAGCTCTGGCAATTTATATGTCAATTCAAAAGTAGTTGCACACTGATTATAATTCGTTTGCAATTCATCCGCTCTTCGTAATTGCTCAACAGGAACATCATAATAAAGCACACGTCCCGCTTCGGTTGGATTCACATCTTCTTCAAAGTAATTTTCAACGCTAAAGAAATATAACATCCCTTTCTCAGGGAGATCGTGATCTATACCAACATTTTGTAAATCATTTAAATTAAATTGAGCGATAAACTGTAACGGATTTCCTTTATGCGTTGGGTATTCAAATGTAGCTGGTAAGTCAGGAATCCCTCCCATTTTCGAACTACCTATCGCTACTGTTTCCGCCTGCTTTGGCACAACTTTTATACAAGGAAATACAGTATTCATAAGTTCCTCTTTTAAATGTGTGAGCCCATATTTATCAATTAATACTTCAATTTGTTTATTCATACATTCTCCTTATATTTACATACTTATTTGTATCATCGCACAAAAATTATACTCCATTCTTTATAAAAACAACAAGCCTCCCAAAAAACGGGCTCTTCCTACATACGCGAACAAGTTTAAAAAAGCATAGTATACATTGTTCCTACAAACACGATAGTTCATTATTTCTTCCAGTACATTTTCCCCTCGTTCATTTTTATCTTTAATATAAGGAGGAATTCCACATGGGTTACGGATATAGTTGCGGCGGTTACGGCTACGGCGGTAGTTGCGGTGGATGTGGTTATGGAGGTTTCGCTTTATTAATCGTTTTATTTATCCTTCTAATCATCATTGGAGCTAGCTGTTGGGGCGGCTTTGTAGGCTGCTAGTAAATTTAAAAACTATTGTAAAAAAGCACGTACAATACGTGCTTTTTTGCCATTTTCAAATACTTTATGCGAAAGGAAGTATGATGGATGAAGATTGATGGTGTTTTTGAAGGAGGCGGTGTACGCGGAATTGCGCATGTAGGGGCAATTTGCGCGTTAGCTGAAAAAGGCTATGAATGGGAGCGTGTAGCTGGAACATCAGCTGGTTCCATTATCGCCGCGCTCCTAGCAGCAGGATATTCTTGCTCAGAGTTAAAAACGATTATAACTGACATTGATTATAATAAATTTACGAAGAAAACCTTTATTGACAGAATTCCATTTATCGGCAAAGGATTAAGCGCATGGACTAGTCTTGGTATTTACTCTAATATTTTTATAGAAGAATGGATTGAAGAATTACTGCGAAAAAAAGGAGTTCACTTATTTACAGATTTACCTGATTTAAATAAGCTTAAAATTATTGCTTCTGATATAAGTAATGGTAAAATGGTTATCTTTCCCGATGACTTACCAAACTACGGATTTTTAAATTATCGCTTTTCTATTGCTAAAGCTGTAAGAATGAGTAGTACAATCCCCTTCTTCTTTGAGCCCGTAAAATGGAGAACCCCTAAATGGAAGCAACCTTGTTATATGGTTGATGGAGGAATTTTAAGCAATTATCCAATTTGGATTTTCGACTCTCCTACCTCTCCCCGCTGGCCGACTTTTGGGTTTCATTTCGTAAAAGATGAGATTCAAGCTGACCCAGCCCACTACAACGAGCCTATCTCTATGTTCAAAGGACTTTTTAAAACAATGATGCAAGCCCATGATTTACGTCATTTAGACAAGGAATCAAAAGCAAGAACAATTACAATTCCAACAGGAGCCATTACAAGTACAAACTTCGATTTAACAAAGAAAGAAAAAGAGTGGCTATACAATTCTGGTTACAATGCTGCAAATAAGTTTTTACAATCGTGGAACTTCAGACAATATATTGATGAATATAGAAACGGAAATCAGGATCGAAAATCAAATCGTTATTTCCGTCAACTTGAATCATAATATTATTACTTTTCATACGAGAACACGTAACGCTTTCAAAAAAATAAGCCTAGTAATAATATATTACTAGGCTTATTTACTTTCTGCATCATTATTATACGTTGTTTAAGGATACGTTAACCCTGCTGCTTCCTCTGCAGTAATAACGGTGTATCGATTTCCCGTTCGTAATCCTAACAATTCTGCTTTTTCAATTGCTTCCTGCTTCGTCTCCGCATAAGCAGCTAAATATTTTTCTCCATTGATAATTTGGCAAATGACATATTGTTTCATTACTTTCTCCTCTTACTTTTTCATTAGTTGTGCAAGTTTTTTAATACCTATTTCAATTTCTTCTAACGTTGCGTATGAATAGGATAGACGCAAATATTGCTTTGCGCTTCTATCATACAAAGTACCTGGATTTAATAAAATCTTTTCTTTCAAAGCTTTGTCAAATAAGCTACGATTTGAAACAGGGATATTCATATATAACCAAATATAAAAACCACCTGCCGGTTCATACCAAGTTGCTATATCATGACAATATTTCTCTAACATTTGTAACATAAAATCTCTGCGTTTTTTCAACTTAGTTCTTACAAACTGTAAATGTTCATCATACAATCCATTTGTAAACCATTCCGCTGCAATTTGCTGGGATATAGAACTCGATCCATAATCCGTTTGCATTTTTATGTCTGCCAATCTTTGAATGACTGGCTCAGATCCAACAATCCATCCAATTCTTAATCCTGGACTAATGACTTTAGACATACTCCCGATATGTAGTACAATTCCGTTTTTATCATATGCTTTTAAAGGCTTTGAAATAGGCTCATCAAACCATAAGTCTTGATATACCGCGTCCTCTATAATAGGCAATCCAATTTCATTACATATTTCCATCACTTCTATTCGTTTCTTCTCATTCATACTAAAGTTCGTCGGATTATGAAAAGACGGGATTGTATATAATATAGATGCATTAAATTGCTTCTTATATTTTGGAATGTATGATGCATGTAAACCGTTCTCATCCATCGGTATACCAATTAATCTCATTCCTGCTGATTGAAAAACATTAAGAGAATATAAATAAGATGGTTTTTCTAATAAGATAGATGCCCCTTTTGGTAGAAGCCCCATAGAAATAAGTTGCAATGCCTGAATTGCTCCTGAAACAATTAATATAGAATCAGCAGTTACATATACACCATGTCCTTTTAAATAGTCCGCAATTTTCTTCCTTAAATAGAAATTTCCTTTCGGTTCCTCATAACTAAGTATCATGCTCGATTTTAAAAGCTTACTCATAATATTTTTCATCTTTTTTTCAGGTAAAAGACTTGGCGCGAGTTCACCTGTTCCTAAACGAATTACATGTGGATAAAATTCAGCTTGATTTATTTCTTGAATAGCAGGCAGATTCGGATAATGGAGTCCTGTTTCTACATAAGACTGCCAATTAGGCGGGGGTGCGTATGTAGAAGTATTCTCATTATTCTTTACAACAATTGTTCCTTTCCTGCCATTCCCTTCAATGTATCCCTTTGCCACTAGCTCATCGAAAGCCATTACAATTGTACTCCGGTTCACACCAAATGTATGTGCCAAATCTCTTTGTGAAGGTAATTTCGTTCCAATAGTCCATTCTCCATTAACGATTCTTTCTTTTATATACGCTTCTATTTGTTTATACAGAGGTGTCGCTAGAGACATATTCGGTTTCCAAAAAGATCTTTCCATCATATCACCTTATATTCTTTTTGGTTGGTAACCTCCCCAACCATATGGATGGATACAAATTTTCATTTCTTCTATACAATATACACTATCATAATAAATTTAAATAGGAGGTAATATGATGAGTGAGGCAATTATTCATGGTATCATTCTTGCATTTGGTCTTATTATTCCATTAGGCGTCCAAAATGTTTTCGTCTTTAATCAAGGTGCGAGCCAACCAAACATTTGGAGGACAGCCCCTGTCTTATTAACTGCCTCAATATGTGATACGTTACTCATATTGATTGCGGTGCAAGGTGTCTCCCTTGTACTCCTTACTTTTTCTTGGCTAACTAACTCGTTATATATAATTGGATTTTTCTTTCTCCTATATATGGGCTTTGTTATTTGGAGAAGTAACCCTTCCAACGATATAAAACAAGAAAACAGCATGCCATTAAAAAAGCAAATCCTTTTTGCTGCATCGGTTTCGTTATTAAATCCACATGCAATTTTAGATACAATCGGTGTAATCGGAACAAATTCTATTCAATACATAGGAAGTGAAAAATGGGCTTTCACACTTGCAACTATTATCGTTTCGTGGATTTGGTTTATAAGCTTAGCTTTCGCGGGGAAATTTCTAAAAAGAATGGACTCAACCGGAAAGACAATCGTGTTATTAAATAAATTTTCTGGTCTCATCATATGGGGTGTCGCGCTTTATATGTTAAAACAAGTTATTTATTCTTAATGAACGAAAGAGAATTGCATGTTACTGAAAACATCATGCAATTCTCTTTCAAATTATGAAGTAGGTTCCGGTTTCTGTTTTACGTTCTTTGCATCTTTTGCTGGTTTAATCCAAATGATCGCTATAACAGCACCGATAACAGCGCATATACTTGTTACATAAAACACTTCATGGTCAGCACCTTTCATGAAAAAAGAGTATAGAGGTGGTCCAGCTGCTACACCGATAAATCGCATAGAACTATAAAATGACGTAACCGTCCCCCTTTGCTCCTTTTCAATCCCTTGTGTAATAAGAGCATCTAAACATGGGAGTGCCATACCAATTCCTATACCCATAATAACGAGACAAAGAAGTAGTAAATAAATCCCTTTTATAAATAAAGGAATGATAACTGATGCAGCAGCCATTAAAAAACCAATATAAATACACTTCTTCATCACATTTTGATTATCTCCAATTTTTTTGCCAGCCATATATGAACTAAGTGACAGTACAAGTAACGGAATCGCAAGTACACACCCTTTCCATATACCATGAATGTCATACTTTGATTCCAGTATAGTCGACAGATAAAAGAGAATTCCGAATAAAATAAGCATAATAATTGCACCTAATGCAAAAATGGCAATCAACCATCTTCCCTTTTCTCGAAACGTAGCGAGAATAGATTTGATAAACTCTTTAAGTGGCGGTACTTCTCCTTCTTGTTTCTTTGCCTTTACGAGAACGAGTAATAAAACAATTGATATTACGCATAAAATTGGAATCGCCCAAAATGGTAAGAACCATGCAATGGCAGCAAGAGCAGATCCTAAAATAGGGCTCAGCACTTTTCCAAACGTATTGGATGTTTCGATGATTCCTAAACCTGTGCTAACTTGTTTTTCATCTTTGTATAAATCACCAACACACGGTATAACAACTGGCATCGCACCAGCAGCACCAATACCTTGAATCGCTCTACCGATTAATATCCAAGTGTAGGGATTATCAACTTTCCAAGATACCCAACCAGTTATCGCTCCTCCTATAGCCGCAATCAGCAAACTCGGAACCATTACCATCTTTCGTCCCCATCTATCTGATAAATAACCAGCAATCGGTATAAGTAAAATAGCTACAATAGAGTATATTGTAATAATCATGGATACTTGAAATGATGAAATATGTAATTTCTTTTCAATAGTCGGCAGGATTGGAATAAGCATTGAATTCCCTAACGTCATAACAAGTGGAACTGATGCAAGTGCAATTAAACAACAGTTTTCTTTTTTTAACATGTTGACTTCGGAACCTTTCATCATATATTTCTTACCATATAATAGCCCTGCTGGAACGTGATTTTTCATTCCACCAGGGCTATTACATCTTTACTACTTCCCATTCACAACAAAAGAAATTGGGGAAAATATAGTACTATTCCTATTCTTTGAATCCTGTTCGCAATATATCCATACCAATTAATTGAAAAAAAAAAGAAAGGAAGAATCCTTCCTTTCTCCTATAACCTTCTACAATTAGCGAGTATATCCGCCACCAAGTTGTTGTTCTGCCATCGCTACAAGGCGTTTTGTAATTTCACCGCCTACAGAACCGTTTGCACGTGAAGAAGTATCAGCGCCAAGTTGTACACCAAACTCTTGTGCAATTTCATATTTCATTTGATCTAAAGCCGCTTGTGCTCCATGTGATGCTAATTGATTAGAATTACGATTTCTAGCCATTACCAATCACCTCCTTATTTATATATAAATTGTGTTAAATTTTAATTTAAATACATGGTAATTTTTGGTTATTATTTTTTTATAAAAAAAGAGCCTCTACAATGAGAGACTCTTACATCATTTTATATTAAGAAGTTACTACTTCTAAATTTCTATTTGTTAAAACTTTCATTTCTTCTTTTAATATATCTTTCGCATTATGTCCAAACCATTCGAGTGAGGCAAAATGGTCAGTGCCTCTCACTTCCTGAATAATCTCATCATAATTTACGATACCTTCAAATAATGGCACCATCCCGATACGACTTCCCGCTGCTGCATATACATTATTAGGTTCAAACACATGTAAATACTCTGCTGAAGATATATTCTTAAAATGGTAATGTTGTATCCACGGCTTTAGACGATGGAAACTGTCTATTGGATTTGCGCCGGACTCCCATATATGAAGAAAATCAAGGTTTATTTTCAAACTCGGATGATCTACTTCTCCTAATAATTCCAAAGTAGAAGGCAATGTATCCGTTAACGTATTTGGATGTGTTTCTAAAAGTACATACATATTATGCTGAGCAAATACTTCACAAATGATGCGAATACGCTTCACATACTCCCGTCTCTCCTGTTCCGAGAAATCTTCACTACCTTTTTGTCCAGCAAATGTACGAATTTTGTTCGTTTTAAACCAATTAGCTAATATTGCAAGTTGTTCACACTTCTCTATTGTTTTTTCAAAATCTGCTGATAAGGATATGTCTAAGTAATCACTTATCATCGTGATTTCTAAGTTTTTATCCTTTAAACAATTTAATTCCCGTTCTGTCGCTTCATACTCTTGTATATATAAATTTTGTGCATGAGTCCCCCACAATTCAATTCCTGCAAAACCGTTTTCATATGCAAATTGAACAATATCAGTAAATGAAATTAATTGATGACGAAAGGAAATAGTACATAATGAATATTTCATAGGTTTGAACTCCCTTATCTTAAATTCAGTTAGCCTTTTATAATGCTAAGAAAGACTCGTTTGTTTTCATTTCTTTCCATGATAAAAACTGTCTCTCTAATTCAGCCTTAATTTGCAGTTCAATTGCATTCATTTCATCCAGCTTTTCAACAATTGATAATAGCATACTTTTATTATTCGTCATTGCCATTTTTATGGAACGATACTGTACATTTGTAAATCCTTGTACAATATCTTCTACTCGATCACACCAATAATCAAATTCTTGCTCTGAATATTGCAACGTTTCACGGAAGTATGCAAAGGCATGTTCATAACTATATTTACGAATTGCAAGTACTGGTATTTGTTTTACTGCTGCTACAAGACCAGAAAGCGAATACCCCTCTTCTTCATTTGCCATTTTTATAATTAAATTTTTTAGCTCCATAGTCAGTTCATTGTCAGTTCTTTTGAAAGTTTCTATGAAATAACCTGCTACCATTTCTTCTGTTGGCTCCTGAATTTCTTCTATATCAATAAAATACCCTCCACCAAATGGGTTATCTTGAACAGAATGAAGCACTTTTTCTCTTTCCATATTCCCTTCCCAGCGAAAATCAGGATCTAGCATGAACCATTCTTCTTCTTTCTCCGTCTTTGATATCATCAAATAGTGAGGAAATGGTTTTTGATGGAACTTATTTTCCCTCTCTGGCAATAGAGACATATCTACCATTACAATGACATAGCGATTCTCTGGCTTGTTTTCTACTAATTGTAAAAACGTTTCTACATTGCTATCCTTATCTTTTGCATGATCATACCATTCGTTCACTTTTACGCCATACAATTTTTCATACCATAATAAATAATTATCGTGGTTAATATTTTCGGAGTGATACGAAATAACGCCACCTTCTGTTATATCAAAATCTCCGTCCCATAATCCAAAATAAAAAGGACGAAAATCTATACCGCTACGCCTTTTTATAATTTCACAAAAACAACTCACTAAACAGTGAACTTTAATTGAAGTCATGTTCTCATCTACTTTCTTAAAGGTTAGTTATTTACATTCACTTCCTGTAACGGCTGTAATTCCTCCATAAAATCAAGCAATGATCCTACAGTAAGAAAGGCTTTTGGGTCTACCTCATCATCTGGAACGCATAGTTTTACATCCATTTCTATGTAAACTATGAGTTGTAACAGCATTACCGAATCTATATATAAATCTTGATTTAAACGCATCGTTTCTTCTAAATACGTTACATTTTTTAGTTCCATTTTTTCTGTCATAATTTTCAACACTTCATTTTTTAATATTTCACGTCTCATGTTGTAACCTCTCCCATCTCTAGTAACTTTCTACTTACTTTTCCAGTTTTATTTTTCGGAATTTCAGTTACACTTTCAATCTCATGTGGAACTTTGTAAGCTGGTAAATACTGTATACACCATTCTCTTATTCGAACTGGGTCAATATGAGAGATTACTTTCGCTTTAACTATTTCGCCCATCACAGGATGTTTCCCTCGATATACAATTGCCTCTTGAACGCCTTCTAGTCGAAGCATCATTTCTTCTATCTCTATAGGAAAGACTTTTAATCCTGAAACGTTAATCACATCATCCATGCGCCCCATAAAATGAAGGCCTCGCTCAGACTTATATCCCAAATCTTTCGTGAAAATTTCTTTACCGTTCATTTTCACTACGATTTCTTCAGGCATATTTTCATCTGAACCTATGCTTATACTCGTATGGGGTAGTGGATTCCCTAAATCTAAATGGCTTTTCATATCATGACATATACTAATACAACCTGCTTCAGAACAACCGTATTGTTGCATCATATATGTTGTCGTTTCTTTTAGTTTATAAAACAAAGCTTCTGGTAAAGGCGCTCCGGATGTCATAATTTTATGAAACTGAAACGTACCTTGCGGGAAACTCCCCATAATATGTAACATAAGTGGTACTGCATATATGATATGTTTTTCTGTATTGCGAACTATATTTAAGGCGAATTTAGGATTTTTATTTGTAATGATAATTGGCTTACTTCCCCTCATAATTGCAGATAATGTTCCACATATTAATCCGTATGAATGTGAAACAGGAGCCATAACAATCGGCACTTCATCTACTTCACAGTTTAAAGCCTCATTATAAGCAGTAATTTCTGTATCAACTTCCGTCCACGCTCTACGAATCAGTTTCGGTTCTCCCGTCGTTCCAGAACTATATTGCAATAAAGAAGGCTCTTCTAATAAAGAGTTCACTCCTTGTAATTTCGTAAAATCGCTAATTTCTCTATAAAAAATTCCGATACAATTTGCACGCTTTGCCATTTCAATAGCGGTTTCTTTTGGTGTATCTTCATGTATAAGTAATACGGATGATTTCTTTTCTTTTAAGAAAAAAACAAGCGTAATAATATCGAATGGATCTTTCAGACAAAGCGCAAATCTATTTCCTACTGCTTCTTGAATTTGTTCCATTCCCTCATAAACTTGAAACCTCAAATCAAAATCACTTTTGCTATACTCTTCTTTATTAACGATTAGCATAATTTCCCCCTGTAACAACTGATTTTTGTTTGTTAAGTTGTCTTGCTCTATACAATGGATTTGGAACTTCATGAACAAGCGATTCCACATCCATATATAATCTACGCTTCGTTAATTGCTCAGCATAGAATGTAGAAGTGTATAGCTGAACTCTTTCAAATCTATCTTTCAAATGTGGATATTTTCTAAAATGGTTTTCAATTTCATCGACCACTATCATCCAAAAACTTTCTTCTTTCCACTCATATTCATCCGCAAGTACGAAAGCTAATTCTCCGACATTAAATAAGAACAGTGCATCTAATACCATCTCTTGTAAACATTCGATACGATCCATTTCAAAGAAATCATTCATTTTTCCATTCGCATATGTTTTATGCATTTTAGTAAAGTCGGGACATTTATCCATTTCTTTTAAGAATGGTCGATAAAACTCAAGTCCTTCATGGAAATCCTTTAATGCAATACGGACAGGTAGCCCTTCTTTATGAACTAAAATCATATTTTGTCCGTGTGATTCTAACGCGATCCCATGTTCTACAACAAGATGTATAACTGGAATAATTGCCTTTTGAATAAGTAATCGCAACCAATTTTCTATCCCATATTTGTTTAACCATGTATCAATAACTGGTGTCCCGTCCTTCTCTTTTGCATATAATCCGTTAAAAGGTACAGCATCTTCTTGCTCATCTAAATAATGATGAACACTTTCACGCCAAATGCACCCTAATGAACCATATGTGGCTTTCTTATTCGCATCATACGTTACACTCGAGAATTCCTGTAACAAAATTACACGCGATTCATCCCTTAAATAAGAGTCCCGGCTTACGATATCGCTCAACCAATTCGATATAGCTGGTGCACTCGCAACAGAATATGGTTTCAGCGTACGGAGTGTGGAAGTATTCAGTATGTTCATTGATAACTTTACATATGGTCTCTTTGGATTCGTAACATTTCTTAGCGTCCTCATCGACTGTTGCGCACAATAATCGTCCACTGATTTCCCTAAATAAATAATGTTTTTATCTTGTATATGATCAGCGTAATTGGGAATGATGAAATTTTCCCACTGCCAAGGATGAACAGGTATAAATACGTACTGCTTTGGATCACATCCCGTACTGTGAATTCGTTCTATATACGCTTCTAATGTAGGCTCGCCTACCTCGCCTTTTAAAATATTGTCATAAATCTCTTCATTTCCATAACCTATAGTCGCATATTTCTTATGGGCTGCAATCCATATAAGTTTTATTGGCCTCATAAATTCATATCCATATTGAAAATTATCACGATATTGAAATCCAATACGTGCTTTATATATAGGATGATATGGGTGGCCATCTACTAAATGGCTTTCAAAGTCATCGTATGATTTTTGAGTATAATTCACCTTATTATGTCTTTCATATTGTGCTATCGTGTCCTTAAATATCGTTTGTTCTAATTCGTGAATAAAAGAATCTAATTTCGTTTGTTCTACGTTAACAACTCGAAAAACTTCTTCCAAAAATTGCGATACGGATTGTACTTCTTGTTTTTCCTCTTGAACTCTTACTATTAATGAATCTATAGAAATACGTCCAAATGTCATTCGTTCTCTTCCGTAACATTCGTATGTGACACTTTTGTTGTCCTCATTAAATCCTTGTATAAGAAAAAGAATTTGTTCTTCGCTTTCTATACGAACTGGCATAATGATTCCCTCATAAATTAACGATTCTACTAATTGACGTAACACTCTTCTTCGCACTGAAATGTAATCTTCTGATTCAAGCGCTTTCAATATTTTTGTATGATACATGTCCTCTCTCATAAAACCCTCCACCTTATGAAAAACACCATTATTTGTATTACGTGAAATTTTAACGTTATTTATGAACGGACAGCCACTTCTCTAACGAGCGGATTCTGTACCTGTACGTAAATTGCTTGTTCTAAAGGATTACTTAACTCGTCGACATCAAAAAATCTCGTTAATAAATTTGCTTTACATGCCAACTTATCCTCTTCTAACAATTCTCTTAAAAAGGTCGAAGGTTCACGGTTATAAGGAAGGAATGATTCAAGTACAGATCTTAATTCCGCGAGAAGAATTTCCTCCTTAATTAATCCAGCTGTACCAAATCCGTTAATGAGTCCAAACATATGATTGAAAATTAAGTAGTAACGAAATCTTTCATCGACAATATAATCGTCATATAAATTTCCAGTGCGTTCTCCAATACCAGCTAACTCATTATTAAGCATCTTTTTCATTGAATTACAGAAATAAAACCCTTGATTATCACGAAAATAATATTTTTCTGGGTAACCATCCTTTAGCTGAACAACACTATTTTGCTGATGAGCTTCTAACGCAACACCATAACGTAAGTACATCCATACCATTGGCTTTAAAGAAATATTCATATATTGTATAAACCAATCTAAACTTACTTCTTCACAGCTTCTACTTTCTAAATCTGCTAGTCGATGAATAATATTCGATAAACGAGTACGTTCTCCAGGTATAGCATCTTGCACTAGTCCAGCAATTAATGTAGCGTCATTTGCATATTCTCTGTAAAAAGGATTCTCTCGTATAATTACTTCAAACCCAGATTCTTCTGCTCCGTAATTTAATGTAATAAATGCTGGGTCACAAATAAAATCAAATCCTGGAAATTGTTCTAACACTTCACCAATTGCTGTATTTAGCATTTCCTTTCCTTCAAGGCCACTCTCTAGTTCCTTCAATTTATTAATACGCATTGAATTTGTTACTTTTACTGGAAATGAAAACTTAAGCATATATTTTGATTTTGGATGGTATAAGGTCCTAAGTGATGATGTTGCCATATAACGCTTACCGGCAGGACCGATATATTCAAGTACTCCTTGATTTATCCAATCTTGTACGTAAGGTTGGTGTAATAGCCATTCTGCCTGAAGCGGATGTATTGGAAGTAATGAATATTCATCTTCCCTACAATACTTCAATATAAATTCTTTACTAACCACCTCATCATTACGTAGCTCTTCTTTTAGAATTACTGTTGTAGAATCAAATAATAATGATTTTTCATGTACTATACTTTTATGTGCCCTAAAATAATGAAGTTGACATTCTCCTTTTAATTCTGGAGAATATATTGCATTTTTCCATTCCAAAATACCTTGTCTACTCTTTGGCGTTGGATGAGTTAAATGTCCAAATAATAAAGATTGCTCCGCTTCTATAAAGGATGTATGGAAACCATATAATGCAGATGTATCTTCTATTCTATCCTTTATAAATTCCTCAATATTTTGACAACTACGTATAACTCGAAGCATAAGTTCGGCAGGATTCGTCCCTTCTCCGTAGTTGATAGACATCTCTTTTATTAAGAATGTAATAACTGTCACGTAATCAGCTTTCATAACAGAATTACTATCCCCAATTTGATAATAAAATTGTTCTCCAAACAAATGACGATCTGTTGCTGATTTATATATAACTTCTCCATACAAAGTAACGTTCTGTGCCGATAACCGACAGCATAAATAAGTAGAGCAAGTATCTCTTTGGAATGAATGGTAGAAAATATCCTCTATCCTTTTATCCTCTATAATCCATTCTCCACTTCCTGTTTCTCTTAAATAACAATTTAAAAAACTTTGTATTGTTGCATGTTCCGCGATTTGTTTCGCATGCTTCATACTTGCCCTCCTCTTTCTATAAACACTATCGGAATTTCATATTACAATCGATAATTGAACATCATTATCAAT
>NZ_NVEC01000083.1 GCF_002571225.1 Bacillus sp. AFS059628 | reverse complement strand
ATTCTCACTATACAATTTGCTCCAATTGAAATAATATCTTCATTCATTCTTTTCACCTCCTTTAATACTATAAAATTCACAAAGAGGTGAAATGGTGTGGACAAGCAAAAAAAAAGTTGTTTTTTTGAAATGTGAGACATCAGTTAACAACTATCATCAAAAAATAGAAAAAACAACCTACACAACAGGAAGTTTTTTCTGTTTTTAATCTGTATATGATATTCAAAATTAGTTAACATAACGTTCTATTATCAGTAGCAAGGAAAAAGGAGAACCCTGCTCTCACAAGGAAATCCTCTTTTTTAGTTCTATGAATCTATACATTTTTTTATACACTCCTCTATCCTGGCATAGTTTTAAGGTTCTTATTTGTTACTGGATTAGCCAAAAAACTGTATAAAAAAAGATAATCAGCCCCATAATGGACTAACTAACCTATAAATCTTTATCTAATTTAATAAAACTAGAGTTTCTTTTCCTATGTATCATTATTTTGTTATTTCACCAAACTGCGCTCTCGTTACTTTCGCTAAGTCATCCACTTTCAGCTCAATTTGTACACCAATTTTCCCGCCGCTTACAATGATTGTTTCAAGTGATTGAGCACTCGCATCGATACATGTAGAAAATAACTTCTTCATTCCGACTGGTGAACAACCACCGCGAATGTATCCAGACACCTTCGTAATATCTTTAACAGGAATCATTTCAATTTTCTTTTCACTTACTGCTTTTGCGGCAGCTTTTAAATTTAGTTCCTCATCTACCGGAATGATAAACACATGATAATTTTTACTATTCCCTTGAGCGATCAACGTTTTATATACTTCCCTCACTTCTCGTCCAATTTTCTTGGCTACTGATACGCCATCAATTTTTCCATCGTCTGGATCATATGACATCATCGAATATTCAATTTTTTCTTTATCTAATATTCGCATCGCATTTGTTTTATCTTTTTTCATAACGGTCTCCTTAAAAGGTTATTTCATATTATTAAGTTTTATTATACACCCTTTTCCATTTCACCTGCATAACTTCACATTTTTGTAGATATATTTATGCATCATCATACAAAGATTTTATTTCCCATTACATTCAAAATCACATAAAAAAAATCGGCATCGATCCTTCAAACGGAAGGCTCGATGTCGATTTTACATTTAACGTCCAAACTCTTTATTAAATATTTTATCCCTGCCTGTAATGACTTCTGGACCTACTGCATTAATAGCAGTTACTAAAATATGTTCTCCTCCAATAGGTCCACCGACCCTTGTTTCGAATCCAAAAGTCCCACCAGCATGTCCCCAATACGATTGCCCGTCTGGTGTTTTCTCTTCATAAACTCCCAGTCCAACCTTACCTATAGGTGAATCTACTGTTGTGAACATCTGATTCATTATTTCTTGATTTAAGAGCTTCCCACCTAACAGTGCACTGAAGAATGTAGTCAAATCTTCCACTGTTGAAACCATATCTCCAGCTGCATTTGCCCATGACTGATTAATTTCTGTCAAATCATATAAACGACCTGATCTATCCATGTTATAACCATTAGCATGCTTACCCGGTATGTGCGAACTTGCTTCCATTACGAATGTTTCTTTTAACCCGAGCGGTTCAATAAATCTTTTTCTAATTTGCTCCGCATACGTATCTCCTGTTACCTTCCGAATAATTTCCCCGGCTATAACAGTATTTGTGTTCGAATAATCCCAGCCCTCCCCTGGTGCAAATACAGGCGGCTTTGCAAGTGCTAAACTTATGAGCTCATCGGTACTATAATAACGAAATGGGTTTTGAGGCAATGTAATATCTCGCATATCCAAATCAGTATATGCTGCAATCCCACTTGTATGGTTTAATAACTGACGAATTGTAATTTTACTCCCATCATATCCGTTACCCTGCACAACTCCCGGCAACCATTTTTCAACTGTATCATCAAGGTTTAATTGTTTCTCTTCAGCCAATTGCAGTACAACAGAAGCAGTGAATGTCTTCGTTATGCTTCCGATACGGAACGAAAAATTCGGTTCTACAGGGCGTGGTATCTCGTAACTAGCTGTTCCGGTAGCATACGACCAACGCTTCCCATCCTTTAATCCGCCAGCTATAACACTAGGAATTTTTTTATTCGTTACTACTTGATCCATCACACTTTGCACTTCTTCTCGATGTTTACTTTTCTTTTCCTTATCAGTAGGTTCCTTTTTTGATTTTGTCGCAAATTCTGAAGCTAAAATATTATTAATCTGTTTCTCTGCTCCTAATACATTAATATTTATCGAAATAACATGTTGACCATCTTTCGTTCCACCAGCAAAGTTAGTAAAACCAGGGATACCACCACCATGTCCCCATACTTCAGTGCCATCTGGTAGTTTTGTTGCGTGAATACCAAGCCCATACTTTCCTAACGGGGTATCTACTGTGTGAGTCACCATCTCCTTCTGCATTTCCGGTGTCAGTAATTTCCCACCTAATAAGGCACGGAAAAACGTTGTCATATCTTCTCCTGTCGAAATCATTTCACCACTAGCATTAGCAAACGATGGATTAAACAAAGTAATATCTACTAATTTATCTCCCGTATTTAAATAACCACGTGCATTCTTTTTCGGAATGTCCATTGAGCTTCCAGGAAGAACTGT
Source organism: Bacillus sp. AFS059628 (assembly GCF_002571225.1). GTDB lineage: Bacteria > Bacillota > Bacilli > Bacillales > Bacillaceae_G > Bacillus_A. The sequence goes on along the minus strand of NZ_NVEC01000083.1, from coordinate 13,840 downwards.
TTCTTTTAAACTAAGAGGATTAATAATTCGTTTTTGTATCTGCTCAGCATACGATTCTCCGGTTACCTTCTGAATAATTAATCCTATAATAACCATGTTTGTATTCGAGTATGACCAGCCTTTTACCGGTCCTAATTGTAGGGCACGAGAAATTAATTGTTCCGCTGTATAATTCTGGCTTGGATTCTCTATTAAATTCTCTTTAAGATCTGGAGTCAAGTAATCAGCAATTCCGCTTGTATGATTTAATAGTTGGCGAATCGTAATTTTGCTGCCATCATAGCCTTTCCCTTTAATAAGTCCTGGCAACCATTTCTCTACCGTATCATCAAGGCTTAACTTCTTTTCACCCGCAAGCTGCAATACTACTGTAGCTACAAAGGTCTTTGTTGTGCTCCCAATTCTAAAAGCAGAATCAGCATCTACTTTATGATTTCTTTCAATATTCCCTTCACCAGAAGCATATGCCCAACTTGTCTCTCCATTTTTCACAGTAACAATAACTCCTGGAATATTCTTTGCATCGGCAGCTTTATCAATAACTTGTTCAATTGATATCCTTTTGTTTACCGCATGTGCGTTTTCATAAGAAGGTATCGCTAACGCTCCAACCAATATTGCTCCTGTTAAAGTAAGGGCTGTTCCTTTTTTTAAGATAAATGACTTCATTATGCATCGCTCCTATTATTTTCAATTTTTCTGTTGCCTCACTCCCTCACCTTACCTTCAATATTGTTAAATCACATAGTGACAAAACGTTTTAATTTATTTATGACGCTTTATGCAACTATGTCATATAAAACATGTGACAAACTGTCAACTGCTTCATATGACATAGTTTGTTGACTGTTTTTCTATTGACGATTTCAAAGATATGTTACATGATGAATCTGAATCATTAATAATTAATCTTAAAATACAAGTAGGTGCTTAATTTATGTTCTCATTCACAAAAGAATGGATTTGGTATGACTGGATATTTGTGCTCATACGAACATTTTGGCTAATTGTTATTATCAGCGCTAATTTTATGTTCCCAACATCCATTCATACATCAAGTATGATTGTACTTTCTCTCACTTTTGTCGTTTATCTTGTACCATTAATTATTCGATATAAGAAACCAGGATGGTACCCTGCATTCGATATTATCACTGCGGGTTGTTTTTATCTTTACTTAGCATCCGTAGCTCCAAATTTACTTTGGTCTTTCATTTTAGTCGTAATCATTATTGGACTATGTAGTAATCGAAATAATTATATATGGAGCGGTATTTTTTGTGGATTTGCATTTCCGCTATTGAATGCTTGGATTGCCAACCGATCGCCATATGAACTAATCGTTAGTTGTAGTCTCGGTTTTGCCATTGGCATTTCTTTTAATATATTAATTCAGTATCATAAGCAATCTCGAATTATTGAAGAGCAAAAACTACTATTAGAGCAACATATTAAAAGAATTGAAGAACTTACTTTAATAGAAGAGCGTAATCGACTGTCACATGAGCTACATGACACAATTGGTCATACACTTACTTCTCTCATCGCTGGCGTCACATCACTAAGATCATCAGTACCGGATTCGCAGTTTGAACGAATTGATTCCCTTATCAGCATTGCTCAGCATAGTCTAAATGATATTCGAAAGCATCTACATGAGCTATCTCATAATCCACTTAGTAATTCATTAAGTGAATCCTTGCAACAATTAACAGAAGAATTTATGCAAGCTACAGGTACAACCGTTACATTTCGTATGATTGGAAACGAGACCCTTGTAATGCAAAAAGTGAATTTTTGCCTATACCGTTGTCTTCAAGAGTCGTTAACAAATGCTGTTCGGCACAGTAAAGCGAGCAACATATCCGTTCAACTACATTTCGTCGACCAACAACTTCGATTGCAAATTGAAGATAACGGGATTGGAATGAAAGAAATTCAATTTGGCTTTGGACTCAGTGGAATGAAAGAGCGACTTGAACAAGTTCAGGGGACATTATCGGTTCAGTCTAATGTTGAACAGGGAACATTAATTGTTTGTAATATTCCATTACAAACAAAACCTGTACATGTCATCATTCGCTTATTGATCGTTGATGATCAGGCACTTATTACAAATAGTTTAGAGCAAATTTTAGAGAACCAAACTGATTTTATTGTTGCTGGAAAGGCATACGATGGATCTGAGGCATTAATATTATGTGAACAATTACAACCTGACATTGTACTAATGGACATTCAGATGCCAGAAATGAATGGTATTGAGGCTTTACTAGAAATGAAGCAACGTTGGCCTAATATGAAGATTGTACTTATGACAACATTTGAAGATTCCTTACAAGCAGCAACTGCACTCGAGCATGGAGCTGAAGGTTACATGTTGAAATCTATTCATCCACAAGAAATGAAGGAGGCCTTGAAACTTATTTATAATGGTGGAACTTGGATTGACCAATCAGTTGCTACACGCATTTTTGAGGAAATGAAACTTCAACGTGAGCAATTAGCGAAAATCAAATCAACTAAACAAACTTTTCCATACGGACTTACAAAACGGGAAATGGAAATTTTAGAACATCTATCAAACGGATTACGCTATAAATCTATTGCAGCTAAACTATTTTTATCTGAAGGAACAATCCGTAATTACTGCTCAAATCTCTATTCAAAGCTAGGTGTTAACAATCGGGAAGAAGCGATAAAAATGGCACGAACAGAAAACATCTTGTAGACAATGTGAAATAAATACATTTCGCTTCACAACTAAAAATATTGATAATTCAAAAATCATTTGATATAATTTGGAGAACTTACGTTAAGGAGAGATTTGCAATGCGAAATGTTAATACTTCTTTCCAACTTCATCATCATACATAACGCCGTGTATCCGAAGAAAAATTTTTCTTCGTGGGTACAGGGCTTTTCCTGTTGACCCACGAAGCGTTCATAAAGCTATGTGGGTATTTTTATACCTGCATAGCTTTTTTTAATTTAAAAAAGGAGTGATTACAATGGAAATGAAAAATGTAAAAGGAACGAAAGACTATTTACCAGAAGAACAAGTGTTGCGAAATAAAATTAAAAGAGCGTGCGAAGATACGTTCGAACGATACGGATGTAAACCGTTAGAAACACCAACGTTAAATATGTATGAGCTTATGTCTTACAAGTACGGCGGTGGTGATGAAATTTTAAAAGAAATATATACGCTTAGGGATCAAGGAAAACGTGATCTTGCCTTACGCTACGATTTAACCATTCCATTCGCAAAAGTCGTGGCAATGAATCCGAACATCCGCCTCCCTTTTAAACGTTATGAAATAGGAAAAGTATTTCGAGATGGGCCCATTAAACAAGGTAGATTTCGTGAATTCATTCAATGTGACGTTGATATAGTTGGTATAGAATCAGTCATGGCAGAAGCGGAACTTATGAGTATGGCGTTTGAACTGTTCCGAACGTTAAACTTAGAAGTAACGATCCAATATAATAACCGAAAATTGTTAAATGGTATTCTCGAGTCCATTAACATCCCTACTGAACGAACGAGTGACGTCATTTTATCATTAGACAAAATCGAAAAAATTGGGATTGATGGTTGTACGAAAAGATGTACTTGAGCGTGGAATTTCTGAAGAAATGGCCGATACGATATGTAATACCGTTTTATCTTGTCTAAAGCTTTCAATTGCTGACTTTAAAGAAGCTTTCAATACTCCACTCGTTGCCGAGGGAGTAAATGAATTACAACAATTACAGCAATATTTAATTGCCCTTGGAATAAATGAAAATGCTATATTTAATCCGTTTTTAGCGCGGGGACTTACAATGTATACAGGCACCGTATATGAAATCTTTTTAAGAGATGGCTCGATTACATCCAGTATCGGTAGCGGCGGTCGATACGATAATATTATTGGGGCATTCCGTGGTGATAACATGAACTATCCAACAGTCGGTATTTCATTCGGTTTAGACGTTATTTATACAGCACTATCAAATAAAGAAACAATATCATCTACAGCGGATTTATTTATCATCCCACTTGGGACAGAATTACAATGCTTACAAATGGCCCAGCAATTACGTTCTACCACTTCACTAAAAGTCGAACTCGAACTAGCAGGACGCAAATTAAAACGTGCTCTTAATTACGCGAATAAAGAGAATATCCCTTATGTGCTTATTATTGGGGAAGAAGAACTTAGTACAGAAACCGTTATGCTGCGGAATATGAAGGAAGGTAGTGAGGTGAAGGTTCCCCTTTCCTCTTTAAGTAGTTATTTATAATACGAACCACCCTCGTTTGGGTGGTTTTTCTATTTTAAAGATAACGAAACAATTAGTTACCATAAAATAATTATATCTAACTAATAACCACAAATATTTAATATCCAATCACCTGTTAATTTTGGTAATATATAGATATGAATTATTTTAGGAGAATTTGTTTTGAAAACCTACATACAAGCACTAAAGTGGACCACAGGGATCTATCACCTATTATTACTTCCTTGCTATTATATATTTCCAAGTCTTGTTAACCTATATGGGATACCTTTACTACTATTGATTGCTTTACATATCGCTACTATTTTATTAGCTAAAAAATCAGGCATGAATACGTACGCTCATTATATAGGTATTATCGTTACTCTAGTTGCCTTCTTTCCTTATATAGTAATCGTTCTACATATTATAGCAGCCGTTTTCCTTTTATTAGATGCTGCTTCTACAAATGCAAAAGAAGTGTATGATTCATAGCTGGATAAAATGAAACTTTAATCAGTAGAGTTTTGAAGTCGGTTAGCAAATTGCAACATTTACACACTAACTTTATTGTTAACACCCAAACAGGATTTACTTTTTAAGTAAATCCTGTTTTAATTTCAAATTACTCTCCTTACCCCAGACTAATAAAAGAATATTCTGTTTTATTTTTATAAAATTCTAAATATTTACAATAAAACTCAATTATCATACATTTTAGTTATGCAAAAAATCTAAGTTTAAAGGAGATGAATTCATGTTAAAAAAATTGATGGTAGGTGCAGTGGTAACCATTTCAGCATTAACTGGCGGAATGGGATCAGTATCAGCTAGTACCGAAAAGGATTATTCGATTACCTCTTTTGAATATGTAACTGTAGATGAAAAGACTGTAGATTCGTTTAATAAATTGGGTGCTCTATCTAAAGAAGACATAAAAATAACTGTAGTTCTACCGAAACAAAATCAGAATGGAGACTGGTTATCTTATGGGTTTTCGAGCAAAAAAAGTTTAGATTCTTTTATTGAAAAAGATAAACAAAGGTTGAATCATACAATCAATCCCCTTGGTGTCGGAGGGAGCGGACCTAATAGTACAGATTTCTATGAACATGCAAATAAAGGTGGCGAGTATTTTTCTCTTAGTAGCGGTTTTAAAAATTTGCCTCCTAATTGGCAAAATAGGATTTCTTCTGTAAGTACAGCATCCCCTACTGCTAGCTATTCGACAACGCTATGGGATCGTACTTCAACTGAAGGATATGGTAAAGGTGTCGTCTTCAAACACTCTGATTGGTATGGTAAAACTGTAAACTTGAATGACTTTGCAATTTCAGCAGTTGAAGTTAAAAAGTAAAAAATATAGAAATAAAAGGTGTTTTCACATATGGAAAACACCTTTTATTTCTACAACTCTTAACTATTATTTTTCGTATTCCTACTCTCCAAAACTTTCTCCATATTTTGAGTCGCCCATTCCATCATTAATAGAATGATTGGACGTAGTGATTCACCAAGCTCTGTTAATGAATATTCTACTTTCGGAGGCACTTCTCGGTATACTTCACGATGTATAATGCCATCCGCTTCGAGTTCTCTCAGCTGCAGTGTTAACATTCTTTGTGTGATATTAGGTTTTAATCTTTTTAATTCATTAAATCTCTTTGTACCATCTAATAAATGATACAAAATAACCCCTTTCCATTTTCCACCAATAACCTCAACCATAGCTTCCACTGGACAAGAATATTTATTTAAAAATGGGTAATTTATATTATTTTCGTTTGAACAATCCATCATAACTCCCTTCCCTTATCAATAGTATCTTTTTTGATACTATACCACATAAATGTGCGTACTTGTTTCTATGTTACTTTAAAAATATAATTTACTTACAAAATACATTAATGAAAAGAGGAATTTTTATGACAAATACAAAAGAAATTACAAAAGAGAAAATTATGGAGGCCTTTCATTTCAGATATGCATGTAAAGAGTTCGATCCTATGCAGAAAATTTCAGAAGAGGATTTTCATTTCATTTTAGAAACAGGAAGATTATCTCCTTCTTCTTTTGGATATGAACCTTGGAAATTTATTGTCGTACAAAATAAAGAAGTAAGAGAAAAACTACAACCGCATTCATGGGGCGCTGGTGGGCAACTTGCAACAGCTAGTCACTTTGTTATTGTTCTTTCAAGAAATATTAAAGATATGCATTATGATGCAGAGTATATTAAATATATGATGAACGATATTATTGGATTGCCTGAAGACACACAAAAAATTAGATATGAATTCTTCAAAAAGTTCCAGGAAACAGATTTTAACTTATTACAATCCGATCGTGCTGTATTTGATTGGGCATCTAAGCAAACTTATATTGCTTTAGGTAATATGATGACGAGCGCAGCTCAAATCGGTATTGATTCTTGTCCAATAGAAGGATTTGATAAAGAGAAAGTAGATTCTTTACTTCGTCAAGAAGGCATTATAAAAGACGATAATCTTGAAGTATCAGTTATGGTTGCCTTTGGTTACCGTAAAGAAGAGCCAAAGCGTGATAAAACAAGACAGACTATGGATACAATTGTTGAATGGATTTAGTAAGATAACACGCGCTCCTTATAGCTGTATACGCATACTAAAGAAGTAGAATTTCATTTTTCTTATGTATGAAATTGATTTTTCATGGAAAACTATATTAGTATGTATGCAGTTTAAACACTCTATTTATTAGAGTTGGACAGGAGGAGAATGAATATGTCTGATATTGAAGTTGGCGAAGTGTTTACTCTTAGTGATGAGAATAACGAAGAGCAAGAGGTAGAAGTACTTGGAGCGATGGATGTCGAAGGCGCAGAATATATTGCCGTTGCCTTTGTGGAGGATATCCAAACCGAAACTGAGGAAGACATTGATATTTTCTTTTTAAAAGTAGAAGAAGATAATGAATTCTCATACATTGAAAATGATGAAGAGTTTGATAAAGTATCTGCTGCATTTGAAAAGATTTTGGATGAGCAAGAGCAAGAAGAATAGAAATGTAACACAAGAGGACGGATGCATATCCGCCCTCTTTTTATTCATCACGCATCCAAAGACTTATGTAGCAATTCCAGTACATCTTTCATCACAAAAGGACCGTCTTTTTTCACATGCTCAGCGAATTCTGAAACTAGACGTAATGTTTTTACACTTTCAATCGGATGCTCGCCTGACGCACTTTCAGCAGAAAGCATAACAGCGTTCGTTCCGTCCAGTACAGCTTGAAACACATCAGTCACTTCAGCTCTTGTTGGAATAGAATGCTCTACCATAGATTGAAGCATTTGTGTCGCTGTAATAACATATGTATTCGTTCGATTACATTCTCGAATCATCATTTTCTGCAAGAGCGGAACAAATTGATACGGCAACTCTACTCCTAAATCGCCCCTTGCAATCATAATTCCGTCCGCTTCTTTACATATATCTTGAAAATTCTCGATTGCTTCCATCGTTTCTATTTTAGCGATTAAATTTGGCAAAGTTTCTTTATGCTGCTGTATAAAATCACGTATTTCTTTTATATGATCAACTTTTCGCACAAAAGAACATGCGATATAATCAACATTTTCTTCTAAAAGAAACTGAATATCTTGTTTATCTTTCTCTGTAATAGCCGGTAAACGAACGATTGCCCCTGGTAAGTTCACCCCTTTATGTGAGGAGATATTACCACCTGTTTTGACCCTTGTTTCTATTTTATCCGTACTTACCTTCTCAACGATTAACTCAACTTCACCATCATTAATTAAAATTCTACTTCCCACTTTCACATCATTCGCAATTCCTTCATAATCAACACTTGCTTCTTCATTGCTCCCTGTAACTGGTTGCGTATATAAAAGAAAAGAATCTCCCGCCTGAAGTGTAATTTGTTCTCCTTTTACTTCACCTAATCTTATTTTAGGGCCTTGTACATCGCCTAAAATTTTTATAGAATCATCTAACGATTTGACTAAACGAATGATATCTTTATGACTTTCATGCGTGCCATGTGACAAATTCAACCTTACTATTTTCATGCCATTGTTTATTAACTGCGCTAACGTTTCTTTATTATTACTTGCTGGCCCAATTGTACAAATTCGATCAATTGTCATATTTATCACCCTCCTTTTTCGTTATAATTCCCATAAACTTTTATTACACTCTCAACATAAAAAAGCCTACTCACAAGTAGGCTTTTCAAACTACGAAAGTTTCGTTAATAACTGAGTTAAATCTTTTTTCGTCTTCGTCGTTAATGACTTCATTTTAGCAATATCTATCTTTTCTTTCTCCGCTCCTACAATTAACGGGTACATACTTTGTCCAATTGTTTTATATTCAGCTGGGTGTGATGCTTCTAATTCTTTCTCAATCACATCCCACTTTTCATTAATTTGTTTTCCAAGTTTATTTACTGTTTCTAATTTCGGATTGGCAGCTAATTGCTTGTCTAAGCTATCAACTAATGCAGCAACTTCTTTTACATTTGTTTTCACAGCTACACTTTTCTTCGGATCTTTCGTTGTTTTTCCGTCTGAGTTTGTACTTGTACTTTGATCTGTTGTTTTTCCGCTAGTCGTTTGATCATTCGTTTTCCCCGTCGTTTCTTTTTCTTTTTCTTTTGTTTTCACATTTTCATTTTGAGTTGACGTTTTGCCGTTACTTTCTATTCCTGATGATTCTTTCGTATTTTTTGCATCTTTATCTGTTTTTTCATTTGAAGAAGTATTTGTTTCTTTTTCAGTATCTTTCGTTGTTTTTGACGCTTCATCTGCACTTGTCGTTTTTGCTTCTCCTTCATTTTGTGCTGTTACTTGCTCTTTCTTTTCTGTCTCTTTATCTGCTGATGGACTACAAGCTGCCATAGTAAGCATTGTACCAATTGTTATCGATGCGATAGCGACCTTTTTCATTTTCATATAAATCCCCCTATGTTTACTTTATTTATCCTCCCCTTTACGATTCGATTTCCCCTTAAAAAATCCCTTTTCATACGAAACACCATCTTTCCGACAGTAATCTTCATAATAATACGTACAAAAACCGATAAATCAATTCGAATATTCGATTTTCTTCTACTTCATTTTTCTGCTCGCAAGCAAAAGAAAAAGAGTATATTGTCACATGAAGAATTACGATCTTCATATGACGATATACTCTCCTACCAATTTTCTATCTTTCTTGACATTTTATTTATACAAAAAAAATAAAATTTTCTTTCATTTTTTGTTTCTCAATAAAAGTTAACATAATATATTTATGAGTAACCACCGTTCGAATGAATAACTTGCCCCGTAATCCATTTTGCTTCTTCACTTACTAAAAAAGAAATTAAGCGTGCTGCATCCACTGATTCTCCAACTCTACCTTGTGGGAATTTCCACACTAAATGATGCTTCAGCTCCTCTGTAATCCATCCTGTATTCGTCGGTCCTGGATCAACAGCATTCACTGTAACCCCCTTCTCCATCGCAACTGGTGCTACTGATTTTGTAAATGCTTCAATTGCTCCTTTCGTTGCTACGTATGCTAGTTCATCAGGCATTGGCCCTAGCGACTGTCCTGAAGTAAGGTTAATAATACTTCCACTCGTTTTCAGTGCATAATGTTTTATAAATAAGGAACTTAATAACATAGTAGCCCGGACATTCACTGTATAATGTTTATCTAACTGTTCTACATTTAATTCTTCAATTCTCGTATGAGTAGAATACGCTGCATTATTAATTAAAATAGATGGATCACCTAAACGTTCTGAGACCATATAAAACAAACGATTTGGCGAATACGACTGCGATAAATTGATTTCTGCCATTTCACAACGAACACCGTAACTTTCAATCTCCTCTTTCAACAAAAAGGGCTCTTTGTCATGCATTCCCCACGGCATCGCTTTATCATACTGAGACCAGTACGTGAAAAAAATGTCTATCCCTTTTTGAGCAAGCACCTTGCATACAGCCGCACCAATTCCATTCAGACGAGTTGCCCCTGTTACAATTGCTATTTTCTTCACCTTTTCTCCTCCATCTATGGATAAATCCCCTGCACGGATACAGAGGATTTATCTTTTTATTGAATATTTGCCAATATGCGTTCTGCACCTATTTTTAACATTTTAATTAAAATATAGTTGGCAATGGTAAACAACACAAATAAAACAATGAACATCACCCACAGTCCTACTTGAAGGAAGAAGTATAATAAACTTACTCCCGCTACAATAACTAAAGCTATAAAAATATTCGCTAAGAAATTCCACAATGTTGTATAGCGACTCTTAAATAATTTCTGCTCTGTATCCCAATGTATATCCGCAGTTTGTGCATCCCAGCGTGTACCGATTAAATTAATTAACAGTAACCCATTCGCACTTAGTAAAAACCACAGTAACATGAAAACAGGAGAAATCCCCGCTACAACTGCCATCGTAATACCGAATACTGCTAAAATAATTACATTAATTAACCAAGCAGTTATCGCTTTTGCAAAAAAGATATCCGAAGCTTTTACAGGTAAATAACGATTCACAAACCATGAACTTCCATCACGTGAAAATGATGTTGTTGCGATGACGTTACTTCCCATTAAAAATAGCGATGCACAAAGACCCACGCCAATTGCAAGACCTGCTGATTTTGGGTTATCAATATAACCTGTAATCCACTCTAAATTTCCATCTTGCACGAATAAAACAAAGAATAACATAATTGGCATAACGAAAGTTTGTACGATACAATTTAAGAAAAATTGTGGTGTACGGAATAAAGTTTTAAATTCTTTTTTCACATACGCTTTTAAATGTGAACTTTGTACCGTTGATTTCTGTAAGCCTTCTGCTGAAATAACTTCTTTTTTTGCTGTACTCGTTGAAAGTCCAATAACCCCTTTTAAATATGTACGCTCTGCAATGTAATAAAACAACACAAAAAATACAAATGAAATGAGTGCAAAGATTAATACGTATAAAGGTCCCTTCCAATTTGCATTTTCTACTAATGCCACTGCTCCAAAATATGTAGTTGGAAAATAGTTTGTCATTTGTACTAGAAGAGAAGATTGGTTGTTCGCAAGATAATTCGTAATTGCATCTTCAGAAAATGAACTTTTATTTTTCCACTGTAAAAACACATTAATTCCTACAATAAATAGTATACTTACGATTCCAATAAATATATTGCCTCGATCTTTATTTTTCGCTATATTTGTATACCTCATAATAACTGTCATCAGTAATGAAGCTAATACTAATGGCACAATCGGGAAGAGTAAGTAAATAAAAATCATATATATGTAATAGGTAATAAATGCGCTACTTTTTAACCCGTACGTAATAAAGATTGGTAATAAAATGAATGAACTCATTACGTATTGTGTAATTAATACTGTTAAAAATTTTGCCGAAATAATCTGGGCTGGTTTCAATGGTAACGGCAATAACATTTCAATGTCATTACTATAGTAAAATACAGTTAAAATGTTCGTTATACTCATTAAAAATACCCATATACTTGCAATCGCAAGTCCCATCGCGATAATCATCCCTGGGTCTTGCCCTAAATGCTTCATACCTTCATACATTCCGTGCGTGATAGAACCAAATATTAAAAAGCCGACAAATAAAATAGCTGCAAATGAAAATACATACGCCCATCGCTTCTTCTTATCTGTTATAAAATCTGCATAATTTAATTTCAATAATACTTTCGTTAACGTCCAAATTTTACTCATTGCCCGTCATCTCCAAGAACATTTTTTCAAGTGATTCATTGGATTTAAAATGATCTCTCATTTCATCTAAATTCCCTTTGAACTGCAAATTCCCCTTATTAATAATCGCGACGCGGTCACATAATTTTTCTGCCACTTCTAATACGTGTGTAGAGAAAAATACAATCTTTCCTTTATCCGCATGTTCTCTCATCATTTCTTTTAAAATATATGCAGATTTCGGATCAAGCCCTGTTAACGGTTCATCTAAAATCCATACATCTGGCTCATGCACGAGCACACCAATAATAACGATTTTTTGTCTCATACCGTGCGAGTAACTTTGAATTTGATCCGATAACGCATTGTAAAGATCAAATTTCTTCGCTAAAGACTCAATTCGTTCTTGTCGTACTTCTTTCGGCACTTCATACATATCTGCCATAAAGTTTAAATATTCAATTCCCTTTAATCGTAAAAACATATCTGGACTATCTGGCACATAACCAAACGTCTTTTTCGCTTCCATCGGATTTTTCATAATATCTATACCGTTAATCGTAATCGTCCCTTTGTCCACCCCATGAATACCAGTAATCATCTTAATTGTCGTTGATTTACCTGCACCATTCGGCCCTAAAAACCCAAAAATTTCTCCGCTAGGCACAGATAAACTTAAATCTTTTACTGCATAGGTAGATCCATTATAACTTTTTGACACATTCGTAATTTCAATCATTCCATCCAATCCTTTCCTTAATTACCAAATAACTATATTAACATTATAGCATACTTCTATTTTTAGATTTTTTTATTTTTTCAGTTTTTAACCTTTAAAATAAATATACAAACCTAATCCAACGATTAAAACGACAGCTAGTATAATATAAATCATCGTAAGCCTTCTAATATTCCCCTTTGTCGCTTTACTATAATTTGTATCACCATTTCGCCCAATTAACACCGTCACCACTACAGTAATGACTACAAGTAATACAACGATCATGATCCAAGTTAACATGCCTTCCTCCCCCTCCTTACAACCATTTTACAATATTATCCTCTTTATTTCGCAGTATATTTCCTCTTTTTACTATTATTATGAAAAGAATTGGAAAACTATTATTACTATACATTTTCACATGTGATATATTTATAACATAATGTGAATTATTTCTAACATTGAAAGGAGAACCTATCGTGAAAACAACTTGGATAAAATATTTAGGGTTTCTTGGTTTCTTCGGTTTCCTCGGCTTTTTTTATGAAAAAGGATTGTTTACTATGTTTTGTTTCTTCTCCTTTTTCGCATCGTATAGAACGGTTCAACACGATGAACTATTTGAACAAATCGTCAATAAATCGTGCCGCAATGCCTTTCTCGTTACATTACTAACTACCGCTATCATTCTGTTTATTGAAATGTTATTTCCAAACCCAGTACTACAAGAGATTGATATCGCCCTTATTTTCAGTACACTCATTCTTACGTTCGGCTTCTCTATGTTCTTTTACGATAAACCTGTTGATGAAACGGAAGATGCGCCATGGCATTCGTAACGAAAATAAAAGAATACCGCACCAAATTCAATATGACACAAGAAGATTTAGCAAAGAGCGTTGGCGTACGCCGTGAAACAATTAGCCATCTCGAAAAAGGAAAATATAACCCTTCCTTACAACTCGCTCACGATATAGCGAAGGCACTTCATAGTACGATTGATGAGATTTTTATTTTTGAGGATAAATAAAGTGAAACTTTAATCAGTGGGGGTTTTCTTCCCCCACTGATTATTAGCTCTCACCAATCGGACTTTTATGGGCAG
>NZ_NVEC01000082.1 GCF_002571225.1 Bacillus sp. AFS059628 | reverse complement strand
CTAAACCTACGTAAATGGGAGTGTCCTTCTTGTCGTACACACCATGATCGGGATATTAACGCAAGTATCAATCTAAAGAATGAAGCAATAAGGCTTCTAACCGCAAGGACTGCGGGGTTAGCCTAATCAATTAGAGTTCGATAGAACTCTTTACTTAGGAATCCTCCACTTCTAAACGAAGTGAAAGTGGGGGTAGTTCAATATCATAGTACAATCTCCAATTTTAGAGTTATGCGAATGGGGAATTTTACAGTTAATCATTCAAAGAAGGATTTTTTTAGCTAATAAATGCATGGAATAGCTTTGTCCCAATAACAAAAGAAAAAGAGTGCATATTTAATATGTACTCTTGAAAAAGGAAGTCTATAAACGTGATAGAATATTATATGTTTGTTTTATGAAAATGTTCAATACCTTTGAAAAATAAAGAGTACTTTAAAAGGCACTCAACAACTAATACTGAGGTGACTATGATTATTATATGTACGTTTCCAATGAGTGAGCAATATATTTGAAACTTATAATTCGTAGTATTTAAATAAATGAATATTGATTGAGATTACACCTTATAACTAATCATAGTGAAAGTGATGAGTTCACATTATACAGAAAGGTAATAATTATAGTTTTTCGAAACATGAGGTTGGCGAATGGGTTTAGATAAAATTTAAAAAATATAAAGAGATCCTAGTGGTCTGAAATCAAAAGCAAAATATTATCTTTAAAGAGAAAGTAACATCTTGATATGAAATTGTTGTTAAAAATCCTGATACAAAAAAATGACAGAAATAGTTATTCAATTAAAAATACATACTGGTCTAGGTTACATATGGAAGTGATGAATCATAGAATGTGTGATGAGACTACTGCAAAATCAAGAAATACTTATTAAGGAGATAAAAAATGAACAAATACTTTAATAAAAGAACAATAAGTAGAAAAGATTTAGTGGAATATAAGCTCATTGGAGACGGAAAAGATGGAGAAGTATACCAATTAAGCCATGATAAATGCGTAAAAATATTTTTCCTGGAAGAAACTCAAAAAAAAGAGTTGAGAGCTCTAGTAATTGGGCAATCATCACCTATTATTCCAAGACTTTATGGATATGGAGAAAATTATATTATCATGGAATATATACAAGGAATTTCACTTGCACGTCACTTAAAAAAAGAAAAACAAATTACAGAAGAACTAACTGAAAGGATATTAATAATGTTAGATGAATTAAAAAGGATTGGATTTACTAGGTGGGACACGGAAGTAAGACATGTGTTAATAAATGAAGAAGGTCAGTTAAAAGTCATTGATCATAAAAGAGCTTTTACTTCAAATAGTGAGGTTCCTACGAAGTTGTTAAAAGGGTTTAAGAAATTTGGACTATCACAAGATTTTCTAAACTATGTGAAAAATATACGTTCTTCTGTTTATAATAGATGGGTGGAACATCGATAAAAAACAAATTATCTTGTGTATAACGTTTTTATATTAAAACTTTCATTTGGCTTCTTAATTATTCCCTTCTAAAATTCATTATAAAAATAAATAAATATACATGTAAATCTTAATACAAGATTATTTTCTCTCTCTTTTTGCGGGCAGGATCCCCATCGTCATCAAGCTAATAAAGGTAAACACCCCAAAAATAAGAAAAATGGCATATAAGGTTCTATATTTCATGTTGCAAGCAAAGTAAAAGAATCCTACACAAAGCCGGATTCTCTTACAAATATATTCGTTTACAAAATGCTTCACTAAAGGAATTGAGTCTGAACCACTCAATTCCTTTTTTATGTTATAAAAAATAAATAAAAATTTTCAATAAAGGAAATTCCTTTTTGTCTTAAACTTAATTACAAATTGAAATTTTGAAGCAGAAGAATAACAAAACCACTCAAGGTGTTTTCTTAATCTCGCATTGCCCCTGCCTCTCGGGAAGTCATTGCCCCTTGTCCTTCACTTACATCTTTTTGAATTTCTTTTTTTACTTTGTTTGCATCAGTTCCAACAAAATCAGGTTTCAAAATAGAACCCGAATTTTCTTTAGCTTTGTTATGATTTAGCATACAAGTCCTCCTCAATTTCTCGTTTAACAATCTTATTATTTACAAAATTCATTTGGTATATCCCGAATAGTTGAGCGAATTTTACGTAAATTAAATGTCATCGTTATAAGAAGATGACCGTCTTTGATATTCTAGGGATTGTGTATAAAACGACGGTGAAGCATAGACAAGCTTCCTAGCGAAAGAATAACGTTTTAATAGGCTTCTTTAGCATGCCTACTTTTCTATCAATTGCTAGTTTTAATACAAGGATCGTTTCATATCTAGTAATTTACTCGGTTAGCTTGATGGGCATCGGGTAGTACCCCTTATATCATAAAATTGTTGGGGAAGTAAAGAAGTTAGGGTGGAGAAATAATGGAAAGGGTATGAAAGGATGGAAAACAATGGAGAAGTATTTCCGCTAATGCCAGTTTCTTTTTGTAGCATCATTCATACATTAGGTCGTATAGGGAGGGATAATTGTTATGAGAGAGTGTGTTTTAGTTATTGGTGCTCACCCCGATGATGAGTTATTAGGATCTGGAGGGACTTTAAAAAGATTAGTGGAAAATGGGCATCGGGTTATTTCAATAATTATTGCTTCAGGAAGAAGGGAGGAAGCGGATCGAATACATCAACTAGGCAGGCATGCAAATAAAGAAATTGGTATTGAAGAAGTGATATTCCTCGATCATGCTAATTTAGAATTGGAATTAATTCCGTTGCATCAATTAACGAAAGAAATAGAACAATTAATACAGAAATATAAACCAAGTAAAATTTTCACTCACCATTATGGAGATGTCAACATTGATCATCTAATTACCTTTCAAGCGGTTTTGACCGCAACGAGACCTCTACCTAAACGAGATCCGATAGAATTAATTACGTTTGAAACAGTTTCCTCTAGTGAGTGGAATGTCTATACAAATGATAAAGTTTTCAAACCTAATTATTTTGTTAATATTACAGATCAAATGGATTCAAAGATTGCGGCGCTCAAACATTATGATGTAGAAATGAGAGATTTTCCTCATCCTCGTTCGTATGAAGGTGTTCAGCATTTAGGAAGGGTTAGGGGCATGACGATAGGCGTACCATACGCTGAAGCGTTCGAAGTGATAAGGAGGATCTGGCAATGAGAAAGGAAAGTATGTTTCCGTATTCCTATTTAATTGAAGCGATGGATAAATATTATGGAATGCCTTCATCTTCATCATCCAAAAAGAAAAATGCAACGAGAGAACGATATGTAGATGTAAAGCCAAAGGTGACTTCAAAGAAAAGAAGACTTTCTATATTAATTGCTACGTTTTGGGACTATCCTCATACGGGTGGGTTATCTAATTATATTACAGCACTTAGTGAAGGTTTAAAAAAATTGGGTCATAAAGTCGATATTATATCTCCTAATCAATTTCTTCCGAGCGAAGTAAGAACCCTGCGTAAAAAGGTTGTTCCAGAATTGAGAAATTTCTTTTATGCACGTTATGGAAGCTATAATACCACGATTGTGAGAAATTGTAGACATATGTATATCTACGAAATGATGCTGCTTAAAAAAATCAACTTAAAAAAATATGATGTTTTTCATGCGCAAGATTTGTTTACAGCCAATATATTGGGAAAAATCAATCGACTGTATAAGAAACCTTTGCTATTTACACCCCATGGGATGTTTACTTTTAACCGGGTGAAATTTGGTATATTTGAAAAAGATTCACTAGAAGAAGCCTATTATAAAACAATAGAAAGTAAAGCTATTGAATTTGCCAATCAGCTTATTATTCTCAGTGATTCATTTCGTCAACCATTAATGCAACTGGGGGCAAAGCAAGAGAAAATGACAACTGTGCTTACGGGTATTGATTATCCTGAGAAGTATGATGTGAAAAATTCATTGGCACAGAATAAAATCGTTATTACATGTGTGGCGAGATTAGGACCAAGAAAAGGTCATAAGGTATTATTTGATGCACTATCACAGATGGAAAGGAAATATACTGAAAACATTAAGGTGCTTATTGTCGGAGATGGCGAGATGAGAGATGCGTTAGAAAAGCAAGTTGCTTCTTTGAATCTTACCATGGTGGAGTTTTTAGGGGAAAGAGATGATGTACCAAACATTTTAAGTAAAACCGATATTTTTGTACTTCCAACTCTAAATGATAGTCTGCCTATTTCTATTATTGAGGCCATGCATAGTGGAGCTTGTGTCATTTCGACAACATCGGGAGGAATACCTGAATTAGTACATCACGAGAAGACAGGTATTCTAGTAGATGTAGGAGATGTAAATAAACTAAAAAACGCATTAAAGTTTGTTATTGAAAACCAGAAAGATCGGGAGCAGTTAGGTGAAAATGCAAGAAACTTCGCTAAAAAATATTTAACTAGAGAAACAATGGTAGCTCATATCGAAAAAATCTACAAAGATATTTAAGTGAGGAAGGATTCTATGTATCATGAACACAGTGCAGTTGTACTGGACTTAAGTGCCAATGGAGTTGGAATTATTAGAAGTTTAGCGAGAAAAGGAATTAAAGTTTATGCCTTTGATGTAGAGGGACCTTATAAGATAGGGAGATCACGTCTTGCTTCATGTGGAGTATGTCCAAGTCCTTTATCGGAAGAAAAAGAATTATTAACTTTTTTAATCCACTTGGCTAAAGAATTAAAATTGAAACCAGTTTTGTATACAGGTGCGGATGATTATGTGGTATTTATTTCAAAATATCGAGCGGAGCTGTCTAACTACTATTTATTTTTGTTTCCTGAGCATTCATTAATTGAAACAATACTAGATAAACATAAAATGTATGAACTGGCTGTGAAGCATAATATTCCATGTCCGAAAACATATGTAATTGAACATAAAGAACAGCTAGAAGAAGCAATATTGAATCTCAGTTTTCCATGTATATTAAAGCCGACCTTGGGGCATAAGTTTCGAAAAAAAATAAATAAAAAGGCTATATTTATAAAAAATCCAGATCAACTAAGAAATGAGTATGAATTATACCGACAGCATGGAAAGCTCATGGCTCAAGAAATCATTCCTGGAGACAATCAGCATTTTTATAAAGTGGCTACTTTTTATGACGACAATATGGAGTTATTAGCATTATTTTCCTTGCAAAAGAACCATCAATTTCCAGCTGACTTTGGAACAGGAGCTCATATTGTTAGTAAACAGATTCCAGAACTAGTGGATGTATGTTTACCTCTTTTTAAAGAAATACAACTTAAAGGTATTGGCATGGCAGAGTTTAAAAAGGACCCACGAGATGATGTTTATAAGTTTATTGAAATCAACCCCCGTTTTTGGTTAACTCATAGCTTAACAGAACCTGCAGGCATTGATTTTGTTTATATGTATTATTTATATTTAACCAAGCAAAACCCAGCACCAAGACTTAAACAAAGAGATGGTATCAAATGGATTTATCTTGTGCGGTATTATTTAACGTTCCGTGACAAGAAAAAAAGAGCTGAAATGACATGGAAAGATTTTTATGAAGGCTTGCGAGGAAAAAAAGAGTTCGCTCTTTTTGCATGGGATGATCCGATGCCATTTATTAGAAGCGCATGGTCTCATTTGAGGAATGCATGGAAACGAAAAGGAAAGGAATGAAATCATTGTATGAAGTGACGGAATTAGCCTATTATTTAAAGAAGTTTAGAATTTCAGATAAAATCTCTTATTCAATGGGTCAAAGAGTATCAATAGATTCTACTAACATTGAATGCCTGAAATCAACAGCAAGAACTAGTATCTACAAATTATTTCTTCGAAAAAAAATGAAAAACTATCCCATTATTTTAAAAGTATATAATACAACAAGTTATAGAAATGAAGTAGAGATTCAAGTATATAAAAAAGCGTATCCTATATTAAAAGAGTTTCTTCCTCAAATATATTATATTGAAAAAAAAGGAACTGAAACCTGGGTATTCATGGAGTTTGTCCAGCAAGTACGCGGCCAGATTACTTTCTCCCCAAAACATTTAGAGCATATTATCCCCACTGTTGCCAAACTTCACGCATACACATTTGAAGACAATTTGAAAAAATATAAAAATACTTGGAATGAATGGCTCCCCATTTATGAATCAAGCAAAATGAGAAGTGGTCGATCTAAATACATTGGAAGAACGATTACTTTTCTTGATGACGCAGTGAAAGACGATAGGTTAAGGGAGACCATTAAACCCTATCATCAATCGCTAATAGAACTGCTTCAGAAGGGACCGGATTTTTTTCCAGAACTATTTGAAAACGGTTCATCTATAACACATGGAGACCTTCATATGCAAAATATATGTAGTAATAATGTGGCACTAGATGCTCCATGGAATATTCAGTTTATCGATTGGGAGTCTATTAAATACGGACCCGTCTGGTTTGATATGGTTGTTTTAGTCGAAATATTATTAGGCTTTAGAAAAGATTGGCAGAGCAATGCAGAAGAGATTCGCACACATTGTGTGAATTTATATACAAAGCAAATGCAGAAGTATGGGATTGAATTTAAAACAGCTCCAATTGATCTATATAAAATGGCGTATTTACAGAGAACATTAGAAAAGGGGCTGCATACTCAGTTACGAAGAATATTCAATAACCGTTCTGATTGCGAATTATTAACATATCATCTTGAAAAAGTTTCAATTTGGGGAGAAGAATTTGGTTTATAGACGATAAATCTCCCTTGTATCATTAGAAGAGTTAGGATGTGATACTGCTGATTGCAATAAAGGAAGAGTGAAATAAATATATTAAATATAGAACTGCAATTTGGATTTGGCAGGAGGCACATCTATAGATTTGGAAAAAGATGTTTATAATAGGATGAATTTGAAATGATAATGGGCTATAGAGCTCTAATCCCTTATAAAAAATTAAAAAATTACCGTAGGGAATCTTTTCCGATGGTAATTTTTTTCGATGGCTCATATTGCAAAGGGAAATTTTTTAGGTGCATTTAGTTTATTAATCGATTCGTATCCGTAGATAAGATAAATGATAGTAAGTTTGTATTTTAATAGAAATAGTAAATATAAAGTGAATGATCCAATTATTTATATTAAACCTCATGTTTATCCAATTAGTAATAATTAATCATGCACAACTAATTCACTCCCTATAAGTGGCTTAGACTCCGATACAGCACATTAGTCAACATTAAAGACTGATTTAGGAAGTATCATCATTGATGGGGTCCATGAATTTCAAGAAGCATTTATGAAAATAATTGAAATAAAGGTTAATACTCCTCAATTAAAATCAATAACTAATGCGATTAAAAGAAAAATGAAAAATGAAAAAACTCAGTGCAATAACTATTAAATTGGATACATACATTAAAAAAGAACATCCAGATATAGATAACGGTAAACCTTCAAGAGGTCGAGATGAAGGCGATCCTTTAGGATGTGCCCATTATGATTGCGAATGGGATACTGGTGATCTTTTTGGAGAAGCCAAATATGTTTATAATTAAACTGATGAATCGGATAATAAATAATACACATAAAGAAAAGACACCCATATAAGAGTGTCTTTTCCAATAGTTTTTTAGCAGAAGCAAGTAGCGCCGACTATGATTAATAAAATAAACAATACAACTAATAAAGAAAATCCTCCAGCAAAACCACAGCCTCCGCCACAACTACCACCAAATCCCATAATAGTTCCTCCTTTAATTAGAGGGGAAAACAAGAATACACTCATGTATTTTAATGGATTCAAATTATTTTATGTTTTTACACAGTAATTGAGCAGGTCCTTTTGAAAATAAAGAAAAGACACCTTGAGGTGTCTTGCTTCGACTTGACCAGTGCCGATGATACTAGACCGAACTGCTCCTGGTGATACTGGAACGTTATCGAGGCTGATTGTTAAGGTATAACTGATTTGATAAATACCGGCTACTTGAATTCTGATATCAGTTCCAGTACTGATTGTATCATTTTTTACAGGGACAGTGATATTAGGGTTTGGGTCCATATTAGGCAATAGTAGTGGCGTGAATAATGTTGCGAATTGAGGTGAAGTAGTATTGAAAGCAAAACCGATGGCAGGTAGTGTACTAGGGGCCTGTGCTCCACAATTAAAATTACATTTTCAAAGTTTTCTGCGGCTTGTTGTTGCATGTTTTGTGTGATATGACTGCACTTGTCTAAAGTCATTTGGATAGAAGAATGACCTAATCGATCTTGAACGATTTTAGGATGCTCTCCAGCCTGAAGCATGAGTGTTGCATGTGTATGACGTAAATCATGAAAACAAATTCGAGGGAAACCAGCTTTGTTGTAGTGGTCCTTTAAAAAACGATGGAGAGCATCTATTGTAATTAAACTTTAAATACTAATTACTGTAGCAGTTAAGTTTCTATCCATAATAGTGCTAGTTGATATATTAACTCCCGAGGCAGACATATTCAGACAGTATACATAAGTCCCAGGTGGAGGGATATCTACCCAGATTACTGAAACATTGTGGGTTAAATGGGCTTGAGTATTTGCCGGTTTCTGAATATTGGTTTGAGCTTCTACCTGAATCGCAATAATGGTGACATCTCTCACTAAATTAAGAACTGAAGATACACTAAATTCTGTAAGACTGGGGTTAGAAACATAGTCACATCTGAAACCCCCTTCTAACTTTACTATTTGATTAACTTCTACATTAATAGCCGGTAATGTGAGGTTAATCGAGGCAGGTGCAGGAGTGCTAATTTGCCTAAATATAACTGAAACGATGCCAGTCGGTTTAGTTACTCCGGTTGAACCAGTCTGTCCTGTAGGGAGCGTAAATGGTGGAATAGTAGGTAACTTGGGACCAATTAAAATAGGATCTTCTGCGGCGCTCTGTAAAATTCCCGGTGAATTTAGTTCATCCTTCTTTGACATATGTTCACCTCCAAATAGTTCTTATCGTATTTAATAGATGCGCAATATAAATAAAATATGATCATATTTTTGTTTAGTAAGAAAGAAGATGGCTAAAAAAGCTTAACAAAAGCGTTATTTTAATCGAAAAGGGGAAAACGAAGATAAAATAAGACCGTTCCTTTTATAGGGACGGCCGTACAAATATCATGTGCTGGAAATCGCTTCAAATGGCAGTAAACCGATTAATTTACCCGCTACGTTCTTACGTTAATATCCCCCTTTCATGGTGTGTACGACAAAATCTTACCTTACCCTTCGCTCATATATTACATGATTACTCTTTATATTGAGAAATAAAGAATTACCGTTTTAATAATAATTTTATTTTTTATGTATTTGAAACACGAAAAGAGCACTTAATAAAGTGCTCTCGTGGCGAGATCATTCACTCAATAGAAAGGAATACACCATATCATACGAAATTTTTCTGAAATATGATTGGATTAATTAATTAATATTTGTAAAAAAAGCAGCTAGCAAAAGCTAACTGCTTGGTTTCAAGATGATAATCTAGATGCAAATACAGTATGGCCAAGATAAGCTGTAACTATTCAAGGAAGAAGATCGAACAGATGGGGAACCGTATCGTATGAATCAGTTGTCATTTTTTAAAGACATCGTTGAAAGGGAGTTGCGAAGACTTGTGGTGAAGGAGCTGAAAAACTACAAAGCATTGTGCGTTTGGATGAAAGCTCAATAAAATTTGAATTCTTAACGAAGTGAAAGTGGGGGTAGTTCAATGCTAAATGTATTTAAAAATTTTGAAGAGGCTTTCTAAAATATAGAAAGGGAATTTTTGTTTATATAAATTATTTTGTTAGAAATCCCCTTTTATTCATCATTGTGGTAATAGAAAATGGTAAGAACTTAAGGTATAGGACTTGTAAGTGGGAATCTTGCTGCCGAAAAACTAAGCATTGATGGAGTCGGTAAAGCTAAGATTCTACCTTTTATAGTAGCAAGAAATACTACTTTTACGGTATCACCTGGATGTAATCCGTAGATAGTGGATACGCTGAAACTAGTAACATCGTCTTTTATATCTCGATAAACGGAAGTGTCATTTACGAATAAATCTAATATTCCCACAAAAGGCTGAGCGAGTACAGGTTCAAATGTCAAATTTGCATTAATTTGGTATACACCTTCCTGTTTGGCTGTAAAAGTATTTATACCATCATATTCATTATTAAAATCAAAGAGTTCAGTTGTGAAATTTACAGTTTGAGAGGTAAAAGCAACAGTAAATTGTTCTTCAGCTCCTATAT
This sequence comes from Bacillus sp. AFS059628, assembly GCF_002571225.1. Classification (GTDB taxonomy): domain Bacteria; phylum Bacillota; class Bacilli; order Bacillales; family Bacillaceae_G; genus Bacillus_A. Next base: position 148 of record NZ_NVEC01000082.1, on the reverse strand, counting down.
TTGCCCTGAATGCAGATTCTATAGCTCCCGGTCCAGTAGGTCCAGTGATTCCGGTGGGTCCAGTACGTCCAGTACGTCCAGTACGTCCAATACGCCCAGTATGTCCAGTAGGTCCAGTGATTCCGGTAGGTCCAGTGATTCCAGTAGG
>NZ_NVEC01000081.1 GCF_002571225.1 Bacillus sp. AFS059628 | reverse complement strand
AAAGTTTCACTTTATATGTATGGCAACAGGGGAAAGTAGCTGCACACATATGAGTAGCGGTTACTATATCTTTTTATAGAAAAACTTTTTGGTTGGAGGCTAAGGATGTTTACTGAGAAGAGATTACCATTTGAAGTAGGAAAACAAGACAATTTTTATGATAAGTTGAATGAGTGGATTGGAGATGTGTTTTACGACATCCTTCCGGAAAAAGGCTTTGAAGAGCGTGATGAACAAATTTTTATGGCGTTTCAATTAGAGCGTGCTTTCCAAGAAAAGAAAGTTATGTTCGCAGAAGCAGGTGTAGGAACAGGGAAAACTATTGTATATCTTCTATATGCAATTTGCTATGCGCGTTATACTGGAAAACCAGCTATAATTGCTTGTGCAGATGAAACGTTAATTGAGCAGCTTGTGAAAGAAGAAGGAGACATTGCGAAATTATCTGAAGCGTTAGGCTTATCTGTAGATGTAAGACTTGCGAAATCAATGGATAATTATTTATGTTTACGTAAGCTTGAAGATGTCATGAGTGGACGAGCTCCAGAAGTAATTGAAGACGTATATTATGAATTACCACAATTCGTATTTGATCATGGTACGATGCAAAACTTTACTCACTACGGTGACCGAAAAGAATTTCCACTATTAAATGACGAAGAATGGTCAAAAGTAAATTGGGATTACTTCCAAGATTGCTTCACTTGTGATTCTCGTCATCGTTGTGGTCAAACTCTTTCACGTGAACATTATCGTAAAGCAGCGGATTTAATTATTTGTTCTCAAGATTTTTATATGGATCATATTTGGACGTACGATGCTCGAAAGCGTGAAGGACAAATTCCGTTATTACCAGAAAGTAGCTGCGTTGTATTCGATGAAGGACATCTTGTAGAATATGCAGCTCAAAAAGCTTTAACATATCGTTTAAAGCAAACGATGATGGAGCAACTTTTAACGAGATTATTACAAAACGATATTCGTGAAGAGTTTGCACATTTGGTAGAAGAAACAATTTGGCAAACAGAGCGATTCTTTGATGTGTTACAAGAAAATAAAAAGGAAATTGCAGGTTCTGATCGTTTAGAAATTACTGTGACAGAAAAAGTAACAGCTGAAGCAAAACGACTTTATGCGAAAATTGGTGAAGTCGGTGATGCGTTAGTATTTGAAAGTGAAATGCATACAGTAAACACGTATGATTTAAATATCGTTGATGAACATTTAGATGTATTAGAACATTCACTTCGTCTATTCATGCATGAGAAAAATGTAATTACATGGGGGGAAGAAGGTGATGGAGCCTTCACGTTAGTAATTATGCCACGTGCAGTGGAAGAAGTATTACAAGAGAAAGTATTCTCGAAGAAAATCCCGTATATCTTCTCATCTGCTACATTATCTAATAACGATTCATTCGCATTTACAGCAAATAGCCTAGGGGTAAAAGATTACTTATCATTCTCAGTTGCCTCACCGTTTGATTATGAAGAGCAAATGGCAGTAAACTTACTATCGCATACGAAAGAAAATGAGTGGGAAAGAAAGTGTCGATATACACTTGAAAATATACAGAAAACAAACGGACGTACACTTGTATTATTCCGTACAACGCAAGAACTTACAGCGTTTAAAGAATATGTAAGCAAAGAACAAATGTCAGTTCCGTTCTTATATGAAGGGGATCAAGAAATTAGTCAGCTCGTTTCTCGTTTCCAAAATGAAGAAGAAACTGTACTTTGTGCCGTTCATTTATGGGAAGGTTTAGATATTCCTGGTTCATCATTATCACATGTTATCATTTGGTCATTACCATTCCCTCCAAACGATCCTGTGTTTGAAGCGAAGCGTAAACATGTTAATGATCCGTTCTGGGATGTAGATGTGCCATATATGATTTTACGTCTTCGTCAAGGGATTGGACGTTTAATTCGTACGAGCGAAGATAAAGGTGCTATATCAATCTTCTTATCTGATACAGAAGATGAGAAAGTGATAGAAGCGGTGAAAAAGGTACTACCAGTAGAAGGTAAAGAATTATAAGGAGAAAGCTTGGCGCTTGCCAAGCTTTTTTCTATTATAAAAGGAATTTAGATTTCCGTGTCGAATTAAGTTTGAGGTAGAAAAGGGAGGTTTTATACGATGACAGTAGCTACATATGAAGTAGAAAAACAATTTTTAACATATGTGAAGAAGATACAAAATTACGGAGAAGCATTAAGTTTAATGTTTTGGGACTTAAGAACAGGTGCGCCTAAAAAAGGTGTTGATCAACGTTCAGAAGTAATTGGTATGCTTTCATCCGAAGTGTTTGCTATGTCCACTTCAGATGAGATGGGAAATTATTTAACAGAGCTTGAAGCTTTAATAAGTGAAGACAAACTTTCTGATAGGACGAAGAAAATGGTTGAAGAGTGCCGTAAAGAATATGATAGAAATAAAAAAATTCCACAAGCGGAATATGAAGCATATGTGAAATTAGAAGCGAAAGCGGAAAGTGTGTGGGAAGAAGCTCGCGAGAAATCTGATTTTGAAATGTTCCGTCCGTATTTAGAACAAATAGTTGAATTTAAAAAGAAATTTATTACATATTGGGGTTACGAAACATATAAATATAATACGTTATTAGATATGTATGAGCCGGGCATTACAGTAGAAGTATTAGATCACGTATTTGGTCAACTTCGTGAGCGCATCGTTCCGCTCGTAAAAGAAATATCTGAGTCACAAAAGAGATTAAAGACAAGTGCTTTATCAGAACATTTTTCAAAAGAAAAACAAAAGAACTTTACATTAGAGCTATTAAAGCAGTTGAATTATGACTTTGAAGCAGGTCGTCTTGATGAAACGGTACATCCATTTGAGATTACTTTAAATAGAGGGGATGTTCGTATTACGACCCGCTATGATGAAAAAGATTTCCGTATGGCTGTGTTTGGAACAATTCATGAATGTGGTCATGCTGTATATGAACAAAATATTGCTGAGAAATTTGAAGGTACACCGCTATGTAGTGGAACATCTATGGGTATCCATGAGTCACAATCATTATTCTTTGAGAACTTTATCGGTCGTAATAAATCATTCTGGAAGAAAAATTATGATTTATTAAAAGAGTATAGTGATGGCCAATTCAATGATCTATCAGTAGATGAGTTTTATGATGCGATTAACGAATCGAAACCATCATTCATTCGTATAGAAGCAGATGAGCTTACATATCCGCTTCATGTTATGGTTCGTTATGAACTTGAGAAAGAGTTATTTGATGGTACATTACAAGTGAAGGACTTGCCAGCGGCATGGAACGATAAGATGGAAGCATATTTAGGTATTCGTCCAGCAAATGATGCACAAGGTGTATTACAAGATGTTCACTGGGCTGGTGGTTCATTTGGATATTTCCCATCTTATGCACTTGGTTATATGTATGCAGCACAATTTAAGCAAAGAATGTTAAAAGACATTCCGAACTTTGATGCATTGTTAGAAGAAGGAAACGTAACGCCAATTCGTGAATGGCTAACAGAAAATATTCACCAATATGGTAAAACGAAAAAGCCACTTGAAATTTTAGAAGATGTGACAGGCGAAGGATTAAACGCAAACTATTTAGCCGATTATTTAGAAGCGAAGTATAGAGAGATTTATGAGTTATAAAAAAGGGCTGCTTACTTGCAGCTCTTTTTTTTAAAGGGAGATAGAAAAATGAACTATACATATACAGTAATGACGCAAGAAGAAGCAGAAGAAATTGCATATAACTGGCATTATGAAGGGGAATATTCCTTTTACGATATAGAGGCGGATGAAGAAGATTTAACTGAGTTTTTACATAATGAGAGTAGAGGAAATCATACATTTTCTGTGAAGGAAAATGGCACTCTCATTGGTTATTTTACTGTTTGTAAAATAAATGATGGAACGGTTGATATAGGTCTTGGAATGAGACCTAATATAACTGGGAACGGATTTGGTTTACAGTTTATAAACGCTATACTAGCTTTTAGTAAAGAAAAATACGGATGCAAGTATATAACACTATCAGTAGCTACATTTAATGAGAGAGCGATTAAAGTATATAAAAGAGCCGGATTTGAAGCGGTTGGAACGTTTATACAGAAGACAAATGGTAGTTGTTTTGAGTTTTTGAGGATGAATTATATATGTAAAAATGATTAAGAAACAGGGGGAATCTTCTGTTTTTATTTATTGTAATTGGAAGCTTTGAAATTTTGTTAGAGGATGTGTATGATTGAAGCTTAAGAGGAAATAGCAAGTTTAGTAAGGAGATGTAGCGTGAGTATATTTAAGACGAAGAATGAAATAGATTTGATGCACGAATCTGGAAAGTTACTTGCTTCATGTCATAGAGAAATTGCGAAAATGATAAAACCAGGTGTGACAACAAAAGAAATTGATACGTTTGTTGAAGCATATTTAGAAAAGCATGGTGCAATATCTCAGCAGAAAGGTTACAACGGGTATCCATATGCGATATGTGCATCTGTAAACGATGAAATGTGTCATGGGTTTCCAGCAGATGTACCTTTAACTGAGGGCGATATAGTAACAATTGACATGGTAGTAAACTTAAATGGTGGTCTTTCAGATTCAGCTTGGACGTATAGAGTTGGAAATGTTTCTGAAGAAGCAGAAAGGTTAATGGTAGTAGCTGAGAATGCATTGTATAAAGGAATTGATCAGGCGGTAATCGGTAATCATGTAGGAGATATTGGTTATGCAATTGAAAGTTATGTAGCAAATGAAGGTTTTTCTGTCGCACGAGACTTTACGGGACATGGAATCGGTAAAGAGATTCATGAAGAACCAGCAATTTTTCATTTTGGGAAGCAAGGACAAGGGCCTGAGTTACAAGAAGGAATGGTCATTACGATTGAGCCAATTGTCAATGTAGGTATGCGATATTCGAAAGTAGATTTAAATGGATGGACTGCGAGAACGATGGATGGGAAATTATCAGCTCAATATGAGCATACAATTGCGATTACAAAAGATGGTCCAATCGTTTTAACGTCGCTTTGAAATAATATGTAAGAGTTTACAAAACTCGAACAAAAATGATGTTTTTATAAAATTTGTACGTGTTTTAATAATAAATGCTTTTCAAACTATAAAAAGTGCGTTATAATCCTTCTATAAAATAAATAGTTAGCTACACTCATATAATCGCGGGGATATGGCCTGCAAGTTTCTACCGAAGTACCGTAAATACTTTGACTATGAGTGAGGACGAATATATTTGCTTGTTTAGCATTCTTTTTTGCGAAACTCCAAAAGCGCGTCTCTCACTTGTAACGAGTGGTGGCGGCTTTTGGAGTTTTTTTATTGCATAAGAGGGGGAACAAACATGAAAGTATTACAAGAAAAGATTTTGAACGAAGGAAAGGTTTTATCTGGTGACGTATTAAAGGTAGATGCTTTTTTAAATCATCAAATTGATCCAGTACTTATGCAAGAAATTGGAAAAGAATTTGCTAAACGTTTTAAAGAAGAGAACATTACAAAAATCGTGACGATTGAATCTTCAGGCATCGTACCGGCAGTTATGGCTGCATTAGAGCTTGGTGTAAAAGTAATTTTTGCAAGAAAACGTAAATCGTTAACGTTACAAGATAATATGTACGTTGCAAACGTATATTCATTTACGAAACAAGAGACGAATGAAATTTCATTATCTCGAAATCATATCGATGAAAGTGATCGCGTTTTAATCATCGATGACTTCTTAGCAAACGGTCAGGCTGCTTTAGGTTTAATGAGCTTAGTAGAGCAAGCAGGAGCAAGTATTGCAGGAATTGGTATTGTTATTGAAAAAGCATTTCAAGATGGAGGAAAGAAGCTTCGTGAACAAGGTGTTCGTGTTGAATCACTAGCAGAAATTGCATCACTTGATAACGGCACAGTTACATTTGTACAGCATGAAACTGCGGAGGTGAAATAAACGATGAAGCAACATCCATTTAAAATCGCATCGCTCGGTATGCAGCATATGCTTGCTATGTATGCTGGTGCAATTATCGTTCCGCTTATTGTGGGCGGGGGACTTGGTTTAAATCAAAAAGAGTTAACGTACTTAGTCTCAATTGATTTATTAATGTGCGGCGTTGCGACAATTTTACAAGCATTATCAAATCGCTTTTTCGGTATTGGACTTCCAGTTGTGCTTGGTTGTACATTTACAGCGGTTGGACCGATGATTGCAATCGGGAAACAATACGGCGTGTCTTCTATTTATGGAGCAATTATTGCTGCTGGGTTATTCGTTGTTATTTTTGCGAAATTATTTGGAAAGCTTGTAAAGCTGTTTCCCCCTGTTGTAACAGGATCTGTCGTTACCGTAATTGGAGTTACACTTGTTCCAGCAGCAATTAATGATATGGCTGGTGGAGTAGGAAGTAAAGATTTCGGTAGTCTTGAAAATTTAGCATTAGCATTTGGTGTGTTACTATTTATCATCATTGTGTATCGTTTCTTTGACGGATTTATTCGTTCAATCTCTATTTTACTAGGTCTATTGTTCGGTACAATCGTTGCAGCATTTATGGGAAAAGTAAGCTTGCAAGCGGTTGGAGAAGCAGATTGGTTCCATGGTATTCAGCCATTTTACTTCGGTACACCAACGTTTGAATTAACGCCAATTATTACGATGATTTTAGTTGCTTGCGTAGGGATTGTAGAAGCAACAGGCGTTTACTTTGCATTATCTGATATTTGCAATAAAAAGATCGGTGAAAAAGAATTAACAAAAGGTTATCGTGCAGAAGGATTAGCAATGGTGTTAGGCGGTATTTTCAACGCGTTCCCATACACAACATATTCTCAAAACGTAGGACTTGTTCAATTAACTGGAGTAAGAAATCGCGTTATTATTTATACTTGTGGTGGTATGTTAATCGTTCTTGGATTTATTCCAAAAATCGCAGCTATTACAACAATTATTCCGAAATCAGTACTTGGCGGTGCGATGTTAGCGATGTTCGGTATGGTAATGGCATATGGCATCAAAATGTTAAGTAGTGTTGATTTCGGCAGACAAGAAAACTTATTAATCGTTGCATGTTCTGTCGGAATCGGACTTGGAGTTACAGTTGTTCCTACTTTATTCTCACAACTTCCTGAAAATATTCGTATTTTAACAGATAACGGAATTGTACTTGGAAGTGCGTCAGCAGTACTTTTAAATATCGTATTTAATATGGTGCCGCAGCGTAAAGTGAAAGTAAAAGAAGAGCCAGTTGCTATGCAAAGTGCGGTAAGAGAAGCGTAAAAAAGCAAGGTCTCATTATGAGACCTTGCTTTTCTTTTTAAGTGGCATCATTTTTCCGTACGTACCAAGACGCCAAATGTACTCAAGTGGCCCGTATTGATAACGTGAAAGCCACCAGCGGCTAATAAAGATTTGTAACGTGTAGAAACCGATGCAGAATATTGGTCCTATCCATAATGGAGCAAGATAATCATTTTTGAACAATAGTCCGAATACAAGTAACGTAACAATTGTATGCGAGATATAATTTGTTAATGCCATTCGACCAACGTACTGGAACGGACGTAATATCTTTTGCCATTTTTCTTTTTGTAATAAACGCATGAGCGTGAAAATATAGAATATGAATAATGTTTTACCACTTATCATCGTAATACCCATAAGTGAAAATGGTGTGTATGGTTGATTGTTCATAAAGAAATAAATCATAATAAACCACATTGGTAATGTTAAAATGAACATAGTGATTTGCCATTTTTTAAGCTTTGGATCTAATTCTTTAGCACGGCGGAAAATGTCTTTTTTACCGGCATATAATCCTAGTAAAAACAATCCGAGTGTTTCAGGGAGCATAATCAGGCTGTTACTTATTGCTTCAGAATAGAAAGAATGGAATCTGTCTGTAATTTGTAAGTCCCAATTTTCTAACGGCATAATTGCGGTGGAAAGACCTAGTTCATCTACCGGCACTAATAGCATGAGAAGAGAACCTAATAATGTGAACAATTGCATGAAACTTAATAGTACAATTGACCATATTAAAATAGTACGTGGCTTGCTCTTGTAAAATAAAAATAAGAAAAATCCAGCAATTGCATAACTATGTAAAATGTCCCCGTCCCATAAAAGAACGTAATGTAAGAAACCGAATAATAATAAAATAAGTAAGCGACGAACAAATAAAGTTTTTGGTCGATCTGTTTTCGCTTCAGCACGAGTCATAAAAATGTAAAAGCCTAGGCCAAATAAAAACGAAAAGATCGTATAAAACTTTGTTTGAATAAACATATCGTAAAATAGACGGATATAGCTATCTAGCCCTTCATAAACTCCTGAAATATCACGTGAGTCAATCCCAGCGATAACAGGCCAGTTCACAAGAAAAATACCTAGTACAGCTATTCCTCTAATAATATCGATGGAGTGTATCCTCTCGCCTTGTGAAATATTTTGTGTCATTATTTTCCTCCTTGTTAAGTAATTCCCTTTTATTATACAAAATGTAAGATGGAGGGTATAGGGTGGATTTCCATTTTTTTTAACTATTAAGTTATGTAAGATGCGATATAATAAGAGTGCACAACAAGTTTTAATCTTCTTCAAAACAGGCAGTGAAGCTCCTTCTTATAAGGGGCTTTCTTTATGAAAAGTGTTGATAATGATTCTCTTTAATGATAAAATGTATTCAAAAGTGATAATCATTATCAAAAAAAGGTTGGTGCACCAGTATGGTATATGCATTAGTAGCAGGTACAGTCGCTGTATATACAGTTATTGCAAAGTATGTTTTAAATGGAGTAGGAACAGCAAAATGAGTGATATGACATAAAATCCCTTTCATTTGTAAAAAGAATGAAAGGGATTTTTTATTTTTAATGAGAATATGCTGAAAATTTAGTATGATAGTAAAGTGAAACTGTAATCAATGAGGGATGTATCTCCCGATGATTATGAGCTCGCAAATAGCGGGAAAAAGTATATACATCTTGGATAAAGGGGAACAAGGGGATGACAAACATAGTACAGACAAACGGTATGAAAAAACTTGTTTGTTTTTATGAAGAGTGGCAAAAACACGGCGATGCAGAGAATAGTTTAAAGTTATTTGAGGTGATTCAAAAATATAAGCAAGAGCAGCTTATGATTGCGTTCTGCGGTCACTTCTCTGCAGGGAAATCAACGATGATGAATCATCTATATAAAGCGCAGTTGTTACCAACAAGTCCAATTCCGACAAGCGCTAACGTTGTCAAAATTGAAAAAGGAATGGATCGTGTTGTTGTAACGGTTAAATCTGGAGAACAGTACGAATATGACGGTGCATATTCAGCTGAAGAATTAAAACAAATTTGTAAAGACGGTGACGAGGTAATTGGTGTTCATATTTATCGAAATGATGCGCCAATTCCTGAAGGTGTTATGTTAGTTGATACACCAGGGATTGACTCAACAGATGATGCCCATCAATTAGCGACAGAATCAACGCTGCATCTAGCAGACGTAATTTTTTATATGATGGATTATAATCACGTCCAATCGGAAGTGAATTTACAATTTGTTAAAGAATTGAAACAACGTAATAAAACGGTTTATCTCGTTGTCAACCAAATAGATAAACATAAAGAAAATGAATTATTGTTTGAGAATTATAAAGATAGTGTAAAACAATCGTTCTCTAACTGGGATATTGAAGTAGATGGAGTGTATTACACATCATTACGAATGATGAACCATCCACATAATGAAATTGGAAGTTTGGAAACGTTAATTACTTCTATTATGAAAGAAAAAGAGCGGTATGTAAGAGAGGGAATGGAGAGAGAAACAGAATATTTAATGGGGGAACATTTCTCGTTTATTCTTTCTGAAAATGAAAAAGCTCTTTTGAAATATGAGGAAGAGTTAGCATCACCGCTTTCTATTTCGGAGATAGTTGAAAAGAAAGAGGAGCTAACGGAAACGAAACGTCGCGAGGCTAGTAAAGAATCTCATGTGAGAAACGAATTTATAAAAGGCTTACAAGCTATATTAGATAACGCGTATTTAATGCCATTTGAAATGAGAGAATTGGCAAATGCGTATTTAGAAACGAAATTAACAAAGTTTAAGGTCGGTTTGCTATTTGCGAAAGGAAAGACGGAGCAAGAAAAACAGAGACGATTAGATGCTTTTTATTCTGCTTTGCAAAAGACTGTTGAAACGCAACTTGATTTTCATGTAAAAGAATTTATTGTTGCCTTCTTAAAAGAAGAAGGATTGTTTACAGAGGAAATTGGGAAAGACATATATGCTTTAGAAATTGCTTTCGGACCAGAAATGTTGGCTGAAGTCATTAAACAAGGTGCCGGTTTCACAGGTGATTACTTACTTCTTTATACAGCGGATGTAGCGAATGAACTAAAGAAACGATATTTTACAAAAGCACAGCAAATTTTTGATAAAAGTGCAGTCGTTTTAAAGCAAAAAGTGAAGGGAGCAGTTACTCGCATTGAAGAAGAGATTGAAAAATATGCGATGTTGCAAACAGCAAAAGAAACGAAATTACAATACAGTAACAATTTGGAGACATATGAAAGTTATTTGCAAAATATTTGGCATGAGCGTGTTGCCACACCAGAAGGATTGCAAGTAGAGGAAATATTACAAAGTAAAAAACAAATTGTTAGTGAGAAATTCACACTACAAGAGCAGGCAGTTGTAAATGATAACATAGCGGCTCATGAAGAAGAAATAAAAGGAACAGCAGCTTTAAATATTCAGCGTATATTAGAGAAAGTGAAGAAAGCTGAAACGATATTAGAGCCATTGCCAGCGCTGAAACATGTACAGCAAGAGGTAATAGAAAAAAGGCGTCGTGTGGAAACGAAACAATTTACAGTAGCGTTATTCGGAGCTTTTAGTGCCGGAAAATCATCATTTGCCAATGCGTTGCTTGGGGAGAAGGTACTTCCTGTATCACCAAATCCGACGACGGCAACGATTAATCAAATTTTGCCGGTTACAGAGGAAAAACCACACGGAACAGTAATGGTTCAATTTAAATCAAAGCAGGCTCTATTAGAAGATATGAAAGCTGTTTATAAGCTGTTTCATTATGAAATTACTACGTTGGACGAAGCGTTAGCACAAATTGAAAAAGTTATGAAATATCCTTCACCAACTGGGAAGCAAAAAACAACATTTAGCTTTTTACGAGCGGTACAAAAAGGGTATGATACGGTTTCTGCTCATTTAGGAGAACAAGTACAAGTTACATTAGAAGAGTTTTCTGATTATGTAGCGAATGAAGAAAAATCGTGTTTTGTTGAGTACATGGAGCTGTATTATGATTGTGCATTAACAAGGCGAGGAGTAGCGCTTGTAGACACACCTGGAGCGGATTCTATTAACGCCCGTCATACAGACGTTGCGTTCCAGTATATAAAGAACGCAGATGCTATTTTATTTGTAACATATTATAATCATGTGTTCTCTCGTGCTGACCGTGAATTTTTAATTCAGCTTGGGCGTGTAAAGGATACTTTTGCTCTTGATAAAATGTTCTTCTTAATTAATGCGGCCGATTTAGCAGAGTCTGAAGAAGAGCTTGAAATGGTAAAAGGGTATATCGCAGACCAGCTATTGCAATATGGTATTAGAAACCCGCGTTTATTTGCAATTTCAAGTTTATGTGCGCTTGAGGAGAAACAAGGAAAAAATATTGAAAAAGAGAAATACGGTATTTTACAAAACTCTGGGATTGCTAAGTTTGAGGAATCATTTACATCCTTTATGATGAGAGATTTAATGCTCGTATCTGTTCATGCTTTATATGGTGCATTGCAAGGGGCAGATCAGCTTTTATTAAATATGATAAATGGTGCAAAGCAGGGGAATGAAGAGAAAGAGAAGCAAACGAAAAAATATGAAGCAGAGCGTGATCAACTACTTCATATTATTTCATCATATAGTGTGCTTGCTGAAGAGCAGGCGATGCAAAATGAAGTGAAAGAATTGCTTTATTACGTACAACAGCGTCTGTTCCTACGCTATAACGATGTGTTTACTGAATTTATTAATCCAGCATCACTTCGAACGGATGGAAATGTAAAAGTACAGTTGCAACAGTGCGTTATGGAACTAGTAGCATTTATTCAACATGATTTATTGCAAGAAATGCGTGCGACATCATTACGCCTTGAAAGATGGATAGATGAAGCGATGAAGCGTGCAAAGAATGAAATTGTGGTGAATTGTAAAGTAGAAAATGAGTCAATTTCTATGAATGGAACAGTGGAATATGAATATAAAGATATTACACATAAAGAACCGTTCCCTTCAGTTGAAATAAAAGATTTCAAAAAAGCATTGGCACATTTCAAAAATGAAAAAAGCTTTTTTGAAAAAAATGATAAAGCCTTCATGCAAGACGAGGCTAAAGTTGTATTGGAGCCATTCGTATCAAACTATGTAGCTGATGAAAAAGAATTATTTGTTCATCATTATAAGCAAGAATGGGATTTGAAATGGAACTTATTCCAAAAAGTGATGCAGCAAGATGTGATGAACTATTATGAAAGTATATTATTTGCATTGGCTGAAACGATTGATGTATCACTATATGAACAAAGTAAAGAACAATTGCAAAAGCAGTTAGTGGAGATTGAAAAAGAAATATATGTGATGTAGCTGTTATGAGAAAAAGATTCGTTCAATTTTCTTTTGCAGTACTGTATCTAAAGATTTAACAAATCCAGCAAATTCATCGGTAGAAATCATATGAGTAAGAACGAGTCGTCTGCCGTCTGGTGTTTCACCGCATAAGATGAATGAAGAAAATTCATATGTTTTGTTTTCTACTACTAATTTTGGATAGGAATACGTGTCGCTTTTCTTCTTCTTTCCATCAATAGAGATGACGTTGCATTTTTTCTCATTGTTGTCCATGATGAATCCCTCCTTTCTATTACTTATGGTAGACAAGGAGGGTTTAGAACAATAGAGAAAGGGGAATTTTTTATGAGTGTAGTAATAGAACCAATTCCGAAAGAAGCGATACCGAAACCTTTACTATTACTTGCTGATCCAAGTGAGAGGCAAATTGATACATATGTACAAAGAGGCTTAACATATGTAGCTAAGCAAGAGGAGAGTGTTATCGGTGTATATGTTCTTTTGGAAACAAGGCCGAAGACGATGGAAATTATGAATATTGCGGTTGTAGAGCATTTGCAAGGAAAAGGGATTGGAAAGAAGTTATTAAGTCATGCCATAGAAACCGCTAAAGGATATGGTATGTCAAAACTTGAGGTTGGTACAGGCAATTCTAGTGTTTCACAACTTGCTTTATATCAAAAATGTGGATTTCGTATTTTTTCTATTGATTTTGATTACTTTTCGAAGCATTATGAAGAAGAGATTATTGAAAATGGGATTGTATGCCGTGATATGATTCGGCTTGCAATGGAATTGAATGAGAACGTATAACTTATTTAGGGGGAAGAGAAGATGGAAGTACATAAAGCAATTACAGCACATTCTCGTAAACAAAATGAAAGTGTAAAAGCATGTTTACAATTAGATGCGCAGCGTGAAGCAGCTATTGAAGCAGCCGTATCTCTTGCGTCAAATGGGAAAGAATTTTCGGTTGATGTCATTAATGTTGTAACAAAGCAAATTAATGATCTTGCAAAAAATGGTGTTACCTTGCAGCGTAAATATGTTACAGAAGAAATGGTTATGGAGTATGTAAGTCGTTTGAAAGAGAAAGAAGGTCGTTAAAGATGATAGTTACAGTCGAATGGTTACGTGAGCATATAGAAGATGAGAACGTCCGTATAATCGATTGTCGTTTTGATTTAGCGAATCCTAATTGGGGTAGAGAAAAGTATGAGGAAGAACATATTCCTCATGCATTATATTTTGATTTGAATTTAGATTTATCAAGTCCTGTAACAGAACATGGCGGTCGCCATCCGTTGCCAAATATTGAGAAGTTTGCAGACAAGCTTTCGCAAGCTGGTATTGATGAACATACGACAGTAATTGCATATGACAGTGAAGCGAGTGCGAATGCTTCTCGTCTTTGGTGGTTATTAAACTATGTAGGACATGAGAAAGTATATATATTAGATGGCGGATTTCCAGCTTGGAAAGAGAATGAACTACCGATAACAACGGAAATTCCTGTTGTTAAACGAAAAGCATTCAAAGCAAATGTACAAGATCATATGCTTGTAACGATGGAAACGGTCAGAGAGAATATTCATACAGGTGCAGATGTTACGTTAATTGATTCTAGAGAGCCAAAACGTTATGCTGGTGTAGAGGAACTGGTTGATCCAAAAGCAGGACATATTCCGACAGCAGTAAACTATTTTTGGAAGGATGGAATTTTACAATCAGGACAATTTAAGAATGAATCCCAGCAACAAGAACGATTCCGAAGTCTTTCGAAAGATAAGGAAACAATTGTATATTGTGGTTCTGGTGTTACAGCATGCCCAAACATTCTTGCATTGAAATTAGCTGGATTCCAAAATGTTAAATTGTATGCAGGTAGCTGGAGTGATTGGATTTCTTATCCAGAAAATCAAATTGCAAAAGAAGAAGATTAATCACTTGCATGCAAAAATAATTTGTATTAAAATAAGGTCACAAGCAAGAGATTGCTCGAAAAACTTTGTATTTTACACATTGGAAACAATGTGATAATATAACGACAAGTAAATAATACATCCTGCGGTGTACGTAACTTATTTATGTCTAAAACCGATGTTAGTTATACGGAAGCTCAATATTTAGCGACCATCATCAAGCCTTCCTTGTGGAGGAAGATGTACGGTAACTGTGAGGGCATCCACCTGCGAGTAGCGGGTTTTTGGACATTTACGAGGAGTGGCACGTGCGGGGGTCTTATTTCAACTAACATTATATAAAATTCCTACGGTGTACGTAGCTTATGCATGTCTTAAACCAATAAGTTTAATATGGAAGTTCAATATTTAAATGTAGCTAACATGCCATCTTTTTAAGAAGGAAGTTACAAACATTTGTGAGAGCATCCACCTGTGAGAGCAGGTTTATGGACATCTAGAGAGAACGGCATATGTGGGGCTAAATAAAAACCTTACGTTTTATACGTAAGGTTTTTTTGTTGCATACATATATCCATTTTATCTCGATTCACCTGTGAAGTTTCCGTAATAAATATAGCATTTTCTGTCTTCATCAATTTCTCTTGAATCTAAAGTAAACTCCATATGCATACCGTCGCGCTGAATATATATAATATCTGAATGAAGAGATGGTAAAATTTCTTCATAGTTCCATATATCTTTACTTTCAATCAAGTTTGAACTTGTATCCTTTAGCTCTCTAATTTCAAAACCGATGTGGAAGTAAGTAGGATCTGAAGGATCGCTAGAGAAAGTTTCTTGTTGAATATATATAACTGCTGTTCCGTCTGGATCTACTGAGGTTGCAGTGACAACATATGTATTTTTATCTTTTATAAAATATTCACAAGTCATGCGTGCAATGATTTCAGAATTAGAAATATTTGCATAGTTCCATAAAGCTGGATACCCTTTCGTTTCATCATTAAGTCGGTATTCTAAGCGCATTTTATCCCTCTTCTTCCTTTTTCTTCTACTTTATCATGACATCCTATATAATAGGAATAGAATTTAAAAAGGGGAGTGCGAAGGTGACAAAAACGAAATGGCTAGTTGGTGGTGTCGTAACGTCTTTAATGACTGGCACCTTATTTGGCTGCGCACAAGATCTTCCCCCAAAACCGAATGATAAAAGTTGTTCAGATTGGGATTGGGATGATGAACTTGGGGTATGGCAGTGTGATGATAGTAGTTCAGGTTATCGTGGGCATTATTTCTATGGTGGGCGATACTATCAAAATAAATCCACTTTTAAAAATTCATCGGCGTTTAAATCGTATCAATCGTCTGCCGAATTTAAAGGGGGAATTGGAAGCGGTTCAAAGGGAGGATTTGGGGGCTAAAATATGTCGCAGTACATAAGGGATCGAAAAGAGTTTTATTCGATATATCCGGATTTCTGGTCGGATCTATATGAATGTGAGTATAGTTTATTTCATGTTTTCTCTATAACAAATGAGACTAGGAAACAATTGCAATTAGCAACTGAACGAATGGGGAAAATATTTTTTAAGACTGCTAGACTTTTGCGTAATTTAAGTGACGAACAGCTTCTTGAACTTGGATTTCCCCCCGCAAGCTTATCGTTCATTAGAATGAAAGGATTATATCCTGAATCTGTTATTTCACGATTTGATTTCGTTTTAACAGGCGATAACCAAATTAAAATGCTTGAGTTTAATAGTGATACACCTACCTTTATTATGGAATGCTTTCAAATGAATGGGGAAGTTTGTAAAAAGCTAGGTTATGATGACCCCAACTTAGGTCAAGAGCGATTGCTATCCTCTGGTGTTACAAAAGCTGTAATGGAAGCGACAAAGGGAATAGACAACCCAAATGTTGTTTTTACAGCACATCATGAGCATATTGAGGATTGGAATACGACTATGTATTTAAGTCAGTTATGCCGCGTTGAAAATAAAGTAGTACCAATGTCAGAACTTAGAATTACAAAAGATGCTTTAGTGGATAGGGATGGAGTGCAAATTGATGTTTTATATCGCCAAACATATCCAATAGAAGATTTAATTGAGGATCAAGATCCTGAAACTGGAGATTTGGTTGGTGTGGAGCTATTGCAACTCGTAAAATCTGGAAAGCTTTTTATTATAAATCCTTTGTCATCATTTTTACTTCAGCCAAAATCAATTCAGTGTCTTATTTGGGGGCTAGCGGAAGAGGATGCTTTTTATACAAATGAGGAACGACAGTGGATTGAAGAATATATGTTACCTACATATTTAGAGCCAGATTTATTTTTAGGAAAAGGTTCTTTCGTTCAAAAACCTTCATTTGGTAGAGAAGGAGATACAATTACCATTCGTGATAAGGACGAAAATATTATGATTCAAAATGCACATCAAACGTATAAAGCGTCACTGCCGATATTTCAAAAGTATACAGAACTTCCAGTCGTATCTTTGGAAACAGAGAAAGGGATGGAGAAACTGTCGTATGTGTTTGGTTCGTTTTTAATTGCAGGAAAAGCGAGTAGTATCGGTATTCGTGCAGGGGAAAAAATTACGGGGAATGAATCGTACTATTTACCAGTAGGTATAAAAAAGGAGGAAAGTACATGATTAATTTTTTATTATATTTAGCAGTAACACTTGGACTTTTATGCATTGGGCTTCTCCTAATGGAAGTGACAACCAAAGTAAAAGAATTTAAGTTAATGGCTCAAGGAAATAAGGCGGTAAGCTATGTGCTTGGAGGTCGATTACTTGGGTTAGCTATTGTTTTATATTCAACAGCGGCTAATTCCATTTCACTTCTTGATATGGTTTCGTGGGGAGCAGTTGGGATTTTAGCTCAAATTATCGTCTTTTATTTAGCTGAGTGGCTTACACCGCGCTTTAATATAAACAAAAGTCTTGAAGAAGATAATCAAGCAGTTGGTCTTTTTCTTATGTTTTTATCGCTTTCCATTGGGATTGTAATTGCTGGTTGTATCACTTATTAAGAACTTTACGTTTAAACGTAAAGTTTTTTATTATGTCTACGTTAGTTTGTTATACCTTTTGAAAAAATTGTAGGCTACTGTTGACATCTATTTTAAATAAGAGTAACATTTTCTATGTAATAAAAATAAGTCTCTGTTAGGTGAGGCTCCTGTATAGAGAAATGCTACTGCCCAAAAATGTCGAGAGACGCCAATGGGTCAACAGGAATGATCGAATTAAGGTTTTTCTTAACGTAGCTGGTAATGTACCTATGCTATACAGTGCTAAAACTCGGCGAGGGAGAGGTCCGTAGATTTCTAATTGTATTAGGAATCGTTTATTTGTGTATGTCATGACCTTTACTCTTTTCGGAGTAAAGGTCTTTTTGTTACAAAGCTATGAGTAATCTCATAGTATAAACTATAAAATGAAAACAAGGAGGTGAGGAGCATGTCAAATTCTGACTCGGTTCCGTTACCCATATACTTCAAATCAAAAATATATGATGTAGGCAGGAAACGACTTGTTCCTCCCTCTATATTTATCATCATGTAGCGTTTATATGTATATTTAAGCGCTAGACACTTTCACAGTAAAGTGGATAAATCGAGAAACAAAGCGTTTCTTCCTATGTTGTAAAGGAGGAGACGATAATATGTTATATGCAAACAAAACTGTGGGTAACACGTCATATAAATTAAGTGAAAAATCAATGAAAGAACAAACATTGCTTCAAAAAAATAAAGATTTATTAATTGAGATCGCAACGAGAGATGTAAAATCTGTATTTGCGTATTTTAAAACAACAAGAGACGGTTTATCTATGAAAGAGGCACAAAAACGTATTCAAGTATACGGCCGAAATGAATTAACTTCAAAAAGAGCTCGTATTGCGGAAGTTATGATGAAGCTAAGTGGAATGATCCCAGGTTTTTCAAAACAACATGTATGTGATAAATCACAATGTGAGAAAATTACTGTGTCTCGAGTAGAATGTTCAAGTGTAACAGGCTTAAACGGTGAATTGAAAATGATGAATTTGCCAGTACAAGAGCTTGTTCCTGGAGATATGATTTTTCTTTCAGAAGGTGATACAGTACCAGCGGATGTACGTATCATTTATGCAAATGATTTATTAGTAAATGAATCTGTGTTAACAGGAAACGATGCAAGTGTTGAGAAATTTGAAAGCTGCTATCATCTTGAGCGCAAACGATTTATTCCTTTAAAACGAATGAAAGACTATAATCCACTTGAACTTGAAAACGTATGTTTCAAAGGGACGTATATTGTTGGTGGAAATGCAAAAGCTGTAGTTGTTTCGACTGGGAAAAATACGTATTCAGGAATTCTTCATACTTGTTGTAGTAGAACGTCTTAATGTGTAAATGATGCTAAATATACAAAAACAATGTATAATAGACAAAGTTGAAAAACGTAAAATGGTAATCTATTTATATAACCTTACGTGATGACGTGGGGTTATTATTTTTTTGGTAGGAGAGGAATTATGAAAAAAGTATTATTAGTTGATGGTATGGCACTATTATTTCGTGCTTTTTATGCAACAAGTGTCTACGGACAATTTATGAAACGACAAGATGGTACCCCTACAAACGGGATTCATGGTTATATGAAACATTTATTAACAGCTATGCAAGCAATTGAACCGACACATATCGTAACATGCTGGGATATGGGAAGTACGACTTTTAGAACAGAATCGTTCTCAAATTATAAAGCGAATCGTGCAGCGCCGCCTGAAGAATTAATTCCGCAATTTGATTTAGTACAAGAAATGACTGCGAAATTGTCCATTCCAGTTATCGGAATGAAAGGGTATGAAGCGGATGATTGTATCGGTACGATTGCAAAACAATATTGTAATGAAGCGGAAGTTTACATTTTAACAGGTGATACGGACTTACTGCAGCTTGTTGATAAGAGCGTTACAGTTATGCTTCTGCGCAAAGGAATTGGAAATTACGAGTATTACACACCAGAGAAAATTATGGAAGAAAAAGGTGTGGAACCGTGGCAAATCGTGCATGCAAAAGCTTTCATGGGAGATACGAGCGATAATTACCCAGGTGTAAAAGGTATCGGTGAAAAAACAGCGTATAAACTGATTCAAGAGCATGGTACAGTAGCAACTGTACTAGAAAATGTGGCATCTTTAACGAAAGCGCAACGTACGAAGATTGAAAGTGATTTAGAGAATTTAAATATTTCATTACAATTAGCGCAAATTCATTGTGAAGTTCCTATTTCATGTTCGCTAGAAGAAGGATTACACACAATGGATGAAGAAAAATTACGATTCGTTTGTGAAGAAATGAATTGGGGAAGACCTGAAATATTAATCAATATGTTGTAAATAGTTTGAAAAGAAGGATGTTGCATGAGTCGAAATTTGACTAGGTGACACCTTCTTTTTTATATGGGATATAGCTTGGGATATATAAATATTTCGACAAGGTAAATTGATATAAGGTGACGTAAATGGCGATTTATGTAATGAAATGAAGCAACTACAAAACTGTTTTACGTAGATCTCTTTTTCGTGTTCACAAAGTTGTCAGAAAATAAACAGAATTTTCATGTAAAGTTCAAATGGAATTCACAACAATCAATTATTATAAGAACAACCAGATAATTCTTTATCTTTTATCCCACTTTAATGGGCAGTAAGACCCCCCACCTCAAAATTCAGCGAAA
>NZ_NVEC01000080.1 GCF_002571225.1 Bacillus sp. AFS059628 | reverse complement strand
CACCCCCAATTGTTAGACTGTGTCTACCAATTGGGGTGCAGTTCATCAACAACTAGCTCTTTTTTTACCAAAAAATAAAGACACATATAAATCCAGAAATAGCTAAGTAGCTATATAAGTAAAATACTTTCGTTCTTGTTTTTTCGTTTGTTCGAAACAGTACAATGGTCGGTTCAATTAAACCGATTGTCAAACAAAGTAAACCAAGAAGCATACAACCAATTGAAATGGAGTACAAGGCGATTTGTGGTGCTTGAAATGGAATCATCCACTTTAATAAAAATGCAATAAGTGCAGTGTAGCAAATGCTGCCGATGTATTTATTCAATGGTGCATTAGAACGAAAACCTGGAAGTTTTTTTAAGAAAGAGCGAGAAACAACTTCAGTTTGTAAAGATGTATGCTCTTCGATTATTTTTTGAGCTTCTTTTCCTTTTTGGAAAAGGGATAATATCCAGTTTCGCTCCCCTTGGAAAATAAATTGAGAAGTTGTTAAATAATGATCCACCTTCACTTTATTCCAACTCTTCCACGGATGACGCTCACATAATTTTAATTTACTTTCTGTTTTTTTATCATACTGATAAATACTGATGCCATCTTCATCGAAAGCAGCATAGTATGTCTCGCTTGAGAATGTGCCTAAATCAATTGGACAATAGAAAAGTAATTCTTTTTTTAAGTAAAAGTATTCTTTTCTTAAGTTTTTTTTCATTGCTTCTCGAATAGAGTGTCTCTTTTCTTTCTTCATGACATTTCCTCCATAATCCAGAAAATGTTCTTATCTTAACAATTCAACATCTTATCACTTTTAATTATATATGACTAGGGGATTCATAGGAGAAATGCCGAATACTAAAAAATCTGGAGTGTATTGTAAAATATAATGAATGGATTGGTTATATAAAATCAATAACTTATTTTTAATAAGTTACGATTTTTTTGTTCACAATACGATCATGTTGTTGTATAATGAAATGGAAAATAGAATATCGGTCTATCTTCGGGGCAGGGTGAAAATCCCGACCGGCGGTGATGAACTATATGTGATTTTGTTCTAAGCCCGCGAGCCGTTAAGGCAGGATTTGGTGTGATTCCAAAGCCGACAGTATAGTCTGGATGGGAGAAGATGGAGGTTCAAGCGTTCAAAAAAGATATGGATTTGAACGTCTGTTTGATGTGCCTTAAATTCTCCCTTTGTGTAAAACACAAAGGGTTTTTTCGTTCTATGAAAAAGTAGGCATAGCAGAACCTTTCCACTTTCCATGAGATGATCGATGGAAAAGGAGAGAGAAAGATGAAACAAAAAAACAGTGTAGTGCAGATGGTGAGTGTAGCGATGCTAAGTAGTATTGCATATTTACTGATGATGTTGGATTTCCCATTCCCAGGGCTTCCGCCATTTTTAAAAATTGATTTTAGTGATGTACCAGCTCTAATTGCTGCGATTATTTTCGGGCCAGTTGCAGGGATAATTGTAGAGGCGATAAAGAACATTTTACATTACGGGATTCAAGGAAGTTTAACGGGAGTACCAGTTGGAGAAATTGCTAACTTTATTGCAGGATGTTTATTTATTGGACCAGCAGCTTTCTTATTTAGAAAGTATCGTACTGTTAAAAGTTTAACGACAGGATTAATGCTAGGGACAATTACAATGGCACTCATTATGAGTGTATTAAATTACATCATCATATTCCCAGCTTACACTTGGTTTTTAAATTCACCAGCTATGTCTAGCGAGGCTATAAGAACAACGGTTGTAACAGCGATTTTACCATTTAATTTGATTAAAGGAATTGTTGTGACAATTGTATTTGTAGCGTTATTCTCACGCCTGAAAGTATGGGTGTTTGCAAAAATGAAAAACGCATAAAATGTAAAATAAAACCATTAGTAGTATGGAACTACTAATGGTTTTTTTATTAAGGAGAATGAAAATAGAAAACAAAAAATACCCCTCATTCATTTGAGGGGTATTTTTTGAAGTTAATAAAAGACTATTCGAATTTTAAAGCATCGCCGTCGAATGATTCGTCAGCAACTTTGATTGAGTCAGTTGGA
This sequence comes from Bacillus sp. AFS059628, assembly GCF_002571225.1. GTDB lineage: Bacteria > Bacillota > Bacilli > Bacillales > Bacillaceae_G > Bacillus_A. The sequence continues at coordinate 67,457 of NZ_NVEC01000080.1, read as the reverse complement.
CAACCTTCGAATGCATCCATCATATCTTCAAGTAATACATCTGGAATTTCAACGATACCTTGGTTATCATCTAATGTTACGAATGCAATACCTTCATCATCATAGTCATAAATGTCTGGTGCAGCAGCGCCACAAGCACCACATGCGATACAAGTATCTTTATCAACGATTGTATATTTTGCCATCTTTTTTCCCTCCTGATAATATGTATGTGAAAAGCTCGCCATAAAAATTATAACCTTATTGTAAAACGGTTTTTAAAACTTTTCAACATAAAATTATAATGATAATGCTTATCAATTAGAGTGTCAACTAATTTTTACATTATGTCATAAGAATTTCAAAATACGTAAATGTTATTTCGTTTGGTACAATAGAATATATACAAGTATATAGTACCAATATGATAAGTTTTATGAATAAGGGTAGATGGTATTGTATCAAAAAGCATTTAAGTTAGATTGAAGGGTGGAAGCGGTAATGCAACTACAATATACTTTATTGTATTGTTTAAAACAATTGAATGGTGAAAGGACCGTTTCTTCTATTTATTATTTATTAAAGGGAAAACGTTCTTCGCAAACGTTACAAGATGGAAATATGTTTCGAATTTCTTTTTTGTTTGGAATATATAAATCGTTAAATAGAGCTGAGTATGACCGTGAAGTTGCAAAGTTATTGCAAGCAGATTTGATTCAAGAAATACATGAAAATACATATTGGTTAACACCTAAAGGTAAAAGGCAGTTACATACATGGGCGGAAGTGTATCCTTTTCCAGCGCATTTACATGGTTTGCACTATGGTGAATTAGGTGAAACGTTTTGGAAAAGATTATCTTTAATTATTCAAACTATATCTAATTTACAACAGAATAATACGAAGTTTATTCCTATTCAACAAGATACAGAAATAATGGTGTGGGTGAAACGCTTTTTAACAGGTATGCCGTATAGGCGAAGTGAATTAGCGAAAAGATTATGGGAAGAAATACATAATCTTTTAGGGAAATGTGATGTGGTAGAAGCGACGATTGTAACATATAGATTAACAGGATATGAACGTATCGGTTGTACATTACAGCAGTTAGCGGAAATTACGAAACAAGATATATTCAGGGTGTACTTTTTATTTTGGGGTACAATTCATTTCCTTATACAAGAAGTTCGAGATAAAGAAAATGAATTTCCATTATTAGCTGAGATTATTTCTTATCCAAATGAGAGAGCTGAATTATTTAGTTTATCAACGAAAAAAACATATAATTTTTGGAGGCAAGGGCGCTCTTTAGAAGAAATAGCTACAATTAGAAATTTAAAGGTTGCAACGATAGAAGATCATTTTGTTGAAATTGCTTTGCGAGAGAGAGACTTTTCTATCGAGATGTTTATGGAAAAAGACAAAATAGATAAAGTAACAAGAGTAATTGATACATTACAAACACGTAAGTTGCGTGAGTTGAAACAAGCGGTTGGAGAGGATATCTCTTATTTTGAAGTTCGTCTTGTATTGGCGCGGATGGAGGGTATAAATGAAACTTGAGGAATATTTATATAGGTGGTTTGGATATTCTGAATTTCGTCCAGGTCAAAAAGGAGTAATTACAGATTTATTAGAAGGAAAAGATGTTATAGCAATGCTTCCGACCGGAAGAGGGAAGTCTATGTGTTATCAACTTCCAGGGTTAATGCAAGAAGGAACAGTACTTGTAGTATCGCCATTATTATCTTTGATGGAAGATCAAGTTACACAATTAAAATATGTTGTGAAAAACCGAGTGATAGCATTTAATAGTTTTCGGACATTACATGAAAAAAGAGAAGCGATGAAAAAATTAGCTTCATATAAATTTATTTTTGTTTCGCCAGAGATGTTACAGTCGGAATTGTTAATAAGAGAATTGAAGAAAGTTCATATTTCATTATTTGTTGTCGATGAGGCCCATTGTATTTCGCAATGGGGTTATGATTTTAGGCCAGATTATAAAAAACTAAATGTAGTCATTGAGAATATCGGGTCTCCTACGGTGCTAGCATTAACGGCTACAGCGACGAAAGATGTGCTCCAGGATATAGCAGAAAGTCTAGATTTGAAGAATGTGACGCAGCATGTATACTCTATTGATCGTCCAAACATTGCAATGGAAGTACAATTTGTGGAGACGATAGAAGAGAAGAAAGAAGCGCTTTTGGACCAGGTTATGTATTTGCAAGGGCCAGGGATTGTATATTGTTCAAGCAGAGCGTGGACAGAACGTTTAACGGAATATTTAAGAGGAAAAGGCGTTACTGGTGTTGCTTTCTATCATGGTGGTATGGAACATGAAGAGCGTATGTTAATTCAACAGCAATTTATGAATGACCAGTTGCAGCTTGTAATATGTACAAGTGCTTTTGGTATGGGAGTTAATAAGTCGAACACGAGATATATTATTCATTTCCATTACCCAACTAATATAGCTTCTTATTTACAAGAAATCGGAAGAGCTGGAAGAGATGGTGAACCGAGTATAGCTATCTTACTATGTAGTCCATTAGATCACGATTTACCAATTTCAATCATTGAAGATGAATTGCCAAGTCAGTCACAAATACAATTTTTATTCTCTTTACTACAAGAAAGAATGTTTCAAACGAAAGAATTACCAATAGAAGAGGTAGAAGAAATTTGTTATAATGCAGCAAGATTTAATGAACAATATTGGCGTTTCATCCGCTATCATTTAGAGCGGCTTGGAATTATACAACAGCGAAAATTAATGTTAGAGAGCTTGTCAGATGAAATTATGAACAGATTAATAGCTGAAGTAGAAATAAGGCTACGTAATAAATATAGTGAGCTAGAAAACATGAAATCCTGGATACAAGTGAAAGGATGTAGACGTGAATATTTGTTGCAACAGTTCGGTTATAGAAAAGAGGACGAGTTGAAAAATTGCTGTGACTATTGTCATATTACAAAAACAGATTATAAAAAAAGACAAGCGCAACAATCGGATTTCGACTATAATTGGGAAACAGAGTTACAAAAGCTTTTCGGTCTAGAAAAGATGGGGGAATGATGAACATTCAAAGGCATAATATTGAAGATATGAGTCCGAAAGAAATACGGCTAAATCTGTATATCACACAGTTCATTATTATTGGTATCGGTTGTTTACTAGCATATATATTATTCCGAGATATAAAATCGGTGTATAGTCTGTGGAAATGGGAACCGATGTCTATACTTATAATAGGTGGCTTGTTAGCGATTGGTATTGTCTTATTAGATTATGTTGCAATGCGAGTATTTCCAGAGTCTTGGTTTGATGATGGTGGTATTAACGATAGGATGTTTCAAGGAATGTCAGTTATGCATTTACTCGTTATTACATTCATTATCGGCTTTGCAGAAGAATTTTTATTTAGAGGTGTAGTACAGACGCACTTTGGAATTGTAATAGCGAGTTTCGTATTTGCAGTATTACATATTCGATATATAAAAAAGCCATTTTTGTTTTGTTTCGTCTGTTTCATTAGTTTTGTCTTTGGTTATGTATTTGAATGGACAGGGAATTTGTTTATAACAATCTTTGCACACTTTCTTGTAGATTTTATAATGGGACTCCAATTAAGAAAATAAATGGAAGGTGGTGGTGAACAACATGAGGAAACGAATTCCTGATTTTGAAGAGGAATTAGAAGTTGAGCGAGTGAAAGAAAAAGAAGGTTTACCGCCGCGTAGTGAAATTCATAGAAATAAAGAGAAAAAACAAAAGTTTAAAATGAACCATATTTTCGTCCGAGTTTTAACATTTCTATTCATATTACTACCAATTAGTATTTTATGGTATACAGATAAATATATTCAGGGGAAAAGTGATGGGAATAACGCTGGGAAAAGTGCATTTGAGGTTATTTTCTTTGATTCAGCTAAATCTGAGTCTGAAGCATCGTCTGAGAAAGTCGTAACGCATACGGTGAAAGAGGGAGAAACTTTAGAAAGTATAGCGAAGCAATATTTTTCAGATGAAACTGGGATCGAAGTAATTAAAAAGTATAATGATTTACAAAAAGATGAAGTGAATGTAGGGCAAGAATTAAAAATTCCGATAAAAGGTAAGTCCACAAAACAAGAGAGTTAGTAAAACAATTACTATAAAAACTGAGGATTATCTTTATGAGGAGGGGAGTAAAAATATATGATATGGATTATCTTATTAAGTACTCTCATATTTATTGGTATTATATTTCTTCTTGTCATGTATAGAGAAGCAATGCGTGATACTGTGTTGGAACATACTTTAGTATTTGAAGAGTTTCCGGAAAGTTTTCAAAAGGTAAATGTATTTTTTATATCTGATATTCATAGAAGGCTCATTTCAAATTCGTTAATTGAACAAGTAAAAGGAAAAGTAGATCTTGTAATTATAGGTGGTGATTTAGCGGAAAAAGGAGTCCCTTTATCGCAAATCTCTGCAAATATACAAAAGTTAAGAGCGATAGCTCCTGTATACTTTGTATGGGGAAATAATGATTATGAGATTGAATACCATGAATTAGATGCGTTGTTATTAGAAAATCATGTGAAAGTTTTAGATAATACAAGAGTTGTATTTGAGTCTGAATTAGGAGAGAAAATTTGTTTACTTGGTGTAGATGATGTTGGATTGAAGCGTGATCGTTTAGATTTAGCGTTGGCTGATTGTAAAGAAGAGGGGTTTCGCATATTAATTAGCCACAACCCTGATATAATAAATAAAATGTCTGGAAAAGAACAAATTTCACTTGTGTTAAGTGGACATACACATGGAGGACAAATTCGATTATTCCCATCTAAAAAACATTTAAAAGGTGGCGTATATAAGCATGCAAATGCGACTCTTTTTGTTAGTAATGGCTATGGAACAACTTTGATTCCACTTCGTTTCCGAGCACCTGCTCAAACGCATATTATTACGTTACAGGGAGGGAAATGATGCCAACTCTAAACGGAAAATATAACATAAAAGCTGTTTCGAAAATAATTGGAATTCAGCCGAGTACGCTTCGGGCATGGGAAAGACGATATCAAATGATTGCCCCAAAGCGGAATCATGCGGGACATCGATTATATACAGAAGAGCATATTCAAATTTTGAAATGGTTAATGGACAAGGTTTCTTCCGGCATGATGATTGGACAAGCAGTTCAATTATTAGAAGGAAATCGTTTGCAGAGTGATGTTCAAAAAGAACTACATTACGATAGAGAAGTTGTTTTAGTGGACGATTTGCTACAAGCTTTGTTAAAATTTGATGAAATTACAACTTCTGCATTGTTAAACGAGGCTTTTAGTATTTATGCAACAGAAAAAGTTATAGCAAGTATTGTTCTTCAAGTGTCAAATAAATTGTTAACGTTAAAAAATAACAATGAAGTTACAATGGTGCAATTCCAATATGTCGTATCATTTTTACAAACTCGTCTTGGGATGGTGTATCATAATGCATCATCATTTTCTTCTATACACAAAGTAGTCGTGTTAGAAAATAATATGTTGAGAGGGTTTGTTTTCTCAACGTATTTACGATTAAAAGGATATGAGGTGATATATATTAGGTCGAGCTTAGCGGAAGAACGTATTTTGTTAGCTGTTGAGCAAATACAACCTACATATGTAGTAGTCTCTCTTGATGATGGACGAGAACTTAAGAACGCGATGAACAATGTGAATTTGTTACAAGAAAAAAATGAGAACTTTTCTGTTTGCTTTATAGGAGAAATTAGTGCTCGAGATCAGTTGAACATTCAAAAAAAACTAATTGGTGATACGAAAGAAGAATGGGATGATTGGTTAAAAATGTTAGAATAGTTGTTCGAAAAGAACCATCTATTTTCTATTTCATATAATAAAAATTATATTCATTGGTTACGTAGGGAGGGTATGAGATGAGGCTGGAACGATTAAATTACAATAAAATAAAAATTTTCTTAACATTTGATGATTTATCTGAACGAGGATTAACGAAAGAAGATTTGTGGAGAAATGCACCGAAAGTACAGCAATTATTTCGTGATATGATGCAAGAAGCAAATAAGGAATTAGGATTTGAAGCGGATGGTCCGATTGCAGTTGAAGTATTTTCTCTACAAGCGCAAGGAATGGTCGTAATTGTAACGAAAGAACATCAAGAAGTCGATACAGATGATGAGTTCCGTGACGAGTTTATTGAAATGCAAGTGACTCTAGATGAGAGCGAACATATACTGTATGAGTTTGCTACACTAGATGACGTAATTAACCTGTCGAATCGTTTATATAACCTTGATGTAACTGGCGGAAAATTATATACGTGGGATGGGCGTTTCTATCTTTGGATGGAGGAAGAAGAGCAAATTCAATTACTGAAGGCAGATTTTATAGCTATTTTAGCGGAATATGGTAATCCGTCTACAGCAACTATTTACCGCCTCATGGAGTATGGTAAAGAATTAATGGATTCTCAAGCAATTGAACAAATACACAATTACTTTGTGAAAAAACAAAACCTTAGCTAATAAAACAAAGCTAAGGTTTTGTTTTTTATTTTGTTTAAATGTATCAGTTCAAAGTGCTGTGTATAAGTAAAATAAAAAATATTTAAATATTTAAGTATTTTACTTTTCTAAAAGCGATAAAAGGACTATAATGATAGTGAAAACGCTTGCAATATAAAATAGTTTGTATATATTTGTTAGCGTTTTCTATTGCATTCCAAATTTAACGGTGTATACTAGGCAATGAAGGTTTACTAAACAAGTGAAATTACAGGGGGTTTACTTACTATGGTAGCCGAAAAGGGAACTCAAACAAAAACACAACAACAAAGGGAACAACATTTTGAACTATTGAATTCAACACAAATTGTTATCAGTGAAGCGTTAGAAAAATTGGGTTATCCAAACGAAGTATATGAATTATTAAAAGAACCAGTTCGTATGATGACAGTGAAAATACCAGTTCGTATGGATGACGGGACTGTTAAAATATTTACAGGATATCGTGCACAACATAATGATGCTGTTGGTCCAACGAAAGGTGGAATTCGCTTCCATCCGAATGTAACAGAAAATGAAGTGAAAGCACTTTCAATCTGGATGAGTTTAAAGTGTGGTATCGTTGATTTACCATATGGTGGAGGTAAAGGTGGAATTATCTGTGACCCACGTGAAATGTCATTCCGTGAGTTAGAAAGATTAAGCCGCGGTTATGTACGAGCAATTAGCCAAATCGTAGGACCGACGAAAGATATTCCAGCTCCAGATGTATTCACAAACTCTCAAATTATGGCGTGGATGATGGATGAGTATAGCCGTATTGATGAATTTAACTCACCAGGATTTATTACAGGTAAACCACTTGTATTAGGTGGATCACATGGACGTGAAACAGCAACGGCGAAAGGTGTAACAATTTGTATTCGCGAAGCTGCAAAAAAACGCGACATTGATATTAAAGGTGCACGCGTTGTTGTTCAAGGATTCGGTAATGCTGGTAGCTTCTTAGCTAAATTTATGCATGATGCAGGTGCGAAAGTGATTGCAATCTCAGATGCTTACGGTGCATTGCATGATCCAAACGGATTAGATATTGATTATTTATTAGACCGTCGTGATAGCTTCGGTACAGTAACGAAATTATTTAATAATACAATTTCAAACAAAGAATTGTTAGAACTTGATTGTGACATTTTAGTTCCAGCTGCAATTGAGAACCAAATTACAGAAGAAAATGCTAATAATATTAAAGCGAAAATCGTTGTTGAAGCTGCAAATGGCCCAACAACATTAGAAGCAACTAAAATTTTAACTGATCGCGGTATTTTACTTGTTCCAGACGTATTAGCAAGTGCTGGTGGTGTAACGGTATCTTACTTTGAGTGGGTACAAAATAACCAAGGTTACTACTGGACTGAAGAAGAAGTAGAACAACGTTTAGAAAAAGTAATGGTAAAATCATTTGATTCTATTTACGAAACAGCACAAGTTCGTAAAGTGAACATGCGCTTAGCAGCGTACATGGTCGGTGTTCGCAAAATGGCTGAAGCAAGTCGTTTCAGAGGTTGGGTATAATATTATAACGTGAGAAAACGTGATTCCTTTCAAGGGAATCACGTTTTTTTTGTTGAAGTATTAGAGTGAGGTGTTGTATATGGAAAATGAAATGGTGGAACGAGTAGAACAATTAGAAGAAAAGGTTAAGAGGTTAGAGGGAGAACTCGAGAGAACGACGAAAGTCGAGAAAACAAGTATCGTTCGAGTGTTCGGGGAAGGACTGCTGTTTTTAATATTTGGTGCGGTTGTATTAGGGCCGATTATCGCCTTTGTAGTCTCGATTCTTACTTGGTTTGCTGAAAAATAAAAAAGAAAAATAAAAAGAAAAATAAAAAGAAAAATAAAAAGAAAAATAAAAAGAACGCTTGTTCTGTACGAACAAACGTGCTATACTTTCCTTAGATAAACAAAACGGAAATGATTTTAAGGAGAGATAAATGATGAAAATGACAGTAGACCAAAGATTTATGATGCCAGCGGATGTTGTAGAAAGAGTGGAAGTATTAAGAAACAAACAAAGTAAGCGCGGCACATTATTACAATCAGTAAATAAATTTTTCGGTTTAGATACGAAAGAAGATTGTATTTGGTTTTACGGTTTTTATGGAGTTGCTGTAAGTATTTTGTTATTTATGGTATTCACATCAAATATTTTCGATTTTCTCTTTGCGTAAGAAATATGCGATAAGGACATTGCTACCGAATACATATATAAAGAAGTAAAGGAATCTTCTGAAGTGGGAGTTGGTAGTAATGGCGATGTTTCCTATAGAGCGTAACTATATTGGGTATGGAAGTTCGCGACCGGGAATTCCTCTTTCTAAAGTAAGGTTTATTGTAAGTCATGATACGGGGAACCCTGGTAGCAATGCGATCGGGAATCGGGATTATTTTAATGAAATACAACCGAAAGCTTCGGCACATACATTTATAGATGATAAAACAATATTAGAAATTATCCCCATAAATGAAGTTGCCTATCATGTTCGATATGGTGTGCCAACAGATAATGACTTATATGGTTATGATGCCAATAAGGCTGCTATTGGAGTTGAACTTTGTTATGGCGGCGATGTTAACTTTTGGGAAGCATATACACGTTTTACGTGGTATCATGCGTATTTATGTCAAAACTTCGGCTTGAATCCGAAAAAAGCTATCGTATCACATAAAACACTTGACCCAGCTAGAAAGATTGATCCTGAAAATGTATTAGGGAAGCAAGGTATTAAATTTCAGCAGTTTTTAGCAGATGTCTATCGGATGTACGTTTCGTTTAGATGACAAATATATGAAAAATGAATACAATAAAGATAGGTGCCTACTGCTGTAAGTAGGTTTTTTCTTGTTTTTATAAATAGTGTATTGGTAAAAGACTAGGAGTGAGCCGGGTATGCAGAAAGAAACAGCTATCATAATTGGAGGCGGTCCGTGCGGATTAGCAGCAGCAATTTCGTTGCAAAAGGTAGGGATAAATCCGTTAGTAATTGAAAAAGGAAACATTGTAAATGCGATTTATAATTATCCAACTCATCAAACATTTTTCTCTTCTAGTGAAAAATTAGAAATTGGTGATGTAGCTTTTATTACAGAAAATCGTAAGCCTGTTCGAAATCAAGCGCTTGCGTATTATCGTGAAGTAGTAAAGCGTAAATCTGTACGTGTAAATGCTTTTGAGCGAGTGGAGAACGTTCAAAAAGATGGAGAAGTTTTTCATGTTGAAACAACAAAGCGTGATGGAAGTAAAGAAATATATATAGCAAAATATGTTGTTGTAGCAACTGGATATTATGACAACCCAAATTATATGAATGTTCCAGGTGAGGAATTGGAGAAAGTAGCTCACTATTTTAAAGAGGGACATCCTTATTTTGATCGAGATGTAGTAGTGATAGGTGGGAAAAACTCGAGTGTAGATGCTGCGTTAGAACTTGTTAAAGCCGGTGCGCGTGTAACGGTACTATATCGCGGAAGTGAGTATTCACCGAGTATAAAGCCGTGGATTTTGCCGGAGTTTGAGGCATTAGTACGAAACGGCACAATTCACATGAATTTCGGGGCCCATGTGAAAGAAATTACTGAACATACGTTAACGTATACAGTTGAGGGCGAGGCATTTACAATCCAAAATGATTTTGTGTTTGCGATGACGGGTTACCATCCTGATCATAGTTTCTTAACGAAGATGGGTGTTCGGATAGATGAAGAAACAGGACGTCCGATTTATGCAGAGGATACGATGGAAACGAACGCTGAAAATATTTTCATTGCAGGTGTAATTGCTGCTGGAAATAATGCAAATGAAATATTTATTGAGAACGGTCGATTTCATGGAGATGCGATTGCACAAACCATTGCAACAAGAGAAATGTAAAAAGAAGCTGTCGAAGTAAACTTCGACAGCTTTTTTTTTAATCGTGCATAAACATATTTTGGATTGTTTCATGAGAATTTGTATTTTCTAATGCAACTAATAATTTAATGCGTGCTTTTTGAGCATTTAAACCGTATGTGAATACAATCCCCATATCTTTTAATTGTTTGCCGCCACCCTCATATGAATATACATCTTGAACGATGCCGTTGAAACAACGAGAAACTAATACGACAGGAATACCTTTGTTTATTAATCGTTCTAGACTAGGAAGTGTTCGTGGAGGTAAATTACCTTGTCCAAGTGCTTCGATAACAATCCCGTCTACTGGAAGATTTTCAATTGCTGCTAACAATGTATCGTCCATACCAGCGTACGCTTTTAGAACGACTACATTTTTAGAAATCTTATTTACTGAATATGTTTCGTGATGTACTAAAGCATGGTGGAATACAACACCACGTTTTGTTACCATACCAATTGGTCCGTATTGTGGACTTTGGAATGTTGCTACATTACTTGTATGTGTTTTCGTTACATTTGTAGCGCAATGAATTTCGTCGTTTAATACGACTAACACACCTTTTTCAGCAGCTTCATTACTGCTAGCGACTTTTACAGCCGATAAGAAGTTATATAGACCGTCAGCACCTAATTCATTGCTAGAGCGCATTGCACCTGTCACAACAATCGGGAGAGTGGCCTGTACTGTTAAATCTAAGAAATAGGCAGTTTCTTCTAATGTATCCGTACCATGCGTAATGACTACGCCATGAATGTTGTCTTGTTTTACTCTTTCATCAATGATGACTTGTAACTGTAACATTTCGCTCGGTGTCATATGAGGAGATGGTAGATGGAACACATCTTCAACGATTAAATCAACATCGCCTTCTAAATCAGGAATGAATTTTAAAAGAGGATTTTTTTCACCTGGTTGTACGACCCCAGTTTCTTTGTCTTCCTCCATTGCAATTGTTCCACCTGTGTGTAAAACTAGGATTCTTTTCAATGCTTATACCCCTTTCAAGTAAAAAAATACATTTAGAACATAACATGTTTTGAGTAAATTCGACAATGGAAATGTATAAAACTATGCCCCGAAAATGACAATAAAATTAACTGCTATATGTGCGATGTATAAAATCAAGAACCGAAATGGGCAAATATAGTATAGGAGGGAGCCATTACGTTGAAAAAGATGGAAAGAATTCTTATTCGTATATTGATAATACAATTCATTTGTCTTTCTGTTGTGCAACTGTTATTTATACATAAGTCGTCAGTGAAATATTTATCTAAAATTGTTTATTATGAAGGTGTTATGGTAAAAAACAAAGTAGAAATCTTACAGGTGAATAGGTAGTTTTCATTTTCTTCTATGAAGGATTATGCTACAATAATTGAGGATTTAATGACGTGAAGCAAATGAGAAGAAGCAGGAGAATACCTGCTTTTCGTTTTGTTTTATAAGTGAAAAAATGAGGTGTTACAATGGATAAACAAATTTCAATTGCTATAGATGGTCCAGCAGCTGCTGGAAAAAGTACAGTTGCGAAAGTTGTAGCGAAGAAGCTTTCTTACGTTTATATTGATACAGGTGCAATGTACCGTACGATTACATATGCAGCCCTTGAGCAAAAAGTGGACATTGAAAATGAACAGCAGTTAATGGAAGTTGTAAAAAATGTGAAAATTGAGTTTCAACAAGGAGAAGATACACAACTTGTATTTTTAAATGGACAAGATGTATCGGAAGTGATTCGTACACCAGAGGTTACGAATCGAGTATCGATTGTGGCAAAACATCGCCTTGTTCGTGAAGAAATGGTACGTCGTCAACAAGAGTTAGCGGAAAAAGGCGGCGTTGTAATGGATGGTCGTGATATTGGTACACATGTGTTACCAGATGCTGAAGTGAAAATCTTTATGCTTGCTTCTGTTGAAGAAAGAGCCGAAAGAAGACATTTAGAAAATATGAATAAAGGTTTCGATTCTAATTTAGAGCAGTTAAAAGAAGAAATCGCTCAGCGTGATAAATTAGATTCAGAACGCGAAGTTTCTCCTCTCAAAAAGGCTGATGATGCATTGGAATTAGATACAACTTCTTTATCAATTGAGGAAGTTGTCCAAAAGATTATGAGTATTGTTTCAGGGGTGTTTGCAAAATAAAGAAAGGGGATAGCCTCTTTCTTTTTTGTTTCTATAGAAATGTAAAGGATACGTGAATTGTGAGTCTCTTTCCTTGACAAATGATCGGATTTGTAAGAAGTTAGTAAAAGAGAGATGAAACTTTCAGAATATATTCGCTATTATATTTCAAAACATACTTTCTTCAAGATGATTTTGCTGTATACTATTTATATAGGTTTAATATATTTTCTAGTGAAATGTATGAAACCTGAGTATGTGATGATAAATTCTTAAACATGCAAATGAAAACAATTGTTTTCATTTCGTATATACATAAAAAAATGCTTTGTCAATTCTGTAGGGAGGTATTTCCATGGTAGAGAAAATGAATGAAGAAGTTATGGATTCAAAAGAATTACAAGTTGGTGACGTTGTTACAGGTTCTGTAACGAAAGTTGAAGAGAAACAAGTGCTTGTAAATGTTGGATACAAAACAGATGGCGTAATTCCAATTAGTGAATTAGCTAACGTTCATATTGAAAAAGCAAGCGATGTTGTAGAATTAGATCAAACACTAGAATTAAAGGTTATTAAATTAGAAGAAGATGATCTTGTCTTATCTAAACGTGCTGTTGATGCAGAAAAAGCATGGGTAGAATTACAAGAGAAATTCACTTCTGGTCATGTGTTTGATGTTACTGTAAAAGATATTGTGAATGGTGGATTAGTTGTGGACCTTGGTGTTCGTGGTTTTATCCCAGCTTCACTTGTAGAAGTACATTATGTAGAAGATTTTACTGACTATAAAGGTAAAACGTTAGCTGTGAAAATTGTTGAATTAGACCGCGAAAAAAATCGTGTAATCCTTTCACATAAAGCAGTAGTAGAGTTAGAACTAGATTCTAAGAAAAAAGAAGCGATTTCTTCATTAAAAGAAGGAGACGTTGTTGAAGGGACAGTACAACGATTAACTGATTTTGGCGCGTTTGTTAATGTTGGTGGTGTGGACGGTTTAGTTCATATTTCGCAAATTTCACACGAACGTGTAGAGCAACCTTCTGAAGTATTGGAGCAAGGTCAAAAGGTAAAGGTTAAGGTGTTATCTGTTGATGCTGATACACAACGTATTTCTTTATCAATTAAAGCAGCTCAACCAGGACCTTGGGAAAATGTTGCTGGCGAACTAAAAGCTGGAGATATTCGTGAAGGGGTCGTAAAACGTCTTGTTACATTCGGTGCATTCGTAGAAGTTTTACCTGGCGTTGAAGGTCTTGTACACGTATCTCAAATTGCAAATCGTCACGTGAAAAATCCAAATGAAGTATTAGAAATGGGACAAGAAGTGAAAGTGAAAGTGCTTGAAGTCCATGTAGCAGAGAAACGTATTTCCTTAAGTATAAAAGAAGCGCTTGAGGAAAATAATGTAACTGAAGATTACAGTCAGTATGAACCAAATGCTGATTCTGCTACTTTCCAATTAAGTGATATTATTGGTGAGCAACTGAAAAAATTAAAGAAATAAAGAGGGGTACAAGTGGTAAGGGCAAAACGTAAATTAGATCATATTGAATACGCTCTTTCTACTGGTCAGTCTCGTACGCATGGCTTTCATGATATTGATTTTGTGCATCAAAGCTTGCCAAATTCAAATTATGAAACAATAACATGTGAAACAAAAATCGGCGAACTTTCACTAAGTTCGCCGATTTTTATCAATGCGATGACTGGTGGTGGAGGAGAGAAAACGTTACATATTAATGAGCAATTAGCATATGTAGCGAAACATCATAACCTTGCTATGGCTGTAGGCTCGCAAATGGCGGCGTTAAAAGATGAAAGTGAGGCTGCTTCTTATAAGATTATCAGAAAGGTAAATCCAAATGGTATTTTCTTTGCTAATTTAGGTAGTGAGGCAACTATCGAACAGGCAGAGCGTGCTGTTGATATGATTGAAGCGAATGCATTGCAAATTCATTTAAATGTCATACAAGAGTTAACGATGCCAGAAGGAGACCGTGACTTTACTGGTGTACTTCGGCGCATCGAGAAAATTGTTTTAAATAGTAAAGTTCCTGTCATTGTGAAAGAAGTTGGATTTGGGGTGAGTAAGGAAACAATGCAACAGTTAGCGAGCGTAGGTGTAACGGCAATTGATATTGGCGGACAAGGTGGTACGAATTTTGCTGCTGTTGAAAATGAAAGAAGACAGCGAATGCTTTCTTATTTTAATAACTGGGGCATAGAAACAGCTACCTCGATTATTGAAGCAACCTCTACAAAAAATAACCTCTCTTTTATTGCATCTGGGGGTATACAAACAGCGCTTGACGTAGCGAAAGCAATCGCATTAGGGGCGAATACAACTGCGTTTGCTGGTTACTTTTTACGTATTTTAATACAAGATGGTATCGAGAAGTTAGTGGATGAAATTGATCTTCTGCATACAGATTTGAAATTTATTATGACAGCTCTCGGCTCGAAGACGATAGAAGAGTTACAGGCTGTACCTCTTGTTGTAAAGGGCGAAACATATCATTGGTTAACGCAGCGTGGTATTGATACGACGCATTATAGTAGAAGATAAAAAATCAACCGTTTGGTTGGTTTTTTTGTTTTCTATTCGTTTTAGTAATATAAAGCGAGGAATGAAATTGATATCCTAAAAAAATGAAAATATTCCTATATATAAACAAGTATCTTCTGAAAGTTGTGACTGAAAAATGTAAATAATGTGCTATTGAATTATTGAAGGAGGTTTAATTGTGTCAAAAGAAAAGGGCGTGGATAAAAATAAAGCGTAGAAAGGTTTGTATAGGAAATGTTATTTCGATATAAAAATAAAATATAAAGAAATATGTAAAAGACGGTTTCGTACAATATCGAAACCGTCTTTTTGTATTCATTAGTGCTGATTCTGCTTGCGAGCTTGCTCTGGTGTATCCAGTCCAGTAGCCCCTGGATATTGTAGTGATTGGTCACGGTCAGATTCAACACGGCGTGATTCTCTTAGTTTTCGTTCTTGACGATCTTTACCCATAATGAATAGCACCTCCTTATTAAAAGTGTTGCTGTTATATGAAAAAACTATGCGCGAAGAAAGTGGATTAACTTTCATAAAAAGTTCCCATAATGGAAAACATAGGAGGTGAAATGATGGAAGGGAGTACTTTTTATTTTATAGCTTGGATAGGGTGGATTGTCGTAACTTTTTTTATGAAAAAGGACTCTATTCGGTGGAAGATAAGCGCCTGTATATTGATTTTTATTATTTGCTCTCCGTTACATGTAACGATTGCTTCATTCACGGTATCAGTAAATGCACTTTTGCTTTGTATTATCGCTTTTGTAGGAATCACGCTTTATTCTATTTGGAAAAAATTATATAGCTTACTTTCGGCACTTATTATTGCAATGTTATATACAAGTTTTCATTTGTTAGAAGTATATGATCCAATTTGGATTGTGGTGGACAGGGTGTTTTTGCTAAGCAGCGCTCTTGTGTATGCTTCGGTTTTATTACACGAGGACCGCATATTACGATTATGTTCTCTTTATATAGGGATGTTGCAGGGTGAATTGTTAGTGACACTTATTTTTCGGAAACTACATTTCCCTTATAATTACGGAAGTTTAGCGTTTTTTGATATCGTCGCCGTTGCTACATTTTTCATGGCAATTTTGTTTTGGATTGCAAAAGCGTCAGTATATACGGAACAGTTCAAGAGAAAAACACGTAAAAGAAAGGCGAGGGTAATACATGATTGAATATACACCGGCCATTTTATGCGGCGTAATAGCAGGGACAGTAACGAGAGTGCTAATGCTCCGGACGGATACACGGCAATATCCAACAAGACTCCATGGGAAAATTATTCATATTGCGATGGGATTAATTGCAGCCGCTTTAGGAGCAATTGCAATTCCGTCCATTTTGAAAAAAGATTTTTCTGCTATTACGTTTCTTACGTTGGCAGCAACACAGTTTCGTGATGTGCGTAATATGGAAAGAAATACATTGCAACAATTAGATGGTTATGAGCTCGTACCGCGTGGGAATACATACATTGAAGGAATTGCATTAGTTTTTGAAAGTCGCAACTATTTGGCGATGTTAACGTCGTTTGTGACGACGTTTGCATATATAGGGTTTCGTTCGTGGATTGCTGGAGTAATTATGGCGATCATCGCATTTTTTATTGCGAAAAAATTAATGTCTGGCAGAAGGTTACATGATCTTGTTGATATCGAGCATGTTCCGCTTCGGTTTGAAGGAGCGGGGCTATATATTGATAATATTTACATTATGAATATTGGATTGCCAGCAAGACAAGAGGAAATTATGAAGTATGGGATGGGTTTTATTTTAAAGCCGAAAACAATTGATGCTATGGTGACAATCTCCAACTTAGGACAACGACAGGCTATTTTACATGATGTTTCTGTTGCTTTAGGGATTTATAGAGATTCTGGTACCCCGGCGCTTGTACCGTTAGCGAAGCGTGATTTAGAGGATGGAAGGGTCGGAATCTTTGTCTTGCCACAAGATCAAGATGCGGAGAAAGCGATAGGTGTCATAGGGAATGTGCCGACGTTAGAAAGTGCTGTTCATATGTCATCGGAAGCCCCGAAAGGAAGGGGAGATAAGGGATGATGTTAGAAAGTGTAATTTTAGCGGTTATTACAACAGCACCAGAGAAATTTGCTGGTGGTGCCCCTTTGTTTACTTGTGAATCGACAGAGGAATTAGAATTTGTTGCAAATAATTTAGAAGCAATTTTAGACGGTATTGCGCATCGCTTACAAGAGAATGTATATATTATTGTGAAACATTAGCAACGTGTGTTATAATGTGAGGTGTTTTGATACGTTGAGAAATATTCTGGAATGCAAATCCCTTCTTGCACAAAGAAGGGTTTTTTACATAATAAACAGAAGCAAGTTGAAAGGATGAAAGTATATGCCGAAACCAGTAATAGCAATAGTAGGCCGCCCGAACGTAGGGAAATCCACTATTTTCAATAGAATTGTTGGAGAGAGAGTTTCAATCGTAGAAGATATTCCAGGTGTAACGCGCGATCGTATTTATAGCGCTGGAGAATGGTTAAATCATGAATTTAACATTATTGATACAGGTGGAATTGATATTGGAGACGAGCCATTTTTGACACAAATTCGTCAACAAGCTGAAGTAGCGATTGATGAAGCAGATGTTATCATTTTTATGACAAATGGTCGTGACGGTGTAACAGCAGCTGATGAAGAAGTTGCCAAAATATTATATCGTTCAAATAAACCAGTTGTACTTGCAGTAAATAAAGTGGACAATCCGGAAATGCGCAGTGACATTTATGATTTCTATGCATTAGGATTTGGTGAGCCATTCCCAATTTCAGGTACACATGGATTAGGATTAGGTGACTTGTTAGACGAAGCTGCACAGCATTTTCCAAAGATTGAAGAAGACGGATATGATGAAGATACAATTCGTTTCTCTTTAATTGGGCGTCCGAACGTAGGGAAATCATCACTTGTAAATGCTCTTCTTGGTCAAGAGCGTGTAATTGTTAGTAATGTAGCAGGAACAACTCGTGATGCTGTCGATACACCATATAGTAAAGACGGAAAAGACTATGTAATTATCGATACAGCTGGTATGCGTAAAAAAGGGAAAGTGTATGAAAGTACAGAAAAGTATAGTGTACTTCGTGCATTAAGAGCGATTGAACGTTCTGACGTTGTTTTAGTCGTTTTAGATGGTGAAGAAGGAATTATTGAACAAGATAAAAAAATCGCTGGATACGCTCATGATTCAGGACGAGCTGTCGTTATCGTTGTAAACAAATGGGACGCAGTGAAAAAAGATGAGAAAACAATGAAAGCATTTGAAGAAAATATCCGTGCTCATTTCCAATTTTTAGAGTACGCACCGATTGTGTTCTTATCTGCGAAAACGAGAAAACGTACACAAACGTTAATTCCAGTTATCGATGAAGTAAATGAGAGCCATAGTATCCGTATTCAAACGAATGTATTAAATGATGTAATTATGGATGCGGTAGCGATGAATCCAACGCCAACACATAACGGTAGTCGTCTGAAGATTTTCTATGCAACACAAGTTGCAGTAAAACCACCAACATTTGTTGTGTTTGTAAACGATCCAGAATTATTGCACTTCTCATATGAGCGTTTCTTAAAGAATCGTTTACGTGAATCATTTGGCTTTGTAGGAACGCCGATTCACATTATCGCTAGAGCAAGAGACTAATGGAGAGGATGTGATTTTATGACAAAAATCACAGTAGTTGGAGCAGGTAGCTGGGGAACAGCGTTAGCGATGGTATTAGCTGACAATGGGCATGATGTACGTATTTGGGGAAATCGTTCTGAACTTATGGATGAGATTAATACAAAACATGAGAATAGTCGATACCTTCCGGGAATTACATTGCCAAGCACAATCGTAGCCTACTCTTCTTTAGAAGAAGCATTAGTAGATGTAAATGTAGTACTTCTTGTAGTACCAACGAAAGCGTATAGAGAAGTACTGCAAGATATGAAGAAATATGTAGCGGGTCCGACTACTTGGATTCATGCAAGTAAAGGAATTGAACCTGGTACGTCAAAACGTATTTCGGAAGTGATTGAGGAAGAAATTCCAGAGGACTTAATTAAAGACGTTGTTGTACTGTCTGGACCGAGTCATGCTGAAGAAGTTGGTTTACGTCAAGAGACGACGGTTACGTCAGCGGCGAAGCGTATGGAAGCGGCTGAGGAAGTACAAGACTTGTTTATGAATAGTTACTTCCGTGTATATACAAATCCAGATATCGTTGGAGTTGAACTTGGTGGTGCGTTAAAAAATATTATCGCATTAGCTGCGGGGATAACTGATGGACTTGGATTAGGTGATAATGCGAAAGCGGCATTAATGACACGTGGTTTAACGGAGATTGCTCGTTTAGGAAGAAAAATGGGCGGAAATCCGTTAACGTTTGCTGGTCTAACTGGTATGGGAGACTTAATTGTAACTTGTACAAGTGTTCATAGCCGAAATTGGCGTGCTGGAAATATGCTTGGAAAAGGACACTCTTTAGAAGAAGTGTTAGAAAGTATGGGTATGGTTGTAGAAGGTGTAAGAACAACGAAAGCTGCTCATGAATTAGCAGAGAAAATGGAAGTTGAAATGCCGATTACAGCAGCTTTATATGACGTGCTATTTAATGGGAATAATGTAAAAGATGCAGTAGGCTCATTAATGGGGCGTGTTCGAAAACACGAAGTGGAAGCTATACCTGACTTACTGTAAAGAAAAGCGACAGAAGTACATTTGTACTTCTGTCGCTTTTTATTTTTTGGGTCTTTTCACCATTTTTTTATTTTTGCATAGGATGAAGAGTAACTTGAGGAGAGGGTGAAAAGAATGGATAATAACATTTTTAATAACATTGAAAAAGAAGCGAAAGTGAATAAAGAAGATATTTTTAAATTAGCATCATCTGTACAAAATGCGAATTTACGTGATGAGACTGTGCTTCGTCAATTAATTCATCAAGTGGCTCTTATGGCAGGACGTGAAGTGCCGAAAGAACAAGAGGATCAAATTGTAAAAGCGATTATTAACAATAATATGCCGGCAGATTTTGGCTCGTTAAGCAAAATGTTTAAAAAATAAAATATGAGAAACAAAGAGTTTGTAGATTGCATATGATAGCCATGAAAGTATGGGAATAGAGCTGTTTTGGGCATATTTGGTCAACCGAAGCGAGAGATACACTCGCTTCGGTTTTTATGTTTTTGTAGATTAGTGGGAAATGCTGAAAAACCTATTGATTAAAGTTACATATTCGCAATTTGTAGTAAAATGTTCTTTTTGTATTTGTTTAAAGATTTTAATTTGTTAAAATAGTATAAAAATAGATTAATAAAAAGGGGTGTGTATATGTCGGAAGGGCTTATAAAAATGTGGTTTGCTTTAGGGGCAATTGGCTTTATGTTTTTTGCAGTAAGTTTTATTTTGCTAAGCAGATATAAAATAAAGAATAAAATTTTGAAAGGGATTACAGCATTGGTAGCCTACACCCTTATGGTTGTGTCAGGAATTGTTATTTTTCTTGTTGTATTTAGTGGACCTGTACAGCAGTAAAGGGGATGGTCTCGAAAATGCTACATACGGAGCAAGTTATATTAGTATGAAAAGGTGATTACTAGTGAAAAAAATCCATATTATTTTAATATTTTGTTGTATCAGCCTTTTAACAGGATGTCTGTATCCAAAAGAAAATATGAAACAAAATGCTGTTCCTTATGAAGATCAGCTACAGGTCGTTCAAAAAGCTGTTGCGACATTTAAGGAGCAAAATAGTGGGATATTGCCAATTAAGACGCGGGATATGAATACGCCTATTTATCAAAAGTATCCAATCGATTTTCAAAAAATTTCTCCGCGTTACATACAAGAAGCGCCAGGGAACGCATATGAAAGTGGAGGAGTATATCAATACGTATTAATAGACGTTGAAACAAACCCGACAGTAAAGTTAATTGATGTTAGGATGGCTGAACAAATTCAGGAATTATCTTTAAAGCTTCGAATGTATCGAGATGAACATCAATATCCACCTTTTAAAAAGGTAATTTCAGATGGTGTGTATGAATTAGATTTCAAAAAACTAGGATATAAAGATGTACCGCAAGTGACAAGTCCTTATTCTGGTAAAGGACTACCGTTTGTAATCAACGAAAAAGGAGAACTTTTTGTTGATTATAGAATCGACTTATATGAAGCGTTGAAAAAGAATGAAGGACAATTTAAGGAGGGAGAAGATATTCGAAATATCCTTTCGAAAGATTCTCCGTTTGTACCTGCGTATTCTTTGCCGTATACGGTAAAGGATGGAGAACCAATTTTTTTAAAATCATAAGTCATGAACCTTTCTTTTAGTGAATAAGTTCTAGAAGAAAGGTTTTTTATGTTACACAACTTGCGATGCAAACAAAAGGTATTTTTTTAATAGTCATATGAAATTGGACAAAATTATATGATATATTGTCCGAACTTCTAGAATACCATTATATTATATCAGATATTATAGGCAACGTTAGAGAAGGTATTAGTTGACTATAAACGTGGAATTATTCCCAAAAATATTGAGGGAGGGAATCACTTGGAAAAGGTAGATATTTTTAAAGATATTGCGGAACGCACAGGCGGTGATATTTATTTTGGAGTTGTAGGAGCTGTTCGAACAGGGAAATCAACATTCATTAAAAAATTTATGGAACTTGTAGTTATCCCTAATATTGAGAATGAGTCTGACCGTCAAAGGGCACAGGATGAACTGCCTCAAAGTGCTGCTGGCCGTACAATTATGACGACGGAACCGAAATTTGTTCCAAACCAAGCGGTTTCTATTGAAGTAGATGAAGGTCTTGAAGTGAATATTCGATTAGTAGATTGCGTCGGATATACGGTTCCAGGAGCAAAAGGCTATGAAGATGAGAATGGCCCACGCATGATTAATACTCCTTGGTATGAAGAGCCTATTCCATTCCATGAAGCTGCAGAAATTGGAACACGTAAAGTAATTCAAGAACATTCAACAATTGGTGTTGTAATTACAACAGATGGAACGATTGGTGAAATTCCAAGAAGAGATTATATAGAAGCAGAAGAACGCGTCGTAAATGAGCTAAAAGAAGTCGGAAAACCTTTCATTATGATCATTAACACTGTACAGCCATATCATCCAGATACAGAGCAATTGCGCCAAAGCTTATCTGAAGAATATGATATCCCAGTCATTGCGATGAGTGTTGAAAGTTTAAGAGAAACAGATGTGTACAATGTACTTCGAGAGGCGTTATTTGAGTTCCCTGTTTTAGAAGTGAATGTAAACCTTCCGAGCTGGGTAATGGTGCTAAATGAAGGGCATTGGTTACGCCAAAGTTATCAAGAAGCCGTTCAAGAGACTGTGAAGGATATAAAACGTCTTCGTGATGTGGATCGTGTCGTTTGGCAGTTTAGTCAGTATGAATTTATTGATCGAGCGAGCCTAGCTGGTATTGATATGGGGCAAGGCGTAGCGGAGATTGATTTATATGCACCAGATGAATTATATGATCAAATTTTAAAAGAAGTTGTAGGGGTAGAAATCCGAGGGAAAGATCATTTATTAAAGCTTATGCTCGATTTATCTCATGCGAAAATAGAATACGATCAAGTGGCGGATGCTCTGCGTATGGTAAAGCAAACAGGATATGGTGTAGCGGCGCCTGCGTTAGCTGACATGAGCTTAGATGAACCAGAAATTATTCGTCACGGTTCAAGATTTGGTGTGAAATTAAAAGCTGTAGCTCCATCTATTCATATGATTAAAGTAGATGTGGAGTCTACGTTTGAGCCAATCATTGGTACTGAAAAGCAAAGTGAAGAATTAGTTCGTTATTTAATGCAAGATTTTGAAGATGATCCATTATCAATTTGGAATTCTGATATATTTGGACGTTCGCTAAGTTCTATTGTTCGAGAAGGCATTCAAGCGAAACTATCTTTAATGCCGGAAAATGCGAGATATAAATTAAAAGAAACGCTAGAAAGAATTATTAATGAAGGATCTGGCGGATTAATTGCGATTATATTATAAGAAAAAAATCCCTCTCATCGTAGAGGGATTTTTTTAATTTTTGCATATAAAATAGAAAAATAAACAGTCATTATCTAATATATTGTTGTAAATTGTCAAGTTTCATCAGATTTTCACATTTTAAGAGTAACAATTTCCTTAAAAATATTGAATTATAAAGGAGAATCGTATAATATAGGCGTTGATAATGATTTATCTACATCTTTGTAGTATAGAATTTGCAAAAATTGCCTACAAATGAAAGTAAGACTCATTTTATGATCATTATACAGTCTTATCTTTGGGAGGAGGTGAATGGCATGAACAAGACAGATTTAATCAATGCTGTTGCAGAAGCAAGTTCCCTTTCTAAAAAGGACGCAACAAAAGCAGTAGACGCTGTTTTTGATTCTATCTTAGAAGCTTTAAAACAAGGTGATAAAGTACAACTGATCGGATTCGGTAACTTCGAAGTTCGTGAGCGTGCGGCTCGTAAAGGTCGTAACCCACAAACAGGTGAGGAGATTGAAATCGCTGCAAGTAAAGTACCTGCATTCAAACCTGGTAAAGCGTTAAAAGATGCGGTTAAATAATCCTTACATATTAACAGGGAAGAAGAGTTTCCTTTTTGGAAACTCTTCTTTTTGCTTTTAAAAACATAAATATGCTAGAATGTGTTCGTATCACTTTTAGGTTTTCGGGAGGGCTAGCGGATGGCAAAAGTTAATTTAGAACAAATTGAGCATGCAGTACGCCTTATTTTAGAGGCAATCGGGGATGACCCAAATCGTGAGGGAGTACTTGATACACCAAAGCGTGTTGCAAAAATGTACGCTGAAGTGTTCTCAGGTATGCATGAAGATCCGAAAGAACATTTGCATAAAGTGTTCGGAGAAGATCACGAGGAGCTTGTACTAGTAAAAGATATACCGTTTTATTCGATGTGTGAGCATCATTTAGTTCCGTTCTATGGAGTTACTCACGTTGCATATATTCCGCAAGGCGGAAAAGTGACAGGGTTAAGTAAATTAGCTCGTACTGTAGATACAATTGCACGTCGTCCACAACTACAAGAACGTATTACATCAACAGTAGCGAATTCTATTATGGAAGTACTAGAGCCGCACGGTGTAATGGTAGTAGTAGAAGCAGAACATATGTGCATGACGATGCGCGGTGTGAAAAAGCCGGGTGCAAAAACAGTAACAACAGCAGTACGTGGTGTACTAGAAAATGATGCTGCGGCACGTAGTGAAATTTTATCTTTTATTAAAACGAAGTAAAGAAAAGTGGGAAACTGCTTTTCTTTTTTTTTTTTGTAAATAAATGATATAGTTTTAGGAAGGCAGAGTGAGAATAGAAAGATTACTTAAAAGAATGGAAGATGTTATTTCATTCGATGGAAGTTTGGAAAGAGTAGCCAAGTTTTGGTTATAGAAAATAGAATGTATGTGTTATAATAAGTTTTATGAATTAGAAAACAAGGGTGATTTTTGTGTGTGACATCTACGGAGGGTATGCGGGTATAAGAGAGAAATTGATGGAGAAATTACGCCATCCTTATTTTATAAACTATATTGAAGAACCATATATTGATGAAGAGAAAATAGCATTGTTATATGGTGCTTTAAAAAGTGCAAAATTACATATAGAACAAATTGAGCATTATGTAGTAACGATTATGCTTGTTCAAATTGCGCTTGATACACATGAAAGAGTATCAAATAAGGCAGGGGAAGAAGCAAATGAATCGCATAAACGTCGCCAGTTAACAGTGCTTGCTGGTGATTACTATAGCGGGTTATATTATTACTTATTGTCTATGAATCGTGATATTGTTTTAATTCGTGCGCTTGCTGAAGGAATTAAAGAAATTAATGAACACAAAATAATGTTATATCAAAAAGCGCATAAAACGATGGACGATATAATGGAAAGTGTAGTAACGATTGATTCTGCACTCTTACAAAAAACATGTGATCATTTTCATTTATCGCATTGGAAGCCGTTTATAACGTATGTATTAGGGAAAAATCGTCTTCAAAAAGAATGTGAACTATACGCTGATAAACAACATTCACCTGTTTTTCAAGCTGTTCAAGAGATTTTGAACGATAAAGCGGACGCAGAAAAAGTTATGAATAGATGGATGATGGAACTGAGAAAGAAAGAAAATCAATTTTTAGAAAATCACACAGATATAAGCGAAATAAACTCTGTGTTAAGAGATAAATCGAAGACATAAGCAATTTTACATTGGAAGAAGGTACGAGCATGCAACAATCAAAAGAAGAAAGAGTACATGATGTATTTGAGAAAATCTCTGATAAATACGATGTAATGAATTCTGTAATTAGTTTTCAAAGACATAAAGCGTGGCGTAAAGAGACGATGCGCATTATGGATGTAAAACCAGGTAGTAAAGCGCTTGATGTATGCTGCGGGACAGCGGACTGGACAATTGCGCTAGCTGGAGCGGTAGGTGAACAGGGCAAGGTTGTTGGTTTAGACTTCAGTGAAAATATGTTATCTGTCGGAAAGCAAAAGGTAGAAGCGTTACAATTAAAACAAGTAGAACTTCTACACGGGAATGCAATGGAACTTCCGTTTGAAGATAATACATTTGATTATGTAACAATTGGATTTGGTTTACGTAACGTACCGGATTATATGCACGTATTAAAAGAAATGACGCGTGTAGTAAAACCAGGTGGAAAAGTAATTTGTTTAGAAACATCTCAGCCAACAATGATTGGTTTTCGACAAGGATATATTTTATACTTTAAATATATCATGCCGTTATTTGGAAAGTTATTTGCGAAAAGTTATAAAGAATATTCATGGCTACAAGAATCTGCTAGTACATTCCCTGGTATGAAAGAATTGGCTAATATGTTCGAAAAAGCTGGACTTGAACGTGTACAAGTGAAGCCGTTTACTTTTGGGGTAGCAGCGATGCATTTAGGTATGAAACCAGAATCGAAATAGAAAAAGAAAAAAGAAAAAAGAAAAAAGAAAAAAGAAGTTTTAGGTTAAGGTGAACAATATGAAGTTACAACTTATGTACTCTTTTTTACGATCGGATATTAATGTGATAGAAAAAGAATTAAAAAAGACAGTTGCTTCTGAACAGCCATTAGTAGAAGAGGCGGCATTACAACTTATTGAAGCTGGTGGGAAGCGAATTCGTCCTGTATTTGTGTTGCTTGCGGGTAAATTTGGAAATTATAAGTTAGACGCCATTAAGCATGTAGCTGTTGCGTTAGAACTTATTCATATGGCTTCTCTTGTTCACGATGATGTTATTGATGCTGCATTTTTACGACGTGGTAGCGCAACTGTGAATGCGAAATGGGGAGATCGTATTGCAATGTATACAGGGGACTATTTATTCGCTAAGTCTCTTGAATGTATAACAAATATTGAAATTCCTGAGGCGCATCAGGCGCTATCGCATACCATTTTAGAAGTGTGTAAAGGTGAAATTGAACAAATTAAAGATAAGTATGACTATGACCAAAATTTAAGAACGTATTTAAGAAGAATAAAGCGAAAAACAGCATTATTAATTGCTGCGAGTTGCCAATTAGGAGCAATTGCTGCTGGCGCGAATCGTGATACGGTAAATCGTCTGTTTTGGTATGGATATTTCGTAGGGATGTCGTATCAAATCATTGATGATATTTTAGACTTCGTTTCCACAGAAGAGAAACTTGGGAAACCTGCTGGTGGAGATTTACTACAAGGGAATATTACGCTTCCTGCTTTATATGCTATGGAAGATCCGGTTCTTTGCAAGAAAATTAAATCTGTACATGAAAATACAACAGCGGATGAAATGAAAGAAATTATTGAGGCTGTAAAGAATAGTGCTGCTATTGATAAAGCATTTGCGTTTAGTGAACGTTATTTACATAAAGCATTAGAAATTATAAAACCACTTCCACGTGGACAAGCGAAGTATGCATTACAAAATGTAGCAAAGTATATTGGAAAACGAAAATTTTAGTGTTTTTTCTAAAAAATAAAATAATCTCTCTATTTCAAAACTATTGCACAATTGTGATAAGGGTGTTAATATGTGTGTGGGGATATACAATTACATACATAATTCAGAAGTGGAGAGATTTTTTATGGAAAAAACATTTCTAATGGTTAAACCAGACGGTGTACAACGTGCTTTCATTGGGGAAATTGTAGCTCGTTTTGAGAAGAAGGGCTTTCAATTAGTTGGTGCAAAATTAATGCAAGTCACTCCGGAAATTGCTGGACAACACTATGCTGAGCACACAGAGAAACCTTTCTTTGGTGAATTAGTAGACTTTATTACATCTGGCCCTGTATTCGCAATGGTATGGCAAGGTGAAGGTGTAGTAGATACAGCTCGTAACATGATGGGTAAAACAAGACCACATGAAGCAGCTCCTGGAACAATTCGTGGAGATTTCGGTGTAACTGTTGCGAAAAACATTATCCACGGTTCTGATTCGTTAGAAAGTGCAGAGCGCGAGATTGCTATTTTCTTTAAAGAAGAAGAATTAGTTGACTACTCAAAATTAATGAATGAATGGATTTACTAATTATTTTGAAATAATTTGTAAACGCTTTAATCACTGTGATAATAGTAGAAAGTGCAAGGAGAATAGGGGTATTCTTCTTGCACTTTTTTTGTTTCAATTAGTTACGAAGTTTAAGCTGTTATGATATATTGATATGTAAAGTAAACGGCCTATCGGGGAATAAGCGAATGGCTGATGTATTATATAATTTCTTTCATATTTTTAGAGTAATGAAGGATAATATCATTGCTTAATATAGCGAGATAAATACATATACGAAAAGAGGAATAACGTATGCGATATATTACAGCTGGTGAATCTCATGGTCCACAACTTACGACGATTATAGAAGGTGTACCGGCAGGACTACCAATAGTTGCGGCTGACATAAATGAAGAGTTAGCTAGAAGGCAAAAGGGATATGGGCGTGGTAGACGCATGCAAATTGAAACAGATCAAGTGCAAATTGTAAGTGGTGTTAGACATGGAGAGACATTAGGTTCTCCAATTGCACTTGTTGTTGAAAACCGTGATTTTGCACATTGGACAAAAATTATGGGTGCAGAGCCGTTAACAGAACAAGAAGAAAAAGAAATAAAAAGGAAAGTAACAAAACCAAGACCTGGACATGCTGATTTAAATGGTGCGATTAAATATGGTCATAGAGATATGAGAAATGTATTAGAACGTTCTTCAGCTCGCGAAACGACAGTGCGTGTTGCTGCTGGTGCGGTTGCTAAAAAAATATTAGCGGAGCTTGGTATTACGGTAGCGGGGCATGTAATTGAAATTGGCGGTGTACAGGCTAAGGAGACTACGTATCGTTCAATTGAAGAATTAAAAAGTGTTACAGAAGCATCACCCGTACGTTGTTTAGATGGAGAAGCTGGTAATCAAATGATAAAAGCAATTGATGATGCGAAATCAAATGGTGATTCAATTGGTGGCATCGTTGAAGTAATTGTGGAAGGAATGCCAATTGGAGTAGGCAGCTATGTGCATTATGATCGAAAACTAGATGCAAAATTAGCAGCCGCAATTATGAGCATTAATGCCTTCAAAGGTGTCGAGATTGGAATTGGTTTTGAAGCAGCGCATAGACCAGGAAGTGAAGTTCATGATGAAATTCTTTGGAATGAAGAGCATGGATATACACGAAGAACAAATAACGCAGGTGGTTTAGAAGGTGGAATGACGACTGGCATGCCAATTGTTGTGCGCGGTGTGATGAAACCGATACCTACACTATATAAACCTCTTCAAAGTGTTGATATTGATACGAAAGAGCCTTTTACAGCAAGCATTGAACGTTCAGACAGTTGTGCTGTTCCAGCCGCTAGTGTCGTTGCAGAAGCGGTTGTAGCTTGGGAATTAGCGACAGCTTTAATAGAACAATTCGGATTAGATCGTATGGACCTTATTCGTGAAAATATTGAGAAACATAATGAACATGCGAGGGGATTTTAATGGGAAACATACATATTCAAACGAAATCAAAAGAATATGATGTACATGTAGGAAAAGAATCGTTGTCACATTTGACAACAATCGTTCAAAATATGCAGCCATCTGTATCAAACATCATGATCATTTCAGATGAAGCTGTTGCATCTTTACATTTACAGACAGTTGTAGATGCATTGCAAGTAGAGCAAAAAGTATTTTCATTTGTCGTACCGAGTGGTGAAAAAGAGAAGTCTTTTGAAAATTTCTATGCGGCTCATACGTCAGCTCTTGAAAATAAATTAGATAGAAATTCTTTAATTATCGCACTTGGAGGCGGGATGATTGGAGATTTAGCTGGCTTTGTTGCTGCATCGTTTATGCGTGGAATTCGCTTTGTTCAAGTTCCAACGACTTTATTAGCCCACGATAGCGCAGTAGGTGGGAAAGTAGCAATTAATCACCCGTTAGGTAAAAATATGATAGGGGCATTCCATCAACCAGAAGCAGTTGTATACCATACGCCGTTTTTACAGTCTCTTCCTGAAAAAGAGTGGCGTTCAGGTTATGCAGAAGTGATAAAACATGCTCTTATTGGTGATGTAAAACTGTATAATTGGCTAAAAGAAGAAGTGCAAACATTATCAGATCTTCGTGATGAGAAATTAATCCATATATTAACGAAGGCCATTCCTGTAAAGGCAAACATTGTATCGCAAGATGAAACAGAAAAAGGTGTACGTGCTCATTTGAACTTTGGACATACGTTAGGCCATGCTCTTGAAAAAGAACTAGGATATGGAAATATTACTCACGGTGACGGAGTAGCAGTTGGAATGTTATTTGCCTTGTTTTTAAGTGAGCAAGTATACAATATTAATCTTTCTTATGAAGAGATGAAGCAGTGGTTCTTAAAGTACGGATATCCAAAAATGCCAAGTGATTTGAATGTAGAGCGTCTCGTTCAATTGATGAAACAAGATAAGAAAGCGAATGCTGGAGCAATTCATATGGTGCTTATGCAGGAATATGGGGTAGTGAATGTCGTATCTATTCCAGATGAGACTGTTCATATTGCGTTAGAGGCATTTCAAAAGGATATGGTTTAAGAGCTAAGAAGTGCTTGTTTCAAGGTATCCTCGTAATAGTGACGGTTAAGATAAACGATTGCAGTGAGAGATTATAACCTTATTGTAATCGAATTGAATAAAACGACTGGGGGAAGAAAAATGAGAGTGAAAGAGCAATTGTTAACTTTGAGAGCATATGTACCTGGGAAAAACATTGAGGAAGTAAAAAGGGAATATGGGTTATCAAAAATTGTGAAATTAGCATCGAACGAAAATCCATTCGGTTGCTCAGCACGTGTAACAGAAGCATTAACTTCTTTAGCGAGTCAATACGCTCTTTATCCAGATGGGCATGCTTTTGAACTTCGAACAAAAGTAGCAACATGTTTAGGTGTTAAAGCGGAACAACTTTTATTTGGTAGTGGATTAGATGAAGTCATTCAAATGATTAGCCGTGCATTACTACACGAAGGAACAAATGTTGTAATGGCGAATCCAACATTCTCGCAATACCATCACCATGCTGTGATTGAAGGAGCAGAAGTTCGTGAAGTACTACTTAAAGAGGGCATTCACGATTTAGATGCGATGTTACAGCAAGTAGATGATAAAACGAAGATCGTATGGATTTGTAACCCAAATAATCCAACAGGTACATATGTAGAGAAACAAAAATTACTTTCATTTTTAGAATCAGTTCCTAAGTCAGCGCTCGTTATTATGGACGAAGCATATTATGAATATGCGGGGGCAGAAGACTATCCGCAAACATTACCACTTCTTGAAAAGTATGAAAACCTTATGGTTTTACGCACGTTTTCAAAAGCATATGGTTTAGCCGCTTTCCGTATCGGATATGCGGTTGGTAATGAGCAGTTAATTGGACAACTAGAAGTAGCAAGGTTACCATTTAATACATCGACTGTAGCGCAATCTGTAGCACTCGCTGCGTTAGAAGATCAAGCATTTTTACAAGAATGTGTGAAAAAGAATGAAGAAGGATTAAATCAATATTACGCATTTTGTAAGGAATATAACGTATTCTATTATCCATCTCAAACAAATTTCATTTTCTTAAAGCTCGGTATTCCTGGTAATGAGGCTTTCGAACGATTAATGAAGAAAGGCTATATCGTTCGTTCTGGTGCTGCATTTGGTATACATGATGGCATTCGTATTACTGTCGGTTTGAAAGAAGAAAATGATGAAATTATAGAGCTATTGAAAGAGCTTGTAAACGAGCAAGTAAAGAAAGAAGAAACATACTCTTAAGAGTTTGTAAAGGCTCCTAATATAGGAGTCTTTTTTATTTAAACAAAGAAGAACTGTAAAGAGTTCGTGCAGGCTAATAATTAATAAGGGAAGTTATTTGCACGGTAATGAA
Source organism: Bacillus sp. AFS059628 (assembly GCF_002571225.1). GTDB lineage: Bacteria > Bacillota > Bacilli > Bacillales > Bacillaceae_G > Bacillus_A. Next base: position 35,812 of record NZ_NVEC01000080.1, on the reverse strand, counting down.
AGAAAACGGTACAATAGAAAGTAGTAATGCGGTATCGGTGTCATATTCGAATCGTTATGAGTGAAAGTACAAGAAGAAGTATGCCCTTTCTAAAGGTTGCGTTGTTACACCTAGTTGCTTATGATAAAGTGAAACTTTAATGAGTGAGGGGATGCTCATCCCCTCACTCATTATTAGCCCGTACCAATCGGGATAAATGAATAGAAAAGAATATTTTTTAGAACTAAAGGAGACGTTTATGCAAAAGTTTGAACAAGCTGTTTCATATATTGAAAATGGTGAAGCGGAAAAAGGATTACAACTATTAAAAGAACAATTAAAAATTGCGAATGATGAAGAGAAGTATGATATCGCTCGCTATTATCATACACTGGGATTTACGGATGAGGCGTTATCTATTACAGAAGACTTGCGTTTATTGTATCCAGAAGAAAGTGAATTCACTGTGTTTTTAGCAGAATTATATATTGATCTAGACAAAGAAGATGAAGCGATTGAAGTACTTCATGATATTCCGGAAAATGATGATTTATATGTTCAATCGTTATTACTTGTTGCGGATTTATTCCAAATGCAAGGTTTTGATGATGTAGCAGAACAAAAACTATTAAAGGCGAAAGAAATGATGCCTGACGAGCCCGTTATTACGTTTGGATTAGCAGAATTATATAGTAGTAAAGGGGAAGAACAAAAGGCAATCGCTCATTATGAGTCGCTATTAGCGGAACATAAAGTAATGGGTGGTGTTGTCATTGCACTTCGCCTTGGAGAAACGTTAAGTGCGATTGGAAATTGGGAAGAAGCGATTTCTTATTATGAAGCAGGTTTAGAGGAACAAAAAGATATTCACTCATTATTTGGATATGCCTTCACGTTATACCAAGGTGAAGAATATCAACGAGCAATTGGTGCTTGGCAAGAACTGAAAGAATTAGATCCTGAGTATGCATCGCTTTACATGTATTTAGCGAAAAGCTATGAAAAGGAAGGGATGCTTCAAGAAAGCTATGAAACACTTCATGAAGGAATTAAAGTAGATGAGCTTTCTGTACCATTTTATGTAGAATTAGCGAACATTGCGGCGAAATTAGGAAAAATAGTGGAAGCAGAGGAAGTACTTCAAAAAGCGCTTGAGTTAGATCCAGGACATTTAGGTGCAACATTAAAATATGCGTACATCTTAAAGGAACAAGAAAAGTATGAAGAGTTAATCGCTGTTGTAGAGCGCGCAATTGATAGCGGAGAACCAGATACACAACTACTTTGGGATCTTGCATTTGCAAAAAAACAATTAGAAATGTATTCGGATGCATTAAAACACTATGAAAGTGCATATACTTCTTTTAAGAATCATCCAGACTTCTTGGAAGAGTACGGTTATTTCTTATTGGAAGAAGGTATGCGAAAAGAGGCGAAAGAAGTATTTACTCAGTTAATACAACTAGACCCGACACAAATTCATATTGAAGAATTGTTATATAATTTAGAGGATTTTTCATAAGTTGGAAGGAAACTGAATGCCGCTTCTTGAATCTAAAAAGAAAAGAGAAAGACAGAGGAGGGACTTAATTACTATGAATACCCCTGTTTCTGTAAACGAGAAGAAGGATTTTGTAAAATGGTTTTTGAATAATTACCAACTGAAACAGCGTGAATGTGTATGGATTTTGAATTATTTAATGAGTCACGACCAATTGATGCATAAAGTCCACTTCGTAGAGCATGCAAAATATTGTCCGCGTGGCTTAGTGATGTCCGCGAATTGTGTAAAAGATACACCGTTTCACTTTTTTAAACAAAATGTTATGACAACAGATGCTGAAAAATCGTTTCATGATATTCGTTTAAATCGAGATGAGGATATTTATATTCAACTCAATTTTAAATCATCGTTTCAAAATTCCAACTATGTAGCTGTATTAGAGGAAAACCCGTATTTACCAAAGCATATTGAAGTAAATGAAAAAGATCGTTTACTTGCAGAAAGATTTTTAGAAGAAAGTGTATTTTCTTTTAGAAGGGAACGTCTTTTGAAGCAAATTGATGAAGCGCTGGATAAGCAAGACAAGGAAGCGTTTCATAAGTTAACAGCGGAGTTAAAGATGTTATAGAATTCATTTGGGTTCATAAAATTTTACAAATTTCAGACTTTTTAAGAAAAACTACCTTAATATAGGTAGTTTTTCTTTTTTTACCTCTTTTAGTATGGTTTAATATATATAAAGTGAAAGTTCTGTCATTTCCAGAAGAAGGAGGGAAGTAATTTGAAATGGATTGTAAAAGATGTAGAACAGTTTGAGCAAGCAAGAGAGTATGTAGATACAGGTGTTATACCACTTTTATCAATTTCAGCAGCAAAAGAAATGAAAATGGTAGTAGAACAAGGTGAATTTATCGAATTGCTGAGTATGGAGCTGGAAAGAGAATATAAAGGAAGAGTGCTTTTGCTACCTGCATTTACGTATTTAGTAGAAAGTCAAAAAAACGAAAAAGGTCGTTTGCAAGAATGGACAAATCATTTACAAGAGCAAGGTTTTAAACATATTGCTTATGTTACAAGTGATTTTTCATGGAAAGAAGATATGCAAGAATTGCAGGGAGATTTATTTTGGTTTCCTTCATTAGCGTTAGAACAATTTAGTGATCAAGCGAAAAGAGAAGTTATTCATGCGCATATAAAAAATATAATGGTAATGTTAGAAGAAAAATGGGGAAAGTAGCAATAAACAGAAAGTTCTTATTATTATGAGTAGTATGATATTGACCTGTGCATGAGCGTATTATATCATGATAGTGTCCTAGTTTTTATTTTTTATATAATTTATCACGAGGGGACAATTTCTGATAGAGGGGGGAAATTTTCGTGAGCGAGAAAGAACATCGTGTGTCAAGAAGACAGTTTTTAAATTACACCCTTACAGGGGTAGGAGGCTTTATGGCAGCGGGTATTTTAATGCCGATGACGCGATTTGCGCTTGATCCGGTGTTACGAAAAGAAGCGGGAACGGATATGGTTGCTGTTGCGCAAGTAAAGGATATTACAACAGAGCCGAAACGTTTCGACTTTAAGGTGAAGCAGGTTGATGGTTGGTACAAGTCTGAAGAGCCAAAATCAGCGTGGGTTCATAAAGATGAAAGCGGAGACATTGTTGCGTTCTCTCCAGTATGTAAACATTTAGGATGTACAGTTAACTGGAATTCGGACAAAGCACATCCGAATCAATTCTTTTGTCCATGTCACGGGGGTCGTTACACAAAAGACGGGATAAACATTAAAGGCACGCCGCCCCTTGCTCCACTTGATGTATACGAATCTAAAGTGAAAGATGGAACGCTGTATCTAGGAAAAGCGAAGCCAAGAGGGGGTGCAAAGTAGATGCTAAATAAAATTTATGATTGGGTAGATGAAAGGTTAGATATTACACCAATATGGCGTGATATCGCTGATCATGAAGTACCTGAACATGTAAACCCGGCACATCACTTTTCTGCATTCGTTTATTGCTTTGGAGGACTTACCTTTTTCGTTACTGTAATTCAAATTTTATCTGGAATGTTTTTGACGATGTATTATGTGCCTGATATTAAAAATGCTTGGGAATCGGTTTATTATTTACAAAATGAAGTTGCATACGGGCAAATTGTTCGTGGTATGCACCACTGGGGTGCTAGTCTTGTAATTGTAATGATGTTTTTACATACACTTAGAGTTTTCTTCCAGGGTGCGTATAAAAAGCCTCGTGAGCTAAACTGGATTGTTGGTGTTCTTATTTTCTTTGTTATGTTAGGTCTTGGTTTTACCGGATATTTATTACCGTGGGATATGAAAGCGTTATTTGCTACGAAAGTAGGGATTCAAATTGCAGAGCAAACGCCGCTCATTGGTCCTTACATTAAAACATTACTCGCTGGTCATTCCGAAATTGTTGGCGCTCAAACATTAACTCGCTTCTTTGCTATTCACGTCTTCTTCTTACCAGCAGCACTTCTAGGTTTAATGGCCTTCCACTTCATCATGATTCGCAAACAAGGTATTTCCGGTCCACTATAAGAGATTGCTAAATTAAAGGGGAAAGAACTAAAGGAGGGAGATTATGCATCGCGGCAAAGGGATGAAGTTTGTAGGAGATTCTCGGGTACCAGTAGCTCGAAAACCAAATATTCCAAAAGACTATTCTGAATACCCAGGGAAAACAGAAGCATTTTGGCCAAACTTCTTGTTAAAAGAATGGATGGTTGGTGCAGTTTTTTTAATCGGTTATTTATGTTTAACAGTGGCGCATCCGTCACCGCTTGAAAGAATGGCGGATCCAACTGATGCTGGGTATATACCACTTCCAGATTGGTATTTCTTATTCTTGTATCAGTTATTAAAGTATTCTTATGCTTCTGGCTCATTTACTGTAATTGGAGCATTCATTATGCCAGGGATTGCGTTTGGCGCATTACTGTTAGCCCCATTTCTTGATCGAGGTCCAGAAAGACGCCCGTTGAAGCGTCCTGTAGCAACCGGGTTTATGCTTTTAGCAATTGCATCCATTATCTTTTTAACTTGGGAATCTGTAGCACACCACGACTGGGAAGCTGCAAAAAAACAAGGAGCAATTGTAAAAACAGCACCAGTTGATAAAAATGATGATGGTTATAAATTAATGCAAAAAAATACTTGTTTAACATGTCACGGTGACAATTTACAAGGCGGGGCAGCAGCACCGGCACTGCAAAACTTAACTTTAAAGCCAGAAGAAATTGCTAAGATTGCGAAAGAGGGAAAAGGTTCAATGCCTAAAGGGGTATTTAAAGGTACAGATGAGGAACTGAAGAAGCTTTCGGAATTCGTTGCAAAGTATAATAAAAAATAATAAAAAGCTGACTGCAAAAAAATTGTAGTCAGCTTTTTATTTTGATGAAAGAAAGTTTACTATATAATAGAGTAGAGTTTGAGGAAAGAATGACTTTGTTTGAAAGGTGTTGGACAAACAGCTTGATTTACTTGTATGCAATGTTAAGACAACGCTCCGTATTATTATTTTTATTAATTGTTAACATATTAGGTACAATATACGGATTTATATGGTATGGAAATCAATTAAAAGAAACTTCACCTATATTTTGGCCATTTGTACCCGATAGTCCTATGGCAAGTCTCTTTTTTGTCTTTGTCTTAATCGCTTTTTTAATAAAGAGAAATTGGGGATTAATAGAGGCGCTAGCGATTGTTACTTTAATAAAATATGGTATATGGGCTGTTGTTGTAAATGCAATTATGATCTATGTAAAAGGTCCTATTGGCCTTATCGGGTATATGTTAATGCTTTCGCATTTTGCGATGGCAGTACAAGCAGTGATATATGCACCGTTTTATCGAATGAAAAAATGGCATTTTGCGGTAGCCGCTATATGGACATTACATAATGATGCAATTGATTATTTATTTTGGCAAATGCCGAGATATGGAATTATGCATTTGTTTGTAGGAGAAATTGGTTATTTTACGTTCTGGCTAAGTATTGCAGTGCTTTGTATTACATATTATTATTGCTTACGTGAGAACAGAAAACAGTTTTCTTTATAATCGTTAGAACATGTAGGGGGAAAAAATGAAGAAAAATAAGAGTGGTACAAAAATATTGGATCGATTGATTACGATAGTTGTTTCATATAGCATAGCATTTTCTATATTTGCACTCGCAACAACGGCGGTGGTATACGGAAAATGGCTATATTATTTTGAAATTGATTTTTTAAACATCCCAGACTTAGCGGATATGACGAAGGCTGATATTAAAAGGAATTATGATGTGCTGATCACATATTTATCTCCGTTTTATGACGGAGCATTACAGTTTCCAACATTAGATATGTCTACAAATGGCCGTATTCATTTTGTAGATGTAAAAAATATTTTAGTAAAGATTCAATATGTGATGTATGTGACAATTATGATCGCAATAGCAGGCGGCATGTATTTATTAAAAAAGAAAAATGAAAAGTTTTTACTACACGGATCGATTTTAACAATTCTCTTTCCAATCGCGCTTATGTTACCGATCGCTATTAATTTTGAAAAGAGTTTTGTGTTGTTCCATAAGCTTTTATTCAGCAATGATTATTGGATGTTTGATATTGAAACAGATCCGATTATATTAATGTTACCAGAAGAATTCTTTATGCATGCTGCGTGTGTTATTTTATTATTTATTTTATGCGGTAGCATAATTTGTTTCAGTTTGTATAGATATTTCGTAAAAAAGAAAAAGATTTCAAAGGAAAAATTCTCTGTTTAAAGAGAATTTTTTTGTTTGTAAAACGATAATATATTTTTCGGTCCAGTTCTGTTCTATTCTTGTCCCAATTAACATATTTTGTACTAGTAGTTATAGGGGGGACCGTGATGAAGAGAACATTAATTGGATTGATAGCATTTCTAATTATAATGTTTCCGTTACGTATATATGCTGAAGAGTGGAGTGAACTAACAGGGTTGTTAGATGACTCCTTACAATTAGTGAAGCGTAATGAAGATGAAAAAGCAGTACAAGTATTACAGCATTTCTCGGAGCAGTTTGTCATAAAAGGGAATGAAAAGAAGCAAGAAGTAACGCCAGATCAAGTTAGAGTTATTTCGTTAGCTTACGACAAGGCGCAACAATCTCTCGCGGAAGAAGCTTTAAGTAAACAAGTTAAAATTGATAATGTGTTAGCCCTGCAGCTCGCTGTTGATGCACAAGTATCAAAGTATCAACCACTTTGGATGGAAAGAGAAGGAAAAGTGATGGATGCCTTTTCTCAAATGGAAAAAGCGATGTCGAAAGAAGATACGGGACAGTTTCAACAAACGTTAAACACATTCTTACATGAATTTAACATTATTTATCCAAGCTTAATGATTGCCCTACCAGAAAACGAAGTGCAACGTGTAAACGCTCATTTATCTTATTTGGATGAATTTCGTAACGTTATGTTAAAAACGAAAGGTGGGCAAATGCAATTAGGAATCATTAAAGGGGATTTGCAAAAAATATTTCACACAGTAAAAAAAGATGAAATTGCACCTTCTCTCATTTGGTTTATGACAATTACTGGAGGTCTTATTTTATTCACATTAACTTATGTTGGGTGGAGAAAGTATAAAGGAGAGAGAGAAAAAAGAAAAAGTAATGTACATTCTAAGAATAGATAATGTAATAAATAAAGACTCGGATTGTAAGGTTTATTCATTGACAATGGTGGCAGAAGAAAATAGAATGAGAAGTACTATAATTAAAACTTCAATGGAGGTTCATGATGTTTTATTTAATTTACTTCGCGATCATTTTGATCATACCGTTGTATGCACAGTCAAAAGTACGTAGTGCCTATAGCAAGTATTCACAAGTTTATTCAACATCAGGTATGACAGGAGCAGAAGTGGCTCGGAAAATCTTAGATGAAAATGGATTATACAACGTAGCTGTAGAAGAAACACCAGGTCATTTATCAGACCATTATGATCCAACTGCCAAAACAGTTCGATTATCAACAGATAACTATTACGGTCATTCAGTTGCTGGTACAGCAGTTGCAGCACACGAAGTAGGACACGCAATTCAAGATGCAAAAGATTATAATTTTATGCGTATTCGTCATTCGTTAGTGCCAGTTGCGAACTTTGGATCGAATATTTCTTGGATATTTATTATGATCGGTATTTTTGCATCGATGGCCAACATGATATTTTTAGGTATCATTTTAATGGCAGCAGGTGTTGTGTTCCAACTTGTTACATTACCAGTTGAGTTTGATGCATCAAAGCGTGCGATGCAACAAATTGAAGCGTTAGGTATCGTATCAACAGATGAATATGGGCAAGCTCGTAAAGTATTAAATGCGGCAGCATTAACATATGTAGCAGCTGCAGCTGTAGCGGTATTTGAATTATTACGTCTCGTATTGATTTATACTGGTATGCAGCGTAGCGATGACTAAAGACTATCAATTTTGATAGTCTTTTTTGTTTTATGAATTGAATTATATAATATATGGCAAGTAGCAATAATAGAAGTAATGTGGAAAGGTGGTGGGGCAAATGAAATATCCAAGTCATTTAGTAAAACAAGTGAAAGAACGTAGTGCTCCTTATCAGCTAGAAGGCTTTTTAAGTGGACAAGGTCCTGAAAGTCCAAAATTTATGTTGTTAGGAGAAGCGCCTGGTGAAACAGAAATTCATAATGGAATTCCGTTTAGCGGGAGAGCGGGAAAACAATTAATGGGGTTTTTAGAACGTATTGACGTTACAAGGGAAGAAGTATATATTACGAGCGCTGTCCGAAGTAGACCTTATAAGTGGCGAGAGAAAAAAGAACGAACTGGTGAAATCATACAGAAAAAATATAATAGAACGCCAAATCAAGGAGAAATACTTGCCCATGCGCCTTTGTTAGATTATGAATTAGAGAAAATAAATCCGAAGCTTATCGTCACCCTTGGAAATATCGGTCTTCAACGTTTAACAGGAAAAAATAAAAAAATAACAGATGTGCACGGACAATTATTAAAACAGCCCATTCAAAAATTAAAGGATATGCAAAGTGCAGCGTTTACATGGTCAGAGCAAGAATATCATATCTTTCCGACTTTTCATCCTGCTTCCATTTTTTATAATCGGAGTTTATTGGAGCTTATTTATGAGGATTTAGACAAACTTAAAAAATATGTAATAAAAAACTAGAAAAGCTAAAGAGCTTTTCTAGTTGCGTTTATGTATGTAACGGATTTTTATTTTCATCTAATGTAAAACCTTCACCAACTACATCATGCACGTCACTTACAGCAACAAAGGCGTGAGGATCTACAGAAGTAATAATATTTTTTAATTTCACGATTTCATTTTTAGCGACAACGCAATACAATACGTTCCGTTCCACTTTTGTATACGATCCAACAGCTTTTAAAAAAGTTGCTCCGCGCTCCATCTCAGATAAAATTTTGGCAGCAATTTCATCATTTTTATCTGAAATAATCGTTGCTCCTTTCGCCGCATAGGCTCCTTCTTGCATAAAATCAATGACTTTCGCCCCGATAAAAACAGCAACTAACGTATACATGCCTTCGCGGTATGATAAATATGTAAGAATAGAGACAATAATGACGATAGCATCAAACATAAACATCGTTTTCCCCATACTCCAGCCAACATATTTATGAGCGAGTCTCGCGATAATATCTACACCGCCAGTAGTCCCGCCATATTTAAATATTATGCCAAGACCGATACCAATAAATGCCCCTGCGAATAAAGCCGCAAGTGTCATATCGTTTTGTAAGTTTACATGTAAATTGAGAACCTCGTAACGTTGAAAAATCCATAGAAATAAAGATACGCTGAAGGTGCCGATTAGTGTATAAATAAATGTCGTTCTTCCAAGTAACTTCCAACCAATAAAAAATATAGGGATATTTAAAATTAAGTTTGAATAAGAAGGATCAAACTTAAATAGAAAATACAATAATAGTGTAATACCGGTAAACCCACCTTCTGCAAGGTGATTTTCAATATTGATATTTACAATACCGAAAGAAAAAATAGCGGAACCGATTAAAATGAAAATGATATTTCGAATCTTCAAATTTGATGTCATATAGAAATCCCCCTAATTATGTAAATGGCATTGCTCCGCTGAAACGGTAAAACATAATGATAAATTTCTAGTTGCTAGTGAAAATAGTGAAGGCTATAAAAAATGATTGGTTTAGGCTGATCTTTTGCGAAAAGCATGCAAAAGAAGTTTCACTTTACCCCGTTCCAACGGCTGGTAGGGGATAAAGCAAGGAAGCAGGGCGAACCAGCCGTAGGAACCCGATTGGTTTAGGCTGATCTTTTGCCAAAATCGCAAAAGAAAGTTTCACTTTATTATAGTGTATCCAAAAAAGGGTAGCAAATAGGTGTTTGGCGGGGAATAATATTTGTCAAATCGCGATGAATTGGCTAACATGAAAGAGGAAGGATTAGAGGTGAGTTGTATGGAAGCGAAAACGATGAAGGATATGCAGAAAGAAGTAGATGCATATATTGGTCAGTTTAAAGAAGGTTATTTTAGTCCACTTGCAATGATGGCTCGTTTAACAGAAGAAATGGGGGAGCTTGCAAGAGAGGTGAATCATTATTATGGTGAGAAGCCGAAGAAAACAACTGAAACAGAACGTAGTATTGAAGAAGAGCTTGGAGATGTATTATTTGTTATGATTTGTATGGCAAATAGTTTAAATATTGATTTAGAAACAGCACATAACATTGTAATGAATAAATTTAATACTCGTGATAAAGATCGCTGGACACGTATTGATGAGGGAGAGAAAGAATAATGAAAGAAATTAAAGTAATTATCGCTGGACCAAGAGGTCGTATGGGACATGAAGCAGTCCTTCTTATGGAAAGAACAGAACATTTTAATTTAGTAGCAGCAGTGGATTATAAGCATGGTGGAGAGAAAATCTCTGATTTACCGGGCATGCCAGCGCTAGATGCACCTATTTACGCAGATTTACATACTTGTTTAGAGGAAGTAGAGGCTGATGTGTTGTTAGATTTAACAACGCCAGAAGTTGGGAAACAACACGTTACATTAGCAGTTGAGCGTGGACTTCGTTCTGTTATTGGTACAACTGGATTTACAGAAGAAGAACTAAAGCAATTAACAGAGAATGCGAAAGAAAAAGCAGTAGGAACAATTATCGCTCCAAACTTTGCTATTGGTGCAGTTCTTATGATGAAATTCTCACAAATGGCAGCGAAGTACTTCCAAGATGTTGAAGTAATTGAATTGCATCATGATCAAAAATTAGATGCACCATCTGGTACAGCGGTAAAAACAGTAGAATTAATTCGTCAAAATCGTGAATCAAAGCAGCAAGGTCATCCGAATGAAGTAGAGCAACTAGAAGGTGCTCGTGGTGCAAATGTAGACGGCATTCACATTCATAGTGTACGTTTACCAGGACTTATTGCACACCAAGAAGTAATGTTTGGTGGGGACGGACAAATGTTAACGGTTCGCCATGATTCATTCAATCGTGCATCATTTATGTCTGGTGTAAAACTATCAATTGAGACAGTAATGAATCTAGATCATCTTGTGTACGGTTTAGAAAATATTATCGACTAAAGGGGAGACAACGGATGAAAATTGCCTTAATCGCACATGACAAAAAGAAAAATGACATGGTTTCGTTTGCATACGCATATAAACCAATTTTTGAACAACATGAATTATTTGCAACAGGAACGACAGGGCTTCGTATCATGGAAGCGACCGGTTTAGTTGTAACGAGATATCAATCTGGTCCTCTTGGCGGCGATCAAGAAATTGGTGCAATGATTGCAAAAAATGATTTAGACATGGTAATTTTCTTCCGCGATCCATTAACAGCACAGCCGCATGAACCGGATGTGAATGCGTTGCTTCGTTTATGTGATGTATATGCGATTCCACTTGCAACGAATATGGCAAGTGCTGAAATGTTAATGCACGCATTAGAGCGAGGAGATTTAGATTACCGCAAGTTAAGAAAATGAGGGGAACAATTATGAGTGGATTACATATATTAGCGTTTGGTGCTCATGCCGATGATGTTGAAATCGGCATGGCTGGTACCATTGCTAAATATACGAAGCAAGGGTATGAAGTAGGTATTTGTGATTTAACAGAAGCTGATCTTTCTTCTAATGGAACGATAGAGTTAAGAAAAGAAGAAGCTAAGGCGGCGGCTCGTATAATGGGAGTAAAAACGAGACTGAATTTAGCGATGCCAGACCGTGGTTTGTATATGAAAGAAGAGTATATACGTGAAATTGTAAAGGTGATTCGTACATATAAACCAAAACTAGTTTTTGCGCCGTATTATGAAGATCGTCACCCAGATCATGCAAATTGTGCAAAACTTGTGGAAGAAGCTATTTTTTCAGCTGGAATTCGTAAATATATGCCAGAGATTCCGCCACATCGTGTGGATTCTTTTTATCATTATATGATTAATGGTTTTCATAAACCGAATTTCTGTATAGATATTAGTGAATACGTATCGCAAAAGGTGGCAGCACTAGAAGCGTATGAAAGTCAGTTTTCAACAGGGAGTGATGGTGTGAAAACGCCGTTAACAGAAGGTTACGTTGAAACTGTAGTCGCTCGTGAGAAAATGTTTGGAAAAGAAGTTGGAGTCTTATATGCCGAAGGATTTATGAGCAAGAAACCAGTTTTATTACATGCTGATTTAATAGGGGGATGTAAATGAAATTAAAAATAGGTATTACATGTTATCCTTCTGTAGGTGGTTCTGGTGTTGTTGGAACAGAATTAGGAAAGCAATTAGCGGAACGCGGGCATGAAATTCATTTTATTACATCGGGTTTACCATTCCGGTTAAATAAAGTGTATCCAAACATTTATTTTCATGAAGTGACGGTAAATCAATACTCTGTATTTCAATATCCACCGTACGATTTAGCGTTAGCGAGTAAAATGGCAGAGGTTGCACAAAGAGAAAACCTAGACATTTTACATGTGCATTACGCAATACCACATGCCATTTGTGCTTATTTAGCAAAACAAATGATTGGAGAGCGTATTAAAATTGTTACAACCTTGCATGGTACAGATATTACTGTGTTAGGTTCCGACCCTTCGTTAAATAATTTAATACGTTTTGGCATTGAGCAATCCGATGTTGTGACGGCTGTCTCGCATTCATTAATTAACGAAACGCATGAGCTTATAAAACCAAATAAAGACATTCAAACGGTATATAACTTTATAGACGAACGTGTATATTTCAAGCGTGATATGACTCAATTAAAGAAAGAATACGGTATAAGTGAAAGTGAAAAGATACTCATTCATATTTCAAATTTCCGTAAAGTGAAACGTGTGCAAGATGTTGTGCAGGCATTTGCTAAAATTGTTACAGAAGTAGATGCGAAGTTGCTTCTTGTTGGAGATGGACCAGAATTTTGCACGATTTTACAGTTGGTGAAAAATTTACATATTGAAGATCGCGTCTTATTCTTAGGGAAGCAAGATAATGTTGCGGAGCTACTCGCGATGAGTGATTTAATGTTGCTTCTATCAGAGAAAGAGAGTTTTGGTCTTGTTTTATTAGAAGCGATGGCGTGTGGTGTACCTTGTATCGGAACAAGGGTTGGAGGTATTCCAGAAGTCATTCAACATGGGGAAACAGGATATTTATGTGAAGTTGGCGATACGACGGGAGTGGCAAATCAAGCCATTCAGTTATTAAAGGATGAAGAACTTCACCGTAATATGGGAGAGCGAGCAAGAGAAAGTGTTTACGAGCAGTTCCGCTCTGAAAAAATCGTCTCACAATATGAAACAATTTACTATGATGTACTAAGGGATGACAAAAATGAAAAGATTTAAAAAAGCTAGTTCTATTATTGAGACTTTAAAGCAACAAGGGCATGAGGCCTACTTTGTCGGCGGAAGCGTACGAGATCTTATTATTGATAGGCCGATTGGAGATATTGACATTGCGACATCTGCTTTACCAGAAGAAGTGATGGCTATATTTCCAAGACATATTCCTGTTGGTCTTGAGCATGGAACTGTAATTGTAGTAGAAAATGGTGAACCTTATGAGGTAACCACGTTTCGAACAGAGAGCGAATATGAAGATTTTCGAAGACCTAGTAGTGTTCAATTTGTTCGTTCATTAGAAGAGGATTTAAAACGTCGTGATTTCACAATGAATGCAATTGCCATGACAGAAGAAGGCGAAATGGTTGATTTATTTGCTGGACAGGAAGCGATTCAAAAGAGAGAAATTGTGACAGTTGGAAATGCTGCGGATCGTTTTCAAGAAGATGCCCTGCGAATGATGCGTGGTATTCGGTTCGTAAGTACGTTAGGTTTTTCTTTAGAAATGAAAACGAAACAGGCAATTGAAACATATGGACATTTACTCGAACATATAGCAATTGAGCGAATTACAGTGGAGTTTGAGAAACTGTTAACTGGCACATACTGCGTGAAGGGTTTGCAACAATTAGTAGAAACGAAGCTCTTTTCTCATCTGCCATATTTACAAATGTCAGAAGAGAGATTGTTACAAGCTACGCAGTATAAATGGGATTCTTTTGAAACAGACATTGAGGCATGGGCATTTTTCTTATATTGCATCGGGGAAGAACATCCATCTGTCTTTTTACGTCAATGGAAGTTTTCGAATAAAAAAATAAAAGATATCGTCGCAGTTTTATTAACAATCCGTACGAGAAAGGAGAAGGATTGGGATACAGTTCTTCTTTATAAAACGGGAATTCATATCGCTGAAATGGCAGAAAGAGTATATGAAGCGATGATTGAAAGCTATGATCATACATCTGTGAAACGAGTACAAACGTTGTTTGAAGCATTGCCAATCAAGAATCGCCAAGAAATGAATGTGACTGGGAATGATTTATTAAACTGGGCAAATAAAAAGCCAGGTCCGTGGGTTGCTGAAATGATTCAAAAAATTGAAGAAGCAATTGTACAAGGAAATGTAGTGAATGAGAAAGAGTGTATAAGGGAGTGGCTGCAAGAATGCAATCTACTATAAGAAAGCAGTTATTGCAAGTTTTTTCAGAAGCGGATGGCGAATTTGTATCTGGCCAAACGATTAGTGATAAGCTTGGTTGTTCAAGAACCGCTGTGTGGAAACATATGGAGGACCTTCGAAATGAGGGCTATGAACTTGAAGCTGTGCGTCGATTAGGTTATCGAATTGCAGGTAAGCCGGATAAAGTAACTGCTAATGAAATTCAGTTAGGGTTACAAACGAAACATATTGGTAGAACGGTATATTTCGAGGAATCTGTTGAATCTACGCAGCATATTGCAGCAAAACTTGCTTATGAAGGTGCAGAAGAAGGAACGATTGTTGTGGCAGAAGAACAAACATCGGGCAGAGGTCGTTTAAGCAGGAAATGGTATTCACCGAAAGGAACAGGAATTTGGATGAGTATTATTTTACGTCCATCAATCCCGGTTCATCATGCGCCACAACTTACTTTGTTAGCAGCTGTTAGCGTTGCACAAGCAATTGAAAAGTGCACGGGTGTAAACGTAGGAATAAAATGGCCAAATGATATTTTAATTCAAGGTAAAAAGGCTGTAGGAATATTAACAGAAATGCAAGCTGATCCTGATAAAATTAATGCTGTCATTATGGGGATTGGCATTAATGCGAATCAAAAGCAAGAGCATTTTGATGAGGAAATTCAGCATATTGCTACTTCTTTAGCGATTGAATCTGGTAAGCCAATTGTTCGCGCAGAGCTTATGCAACAAATCTTTTTACAACTAGAAAAATTATATGAAGCGTATTTACAAAATGGTTTCCCTGTCATTAAAATCCTTTGGGAAAGTTATGCTGTAAGCATCGGGAAAGAAATTACCGCTCGAACGATGAGAGAGACAATTACAGGGATAGCAAAAGGAATTACAGAGAATGGAGTATTGCTCCTCGAGGACCATGAAGGAAAATTACATCATATTCATTCTGCGGATATCGAAATTAAGTAAAAGAAGTTCCTATTAGGAACTTCTTTTTATTTGATGATTACTTTGCCTTCCATTCCTTTAAGGAGATGGTACCGACATATTAATTCATATGTACCAGCACTTGTAGGTTTCACGGTAATATTTTTTTCTTTTCCGGGCTCGACTACGACGTCAATTCCGAGTGTTTTTACTGTAAAGGTGTGCTCGCTTTTACCTTTGTTTTTCAAAAGTAATGTTGTGGATTGTTCAATCGGAATCGTGATGACATTAGGGTTAAAGTAATCATCATTCAGTTCAACCTCAATTACTTTCGTTGAATCGATAGGTTGTGTCACGACGTTAACTGAAGCAAATACATGGAAGGAGCTAAACGTTATCATCCCTACAATTATCATAAGAAAACCGGTAAGTCGAAATAACCATTTGTTCATAGACATTCGCAATTCTCCTTTTATAAGTATGTTTCCTCCATTAACCTGCATCATTATTTGAAGAGTTATACTATGCATGTAAATTAAGCTATTTGTCTTTCTATAATAGAGTGATGTGTAAAAATTTCACATACCGTAATGGAATTAAAAATTATTTTTTCAAAAAAATGTAGTAATTCCTTTTTGGAGTTTGCTATAATTAGTTCGAATATGGGCAGTATCAGAGCGAACTGCACCATCATTCAAAGCAATACGAAAAATAATAACTTGGATTCTGCCTTGATCCAATAACGGACTGGGACAGAGGGATGAATAATGCCGACTAACACACAACCCTTCTGCCCTTTTATGGCCAGAGGGGTTTTTTATATGATTTCGGCCATCTCCTCTCTCCTGCATAAAGGAGGAGTAGTTTTTGAAAACAAAAACAGATTTTTTGAAGATGAAAGAGCAAGGTGAGCCGATTACAATGCTAACGGCGTATGATTATCCATCTGCTAAGTTAGCAGAAGAAGCTGAAGTTGATATGATTCTAGTTGGAGATTCTCTGGGGATGGTTGTGCTCGGCTATGATTCAACAGTACCTGTAACAGTAGAGGATATGATTCATCATACGAAAGCTGTACGCCGGGGGGCAAAAGAGACGTTTATTGTAACTGATATGCCATTTATGTCGTACCATGTGTCGCCTCAAGATACGATGGTGAATGCACGTCGCATCGTTCAAGAGAGCGGTGCTCATGCATTGAAGGTAGAAGGTGCAGGAGAAGTGATATCAACGATTCATTACTTGACAAATGCGGGGATTCCTGTTGTAGCGCACTTAGGCTTAACTCCTCAATCTGTAGGAGTACTAGGTGGGTATAAAGTGCAAGGAAAAGATGCTGAAAGTGCAAAAAAGTTAATAGAAGATGCAAAGAGATGTGAGGAAGCTGGTGCGATAGCGCTTGTGTTAGAATGTGTGCCAATGCAGTTAGCAGAATTAATTTCGAAGCAACTAACAATTCCGACGATTGGAATTGGAGCAGGGCAAAAAGTAGATGGGCAAGTACTCGTTTATCATGATCTTATTTCATATGGCGTAAATCGTGTTCCAAAATTTGTGAAGCAATATACGTCTGTTCAAGAGGAGATTGTGAGAGGAATTTCACAATATGTTACTGAAGTAAAGACAGGACAATTTCCAGAAGAAAAACATTCATTCACAATGAAAGAGGAAGAATGCTTAGCGTTATACGGAGGAAACCAATAATGAAAATTGTAACTACAGTGCAAGAGATGCAGCAAATTACAAACGAACTGCGTGCAAGTGGAAAAAGTATTGGTTTTGTCCCAACGATGGGTTATTTGCATGAAGGCCATGCGACTTTATTACGTCAGGCAAGAGAAGAAAATGAAATTGTAGTGTTAAGCGTGTTTGTTAATCCGCTACAGTTTGGACCGAATGAAGATTTAGATCGATACCCTCGTGATATTGATAGGGATGAAAATGTAGCAAAAGAAAACGGTGTAGATTATTTATTTTATCCGAGCGTGGAAGAAATGTATCCAGCAGAACAAACGACAACAGTTGAAGTTGTAAAGCGTACCGATGTATTATGTGGCAAACAAAGACCGGGTCATTTTGCTGGTGTTGCGACTGTACTAATGAAACTATTTAATATTACATTACCAACGCGTGCTTATTTCGGTATGAAAGACGCACAGCAAGTTGCTGTCATTGAAGGGTTTGTTGCTGATTTTAATATTCCGGTTACAATCGTACCAGTAGATATTGTAAGGGAAGAAGATGGATTAGCGAAAAGTTCTCGTAACGTGTATTTGTCACAAGAAGAGCGTGAAGAAGTTCCTCATTTATACCGTAGTCTATGTATAGCGAAAGAAAGAATTGAGGCAGGGGAACGTAATGCAGAAATCATTACAACACTTGTGAAAGAGTATATTGAGATGCATACGCAAGGTACTGTAGATTATGCTGATTTATATGCATATCCTTCACTACAAGTAATGGATAAAATTGAAGGGCAAATCATTTTAGCAATCGCAGTTAAATTTGAAAATGTACGATTAATTGACAATATAACAGTAACGGTTAAATAAGGGGGAGCATCTATGTTTCGCACAATGATGAGAGCGAAGTTACATCGCGCAACAGTAACAGAGGCAAATTTAAATTATGTAGGTAGTATTACAATTGATGAAGATTTAATGGATGCAGTAAATATTGTAGAAAATGAAAAAGTACAAATTGTAAATAACAATAATGGTGCTCGCTTAGAGACATATGTTATTAAGGGAGAACGCGGTAGCGGTGTTGTGTGTTTAAATGGTGCAGCTGCAAGGCTTGTGCAACCAGGGGATAAAGTTATTATTATTTGCTACGGTCTAGTGGCAGAAGAAAATATCCATAAACAAGAGCCTAAAATTGCAGTATTAGACGATAATAATCAAATTATTGAAATGTTAGGTGCTGAAAAAGCAGGTACGATTTTATAAGTAAGAAGGCTATCTCTATTACGGAGATAGCTTTTTTGTGCATCTTTTCATTAAGATGAGATAAAACGTGGTATAGTAACATTATATAATTTTCTGTTTGATAGGTAAGAAATTGAGGTGTTACATATATGAGTAAGCGTTATGTCGTTGTGGATTTGGAGACGACAGGGAACTCCTGGAAGGATGGGAAAGATAAAATTACCCAAATTGCAGCTGTTGTAGTGGAAGATGGAGAGATATTAGAGATTTTTTCATCTTTTATTAATCCGAAGAGAGAGATTCCGCCATTTATTACAGAGTTAACAGGGATTGATGAGAGTATGGTTAAGCAAGCCCCGTTATTTCAAGATGTAGCCCCGATGGTTGTTGAGCTATTACAAGGTGCAGCTTTTGTTGCACATAACGTTCACTTTGATTGGAATTTTTTAACGGAAGAATTAAGGCAGGCTGGATATACAGAGATACATTGTCCAAAAGTTGATACAGTTGAGTTGGCGCAAATTCTTTTGCCGACGGCTGATAGTTATAAATTACGTGATTTAGCTAAACAACACGAACTAGAGCACGACCAACCGCATCGTGCGGATAGTGATGCTCTTGCAACAGCGGAATTGTTTTTACAATTTTTAAATGAAATTGAGAAGTTACCACTTGTAACCTTGCAATCGCTTTATGAATTGAGTGATGTTTTTCAAAGTGATATAGCGGATGTACTTTCTGAAAATATTTTAAAGAAAATGATGCATGGTAAAGAAGGGGCAGAAGGATATGAAGTGTATCGAAATATTGCGCTTCGAAAACGGAATTATTCTTTAAACCTCAGTGAAACATGCTCATTAAAATTTGATGCTTTCTTGCATAAGACTATTGATAAACTTGAGTTAAATATGCCGAAGTTTGAAAAAAGAGAAAGCCAACAGATTATGATGAAGGAAATATATACAGCACTAAGAGATTCTAGGTTTTCACTAATTGAAGCGGGAACAGGAACAGGGAAGACTCTTGCATATTTACTTCCGAGTATTTATTTTGCAAAGAAAAAAGAAGAACCTGTCATCATAAGTACCCAAACTGTACAATTACAACAACAAATACTAGAAAAAGAAATTCCGTTATTACAGAAAATAATGCCATTTTCATTTGAAGTAGCTCTTCTGAAAGGAAGAAAACATTATCTTTGTCTACATAAATTTGAATATGCTTTGCAAGAGGAAGAGAAAAATTATGATATGGCGCTCACAAAGGCAAAAATTTTAGTGTGGTTATTGCAAACGGAAACGGGCGATCGTGATGAATTAAATATTCCTGAGGGCGGAAAGTTACTTTGGAACCGTATTTGTAGTGATGTACATAGTCCAGGCGGAATGCAAAGTAACTGGTTTAGTCGTTGTTTTTATCAACGAGCAAAGAATAAAGCATTATTTGCAGATATCGTTATTACAAATCATGCGTTATTATTTCAAGATTTTTCAAGTGAAGAACCACTGTTTGCTTCGTGTGAACATATTATTTTTGATGAGGCGCATCATATTGAGGAAGCGGCAAGTAGAACATTAGGTGAACAGTTTTCCTGTATGTATTTTCAGCTAGTTTTATCTCGTCTTGGTACGTTAGAAACAGATGATGTACTTTCAAAAGTATATAAAATGATGAAAAAATCTGAACAAGCCTCTCGCTCAACTTTCCGTATGGTAAGTCATAGTTTGAAGGAATTGAAATTTGATGCGGATGAGTTATTCCAAATGTTACGTGCTTTCATCTTTAAACAAACAAAGCAGGAACAAGGGATAAGCAACATGCCACTCATTTATCGATATAACACGGAAGTAGAGAAAGGTAAGCTATGGGATAGTATTACCGAGTTAACAAATCGTTTTGTATATGATGTAAGAAAATTATTAACTACACTTGAGAAGCAAGTTGAAATATTGCAAAGTAAATTAGAGTGGGAGATGCATGTTGTTACAGGTGAATTTATGCATTTAATTGAGTTGTTGAGAAAGATGGCACAATCTTTACAGTTACTCATTTTAGAAAAAAATTCATATGTGACATGGATGGAAACTGAAACAAAGGGAACAATTCATTCAACAGTTTTATATGGGCAGCCTGTACATATTGGTGAAAGATTTGCTGATGAATTTTTAACAGAGAAAAAGAGTGTTATTTTCACATCTGCAACGTTAACAGTAAACGATTCATTTGACTATATAAAAGAAGAGCTAGGTCTATATGATTTTGCTCCAAATACATTACAGGTCCCATCACCATTTCGTTTTGAAGAGCAGATGAAATTAATGGTTTCAACGGATGTGCCTTTTATTAAACAAGCAAGTAATGAAGAATATATTGCATCTGTGTCGGCACATATTGCAAAAATAGCGAAAGCTACAGAAGGTAGAATGCTTGTTTTGTTCACTTCATATGAAATGTTGAAAGAAGCATATACGAATTTGAAAGATGATGAGGAATTAGAAGGATATTTATTATTAACGCAAAGTGTGAATAATAAGAGCAGAAGTCGTCTTATTCGTAAATTTCAAGAGTTTGATAAATCAATTTTGTTAGGAACAAGTAGTTTTTGGGAAGGGATAGACATACCTGGAGATGCCCTTAGTTGTCTTGTTATTGTCCGCCTTCCTTTTACGCCTCCTCATCAACCGATGATGGAAGCAAAAGGAGAATGGTTAAAAAATCAAGGAGAGGACGTATTTGCTAAGTTGGCACTCCCGCAAGCAATACTGCGATTCAAACAAGGATTTGGTCGTCTTATTAGAACAAGTACAGATACCGGGACGGTGTTTGTATTAGATCGTCGTTTGACAAGCGCTTCCTACGGAAAACGTTTTTTACAATCAATCCCAATTGTCCCGCTCTATGAAGGCCCTCTAGAAGAATTATTAGAGCAAGTAAAGGGACAGCCAACTGAATAAAATTGGAAGAAAAAATACGCCTGAAGTACGTTTACACTTCAGGCGTAAAAAATGTGGGTAGGAGGAATTTTATTTTTCTTACTTCTTGTATACAAAATGTATTGGTTTTCGACTTGAAACCTTTTTTTGCTGTACATGTCCTGCTATAATAGATGGGTGATGAAGCAGGGGTTGTAAAGAATGTACTCTTATTGTAACCGCATTGCGTTCTTCTATAATTAGAAATTTTTGTGTAACGGAGGAGTTTTTTCATGGATAAGAAAATCGAAGTCCTATCAACGACGCGTATTAAATATTCGTCTGACTTGTATAAAATTGTTGATAGTTTGAATCGTACGTTAAAAGAGCAGGACCTCATGTTCGGATTAGCATTAGACGAAAAAGATAAAGAAACAGCTGTATTTACGATTTACAGAACGTAGTGATACAATGAAAAAGTGGATCTTTGCAATCGTTATCGTAATCGTTGCTAGCGGAATATATGGGGCGTATGTTTATAATAAAGCAATGGAAAAGAAAATCCCTAAAGAGGCAAAATCTGTAGAAATTGCCAAAGAAAAGGCAAAGCTTACAAAAGTAAAATCTGTGGATTATTATAACGGAGAATCTTCATATACAGTCGTACAAGGTACAGATGAAAAAGGAGAACAACTTATCGTTTGGGTGCCTGAGAAAAAAGGGGAAGCTATAGTAAGGAAAAAGAGTGAAGGTATTTCTGAAAAAGAGGCTTTACAAAGAACGATTGAACAAGTCGGAGATGACAGTAAAGAGCCCAAAAGTAAGCCTAAAGAAATTTTAAAAGTGAAATTAGGCGTTGAAAACAATATACCACTATGGGAAGTTACATATATTGATGATGACAATCGTTATAGTTACTACAATCTTGCATTTCAAGATGGTCAGTTTTTAAAACGATATAGCATTGAAAAATAGATGTAGGGGGAACTACAAATGAAATTAGCAAAGCGAGTAGCTGCTTTAACACCATCGGCAACTTTAGAAATTACAGCAAAGGCACAAGCATTAAAAGCAGAAGGTCATGATGTAATTGGATTAGGGGCAGGAGAACCTGACTTTAATACGCCAGAACATATTATGGATGCTGCACATAAAGCGATGTTAGAAGGACATACGAAGTATACACCAACAGGTGGATTACAAGCGTTAAAACAAGAAATTGTGAAGAAGTTTACTCGCGATCAAGGAATTGCGTATGATCCGTCTGAAATTATTGTATGTAACGGTGCAAAACATGCATTATATACATTATTCCAAGTGTTACTTGATGAAGGAGATGAAGTTATCATCCCAACGCCTTACTGGGTAAGTTATCCGGAACAAGTAAAGCTTGCTGGTGGTAAGCCCGTTTATGTAGAAGGTCTTGAAGACAATGAATACAAAATTACAGCGAAGCAGCTGCGTGAGGCAATTACAGAGAAAACGAAAGCAGTTATTATTAATTCACCGAGCAATCCAACAGGAATGATTTACAGCAAAGAAGAATTACAACAGCTTGGAGAAGTATGTTTAGAACATGATATTTTAATCGTTTCAGATGAAATTTATGAAAAATTAATTTATGGTGGAGCAGAATATAATTCGGTTGCCCAGCTTTCTAATGCATTAAAAGAACAAACACTTATTATTAATGGTGTATCTAAATCTCATTCTATGACAGGATGGCGTATTGGATATGCAGCAGGAAATAAGCAGCTTATTAAAGCGATGACGAACTTAGCGAGTCATAGTACGTCAAACCCTACTTCAATCGCTCAATACGGCGCAATCGCGGCATATGCAGGCTCACAAGAACCTGTAGAAACAATGCGTCAAGCATTTGAAGAGAGATTAAACATTATTTATGATAAATTAATTCAAATCCCTGGCTTTACTTGCATTAAACCACAAGGTGCATTTTACTTATTCCCTAATGTAAAAGAAGCCGTAGCTTTATCAGGATACGAAAACGTTGATGATTGGGCAAAAGCTCTATTAGAAGAAGAAAAAGTGGCTCTTGTACCAGGTACAGGATTTGGTGCTCCAAATAACGTTCGCTTATCATATGCGACATCTCTTGAACAAGTAGAGAAAGCATTAGAACGCATTCATACGTTTATGAAAAGTAAAGTGCAAGCTTAATTGTATATTTTATTAACGCAATACAAAAAACCTTCCTACATAATAGGGAGGTTTTTTTGACGAATTGTGGCAAAAAGAAATAGCGAAAGGTGTGTTATACTAGAGAGCGAGGTGTTTGGTGATGAAAAAGAAAATGATGTTACAATGGTTTGAGCAGGGAAGCATTGCAATTCCAAAATTACTTATGATGCATTATAAAAAATTAGGTTTAAATGAAACTGAATTTATGGTTGTACTTCATGTACATACATTTTTAGAGTCGGGCAATTCGTTTCCAACTCCGTCAGAGATTTCAGAACGGATGACGATTAGTGAAATGAAATGTATGGAAGTCATTCAGGCATTGATTCAAAAAGGTTTTTTATCATTAGAAGGTGGACAAAAGTCAGAAGCGATGATGTGTGAAAGTTATTCTTTACAACCGCTCTGGGAAAAAATATTGCATTTCTTAATGAATGAATCAATAGAGGAAGAACAAAAAGAAATAAAACAATTGCAAGTAAATTTATATACAGTGTTTGAAAGGGAATTTGGAAGACCACTTTCTCCATTTGAATGTGAGACGTTGGGAATGTGGGAAGATCAAGATCAACATCATCCGAATTTAATTCAAGCGGCCCTTAGGGAAGCTGTAATGAGTGGTAAGCTTAATTTCAGATATATTGATCGTATTTTATTTGAGTGGAAAAAGAATGGTATTAAAACAGTAGATCAAGCCCAAAATCAAGGACGAAAGTTTAGAGCAAATCAACAACGAACGCAGCAAACGACAAAACAAGAGACGAAATTTACTGGGAAAGTGCCTTTTTATAATTGGTTAGAGCAGTAATATAGGAGGAAGTATATGTTAAATAAAACGCAAATTCGCTATTGTTTAGACACAATGGCGGATATGTATCCAGAAGCACATTGTGAATTAATTCATGATAATCCTTTTGAATTAGTAATTGCGGTAGCACTATCTGCACAATGTACAGATGCACTTGTAAATAAAGTGACGAAAAATTTATTTCAAAAATATAAAACACCAGAAGATTATTTAAGTGTATCTTTAGAAGAGTTACAACAAGATATACGTTCTATTGGGTTGTATAGAAATAAAGCAAAAAACATTCAAAAATTGTGTCAGATGTTGCTGGATGATTATAATGGAAAAGTTCCAGAAGACCGTGACGAGTTGACGAAATTACCAGGAGTAGGGAGAAAAACAGCAAATGTAGTTGTTTCGGTAGCGTATGGCATCCCGGCAATTGCTGTTGATACGCATGTAGAAAGAGTGAGTAAACGGTTAGCGATTTGTAGATGGAAAGATTCGGTGTTAGAAGTAGAAAAGACATTAATGAAGAAAGTTCCAATGGATGAATGGGGCGTTACACATCACCGTATGATTTTCTTTGGACGTTATCACTGTAAAGCACAACGACCACAATGTGAAGAATGCCCTTTACTAGAAATTTGTCGTGAAGGAAAGAAGCGAATGAAGGGGAAATAAAGGATGGAACGAGTGATAGAAATACCGAAAGAATTTCGATGCTTACCATTTTTTAAAGAAAGTATACATTCGATTGCATATTATACAGAACAGTCTTTTGAAGAAATCATACAACATACTTATTTTATATATGATATGGAAAGACAATATGAGCCGTGGAATGAAATTGAAAAAAGTATTCCAGTACTATTGAATGTATGGAAAAGTAAGCATGAAGACATTGCTACACTATTTCGAAATAGAAATAAGCAAGAAGCGGAAGGCCCAATGATTCTTTTTGCAGCGCATTTGTTATCAATTGTATATTGGTTAAATGAGCAACCTATTCATAGTTTGAACAAAATGGAAGATTACACGAGTATGTTGGAAGTACAACCAGTGAATTTTATAGAGCGCTATTCGTTCATTATAAAGAAACCGAATAATTATCATTCTTATATTCAGTTAGCGCAGTTGTATATTGAAATAGAAAAGCTATATGTAAAGAAAATGATAACAAAAAAGAAGTCCTTTTCNNGAAAAGGACTTCTTTTTTGTATTAAGACTCTGTTGTAACAACATTTCCGTTTGCGTGTGGTGTATCTTCACCTGTATTTTGTTGTTGCTCTTGTTGTTTCTTAGCTTCTTCTTCAGCTTTTTTTCTAGCTTCTTCTTCAGCTTTTCTCTTAGCTTCTTCTTCAGCTTTTTTCTTAGCTTCTTCTTCAGCTCTTTTTCTAGCTTCCTCATCAGCTTTCTTTTGAGCTTCTTCTTGTTGTTTTCGTTGTTGTTCTTGCTGCTGTTGCTCTTGTTGTTTACGCTGCTCTTCCTCAGCTTTTTTCTTAGCTTCTTCTTGTTTTAATTTATCTTCATTAGCCTTTTTCTGAGCTTCCTCATCAGCTTTTTTCTTAGCTTCTTCTTCGGCTTTTTTCTTAGCTTCTTCTTCAGTTTTCTTCGCATCTGGAGTTCCGCCAGGCGCAGTGAAGGATGCTCCAACTGCTGGGCTTGTTCCAGTACCTTTTTTCGCTACTACAGAGAAGCTGTAAGTAACGCCTGGTTTAATACCACCAAGAGTAGCTGTCGTACCATTTATTGATAAACTACCACTTGAACCGTCAGTTGCTTTATAGCTTGCTGCATACGCATCAACTTCTGCTGGTCCAGACCAGTTTAGTGTAACTGTGCTAGCCCCATCGAAAGTAACGTTAAGACCACTAGGTGCATCTACTTTAATTTGTTTCACTGCATCTTTCTTAGCACCTTTTACGTATAATTCACCATTTAATTCTTGTACAGAAGAAGGACGTTCGAAACGTGATTTATCTGTAGCGAATTTGCTCATCATTACTTGGAACATTTGTTGCGCAATTTTAGTAGAGCGATCGCCAATGTAATTTTCTGGACCATCTTTTTCGTAACCAGTCCAAACAGCCATTGTATATTGCGGTGTATATCCAGCGAACCAGCTATCTCTGTTTGCATCAGCTGGAATACCATATTTTTTAATCACGTCTGCATCAAAGTTTTGAGTTCCTGTTTTACCTGCTACATCTATACCTGGAACGTATGCTGTTGGACCTGTACCACCAGCACCAGGTTTTACTACGTCACGAAGAACGTCAGTCACCATGTAAGCTGTGTAGTCTTGCATCGCACGTTGTTCTTTCGGTTTAAAACTTTTCTTTTTCCCATCTGGGAAGATAACTTCTTTTACGAAGTGCGGTTTATTGTAGTTCCCACCGTTACCAAAGGCTG
The DNA here is from genome assembly GCF_002571225.1 of Bacillus sp. AFS059628. Taxonomy (GTDB): domain Bacteria; phylum Bacillota; class Bacilli; order Bacillales; family Bacillaceae_G; genus Bacillus_A. The sequence goes on along the minus strand of NZ_NVEC01000080.1, from coordinate 9,054 downwards.
CATATGCCCCCGCTAATTGTAATGGAGAACTATCGTTACTACCAATTGCTGTTGATTCATATGTTTTGCCATCTTTAAATGTCATACCTAAACCTTCAGCAAACGCTTGTGACTTAGGAAGACCAACCGCTTGAGCTGTCTTTAAAGCCGGAATGTTTAATGATTTTTTCAAAGCTTCACGTAGTGAAACGTCACCTTTGTAACTATTTGTTGCATTTCGTATTTTTTTACCATCGGAATACGTATATTCTGAGTCATTTAATTGATGATATGTAGACCATTGTAAATTCTCAATTGCTGGACCGTAGTCGAAAATTGGTTTCATTGTTGAACCAACTTGGCGTTTTAAATCAGTGGCCATATTATGACCTTTGAAAGTAGACTTACTTTCTTTACGCCCAGCTCCAATTGCTCGAACTTCTCCAGATTGTGTATCCATAAATACGAATGATCCTTGGAATTGATCGTTCGGATACTTAATAAGGTTGCCATCCATAATTTTATCAGCATAATCTTGAGCATCTTGATCAAGTGTTGTATGGATCGTTAAACCATCTGAACCGATATTTACATCGGGGTATTCTTTTTCAACTTCTTTTACAACAGCATCTAAAAATGCTTGATACTTCATCTCTGTTACTTCTGAAGATGGTTGAAGACCCTCAGTTACAGGGATTTTCGTTGCGTTATCCATTTCAGCTTTTGTTATATAACCATGTCGATTCATTAATGACAATACGACATTACGACGATTTGTTGCTCGTTCAACATTTTCCTTTTTGGTTGGATCATAAATGTTTGGACCTTGGGGTAAACCAGCGAGCATAGCAGCTTCATGTAACTGTAAGTCTTTTAAATCTTTGTCATAATATTTTTTTGCTGCTGTTGCAATACCGTACGAACGGTTACCTAAGTTAATCTTATTTAAGTACATTTCTAAAATTTCATGTTTAGAGTATTGTTGCTCTAATTTGTAAGATAGGTACCATTCTTGCACTTTTCTCTTTGCAGTTTTGTCCATCGTTAGAAAATAGTTTTTAACTACTTGTTGTGTAATCGTACTACCACCTTGAGATCCAAATCCTCCAGTGACATTTTCCATTACTGCTTTTGTAGTTCGTTTAAAATCAATTCCATTATGATCATAGAAACGTGAATCCTCAGTTGCAAGGAATGCATTTTCAACTACTTTTGGAATTTGATCATACGTAACGTGGGTTCGTTTTTCAGCACCGTATTCATAGAAAAAGTTCCCGTCCTTATCAAGAAACTTTGTTGATAAAGGGTTGACAAGTTTTGATTTTTCTAATTTTGGAGCATCCTGCACCATAACAAAGAAAGCGGACACGCCAGCTACAAGACCAACGATACCAAGAAGTAGACAACCTATAAGGAATTTTTTAAAAAAGGAGCCTTTTTTCTTTGGTTTTTTCTCTGTATTTGTTTCTTGCTTTTGATTTTTTACATGATTTCGTTCTGTACGAGAACGATAATTATCTGACATTATACTTTCTCCTACCTTTCATTCTCTCCCCAAAAGTCGAAAAAAGAGCCTTAGTGATGACTCTATCACGAAAAATAAACCGTGTCTAGTACACGGATATAATCAATCCGAGGGTGATAACCGCATGATAATAAAGATCCATGCTCTTCTATTTCTTCTTTCGTAATCGATTTTCTTCCACCTGTATTTTGACGATTCCAAAATGCAATAATATGTTTTGCTTCTAATAAATAAAGTTCATCAAAAAGTGTAAATTTAATAATAACAAATGCAATTCCATTATGAGCGATTACTTGCTTCATATGTTCAATTTGATGAAGGTGGAAGTTTTGAAGTGGAAAGCTGGTTTTATTTTTTGTTTCTTTCGCTTCAAAATCGATGTATTTCCCTTTATATACACCGTTGTAATCTGTTGTAGAAGGTTGTTTAAAATACGCTTCTTTTACCACTGCAGCACTTCGAGCGGGGTAATCCACTTTTACAATTTGAAGAGGTGTAGGTTTTTTATGTACGCATGCAATATTATGGGTTAAGTAATATTCATTCGTTTCATTCAATTCCTCTTCAAGGGACATACCTCTATTACTGTAAGTATGTTTTTTAATTGGTGTTTTATGAGGTTGTGAAGCTTGATTGTACCGTTTTCCATTTGGGTAACGAATGGTCATAGTGTGTCCACTCCCAACTTGCTAAGAATTACTTACAAAGGTGATTATAACAAAAAATGAAAAAAGATGTGACCTTTTTCAAGAAAGGTATGATGACTTCTTTATGTTTACATGGAATGATTATGAAAAAATTAAACAATATCGTAAAAATATGGTCTGTACAGAAGAAGAGAAAGCAATCGTTTACAACATTAATAGGGAAATAGAAATAGCTAATATGGACAACATTTCTCGAACGCAGTGTTATCAAGAATATTATGTAAGAAATAGTGAAATTAGATGGGCTTTTTTAGCAAGTATGGTCTCGAGAAATGCGGGATGGAATATGACTGATCTAGAAGGGAGATATTATGCTACTGTTTTACCTCAAACAGTAAAAAAACATTTGTTTCTAACTTATGAAGAAGCAAATTGGATTATTTTTTTAGATGCATTTCCTCAGCTATTGTTATACGAAGAAAGTAAGAGGAGACAGGCGCCACTATTCTACTTGTTACAATATTTCAACGTATCAATTTTTATGGAGAAAGAATGGTTATATTTTTGGGAGAAAAAAGATATAAATAGGCTCATGATAGCGCTTATTATAAATGAACAAAATAAAATTCAAAAACCAATTATTGAGAATGCATATTTTAAAAAGCATGTATTTCATACGGTACTTTTTAAATTGCAAGAAATGCTTCATATTAGTGCCGTTATTTTTCCAACCGTCGAAGGGAATATGTATGGTTTTTCAGTTTATCAATTTGAAACGTTACAAAAGCGTATAGAACTAGGAAAGAAATTAGCGGCGTTACTGTTCCATCCGAATTACAAACGTTTATTCCATAGGTTCGCATCACAAACGATACACACAGGATCAAGAGCAGATTATGAACATTATGTAAGAGAAGCGAGAAAATCTTGTACACCAGCCCTTAGAGAGGTTTATCCTGTTGTTGCACATAAGGAAATCAGTATGAGAGATTGGTTTTGTAGAGATACGGAAATAAAAGAGCTGTTTTTGCTAAAAGAGTATAAGGGAGAAGTTGATATAACGGAATGGTATAAAAGAAAGAGGGAGCAAATCTATGCTGCTTCTATCGTAAATCGTTTTGTTAAAAGGATAGATGAGTTCATGATATAATAAAAAAGAAGTCCCGTCTTCATTTGTGAAGACGGGACTTCTTAATGTGAAGTAATCCTGCAACGAGTAAAGATTCAATCTCAAAATGTAATGAATATAAGAGATTAAGGATACTTCAGAAATAAACTTTTTGTAAAAGTGCTACATTTTCACTTTACCCCGCTATTTGCTGGGCAGTAAGACCCTGACTCAAAATTCAGTGAAAGCAAAGAATTTAGGTGAGGGCTGATTAAAGTTTCACTTTATGTAGCAGGGAAGTTTGGACCATCTAACTTTGGATTACCAGTTTCGGGTTTATTTTGTTTGTCTTGTTTTTTCTTTTTTTCGTTTTTATTCTTTGCCATTTTCATGCACCTCCTTTTTGTATTGTTACCATTTCTATAAATGACATGCAAAATGATTTCTTTGACGAATAACAACTAGTTTTGTCATGTGGGCAGGAGTGCGAAATCATTCGGCGAAATTACATGACAAAGGAAAAGCAAAGAAGGAGGCGTTTTGTATATGGCGATGGTTCAGAAGGAAGATGTAATGAAAAGAATGGATCAAATGTTAAGTTCTCTCGATTTGCTGGAAATGAATATAGGGATTAGAATGAATCATGCATTGAAGGATAAGAGTGAAAAAATATGCAACAAGATAGAAATAACAGAAATGCATATTGAGCATATGGAAAATAAATTAGTGCATCACGAAGAAAAAGGGAACTGGGTAAAAGCATTTCAAAACGTCGTAGTGAGTGCATAATAAGGTGGGAATAAAATGGTGTATGAAGCGTTAGTACAGTCTTCGGAAAAACTTATGCAGTATAATAATGAAGCAAATGTGAAAAAAAGAGAAATGGTTGAATACGATTTTTATAAGGATATGAAACCGTTTGTAAATATGGTAGATGAAGAATTAGCAGTGTGGAAAGAATTGGCTTATAAATGGATTAAGGAAGAAAAACCGAAGTATATACATGTACAGCAAATTGATCAAGTATACGATAATTTACAAACAAATGTGTTGCAATGCTTTGTAAATAAAGGTAAAGGTAAGCGATTCTTTGAAACGCATCAAGCCATTTCGTATACTTTGCAAAATATAATTGAGCAATGTAAGTAACAAGAGGGGAAACCCTCTTGTTTTTTATGCTTCTGTCACTGTTGTAGGTTTTGTTGCCCCGTTTATTTCTAGTTCTTTTATTAACGCTCGGTAATCGGAAATGCATATTTTTCCTTCGAGATACCAATGTCTCGCAAAGTCTAATAATTCATTTACATTTTCTGTGTAATACCCCTTTTTTTGAGAAAACGCTTGTTTTAAATCCCCTAATACCATGTTGATTCCTCCCCCATGAGAATCTTCTTCTTCATTATCATAGCATGGAAGGGTTTTCTTTTTTAATTTTTTAAAAATTTAAACTTCCGACAAAAATAGACAGATACTCCGTCACACATATTATTTTACAGGTACATATTATATATGTAGAAACTTATGTGAAGGAGGAGAGAATGCATGTTTCAACAACCAAACGTATATCAGCAAGCTAATCCATATACACAGCAAAATATGTACCAATATAATCCAGATACATATTTAAGGTATAATATGTATCCTTTCGAGCCTTATTATGGAAATCAAAATTATTATCAACCATTTGAAGTGTCGTTTATGAATCAACAACAACCGCAGCAGCCTTATATGAATCAACAACAACCTTATATGAATTCGCAATATTATATGCCGCCATCCCCTTATGGAAATCAACAAGCGATGTTTTACCCGCCAAAACAACCGTATCCGACACAGAATAAGCAAAAACAACAACAGCAACCGAGTCAGTTTTCTAGTTTTGTTTCCCAATTTAAAACGTCAGATGGGAACTATGATGTAAATAAAATGATGAATACAGCCGGACAAATGATGAATGCGATGAATCAAGTAACAGGTATTGTAAAGCAAGTTGGAGGATTTTTTGGTAAGTAATTTTGGAGGATTGTCTATAAAAAGTATGGTGTATGAAGTAAGGACTAGACAAATTTCCTTGTAATAAATGGGTATATATAACAAACGGCTTTCCCTCTTTTCTCATACTGTAAAGTGTAATCAGATTTTTTTACGAGAGAGGAGAGAAAAAACTATGCATCATTGTCATCCTTGTTTTGGAGGGCATAAGCCTGTAGGACCTATCTGTACAACTGCTCCTGTCATTCATCCGACGAAACAATGCGTAACACATTCTTTTTCAACAACGGTGGTGCCACACATTTTCCCGACGCATACAACACATGTACATCATCAGCAAATTAAAAACCAAAACTTCTTCCCACAAACAAACTCGAATGTAAATGTTGTAGACCCTGGTAATCCAGGATCTGTTGGTGGATCTGTTGGTGGATTTGGCGGCGGATGTGGACCATGTGGTCAAGGACATCATGGACATCACGGACATCACGTATCTCCATTCGGTCCAGGACCAAATGTATCACCATTCTTACCGAATAACGTATCACCGGTAGGGCCAAATGTATCACCATTTTTACCAAACGTAGGTCCGAATATTGGACCAAACGTTGGTGGAATATTTAAAAAGTAAATGATATGTTAGAACTAGCGAAATGCTAGTTCTTTTTTTGTAATTGGAGTGTTGGTATGAAAGTGATTGCTGTAACGGGGTATAAACCGTTTGAACTTGGTATATTTAAAAATGATCATCCAGGGGTGGAATGTATAAAAAAGGCATTGCACCGAAAATTAACTGCTTTTGTAGAAGAAGGTTTGGAATGGGTGATAATAAGTGGGCAATTAGGGGTCGAATTATGGGCTGCTGAAGTTGTTTTTGAAATGCAAGTAGAATACCCAGATTTAAAATTAGGTATTTTTACTCCTTTTTTAGAACAAGAAGAAAATTGGAAGGAAGATAACCGTGAATATTACGAATTTATTCTCTCTCAAGCAGATCATATTGATAGTATTACGAAACGGAAGTACGAAAGTCCAGAGCAATTTAAATTAAAAAATCAATTTTTTATTGAAAAAAGTGATGCCCTTTTAGCTGTATATGATGAAGAAAAACCAGGGAGTCCTAAATATATTGTAGAAGCAGCAAAGAAAAAAGGAGAAATAGAAAATTATCACAGTTATTTCATTCTTTTTTCTGATTTACAAGATATAATAGAAGAGGAACAGTGGAATAATGCTGAGTAATATGTAATATAGTACTCGTATATATGATTGACAAAAAGCATTGTTTCTGAAAAAATTTAGTTAATGAAAGTTTTGGCAAAAATTTGAGGTGAAGAAAATGATTTCGGATAAAATTAAATTAACGGCAAAAGATATTTTAGAAAAAGAATTTAAAACAGGTATGAGAGGTTATCAACAAGAAGAAGTAGACAAGTTTCTTGATATGATCATTAAAGACTATGAAGCTTTCCACAAGGAGTTTGAGCAATTAAAGCAACAAAATGCTCGTTTAAAGCGTGAACTAGAGGAACAAAAACTAGCGGCAACGCAAATTCCACAACAACCTGTACAACAACCAGTTGCACAACCCGTATATAACAGCACGAATACGGATATTTTAAAACGTCTATCTAATTTAGAAAAAGCTGTATTTGGAAGTAAGTTATACGAATAATTTCTAGTGGGAAAAAAGTTAAAGCATTTTACATAGAAAAAAACATTGCAAAATCTTTTTGTTTCCACTATACTAATGGATGTCATAACGTTTGGGTAATCGCTGCAACGCCAACGTTGTAGAGGAAAGTCCATGCTCGCACGGCCTGAGATGGCTGTAGTGTTCGTGCCTAGCCAATTCATAAGCTAGGGTATTCTGGCTGTAAGGCTGGTTTAACGGCAGGGAAAAAACCTAAGTCCTTTCGGATATGGTTTGACTACCTTTAAAGTGCCACAGTGACGAAGTCCTTGAAGAAATGATAGGAGTGGAACGAGGTAAACCCCACGAGCGAGAAACCCAAATAATGGTAGGGGAATCTTTTCCAAGGAAATGAACGATGGGAAAGGACAGGTTGTATAACCTGTAGATAGATGATTGCCACCGGAGTACGAGGCGTGGGCCGTTTGCAGTACAAAGGAACAGAACATGGCTTACAGAACGTTATGAACCAACTATGAAATAACTCAGCTCTCCTTTGTTAGAGGAGGGCTTTTTATTTGTATGAAGTTATAATGTATGAGTTAAAATGGTTAATGAGAAAATTTTTTGTAAAATGTAATGATTAATAGGATAAACGGCTATTAAATCATTGTTTGAATATACATAAGAGGTGAATGCAAATGGGAAAAGTTACTTTAATCGCAACGGCGGCAATGGGTATTGAAGCGTTAGTTGCCCGAGAAGTTCGTGATCTTGGTTATGAATGCCAAGTAGAAAACAGCAAAGTAACATTTGAAGCAGATGAAAAGGCGATTTGTCGCACGAACTTATGGTTACGTACTGCGGACCGTGTGAAAATTAAAGTTGGCGAATTCAAAGCGACAACATTTGATGAGCTGTTTGAGAAAACGAAAGCATTAAACTGGGGAGATTATATCCCAGAGAATGGTGAGTTCCCTGTTATCGGTAAATCTTTAAAATCTGAGTTATTCAGTGTTTCAGATTGCCAACGTATCGTTAAAAAGGCTGTTGTTGAAAAATTAAAAACAACATATAAACGTACAACTTGGTTTGAAGAAGATGGTCCGTTATTCCGTATTGAGATTGCAATGCTTAAGGATATTGCAACATTGACAATTGATGCGAGTGGTGTTGGACTTCATAAACGCGGATACCGTGTGGATCAAGGGGAAGCTCCTTTAAAAGAAACATTAGCTGCGTCTTTAATTAAATTAACAAACTGGAAGCCAGATCGTCCTTTCGTTGATCCTTTCTGTGGATCAGGTACAATTCCGATTGAAGCAGCATTAATTGGACAAAATATCGCACCAGGATTTAACCGTGGCTTTGCATCAGATGAGTGGGGCTGGGTAGGTAAACAAAACTGGCGTGAAGCTCGTCAAGAAGCTGAAGATTTAGCGAATTATGATCAACCATTACAAATCATTGGATCAGATATTGATCATCGTATGATCCGAGTTGCTCAAGATAATGCAGAAGAAGTAGGCTTAGGCGATTTAATTACATTTAAACAAATGCAAGTAAAAGATTTCACAACAAAAGAGGATTATGGCTATGTTGTAACGAATCCTCCATACGGAGAACGTTTAAGTGAAAAAGCACTTGTTGAACAATTGTACAAAGAAATGGGACAAGTATTCCGTCCATTAGATACATGGTCAGCGTATGTATTAACAAGTTACGAAGCATTTGAGAAGTGCTACGGAAAAGATGCATCGAAGAAACGTAAACTGTTTAACGGATTTATCCGTACAGATTACTACCAGTACTTCGGAAAACGTCCACCGCGTAATTCATAGTATAAAACTTCTCCAGCGCGCATATACTGGCTATTATGTAATGCGTAAAGGAGGAACTAATATGGATAGTTTCCAATTATCAATGATTCAAAAGGCTATTCACCGTACGTATGATGAGCTCGGAAAAGAAGTGGATAGTCAAGGTGTGATTGTAGATGAAATACAAAAAGCACAAGAAGAATATTTGTCAGCTCTTTCACATGAAACAGCGATTGATAAACGGTATTTAAAGTCATTAATATAGAAGAAAATTTTCCTTTTTCGAAAGGAAAATTTTTTTTCGTGTATTTATCCCGCTTTAATGGGCAGTAAGACCCCCACCTCAAAAT
>NZ_NVEC01000007.1 GCF_002571225.1 Bacillus sp. AFS059628 | reverse complement strand
CTTCGGTATTTCTAATCGATGTACTGCCATCAAAGTTTCATCTGCACTACTTGATTTATTAGGTTTATCGCTCAAGCTATCCCCTCCGGCATTCTATTTCAGTTTCTTCTTTCATTACACCAAATTACATTTTTAATTTTACCACCTTTAAATAGATTAAAAAAATGCGATATTTTCTACATGTTTTTTATCATTTAATATTAATAATCATTAAAAATGAATTCACTATAAACCATAGAGTGTTGAATTGACCTATTCCGTTTTTTCCTAGAGTAACAAGGCTTTGCTTTAACTCTTCAAAATGAATTTGACACTTTTCTTTTGTAGCTAATTCAAAAAAGACCTAAAAAATATAGGTCTCTAGATTTTAAATTTCTTTTGATAATCATTTAGCGTATCTTGTTCTATCCCAATGTATCTTAGTGTTTCTTTTTGATCTGTATGGTTGAGCATTTGTTGTAACACTGCTACATCTTTAAACTGCTTGTAGTGATGGTATCCATATGTTTTCCGGAGAGAATGCGTCCCAATACGTTCTAAACCAAACTCTCTTGCTGCTTGGTTTAATATGATGTAGGCCATGGATCGAGTGATTGGTTTATTCTTACCATTTCTACTCTTAATAAGAAATTCATTTTTCGGTCGCCCTTTCGCATACTCACGTATTGCCTTCTTTAATTCTGGAGGCATCTTCACTTCCTTTACCTTCTTTGTTTTCTTTTCACGAATAAAGATACTCCAACCCTCCACATCACGAATACGAAGACGTAATATATCCGATATGCGTAATCCTGTATTAATACCAAGAAGGAACAGAATGTAGTTTCTTTCATTCTTCCCCTTGAAAAACTCCTTCATTTCCTGGATTGCTTCCCTATCTCTAATGGGCTGAACAAGATTCATACATTCTTCACCTCCTCCTTACGTTTTGCTTTCTTCTTGTATACTTCCACTTTTAAATTAAACGCTAAACGTAGTAACGCTGAACCTTTTAACTTATAATACTTTGTTTTTCCTACGCCTAATTCAAGCCAAATATTTAAGTCGGATTCAATTTCTTCTTCCATATAACTTTTAAAAATAATATATCTTTCATCAGGTTTTAACGTATTCACAGCTTTATGCACCCAATCCATGTATTCTTTTCTTTGTTGCTCTAGTTCAATTCTTTCAATAGCAATATCTTCAGTAGAACTCTGGAATTGATTTGTAAATGTCGGAGGAACCTCTGAAAACATTGTCGTTACTTTCGGCATTAGATTACTTGGCAATGTATTCAAATACTCACGATAATACTCCAACACTTCTTCTACCGCTTTCTTTGTTTTCTTTGTATCAACAACTGGCATATTAAAAAATAACTGTTCTCTCATTTTGAGTTCCTCCTTAAATAATTTTACTTTTGTCTTAAAGCTCCGCGTCTACGTTCATAACGCGGGCCACGAATTCCCATTAAATCTTCAATCTCACGAGTACTTAATTTTTCTTTTCTTTTTTTCTGTTTTTTCTTCTTTCCTTGTTTGGATTGCTTTTTCCATTCACGTAATTGATCTCTTAGTGCCTTCATTTCCCCATCTCCCTTTTCAAAATAAAAAGGACACCTATTCCTAAAACAGCCTTAATTGCTGCTTTAATGAATTGGTGTCCTCTAGTTTTCTAGCCGGACTGTATTCTGTTTTCATTTACTTTAAAATACCAGCTTGTACAAAGATGTTTCTCCAAGCTTTATTAACTTGATACTTCTCCACTTCTTTTGTACGACGAGCAATTGCTTTTCTGATTTTTCTTTTCTTCAAAGCCTTCATTCTCCTAACCTCGCTTTCTATTCAAAGGATTATTTTGTTAAATAACCTGAATAAATTCTCATGTTAACAAACTTTTTCAGATGTTTTCATTTGATAACTAAATAAATATTATTAATTTCATATAAAAAAGCAAATGCTCATATTCATTGCATATAAAATGTTAAATTTATATATTTCCTTATAAAATTAAAATCAAGAAAGGGTGATAATATAATGCTTAAGTTTTTTCTAACTTTAACTGCCAAAAATAACCAAACAATAACATGGAAGAAATACTATTATGAAATTGTTAAATCTATGATCATTTATAAATGAATCGAGTATATTTTCATGAGATTAAATCTTATTTTGTTGTGCCGATTTACCCTCACCTTGAATAAAACTCAATATTCCGTCCATACTATAGAAAACCCATTTCGAAACACAGTCCATGATTGGAGCAGTTAGCTTTTGCTAGCTGCTCTTTTATCGTTTTGGGTGACCACACGCTTCTGTGTAATCCCAATATCCTTTACATTCAGTTGAATTAGGTGTCATTTTGAAATCTGCTAAGCTTTCTGATACGCATTCCTTTGAATTAGAGCGATTAGGAAAATACATATTCCAGTAACACTCTGTACAACTACAAATTAATTCCTGATCCCCCTGTACTTGAGCCACTTTTGTAAACAACGCTTCAAATTCATCCATCATATCCATTCCTCCTTGAATAAATCCCTAAACCTTGTCCATACTATAAATGCACTTGAGTTCTGAACTTCCTTCTTAACTCTTTTCTGGAGAGCAGTTAGCTTTTGCTAGCTGCTCTTTTAATTACACATTTTTGTCTTATCACTCATATAATATTGAGAACTAAAAAATCATCTCATGTATAAAAGGAAAGTATTCTTTTTCATTACTCCACTCTCTCTTTAAATAACACTGTTTGAATAAGGTTTTTAAAGAGGAAATACATTTAAAAATCTTGGTTACACTATAAACAGGCTCTTGAATAGCCAATTTTACTAATACCCACTCTATGTCTATTACCTTGGGCCGAGCAATTAGCAAAAGCTAACTGCTCTTTTATATTGAGGTAATAATAAAATTTAGGTCTTATTTCTTTTCTACATCATATAATTTAAAGCTAGCCTCAGCTCAGAGTGTTACCTCCTATCTTAAAGAGCACTTATGCATGGTGCTCTTTTTTAGTTTCCTTATTTCTATAAAATGAAATTTTTATACAAAAACACAACCAATTAAACAAACGTAACTTCATATGATATATTGCATCCTTTCTTTTTAGAGTGGATAGTCGTTACAGAAGGGCGCTTTCCGAAACGCTCTTTTTTAATATCCCCTGCACCAAATAATTGTTGAATCATATATTAATTTCAAGAACACTCACAAGTCATAGGTTTTCAATAAGTCTTGGGCAGAAGAGCACTTATATATGGTGCTCTTTTTGGTATGGAATGTGAAATAGAGGCTTGCTCTTAAAACCTTTCATGTGATTGTTATAGTTTTTTCCTTACACCCATATGTCTGCTCGCTCATAAGTTATTAAAGTATAAATATAAATTGGCTAGTTAGTTTATAATGGAGGTGTAAAAATGAGTAAATTTAAAAAGAAATGTCACATCCCATTTCCATGCGCCTTTCCGTTGCCTCAAATCGGGTCTACTGGATTAACCGGTGCTACTGGGCCTTCGGGACCTACTGGAGCTACCGGACCTTCAGGTGGACCTCCGGGACCTACCGGGCCTACCGGACCTACTGGAATTCAAGGTAACCTGGGACCTACTGGTCCTCAAGGTATTTCTGGACCTCAAGGGATTCCTGGGATTTCTGGATCTATTGGTCCAACTGGACCTACTGGAATTCAAGGTATCCAAGGCATCCAAGGCATTCCTGGCATTCAAGGTCCTATTGGACCGACTGGGATAACGGGGGGCACTGGAATTCAAGGGATTCAAGGCATTCAAGGCATTCCTGGCATTCAAGGGATTCAAGGCATTCCTGGCCCGACCGGCCCTCAAGGCATTCCTGGCATTCCTGGTTCTGTAGGTCCAACTGGACCTTCTGGAGCTGTTGGACCGACCGGCCCTTCAGGTGGACCACCAGGACCAACGGGCCCGACTGGTCCTTCAGGTGGACCACCAGGACCTATTGGACCTATCGGCCCGACTGGACCAACTGGGTCACCAGGACCAACCGGACTTCAAGGTATCCAAGGTATCCAAGGGATTCCTGGCCCCACTGGACCTCAAGGAAGTCAAGGGATTCAGGGGATTCAAGGTAATCCGGGACCTATTGGTCCTATTGGACCCACTGGAATAACTGGGGCGACTGGAATTCAGGGTATCCAAGGTATTCAAGGTAATCCAGGACCTATTGGACCTATCGGCCCGACTGGCCCAACTGGGCTTCAAGGTATCCAAGGCATCCAAGGCATTCCTGGGCCTACTGGATTACCAGGAACCGCTGGAGCTACCGGAGCTACTGGGCCTACCGGCCTTACAGTATCTGGATTATCTCAATACGCTTATATTTTCAATACAGCAGCTCAAGTTGTTGCCTTAGAAGCACCTATTCTTTTTAATTCGAATGGTTTAATGACACCTGGTATTACTCATACTCCTGGAACTTCTCAGATTATGGTTATTAATGCAGGAGATTATAAGATTTCTTTTTCTGTATCAGGAGTTGAACCTAATCAATTTACGCTCTTTTTAAATGGTGCTCCAGTTACCAACGCAGTTTATGGATCAGGTGCAGGAACTCAGCAAAACAACGGGCAAACAATCCTCTCTTTAGCCGCAGGTGATGTTCTTACCCTCCACAATCATACTTCAGCTGCTGCGGTCACTTTGCAAACTTTGGCAGGTGGAACACAAACAAATGTAAATGCTTCAATTGTAATTGAAAAGTTAGATTAATTTAATCACTTGTTTCTTGAAACTCTGACAGTAAATAACCTGGTGTAGATTCATTTTTTCAATGAGCAGTTAGCTTTTGCTAGCTGCTCTTTTGTATTAAGCTGAAAATAAATTTTAGGTCTTATTCCTTTTCTATATCATATACTTTTAACCTAAACATCCAGCTCAAAGTGTTACCTCCTATCTTAAAGAGCACTTATGCATGGTGCTCTTTTTTATTTTGTTTTCTTTCATTTCTGAATAACATTTTCAACCCTGTTCATACTATTTTTGTAACTTAAAGTTACAAACTATTTCTGTAAGCGCAGCGTTTCTTTTGTACAACAAGCAGTTAGTTTTATTAACTAGCTGCTTTGTTGTGTAAAATGAAGTTTTTATAAAAAGGTTTCTCAATACTCCAGTTATGGAAATAAATTACCTTTTATGGTAATGTATTGGTAATCCCATAAAGTTCTATTGTTCCATTAAAAGGACCCGGACCCCTAATCGGGTCCTTTTTAATGTTTTCTAATAAAATAGCGTTTTTGTTCAAAATAATGCTCTCATCCATTTGGACACATTTACCAGTATTTTTACCAAAAAATTCATGATATTGTTATTTAGTCGAGTACGTCATTACTTGACAATTACCCTTAGAAGCCCCGTGAATAAACGGGGTTTCTTTTATTAACATTCGAGTTTCAATATATATCTGTAAAAATAATCAGTTAAGTGTTAAAATTCCATAGATACTCTTTAGGGAGTTTTCATGTAATTAAACAAGAGTTTAAAAATTCTCGAATCTTAGCCCCTTGGAGCGCCCTTCAAGGGGCTAAACCATTTAAAATAACGATTTTGTTTTAATCTTCAACTGTTGAAATAGCAATAATATCTTCTGTATTTATTGCACAAGGAAGATACAAATTATTTTCTAACTCGAATAACATAATAAATTTATCTTCATTCAAATAATCCATAATTGAAGTAAAGCTTTCTTGGCTATACACCAATACCTTTTGATCTGTATCTTTAAGTATTAAATGTAATTTGCGGTACTTATCCAAATCCAGTGCCCTCCCTTTCGTTTTAAAATAAAGATTTTGTATTAAACCTGTATCAATTCTGCATTCTCATATATATTCCCAACAACTTCACACTCATAGCCAATCCAATCAAGGTCTTCTTCAATTGGACTATCCCCTAAATAATAAGAACAATTTTTATACGTTACTTTCCACTGATCGTAAACTGGTGATGTGCTCTCTTCACTTTCGTAATACTTAGGGCCTCTCAATATATCCCCTTCATAAATCTCCGTGCCATACTTATCTTTTAATCCTGTGTATTGCATTAATTCACATTCATCACCTAACGCTCTACCGATACCGCCTGATCCTTCTTCAGGTAACTCGTCTCGCCATGCCATAGGACGCCATTTATCCCATTTAGCAAAATTTTCACCTTGTGTTAATTCAATTTGGGTAGGAGTGAACATAAATTGTTTTTCTTTATCCCATGCACGAAACTTAATTTCTCTCATTCTCTTTCCCTCCAAAATAAGAATTTTGTTTAATTTTTATCATTTAAAAGAACTTGTAATTGTAAATCTCGGATAAGCATAAGCGAACCTTTAAATGCTTCCTTATGTCCTTTGTGATACATATAATCCGAATAGTTAGCTACACCTAACGCTCGTTCTTCAGCTTCCTTATGTTTTTTTGCTGCATCATCTAACTGAGTTTCTATAAAGGACAATTTATCTACTATATCCACGTTTAACCCTCTCCCAAATAACTATTTTGTTCTATTTCACTTCACGAATAATGACTAGCACTCTACCTTCCATGTTCTCACTGCAAGAGTACACGCAACCTGTTTCATTTAATACAGCTTCTAAACGTGGCAATACTTCTTGTACATCCTCTTCTTCAATGATTGCCTTCCCCTTACCAGTTAGTAACGCATCTAAATACTTTTTTAATTTATCCATGTTTGCTTACCTCCATTTTTTATAAAATAACGCTTTTATAACACTTCATCATGATTAATTTGTTTTGAACTAACTTTAGCTTCATGACCGTAATATCCGTTATGTTCGTTGTAAGCTACAAATTGGAGAGTCCCTTTAGATGTGACGATATCGACAAACATTACATCACCTTCAAAATACTCACCTTCTATATCCAAATCATGCTTTTCAAGAAGCCCCTCTTTTAATTCTGTATCAGTTATTTTTACATCAATAAGTTGTGCTCCTATAAAATCATTGAAGTCATCTTCTGACATAAAGTAACCAAAGTTTTCACAACAAGATTGTTCATCATCAATCAATAACTTGATTACTTGTTCGTTTGTTGTTATAGCATAACCACTCATGCTTGACCATCTTACTTTCTCTTGATGTTCTTCAATTTTTAAAATCTGTTCCATTTTCCATTCCTCCGATTCTTATAAAATTCAAATTTTATTAAAGTAACTGTGTTTTGCGTTCTTCCATACGAATTACTTTTCCACTTTGATATACAAAGGATTGTTCACCATAGCCACCTTGAGGCGGTTCTATTAGTCGCACCTGACCATTTTTAACAACATATATTCCGTTTGTTTTCAAATCTATTTCAGCTGTCATTTCCACAAGATTTTCTTTTCTAATTCCCACCAAGATCACTCCCATATGTTATAATTACTTTGTCGAAGTAAGTTGAGAGTGATCTCAGCTTTTTTTTATTTGTCTATAGATATTGCACAACGTTTTCCGGAACAAATGATTGTTCCAGTGATAGATGGAGCCGTATTGGAATCGGCTTTTTTTCATCCCTTGCTTGCTTACACATTTTTTCTGCCTCTTCCCACACAAATTCTTTATCGTCCACTCGCTTATAACGCCAAATCCCAATTGTATAATCCTCAAATAATTCGTAACGCTCATCAGGCGCTGTCGTTGGTTTTAATTCATCGATTGCTTTGACTTGACGTGGTATTTGCACAACCACATCTGCATACCGTAATCTTGAATTCAAACGGTGAATATGAGCTTTCTTAGGATCAAATGATAAAACTGGCTCCACGTCAAAAATTGTTAATTGCTTTGGCATTGTTTTCCCCCTCCAATACCTGCAAGCTTGCAATTAAAATTCCTTCAAGCTGCGTTAACGTTAGTTGATCTAATGTTTGTCCATTAATCTCAGCTAACCCTAATCCCAATAATTTACGAATGATTATTAGTTTTCTACGTTCTACTTCCTGACGTAACAACATGATTAGATTAAGCCTCCTGTTGATGATTGAACTTTCTCTCTAAATTTACAAACTTACTAAATTCTTTAATGAATGCTAGTTCAACAACACCAACTGGACCGTTCCTCTGTTTCGCTAAAATAATTTCCGTTATGTTTTTATTTTCTGTCTCGCGGTCATAGTAATCTTCACGGTATAAGAATGCTATTAAATCCGCATCTTGCTCAATTTGACCATTTTCACGTAAATCTGATAGCAACGGCCTCTTATCTTGCCTACTTTCTACCGCACGACTTAACTGTGATAATGCAACTACACATACATTTAATTCTCTTGCCATCAGTTTTAACTTACGACTAATCTCACCTATTTCTTGCATGCGGTTCCCTCTATGCTTTGGATCCCCTACAATAAGCTGCAAGTAATCAATTGCAATTAAAACCTTTTTATCCGGGTACTTACGCTTTAATTTCCTAGCCTTAGCGTAAATCTCTTGCATCGTTACATTTGCTTTATCATAAATTTCTAATGGCAAATCATTAATCAACCCCATCGCTTGACTAATCTTTTCCCAATCCTTTAAATTACATAGCTTCTTAGGATTCTTTAATTTCGTAGCATCTATATTTCCAGTACTTGAAATCATACGTTTAAGTAACTGCTCTTCTCCCATTTCTAGTGAAAAGATTCCTGTTGCTGTATGAGCACTTGCTGCATGAAAAGCAACGTTTAATACGAATGCTGTTTTTCCCATTGAAGGACGGGCACCTACAATAATTAAATCCCCTTCTTGCAACCCTGCTGTCATTCTGTTCAAGTCGTCATAACCAGTTGGAATACCGGTTAAATCTCCCACATTAATTTGCATTTTTTTATACAGATCAACAAGCGTATCTTTCAAGTTAAATTCATCTGAGTAACCTATTTCTTCAATGGCGCTTAATTCATCAATTGATGTACTAATAGCACTCATGTCCCTATCTTGCTGAAGACGATTATATAAATTACCAGCAACCTCTTGAGCATGTCGCATTTTCCAAGCTTCAATCACTAAACCTTCGTGATACGAGAAGTTCTTAGTTGTTGTTACAACTTCTGTCAGGTTTACAAAGAATTCGATCCCGCCAATTTGATGCATAAAGCTCTCATCGAATTTTCCGATGAGAGCAACAAGATCTATCGGAACTTCAGCATCTTCTAATTCTCTCATCGCCTTAAAAATCACTTGGTGTGTTGGTAAAGAGAACTGTTTTACCTTTAGCTGACAATCTTTAATTAAATCGCCTTCTTGGATTATGCTACCTAAAACACTTTGTTCAGCTTCAACATTGCGAATCATATCGTTACTCATTTGGCCAACCACGCATTCTGTTGATTAAGTACTGCAAGTTCTTCTTCTGTTGGAATGTTCTGCTCCCATGCTTGTTGCTGCTGTATTACGTTTTTAGTAGATTCCGATAATCCTTTTTGTTGATAAGGCGTTTGTGTCTGTTGTTGCGCTTTTGTTAATCGCTGAGCACGAAATGCTTTATCAGCTGCCTCAACATCAGTTACTGTTTTAAAGCCTTTAAGATGCCAATCTCTTAAAATCGTATTTACGTAAGACATATTTCTCGTATTCTTCTCTAAAGCAATCTCCATAGCCTTAATAACTAGTTCTACATTTAAATCATCTATCCAAGCATAAATACCATCTGCAATAAAAGGTGTAATGAATCCGAAGTTTTGCTCGTAAAAAGAAATTGGATTAACCTCAACAACTTCTTCCGCGCCTGCGCGTTCTTGTTGTTGTTGTTGTTCTTTTTCTTCTTCTTTTTCTTTTTCTTTTTCTTCTTCCTTGCTAGGGTCTTGGAAGCCCCTTATAAGCCCCTCCAAACGGACTGATAAATACTCCTTAATACGAGGAATTTTAAAATCTTGTTCTCGTTCTAATTGCAAACAAGTTTCATAAAAATCAACTAAAAAATCCTGGTCCTTCACAGATTGAATCTCTTTTAAAACACACTTTTCAATGTTTACATTTTTAATTGGATTGAATTTCAACCAGTTGATTAAGAACAGCTCTTTTGTTTTTTGGTTGTAATTAATTTTTCCGTACTCAGCAAAACGTTCTAATAGCTTGATAACAGTTTCGCGGTTATATCCCGTATCAGTTTCAATTATACGAAGTGGAAGCTCATAGATTCCTGATTGAGACGTCTTACCGTTTGTCATCAAATATAAGTAGAAATACTTCTCCTCCGGTGTAAGATCTAAAACAAATGAATCCTGCCAAAATGAAACGTGTACTGGTCTATAAACTGCCATATTATTCATCCTCCCGTTTACATATCGCAAATCCGTCCTCTACACGTAATAAGCGATAATTCTTGTATCCTATTTTGAGATATTGTTTTACTAAGTAAATTAGGTGTTGCTCTGATGTCGCTTGTTGAAACACTTTAGGATTCAGCAACACTCTATGTAACGATTTGTCAAAAAGCATGTAGCACACTCCGTTGTTATACGAATGTTAATTTGATATAATTAACCCTAAGATCTTTGCAAGACCATTTTTCTATCACTCTGCCAAGTGATAGAATTTTTTATTTTCTACGTGTTACTAACGAAGCGTTAACTCCTCTTGCTCTTAAATCTTTAATCACTACACGATAACTCATCGATGCCTCATGTTCCTCTTTTGTATCACGAAGCATTTTAAATTCCCTTATACATCGCTCCAGCTCTTCTTCCCAGTGATTTGATTCTTCAGTTGATTCTGCATTAAACATGTTATGAATACATTCATCCATACAGTGATGAAGTTTATTCGCAAATGAAAAATCCCCAGGAAGAACTAGATCATGAAGACGATTGTTTTTATCGTTCATGAATTACCTCTCCTTTCTAATTAAATTGATGCTGTACGCATCGTTACAACCAGAAAGATTCATTGTAGGGATATGGGGAGGAACAATCCCTTTCTGGTCATAACGACAAGCACAGTGGCTTGTCTCTTTTTATAAACACATTAAAAAATCATGGTATAATCTTCCTTTAAGGGAGGTGTAATATATGAAAATGATTAAGCTATCCGAAATCCTATTAAAATACATGACGACTGAGTATAAAAAACACGAAACTGATATGTTTTCTTTCGAAAGATTCCAGGAACTATGTCCTGATGAAACTGACAAATCAATTTCAAAAGCTTTATTTCATTTACAAGATGAAGGTTTTGTATCTATATATGAAGCAGACAGTATTGCTTATATGACTACTTTACTTTCAGCAGGAATTGCATATTGTGAAGAAAATACTCTTCTAAAAAAAGGATACAAAGCTGCTAAAGAGATAAAATCTTGGATGCCCTAATCAATAACTATCCAGTCATCAGCAATTAGATCATCTGCTCGGGGACTCCATGCCCTGCGTGGTTCAACTTCACCAGGATTTAAAGAATACGTTTTGCATAAATCATACGTATTTGTTGGTTTAAGTTTGACCTTAAAGGTGTTTATAAAATGCACTCGCGAAATATATCTATTTTGCTTTATTGCCAATTTAGTAGCTTCTTGGATATTCATAATTTCCCATCTCCTTTCTATTTAAATTAATGCTGTACGCATCGTTACAACCAGAAAGGAACATTGTAGAGGTATGGGAGGAACAATCCCTTTCTGGTCATAACGACAAGCACAGTTGCTTGTCCAAATGATTCATAAAATGTTATAATTGCTTTACATTATCTTTTTTAGAGCTACTGTTTCCTAGGCGGTAGCTTTTTTATTTGCCCATTTATGTTTCAAAATGAATGACGCTTCGATAATCTTGATTCGAATCCCCAGCAATTTCTTCTCTTGCTTTAATTCAACTGTTTTTGAATCCTCATTAAGTAATTCTGCTATTTTAATTTCACCAGTTAATTTTGCATCATATCGAATTAATTCCTTATATTCTCTTAGACTCGGTTTCTTATAATCTACTGTCATTTCCCTTCCCCCTTTACAGCACCTTTGTTAAAGTCAGTAAGCTATCCACTGATTGGATAATAACGTTTTCTGCCATAGCCTTTTGCAACCAACTTCTTTGTATTTGTTCCATAATGCCAAAATGAACTTGCTCAAGAGCTTGTACTACACATTGAGTAGCTTGGATTGTATCGAAGATTTCTTTTGCATGAACTGCATATTCATGTTTCTTTTTTTCATCGTGCTTCCATGACCTTGTTGTAACTTGTAGATTCATAATTTCTTTCGCTGCCGCAATCCCCTCTTCAGCTTGTTTAATGTAGTTCATCAATTGTAGATTTACATCCTGAGTTAAGCGTGGATCTGTAGGCGGCAACCCAACACCATAAATATGTTTGATCGCTTGTTGATTCAACTTTGCCCCTGTTGCATGGCACCAATCCATCGCAAGTTCAAATTCTGGTTTAGAAAGTCCAGATTCAATACGGGTTAATCTTTCATGTGTAATACCCAGGTACTTAGATAACCCTTTCTTTGTTTTCAGCTGAACATTGTCACAACATTCTCTAGCATTCTGTAATAATTCTCCTATTGCTGAATTGCAGTATATGCTTGTTCCCATATCTGTTCGCCTCCATATTTAGTTTTCAAATGATTACAATGAACTTAGTACATATGTAACTTGTCTACTTTTCGTATAAAAAGAGAGGAATTATTCCTCAACGTTTTCTTTTACTTGTATTTCTTTGATGATGGCCCAACCAGCCTTGTAATATGCTTGACGGATTTTATCAATATCCTTTTGTGATTTTGGCTCAGGAGCCACAACATGGACTTTCGTTTTTCCAAATTCATAAGTCGCCGCATATTCTTCTTGTTGGCTCATGGTGTCACCTCTTGAAGTGCTTTTTATATGTTTATGCGACGGTTCTGTTGGTACTGCCATGTTAGTTGATGGCATTTTCTCACCTACTTTTACACAAGTTTCATCATAAATTCCACTTTACGTGTAATATTTATTCAAAAAAAATTGATGGATGTTCATTTAGTGCTTTTGCAACACACTTTAATTCTTGTGCTTTAAACGAACGTTTCCCTGCTTCTTTCATGTTATAAGCTGATACAGAAATACTAAGTTCTTTTGCTATAAATACTTGTGAAATACCCTTAGAAATTCTTAATTCCCGTATTTTTTGATTAATCTCCATTTAACACCACCTCATTCCACTTTACGTGAATCTTATGTATCAATAATAATTCCACGTAAAGTGAAAGTCAATGGGATTTTTAACTTTTAGTGAATAAAGTTTCACATAACGTGAAATATTGTTAAAATAATTAACGAAAAGACAAATGGAAGAATGGAAGGATAAACTATGACTTTAGGCTATAGATTAAAAAAAGAAAGAGAACGACGCAAATGGTCTCAAAAGTTTGTCGCCGAAAAAATCGGTATTACAAATACTGTCCTTTCAAATTATGAACGCGACTATCGTGATCCTGATACAACAACATTAGGAAAATTAGCTGATTTATATGAAATATCTACAGACGAATTATTGGGTAGGTCTAACAAACTTTCTAAAAAAGAAGAACGCGATATTGCACGTGATTTAGAAAAAACATTAGAAGAATTAGAAAATAGCGAAGATGCTTTAATGTTTGACGGAGAACCAATAGACGAACACACAAAAGAAATGATTCGTATTTCTCTAGAAAACTCTATGCGCATGGCAAAACAATTAGCAAAACAAAAATTCACTCCAAACAAGTATAAAAAAGATTGAACGGAGCGAGAAATGAAAATTAAAGACTACGTAATGAAAATCGTAAAAAAACACGGTACAACAAACCCTTTTGAAATTGCTAAACGAAAAAATATTATAGTGTTGTTTGAAGACCTTGGGAATACTCTTGGTTTTTACAACACTTATAAACGCTTTAAATTCATTCATATCAATAATAAAATTAACGAAACTACTCAACGATTTGTTTGTGCACATGAATTAGGTCATGCTGTACTTCATCCGAAAGCAAATACCCCCTTCTTGCGTAACCAAACCTTCTTTTCAGTGGATCGCTTAGAAATCGAAGCAAATACATTTGCTGTGGAATTGTTACTTACCGATGAAATGGTTTCTGCTTATGAGGATACTGTTTTTTCTATCCAAGAGGTCGCGGAGATTCATGGGGTGCCAAAAGGTTTTTCTTGTTTAAAAAAACTACAATAACTAGAAACAAGAAGGGACTGATAACTTCCGATGCACATTGATGATAATTTTGCAAAAATCGCTACTGCCTTAGTTACGGCGACAGTAGCCTTACTTAGTGGTATACCTTTTATCATTCAAAAATTTGTTCAGCTATATACAACAAGCCAGTTAGACATGCTATTCAATAGTAAAGAGCAAAAAAACAGATTAAAAATTACAGAGCTTATTAGTGTATTGTGTATATTCATACTACTCATTTACCTTGTTCCAGGATTATTGATTAATGCTGCATTCTCTGACTATATACATAAACACGGTTTTATTTTCAGTATAATTGCTCTAATAGCAATTTCAATATCAGCATTTGCAACTGCAAAGTTATTTAAAATCACTGAACATGGAGATAAATCCAACGAAATAAAGAAAGAAATTCGTAAACAAGCACTATATTTTCTTTTATCAAGTATATTTTGGTATTACACACTTCTAACCATAGCAATAGATAGGGCTATTTGGTACGAAATCATTGGATTAGGACTTGCATTCCCTATATTTATCAGCGGACTTTTCATTTATCATCTCATTAGAGTGCAAGAATTAGATAATAAAAAGTACTCAATTCGTATCTTAACTCAAGATGAAATTATAAAACTAAATTTGATTCATAATTATGTAATTGATGAAAAGAAAACCCTTTGTACATTAGCGAATACTCCTGAAGATAAACTTTTTTATATCTGTGACTTTTCTTCTAAAGTTTACTTAGAATATAAAGAATTAGGATTTAAAGTAAAGAAGGTTAGACAAACAACATCTACTAGTACGAAACTAGAAATTACAGAAGCTGATCATGATTCTAATCCTATCAAAGATAATTCTGATACAAATATATCTATCAATGTACATATAAATCCAAAATAATTTACTAAAGCTCTTATACAGGGCTTTTTCTTTTCTTTACTTCTTCTATCTATCTGCTTTTCGTATACTAACTAATAACAAGGAGGTCTATCTATGAAAACCGCAATCTACCTAAGAAAATCCCGTGCCGATCTCGAAGCTGAAGCGCGCGGCGAAGGAGAAACATTAGCTAAGCACCGCACTACCCTGCTGAAAATAGCGAAGGAAATGAACTTAAATGTTTTAGCTGTCCGTGAGGAAATTGTTTCTGGTGAGAGCTTAGTGAAACGTCCTGAGATGTTAGCGCTGCTTGAGGAAATTGAAGATAATAAATATGATGTTGTTCTTTGTATGGATATGGACCGTTTAGGTCGTGGCGGTATGAAAGAGCAAGGAATCATTTTAGAGACGTTTAAACGCTCGAATACGAAGATTATGACACCTAGGAAGACTTATGACCTTAATGATGAGTGGGATGAAGAATATAGCGAATTTGAAGCGTTTATGGCTCGTAAGGAGTTAAAGATTATTACGCGTCGTATGCAACGCGGCCGTATAGCAAGCGTGGAGGCTGGTAATTATCTCGGTACCCATGCGCCTTATGGTTATGATATCCACCGTTTAAATAAGCGTGAGCGTACGTTAACGATTAATTCAGAAGAGGCTTCTGTCGTAAGAATGATATTTGATTGGTATGCAAATGAGGATATGGGCGCTAACGCAATCCGAAGCAAGTTAAATGATCTTGGTTACAAAAGTAAGTTAGGGAATGAATGGAACCCCTACAGCATCTTGGATATATTAAAAAACAATGTGTACATCGGAAAAGTGACTTGGCAAAAGAGAAAAGAAGTAAAACAGCCTGATGCCGTAAAAAGAAGTTGTGCTCGTCAAGATAAATCAGATTGGATTATTGCTGATGGCAAACATGAGCCAATCATACCGGAAAGTTTATTTGAACAAGTACAAGAAAAATTAAACTCAAGATATCACGTTCCTTACAATACGAATGGAATTAAAAATCCTCTAGCTGGCATTATTAAATGTAGTAAATGTGGTTATAGCATGGTCCAACGTTATCCGAAGAATCGAAAAGAAACGATGGATTGTAAACACCGTGGCTGTGAAAACAAATCAAGTTATACTGAATTAATTGAGAAGCGTTTACTCGAGGCATTAAAAGAATGGTACATCAATTATAAAGCTGATTTTGAAAAACATAAGCAAGATAACAAATTAAAAGAAACACAAGTTATTCAAATGAATGAAGTTGCATTACGCAAGCTTGATAAAGAATTAGTAGATGTCCAAAAACAAAAAAATAATTTACATGATTTATTGGAGCGTGGTGTTTACACAGTCGATATGTTTTTAGAACGTTCGAATGTAATTTCTAATCGCATTACTGAAATTACTTCCACGATGGAAAACCTAAAGAAAGAAATTAAAACAGAAATTAAGAAAGAAAAAGTTAAGAAAGATACAATACCTCAAGTAGAGCATGTTCTTGATCTGTACTTTAAAACAGATGATCCCAAAAAGAAAAACAGCCTCCTAAAGTCAGTTTTAGAAAAGGCTGTTTATAAAAAGGAAAAGTGGCAAAGACTCGATGATTTCGAACTTGTGCTTTACCCTAAGCTCCCTCAAGATGGCGACATATAAGCGTTTATGCTTTGTTGTCACCTTGTTGGTGTAATTAGATTTACTCCATTAAGCCCTAGAGCATCATTCGTCGAAACAGCCAATACGACAGGCTTGCCATTTCTTAGCGTCGCCTTCGCTGCCATTAATACTGGAGAGTCTGTCATTGCATTTGCAAATTTACTCATTGAATTTCCTGTTAGTGGTGCAATTACCATACAATCTAGTGGAATTTTAGGTCCTAGTGGTTCTGCACCAACGATTGAATTAATCGCTTTAAAGCCTGTTACTTCTTCAATCTTTTTAATCCACTCTGCTCCTTCGCCAAATCTCGTATTCGTTGATTGAACAGTATAAGAAACAACGGGACGTACTTCTGCTCCCTCAGCAATCAATTTTTCTAAATGAGGCATTACTTCTTCGTACGTACAATGTGAACCAGTAAAACCAAACCCTATTCTCTTCCCTTTTAAATTCATTCTCCATTCTCCTTTCTTGCGATTACATCTTCTGCTAATAACTGAGAAAGAACGTTCGCTAAAATTTGTCCTGCTGTTTTTGGAGCAACAATACCTGGTAATCCAGGTGCTAACAGCGCTTTGACTCCTCTTTTTTCCGCATATCTAAAGTCGGTACCGCCTGGTTTAGAAGCTAAATCAATTACTAACGTATGGGCCGGCATTTTTGAAATGACATTCGCTGTCACAACGAGATGCGGAATTGTATTAATGACAATATCGATATTCCCTACTTCTTTCTCAATGTTCTGCATATGAAAAGGAGAAAACATCATCTCTGTAATACGTGCAATATGTTCCGATCGTCTTGCTCCAACTTTGACATGGGCTCCTAATGATTGAAATGCTCTGGCAACGCTCATCCCTGTTCTACCAAATCCTAAAACCATTACATTAGAACCATGAATCGTATAGTCGGTATGTTGAATTACCATCATTAATGTACCTTCTACAGTTGGTATAGAATTGTAGATTGCCACATCATCACGATCAAATAATTTAATTAATTTACGGTTTGTAGTAGATACGAGATTTTCCAAGTAAGGCGTACCAATACCTGAATATATAGTAAAATGTTCTGGTGTATTTTCAATTTGTTCTTTCGTTATAGAAACTTTTTCGTTTGAAAAAATAGTATCTACTTCTCCCTTGGCATTTGTACCTGCAACTGGCAAAATAATTGCATCTACAGAAGTGAAATCTAAATTTTGTATACTTTCTTTTGCCGCCCCTGTGAAGCCATGATCTAACTGATCAAACCCTATCAATGAAAGTTTCGCATCCAATTCAACTAGCTTGCGAATTACTTCTAGCTGTCTTGCATCTCCTCCTATGACAGCAATATGCATCTCAGTCAACATTCCCTAATTCACCTTCTTTTTCTGTCATTTATAAGAAAAGTGCCTACTTTTTCTTTTTCCTCCACATCATATGTAATGTACGAGTTTTAGGTGATTGAAAAACAAAAAGCACACATGATTGATTTCGCTCTTTGTATGCAAAAAAACCTCCCCTCAAAATTCCGCATATGAGAGGACATTATGTAGGAAATTGATTGCCCGTAGAAGCTCGATTCATGTGAGCTAATACTCTGCGGGGAATGCACAAAAAAAGATGACCAAAATGGCCATCTTTCACTTCAAATTTGGACGATCTGTAATATCACAAAGGATCATATCATGCCCTACTTTTTTAATTTGGCTCCACGTAACTCTTACTTCTTGTGGTTCCTTTTTAAAACCTCCCCATTTCCCAGCTGGTATGATAAGAGCCTGTATTTGGCCATCCTTCTCATCAATCTCTAAATCCACATATCCTAAAACACCCATTTTTTCGGCTCTTTCTAAATTTACGATCTCTTTACCGCTTAATTCACTTAATCGCATATGCTCTCCCCCTATCGAAATTATGAATGTAAGTTATCCATAATTAGTACCTATTCTGTATATCCAAAAAAAATAACCGTATCTCTTTTAAAAGAGATACGGTTATTTTTACATACTTCATATAAAGTGAAACTTTAATCAGTGGGGGGATGAACATCCCCCCCACTGATTATCAGCTCTCACCTAACTTCTTTGCTCCAGCCGAATTTTGAGGTGGGAGTCTTACTGCCCGGCGAATAGCGGGATAAAGCAATTATAGTTTTATTCCTTTTGGAAGTTTTCCATCTGGACTAATTAATGCTGCAGAGAATTCATCTGTAAACATGTTACGAATTAACCCATCTACATTTTCTTTTGTTACAGTGTTTACACTTTCAATAATTTCATCAAGTGAACGGTGCTTACGAAGTAGCAATTCATTTTTACCATTACGGCTCATACGGCTATTCGTACTTTCTAAACTTAACATTAAGTTTCCTTTTAATTGCTCTTTACTATTAATAAGCTCTTTTTCTGTGATACCTGTATTTTTCAATGTTTCTAATGTTTCTTGCATTGTTTCATACAGTGTATCTAATTGTTGACTACCTGTTCCACCATACAGTGTTAACATACCTGTATCTTCATAAGAAGAATGGTAAGAAAATACTGAGTATGCTAACCCACGTTGCTCACGTACTTCTTGGAATAAACGGCTACTCATACTACCGCCTAAAACGTTATTTAATACGATTAAGTTATAAATATCCTCGTGCCCCATTTGTAAGCCTTTATATCCTAGACATAAATGAGCTTGTTCTGTTTCCTTTTTACGTGCTACCTTATTAAAATGGAAGATTGGGCTATGTACTTGTTCACGGTTTGTCGTTCCTTCATAACTACCGAAATATTGCTCTACTGTTTGTAAGAAGGCTTCATCAATATTTCCTGCAACTGAAACAACTACATTTTCAGGTGTGTAATGATCCTTAATATATTGGCGTAGCGTATCACCTGTAAACGTATTAAGCGTTTCTTCTGTTCCTAAAATAGGATATCCAAGCGGATGCGTTTCATATGTTGCTTTCGTTAACATATCATGCACAATATCATCTGGAGCATCTTCGTACATTTTAATTTCTTCACATACGACATTCTTCTCTTTTTTCAATTCTTCTTCATCAAATGTTGAATTAAAGAACATGTCTGCTAATACATCTAAAGCGTATTTAGCATGCTCATCTAGCACTTTTGCATAGTAACAAGTGTATTCTTTTGAAGTAAAAGCATTCACTTGCCCACCAATGCTATCAAATGATTCTGCGATTTCGCGTGCACTACGTGTTTCCGTCCCTTTAAAGAACATATGCTCTAAAAAGTGAGAAATCCCGTTATTTTTTTCATTTTCATTTCTTGATCCTGCATGAATCCAAATACCAATCGCAACTGATCTTACAGTTGGTATATTCTCCATAACTATTCTTACACCATTTTTACAAGTATATTTTTTAATCAAAAACTTTCCTCCTACTGCCAGTTTCTCTAAATAAGTGCTATTATTTAATGATAACAAGTTTAAGGATGAATGTCATGCAAATGTATTTAATCCACGCGTTTTTCATCCATTAATTCTGTTATATTCCCTATTTTATATCCTTGTTCCTTCAATTTTGTAATCATTGTATCTAATGCTTCTGATGTAGATGAAGTAGGATGCATTAATACGATAGCACCAGGATGTATTTTTCGCATTACTCTCTGCAATAGTACATCTGGCTCAGGTCGCTTCCAATCAATTGTATCGACAGTCCACATGATCGTTCCCATTTGGAAATCATCTGCAATTTTCACGACTTCATCCCGAAAACTTCCGCTCGGCGGTGCAAACCATCTCACCTTTTGATTCGTAGCTGCTTCAATCATTCGATTTGTTTTTTGTAACTGCTCTCGTATTTCATCAGACGATAGCGTTTTCATATTAGGGTGAGTGTATGAATGATTTCCAACTTCTTGATTTGCATCGACAATCATTTTTGCAAATCGTAAATTTTCTTTCACCCAACGTCCTTCTAAAAAGAAAGTTGCCTTCACATCGTGTTTTTTCAATATTTCTAATATACGAGGCAAATACTCATTTCCCCATGCCACATTTATTGTTAATCCCACCATCTTTTTATTCGGATGCCCCCTATAAATTGGAGCTGGTGATAAATCTTCTAAGTGGACACTCGGTGATACTTCCTTGAATTCAAGATGTTTTTGATCAAATTTCTTTAGCTTCTTCATATTGTTGTAGGATGCTTCCATATCAACTTGTCTTCCATTATATCCTGGTGTTGCTTTCCAGATCTTATCAATCATCGCATTTTGAGGTGCAATCTCATATTGTTTTGCATGCTTTTGAATTTCTTCATATAAGTTATCCTGTGCAAAAACGGAATAAGAGCCTACACTGACATATAAAAAGAATATACATATGTATGCCAATATACGAGCTTTCATATAAACCCTCCCATTAACTATATAAAAAACATTTTTCTTCTTATCTTTGTTAATTTGAGCGTTATAATGAAAACTATACCTATGCTGACATAAAAATATATATAAATCATATTTTTACATAACAAAAAAAGCCAGTTAAACTGGCTTTTACTTATTGCTGCTCTTGTTTGTTTTCTTCTTTAGCAGCTTCTTTTTCTTGCTCTTCTTTTAGCAATACTTTTCTAGATAGATTCACACGACCTTGCTTGTCAATCTCGATAACTTTAACTGTAATTACATCACCGATTTTCACAACGTCTTCTACTTTACCTACACGCTCAAGTGCAAGTTCAGAAATGTGAACTAATCCATCTTTTCCGCTGAATAATTCAACGAAAGCACCGAATTTCTCAACACGTTTCACTTTTCCTTCGTAGATTTCACCTACTTGTACTTCGCGAACGATATCTTCGATAATTTTCTTAGCTTTGTCGTTCATTTCTTGATTTATTGAAGAAATGAATACTGTACCATCTTGCTCGATATCAATTTTAACGCCAGTTTCTTCAATAATTTTATTGATTTGTTTACCGCTTGGTCCGATAACGTCACGGATTTTATCTGGGTTAATTGTCATTGTAATAATCTTTGGAGCGTATGCTGATAATTCAGTACGTGGCTCTGCAATAACAGATAACATATGATTTAGAATGTGCACACGACCAACTTTCGCTTGTTGTAATGCCTCTTCTAAAATTTCACGAGATAGACCATCGATTTTAATGTCCATTTGTAGTGCAGTTACACCTTGCGCTGTACCTGCTACTTTAAAGTCCATATCACCTAAATGATCTTCCATACCTTGAATATCAGATAAAATTGTGTAATGCTCACCTGATTTAACTAGACCCATTGCAATACCTGCAACTGGAGCTTTAAGTGGAACACCAGCATCCATCATTGCTAAAGTACTACCACAAATACTTGCTTGTGAAGTCGAACCATTTGATTCTAAAACTTCAGATACAAGACGTACTGTATATGGGAAATCTTTTTCAGATGGAATTACAGGCTCAAGAGCACGTTCTCCTAGTGCACCGTGACCGATTTCACGACGACCTGGCCCACGCATTGGTCTTGTTTCACCAACACTAAATGATGGGAAATTGTAATGGTGCATAAAGCGTTTTGATTCTTCTACACCAAGACCATCTAAAATTTGCACATCGCCTAATGCACCTAATGTACAAATACTTAATGCTTGTGTTTGTCCACGTGTGAATAAACCAGAACCGTGTGTACGAGATAAAATGCCAACCTCTGATGCTAATGGACGGATTTCGTCACCTTTACGGCCATCTGGGCGGATTTTCTCAACTGTAATAAGACGACGTACTTCTTCTTTTACAATTTTATATAAAATCTCATTTACTTGTCCTAATGTATCAGCGTCAGCTTCTTGCGCTTCGTAATGCTCGATTACACGCTTTTTCACTTCATTAATTGCATCTTCACGTGCATGTTTCTCATGTACTTGAATTGCAGAATGCATATCCTTCTCAGCCATTTCACGTACAGCTTGGTTAAGATCAGCGTCAACTTCATAAAGTTTCACTTCTGATTTCTCTTTACCTACAGCTTGTACAATCTCTTCTTGGAATGCAATTAGACGTTTAATTTCGTCATGACCAAACATAATTGCTTCTAACATTGTTTCCTCAGGCACTTGATCTGCTCCTGCTTCAACCATGTTAATTGCATCTTTCGTACCAGCTACAACAAGGTGAATATCACTTTGTTCTTGCTGTTCTACTGTTGGGTTGATAACGAATTCGCCGTTAATACGACCAACTGTTGCACCCGCGATTGGACCTTCAAATGGAATATCTGAAATCGATAACGCTAATGAAGAACCAAGCATAGCTGCCATTTCAGAAGAACAATCTTGATCAACACTCATTACGATGCTGACAACTTGTACTTCGTTACGGAAACCATCTGCGAAAAGTGGACGAATTGGACGGTCGATTAAACGACTTGCCAAAATTGCTTTTTCACTTGGACGACCTTCACGTTTAATGAAACCGCCTGGAATTTTTCCGACTGCATATAAACGCTCTTCATAGTTTACTGTAAGTGGGAAGAAATCTACATTTTTTGCTTCTTTTGATGCAGTTGCTGTAGATAGAACCGCTGTATCGCCATATCTTACTAATACTGCTCCGTTCGCTTGCTTTGCAAGCTGACCTGTTTCAACTGTTAGCTGGCGACCAGCTAAATCTATCGAGAAGACTTGCTTTTCTTGACTCATTTAAGTACCCCTCTCAATTTAAAGTATTCAATTCTTCTATGTAAATGGATAGTATATCACAATATTCTACCTCTAGTATTACCGAAAATGAAGTAAGCTATAAAGAGTAGAAGATATATTTTTACCTAACAAAAAAGCGGGAATATTCCCGCTTCTTTGACTATCGACGTAAGCCAAGCTTTGTGATTAATTCACGGTAACGTGTGATATCGCTATTACGAAGGTAAGTTAGTAAGTTACGACGTTTACCAACCATCTTTAATAGACCACGACGTGAATGATGATCTTTCTTGTGAGTACGTAAGTGCTCGTTTAGAGTGTTAATTTGCTCCGTTAGGACAGCAATTTGAACCTCTGGAGAACCAGTATCAGTCTCATGAGTTCTAAATTGTGCAATGATTTCATTTTTACGCTCTTGTGTTAAAGCCATCCTATTTCACCTCCTATTAATTAAACCCCCGATTACCTAGCAAGCGTCGGTGAGTCGCAATGCCAAGCAATGGTTGTCATAAAGTACATAACATAGAATACTACTTTTCATTTGAAAAAGCAAGTATATTCTTTTCGTTCGCAAAATATTCTTGTGCTGTTTTCTTATCTTTTGCGATTTGTTCAACTAACTCATCGATGCCATTGAATTTCTTCTCTTCTCTTATACGCATATGCCACTCTACTGTAACATTTTGATCATATATGTCTTTGTTAAATTCAAATAAGTGCACTTCAATAGAAAGTTGACGCTCATCTTCTTTAAAGGTTGGTTTATATCCAATATTACATACACCATCGAACCATTCATCGTGAACTTTTAATCTCACTGCATAAACACCTACAGGTGGTAATAGATACTCATCACTTAAACCAACATTCGCTGTCGGGAAACCAATTTGACGTCCACGTTTATCACCGTGTACAACCGTTCCCCCTACTGTATATGCTCTACCTAAAATAGATGGAATTTTTTCCATTTCGCCATTTCGAATTAACTTTCGTAATGCTGTAGAACTTACTTTCTCTTCTTGAAATTCAACTTTTTCAATCACAGTCTGTGTAAACTCCCCTCTTGCATGAAATGGTAAAGTCTCCATCTTTCCTTTTCCTAAACGTCCATATGAATAATCAAACCCTGCTACTACATGCTTTACATTTAAACCAATAATATAATCATCTACAAATTGTTGTGGTAATAACTCTGCAAATAATTCATCAAATTTAACAACATATAATATATCGATTCCTAAGTTCTCGACTATTTTCTCTTTATCACACATCGGTGTAATATACTCGGCATGCGCTTCCTTTTTACCTAAAACAACAGATGGATGTGGGTAAAATGTCATCACTGCACTTTTGTATCCTCGTTCATCTGCTATTTGTTTCGCAGTTCGAATTACACGTTGATGTCCTAAATGAATGCCATCAAAAAATCCTAATGCCATTACAGTAGGTGGTAATTCTAATTTATTTTGTTCATGTGGATGAGTTAAATGAATAAGTTTCACGCTTGAATTCACCTTTTTCTGTAATAATCCTTCCAATAATTCATTATAGCTTTAGTTCTTGATTATTCACAAGTACTTTCATCGGCTTTAGCATACCAGGGTGTTTTGGATGGTGTTCATAAATTGCAAGGCAGCGCTCGTTTTTATCAAATACTGTTATAAATGGCGCCGTTATTTGCGATTCATTTTTTAAGAACATACCATTCTTTATTTTTTCTGCTTGCTTTTCATCTACAACCATTTTCGGGAACTTACTTAATGCTTCATCAATTGAAATGAAGATAGACTCTACTGTTCCATTTTGCACGTTTTCTTCAATTTCTTCAAATGATATGCAATCTTCTAATAAAAATTCACCAGAAGCCGTTCTTACAAGGTGAGACATATGTGATGGAAAACCAAGTTTTTCACCAATCATTACCGCTAACGTTCTTACATATGTTCCTTTACTACACGTTACACGGAAACGGAATGAAATATTTTCACCTTCAAACACTTCACGGTCATCTAGTAATACAAATTCATGAATTGTAATTGTACGCACTGGACGTTCAACCTCTTGTCCGGCTCTTGCGTATTCATATAATTTTTTTCCGTTAACTTTTACAGCCGAAAACATCGGAGGCATTTGCTCAATCGTACCTGTTAATGCCGCAAGAACCTCTTCCACTTCTTTACGAGAAAGAACACGATCTACATGTTTCGTTTCCACAACTTCACCAGAAGCATCTTCAGTTGTTGTTGAAAATCCTAATGTTACTTCACCTTCATATGTTTTCGTTTCGCTTGTTAAAAATTGTGCAATCTTCGTTGCTCGTCCAACACAAATAGGTAATACTCCTGTTACATCTGGATCTAATGTTCCTGTATGACCAATTCGTTTTTCACGTAATATCTTTCTTAATTTAAATACACAATCGTGTGATGTCATGCCTTTTGGCTTATGTAATAATACTATACCTTCCATATATGTTCACCTCATCGTATTTCTTTCATAATGATTACCTAAAACTTATTTTACATTGAAAAAATGGATAGACAAATGTCTATCCATTATTCTTCACGTTTACCTTCTTTATTAATTTCATGTAAAAGTGTATCAATTCGATGACCATATCCGATAGATTCATCAAATTCAAAAGAAATTTCCGGCGTTTTACGAAGACGAATACGTTGGCCAATTTCTGAACGAATGAAGCCTTTTGCCTTCGCTAAACCTTTTAATGTACTTTCTTTCTGTTCTTCATCACCTAAAACAGAAATATACACTGTAGCAATTTGTAAATCTCCACTCACTTGTACATCTGTTACTGTAACAAATCCGACACGTGGATCTTTAATTTTACGACTGATGATGTCGCCTAATTCTTTTTTCATTTGCTCGCCTACACGGTTTGCACGTAATTTCATAACTCTTCACCTCATTCAATACCATTCCAATTGTGTTATTGTACGTTCAATTTCAGGAAATGAATCGATGTACTCAAGTACACGATTCATTTCTTTTTCACAAATAACACGATTGGAGGATACAGAAACAATTGCAATTTCTGTACGTTGCCATACATCTTGATGCCCTACTTCTGAAACAGCTACGTTATAACGCTGCTTCACACGAGTTAGCACACGTTGCAAAATTGCTCGTTTCTCTTTTAAAGAATGCACATCGTAAATCATACACTCGAATGAGAGTGAAGCGATAATCATCGCTTCACTTCTTCCATAATGTACGCTTCAATGATGTCCCCTTCTTTAAGATCATTATATCGCTCAATTGTAATACCACACTCATAGTTTTGTGCAACTTCTTTTACGTCGTCTTTGAAACGTTTTAACGTATCAAGTTGTCCTTCGAAGATTACTACGCCGTCACGGATAATACGCACGCCACTATCACGTGTAATTTTACCGTCTGTTACGTAACAACCTGCGATTGTTCCAACTTTTGTTACTTTAAACGTTTGACGTACTTCCGCTTGACCGATTACTTTTTCTTCGAATTCTGGATCTAGCATACCTTGCATTGCTGATTCGATTTCTTCGATTACTTTATAGATAATACGGTGTAAACGAACGTCAACATTTTCTAATTCAGCTGTACGCTTCGCATTCACATCAGGGCGTACGTTAAATCCAATTACAATTGCATTAGATGCAGAAGCTAAAATGATATCAGATTCTGTGATTGCACCTACGCCTGTATGGATAATTTTAACTTTAACACCTTCAACATCAATTTTACGAAGTGATGCTGCCATTGCTTCTACAGAACCTTGTACGTCTGCTTTCACAATTAAGTTAATTTCTTTTACATCGCCCTCTTGGATTTGTTGGAATAAATCTTCAAGGCTTAATTTAGATTTTTCACCACGTTGAGCAAGTAACGCTTCTTGTGCACGTGATTCACCGATTTGACGAGCTTTCTTCTCATCAGCGAATGCCATGAAACGATCTCCCGCTTGTGGTACTTCGTTTAAACCTGTAATCTCAACAGGAGTTGATGGGCCAGCAACTTTTACACGACGACCAATATCACTTACCATCGCACGAACACGTCCGAATGAAGTACCAACAACGATTGGATCTCCAACTCGAAGCGTACCGTTTTGAACAAGTAATGTCGCGATAGTTCCTTTACCTTTATCAAGCTGTGCTTCGATTACAGTACCAGTTGCATAGCGGTTTGGATTTGCTTTATATTCTTCTACTTCACTTACAAGAAGAATCATTTCTAGTAAGTTGTCAATTCCTTCACCTTGAATTGCAGAAATTGGTACAAAAATTGTATCTCCGCCCCAAGCTTCTGGAACTAATTCATATTCTGTTAATTCTTGCATTACACGATCAGGATTTGCCGCTGGTTTATCCATTTTATTCACAGCTACAATAATTGGTACTCCAGCTGCTTTCGCATGGCTAATTGCTTCAACTGTTTGTGGCATAACACCGTCATCAGCTGCAACAACAAGAATTGTAATATCCGTTACTTGCGCACCACGAGCACGCATCGTTGTAAATGCTGCGTGACCAGGTGTATCTAAGAATGTAATCTTCTTATCATTTACTTCAACTTGGTATGCACCAATATGCTGAGTAATTCCACCTGCTTCGCCTGCAGTTACTTTTGAATTACGGATAGAGTCAAGTAATGTTGTTTTACCATGGTCAACGTGTCCCATGATTGTAACTACAGCTGGACGTTCTTTTAAGTTCTCTTCATCATCTTGCTCATCGATAAATGTTTCAAACTCAGTCTCGCTTACAATTACTTCTTCTTCTACTTCAATACCATAATCAGTAGCAATTAATTCAATTGTATCTTTATCTAAGTCTTGGTTAATTGTTGCCATAATTCCAAGCATGAAGAGCTTCTTAATAATTTCAGACGGCTCTTTGCTTAATTTCTTAGCAAGCTCACCTACTGTAAGACTTCCAGAGAAAGTAATTTTATCTGGTGTTTCTACAGTTTGTGTTTGTTGTCTTCCAGCAAAGTTATCTTGACGTTTGTCTTCATTTCCTTTGCCTTTTTTCTTTTTCTTATTGCTGTTCTTTTTACTACGAACAACTTTTTCTTCTACTTCAAACTCATCTGCAACAGAAGGTTTTTCAGTTTGATACTCATTATCTAATTTGTTTACTACTTCATCGTCTAACATTGTCATATGATTCGAAACCTCGATATTCATTTCTTTTAGTTTTGTCATAAGATCTTTACTTGAGATATTATGTTGTTTTGCATATTCATGCACTCGAATTTTACTCATACCTTCACCCCCGGTAATTTGTATCGAGCATGCTACGCAGCTTTTTCGCAAAGCCTTCATCTAACACAGCTACAACGACTCGCTCATCTCTCCCAATCGCATGCCCTAATTGTTGTCGATTTTCGACCTTTCTCATTGGTACGTTGTAATACGTCGTTTTATCCGTAATACGCTTTGCAGTATTTGCTGACGCATCCTCAGATAGCAATACAAGCTTTGCTTTGCCACTTCGTACTTCTTTTAAAACAAGTTCTTCACCCGAAATAATTTTCCGAGCCCGGTTTGCTAGTCCTAAAAACGATTTCCAATCGGACACTTATTTCGACTCCTTCTCAACAAGCTCAAGAAGCTCTTCATAAAGAGAACTGTCGATTTTCGCTTTTAGATGATGTTCCAAAACATTTTTCTTTTGGGCTTGAAGAATACTTTCTTTATCTTTTGATAAATAAGCACCTCGTCCTGATTTCTTTCCAGTTAAATCAATGGACACTTCTCCCTCTTTGGAACGAACAATGCGAACGAGCTCTCGTTTTGATTTCATTTCTTGCGTCGCAACACATTTTCGTAACGGAACTTTTCGATTGCTCATACTCATCACCTCTATTCGATTTCGTCTTCAACTGAATCGAATCCGAATGCGACTACGCTATCTTCTTCTGTTACAATACCAAGTTGTTTCGCATCAGACTCACTCTTAATATCAATTTTCCAACCTGTTAATTTAGCTGCTAGACGTGCATTTTGTCCACGTTTACCGATAGCTAATGACAGTTGGTGGTCTGGAACAACAACTGTTGTTGCTTTTTCTTCTTCATCTACAAGTACTTTCACAACTTGTGATGGGCTTAAAGCATTGGCAACATATTCTACTGGATCATTTGACCAGCGAACGATGTCAATCTTTTCACCTTTTAGTTCGTCTACAATACGTTGTACACGTTGTCCTTTTGGTCCTACACAAGAACCTACTGGATCAACATCAATGTTCTCTGCATGTACAGAGATTTTAGAACGATCGCCCGCTTCACGTGCTACAGAACGAATTTCAACAGTTCCATCATAAATTTCAGGAACTTCCATTTCGAATAAACGTTTTAAAAGACCAGGATGTGTACGTGATACGTAAATTTGTGGTCCTTTTGTTGTTTTTTCTACTTTCGTAATGAATACGCGAATGCGATCATGTGGTTTGTACTGTTCGTTTGGCATTTGCTCACTTACAGGTAATAAAGCTTCTACTTTTCCTAAGCTTACGTAAATGAAACGAGCATCCTGACGTTGTACGATACCAACCATGATATCTTCTTCACGGTCACTAAACTCAGAGTAAATAACACCACGTTCTGCTTCACGCACTCGTTGTGTTACAACTTGTTTTGCAGTTTGTGCTGCAATACGACCGAAATCTTTTGGTGTTACTTCAATTTCTAGTACGTCACCATCTTGATAGTTTGGATTAATTTGTCTTGCTTCTTCAACAGAAATTTCAAGACGTGGATCAAACACATTATCAACAACGTCTTTACGTGCTAAAACTTGGATTGTTCCCACTTCTGGGTTAAAGCTCACACGAACGTTTTGTGCTTGGTTAAAATTGCGTTTATAAGCAGAGATTAACGCTGCTTCAATCGCATCAATAATAATATCTTTGCTAATTCCTTTTTCTGACTCTAATACGAGCAAGGCATCTAACAACTCAGTGCTCATGAAGATCCCCCTTCTAACTAAAACGTAACAGCAAGTCGCGCATTTGCAACTTTATCCATTGGAATTTGGATTTCTTTTTTACGTGTTTTAATTGTTAATAATAGTGTAATTGTAGTACCATCATAGGAAAGCATTTTGCCTTCAAACATCTTTTCACCATCAATCGGCTCATATGTTTTAATTGCCACTTGTTTTCCTACCGCTTGCTGGAAGTCTTTCTCTTTCTTTAATGGGCGTTCTGCTCCAGGAGATGACACATCCAAAAAGTAAAGATGAGGAATTGGATCCTCTTTATCTAAAGCTTCGCTTAAACGTTCACTCACCGCACCGCATTCTTCAATGTCGACTCCCTTTTCAGAATCGATGAATACGCGTAAGAACCAGTCTTGTCCTTCTTTCACATACTCTACATCTACAAGTTCAAGATTTAACTCTTCAACGATTGGCTGCGCAAATGCTTCTACAACTTCTGTGACTTTCTTATCCATAAACAGCCTCCTTCCTGCCGTCATGTACCATTTACAAGAAAAGACTCCGTCCATAGAACGGTCTATCTTATTCTTTCTCGTTAGCTAACAAAAGCCCCTGCTGTTAAGCAGGGAATATCTGTCTTAGTATTACCAAATTTAAGAAGTAAAACTTGTAACAAAATATGTATATACGACAGAAATTTCTTACCTCTCCACATCAATAAAATGTAGATAGTAACACGAAAGAGTGGGTTTCCCCACTCTTTTTTTCACACAATATACATGACATGGTTATCTCGGTTAATAGTATACCATAGCAAATGTTGATTTGCAAAGACTTTTCCTACCTATTAGAACAGTGATAACTGGTTTTGGTCAGGTAGATCTCCTAAGCAACCTTGACTATCTAGATACTCAATAATTGTTTTTGAAACCTTACTGCGTTGCTGTAAATCTTCTTTTGATAAGAAATCTCCATTTTTACGTGCTTCTACAATACTTAAAGCTGCGTTTGTACCAAGTCCAGGCACTGCATTAAATGGAGGAATTAACGTATCTCCATCAATAATAAAGTCTGTTGCATGTGAGCGATATAAATCAACCTTCTGGAATGAGTATCCACGCTCACACATTTCAAGTGTCATTTCTAGTACCGTTAATAAACTCTTCTCTTTCGGCGCTGCATCCAAACCTTTTTGCGCAATTTCATCAATTCTTGCACGTATAGATGCTGAACCTTTCGCCATCGCTTCTACGTCAAAGTCATCTGCACGAACCGTAAAGTATGCGGCATAGAATAGAAGCGCGAAATGTACTTTAAAGTATGCGATACGCACAGCCATAAGTACGTACGCAGCCGCATGAGCTTTAGGGAACATGTACTTAATCTTCTTACATGAATCAATATACCAACCAGGTACATTATTACTTTTCATGTCCTCTTCCCATTCTTCTGGTACACCTTTACCTTTACGAACGGACTCCATGATTTTGAATGCTAATGATGGGTCTAAACCTTGATAGATTAAATATACCATGATGTCATCACGACAACCGATAACTTCGCTCAGCGTACATGTACCGTTATAAATTAACTCGTTGGCATTACCTAGCCATACGTCCGTACCATGCGATAGTCCAGAAATTTGGACTAACTCTGAGAATGTCGTCGGTTTCGTCTCTTCTAACATCTGTCTTACGAATTTCGTACCAAACTCTGGTATACCAAGTGTACCTGTTTTACAGTTAATTTGTTCTTCCGTTACCCCTAATGATTCTGGACCTGAGAAAATTTTCATTACTTCTGGATCGTCCGTTGGGATTGTTTTCGGATCAATACCACTTAAATCTTGTAACATACGAATAACCGTCGGATCATCGTGTCCTAGTATATCAAGTTTCAATAAATTATCATGAATCGAGTGGAAATCAAAGTGTGTTGTTCTCCACTCAGCCCCTATTGAATCTGCCGGAAACTGTATTGGTGAGAAGTCAAAGATGTCCATATAATCTGGCACAACGATAATACCACCTGGATGCTGTCCTGTTGTACGTTTTACACCAGTACATCCTGCTACTAAGCGGTCAATCTCTGCATTTCGAATCGTCAAGTTATGATCGTTCGCATAACCTTTTACATATCCATAAGCCGTTTTTTCCGCAACTGTACCAATCGTTCCTGCACGGTATACATAATCTTCACCGAACAGTACTTTCGT
Source organism: Bacillus sp. AFS059628 (assembly GCF_002571225.1). Classification (GTDB taxonomy): domain Bacteria; phylum Bacillota; class Bacilli; order Bacillales; family Bacillaceae_G; genus Bacillus_A. Next base: position 97,148 of record NZ_NVEC01000007.1, on the reverse strand, counting down.
ATAGTTATGGGCACGTGGTTGATATTCCCCGGAGAAATATAGTGATAGGTAAGCATTTGATATTATCTCCAGCTTTTCCCCCACTCCACACCGTGCATGAGGCTTTCACACTCACACGGCGTTCCATCGTTAACTTTATCGAAGTTTATAAGCTCAGTTTTGGATTTCCTACTTCCGTTCTCAACTTATTTAATTTACTTAATGCTTTCTTATCGAATTTGACTAACAATTTTTTATAATCTTCATTAGCAAGAGGGTCTTTATTGTGAATTAACATATGATATTTCTTATTAATAATAATTAAGTTGTGATATTCATCACTACCACCTTGTCCTGTTGGCTTAATATGATGACATATAGCATTATGAGGAGTCAATCGTTCTCCCGTTATGCCACAACATCCTTTTTGCGCGACATATTTACTTAAGCGATTATTTTCATACAAAACACTTTTTGTTTTATATATTCCTTTACGAAACATTTCGATTTCTCGCACAGACACATGTTTTATCTCTTTATGAATTGATGCCCTATCCTTTTTATTATAAACAGAAAAATTAGGGTCTCTTTGACCTCGTATATCATGTCGAATTGCTTCAATAGGATAGACCAGTAATCCATTACTTTTAAACCTTGGACAATTATAATCTCCATAAAACTTATCAATGATATGATTGGTTTCTTTTGTATAAACAAAGATGTTTCTGAACATCAATGATTTTATATTCGGATGAATTTTATGTCTTAGCTCGTTAAAATCTTGAGAGATTCTGGTCGCAATTTTGTAGTAATTATGCAATCCAAGTATATTCGAATTAAAATTCATCACTTTTTCTGGAGTAGGACTTTTTCTTAGTTTCACTAATTGATGCCTAATGACACCTAATACTTTATCTTTCGCTTTCGGGTCCATTTTAGAATTTACAATATAACCAGTTTTAGCATTTCCCTTCTGAACGGCTCTAAATCGAATCCCTAAAAAATCTGTACCGTTTTTCCGTAAGTTTGTGATTTTACTTTTTTCTTCACTTATCTCAAGACCCAATCTTTCTTTGAGCCATTTTTCAACCGCTATTTTAATCTTTCTAGCGTTATCGTAGGAATTTGTGAAGATTTTAAAATCATCTGCATACCTTACTAGATACATTGGCTTTAACCTTGTCTTTTTTAGCGCATCCGTTTTATTGCGTTTTAATTTATAAGGTACTCTTGTTGGTTTTGTTTCCCATTGGTTTGACACCCACCAGTCAAGTTCATTTAATACAACGTTGGCTAGTAATGGAGATAAAATACCACCTTGAGGAGTCCCTTTAACAGGAATGCCTTCACCTGTAACTTCCGCCTTCAGCATCTTTTTGATGATGGATAAAACTTTTTTATCCCGTATTCCAATTGTCCATAGTTGCCTCATTAGCTTTTTATGATTAACGTTATCAAAGAAACCTTTAATATCTATGTCCACTACAAAATGTTGATGACTGTGATTGACCATATGATAGCATCTAGCTAAAGCATCATGAGTGCCGCGTTTTGGTCGAAAACCATAGCTTTGTGGATGAAACTTCCCTTCAACAATCGGCTCTAGAACTTGTTGGAACATTTGCTGGATTAATCGGTCTTCAATTGTTGGAATCCCTAAAGGTCGCATTTTTCCATTTGGCTTTGATATAAACAAACGCCTTACTGCATGCGGCATATAGTTTTCTAATCTCTTCTGCGTTAATCTAATTAGCTTATCGGCATCTATTTTATTAAGATGTTTTATTGTGTGTCCATTTGTCCCTTTCGTTTTACTACCTGTGTTGCATTTTAAATTACGAAAGGCTAATCGAATGTTTTCTTCAGAAATAATCAGCTCATAAATATTTTTGAAATATCGACCCTTTTTGCTTTCTTCATAAAGATTGTCAAAAGTTGATTGTAAGCCAAAATATTCATTGTTTCTTAACTTTTGAATCATCAAGTCAGCCAACTAATCACTTCCTTAATGAAGTTTTCGTTTCTCTTTTGTCATACACGAATCTGACTTTTGTAGGTTTTGTTTCGACGTTAACGACTTGTGCCCTTCCCTCTGAAATGTTTTTATCCTCCGACCTATTGGTTATTCAGTCATCTTCGGCATTTCATTAAGCGGTACTACGGCACTACTGCCACTTTCGTAAAATGTGTTATAGCATCTGCCTTTCCACATGCCATCGTCATCGAAGTGCAATCTTCTCTTATGTCGAAAGCTTCACACGTTCCACTATTCTTATCTTTACATAATCCCCTTAGGTTCCCCCTAAATTCCGCCAAGCTTGACTGTGCCTGTAACACAGTATGGATTTTCATAACCAAACGCTTACTCATCCACACTTGGAAGTCCTCTTTGGACCCCGTTACATTTCTGTAACGTGACATTCACGAAAAGTCAGTCGAGGGTTCGTCCCAGTGATTCTACTGATTCTAACCGTAGGAATTTTATAGACACCAGACCTATCATTCACAGAAGATTTATACCTCCCTTTCCTCGTCTTTTACGTTAGGGTGAACTTCAGCCTACTTTAACGGGCTTCAAACGATGTTGATGTTTGCATTATCGCTATCGCTTGCCGTAGCTTCAGCGAGTATGTTTCAGGACGTTACTCCATCTTTCCATACTTCAGAATAGCAGTTCTACTAGCGGATGCTAGTGCTTAACCTTTTCAGTTAAGAACGTGTCGCACTCAAATCGATGTCGGGTACCTTATCTCCTTTAAATCCAAGGAACGTTTCGAACGGAATATCATGTCCATCTTTTACGTATGGAACGTTACATGCAGGACATTCTTTATCCGGTAAGTCAAAACCAGAACCTACAGAACCATCATTAAAGAATTCTGATTGCTTACATTTCGGACATACATAATGTGGTGGTAATGGGTTTACTTCTGTAATTTCCATCATCGTTGCAACGAATGATGAACCTACCGATCCACGCGAACCTACTAGATATCCGTCTACTAATGATTTTTTCACAAGTTTATGTGAAATTAAATAAATTACGGCAAATCCATGCCCAATAATACTTTTTAATTCTTTTTCTAAACGGGCTTCTACTATTTCAGGTAACTCTTCACCATAAATGCTACGCGCCATTTTATAACTCATATCACGCGTTTCATCATCCGCACCTTCAATTTTCGGTGTATATAGATCATCTTTTACTGGATGAACATCACCAATTAATGATGCAATCTTTTGTGTATTCGTTACAACAATTTCTTTCGCTACGTCTTCACCTAAAAATGAGAAACACTCTAACATTTCATCCGTTGTACGGAAATGTACAGGTGGTAATGAATGTCGGTTTAACGGATTCGCTCCACCCTGTGAACTTACTAAAATTTTACGATACATTGCATCTTCTGGATTTAAGTAATGCACGTTTCCTGTAGCAACAACTGGTTTATCTAACGTCTCACCTAGTTTTACTAAGTTAGAAATAATTGTTTTTAATTGTCCCTCATCTCGAACGAGTTCACGCTCTACTAAATGACGTAACACTTCTGGTGGCATTACTTCAATGTAATCGTAAAACTGCGCAATTTCTTCTACCTCTTCAGGAGCTTTTTGCATCATCGCCTCAAACACTTCACCTTTATCACAAGCCGTTCCTACTAAAATACCTTCACGATACTTTTTTAATAGTGATCTTGGTACTCGTGGTACACGGTAAAAGTAATTTAAATGAGAATATGAAACAAGTTTATATAAATTTTTCAATCCAACATCCGATGTAGCAAGTAATGTCATATGACTTGGACGCCCGCGTTTATATGCATCCCCTTGTCCCATACTATCGTTTAATTGATCATGATATTCAAAACCTTTTTCAATTACCTCTTTTAACATTTTTACAAGTAAATATCCCGTTGCTTCTGTATCATAAATTGCACGGTGATGTTGCGTTAATTCGATATCCATCTTTTTACACAACGTATTTAAACGGTGATTTTTCATTTCTGGGAATAAGAATCGTGCAAGCTCTAACGTATCTATTACTGGATTTTTCGTTTTTTCTAAACCAGCTTTTTTAAATCCTACGTTAATAAAGCCCATATCGAAGCTTGCGTTATGAGCAACAAGTGTATGGTCACCCATCCATTCCTCAAACTTTTTAAACACTTCGTCCACTTCTGGTGCGTCGGTTAACATATCATCTGTAATACCTGTTAATTCAATAATTGTTGCCGATAATGGTTGATGCGGATTTGCAAAAGATTCAAAGCGGTCAATAATTTCGCCACCTTTTACTTTTACGGCAGCTAACTCAATAACTGTATCATATACAGCTGATAAACCTGTCGTCTCAACGTCAAAAACAACATATGTTTCATCAGCCAGCAAACGATGTTCTTCATTATAAGCAATTGGTACTCCGTCATTCACTAAGTTTGCTTCCACACCATATATAACTTTAATTCCGGCTTTTTTCCCAGCTGAATATGCTTCTGGGAATGACTGTGCAACAGCATGGTCTGTAATCGCAATCGCCTCATGTCCCCATTTACCAGCTTGAGCAACAAGCTTAGAAACTGGAGTAACAGCGTCCATTTGGCTCATTGGAGTATGAAGATGGAGCTCTACTCGTTTTTCACCTTCTGGCGCTTTATCTTTACGAGACGGTCCCGTTATTTCATTAATATCATTTGCAATCATTACTAAATCTCGAACAAACGTATCATTTTGAACAGAACCACGTGCTTTTACCCACATTCCTTTTTTCAAGGACTGCAGCATTGGAATATCTTCTTTGTCACGGGAGAACATTTTGATCATAATAGAATCCGTATAATCCGTTATTTTTAAAGTTAATAACGTACGTCCACTACGAAGTTCTTTCGTTTCTACGTGGAAGACATATCCTTGAACCGTTTTTCTTCTTTCTTCATCTTGAATTTCTCGCATCGGTGTAATCTCTTCATCTGGCTTAATAAGATATCCGAGTACAACCGGCCCTTCATGCACAACGCTACTTTCTTCAGCTTGCTTCTTCGCCATTTCTTCCATAGCTTGTATAACACGTTCGCGGTCTTCTTGCTGCGTTTGCTCACGAAACTTTTGCATTTCTTCTGTATTTTGCTGTATATGTGTGTCTAACTGGAAACGCGGGAATCCAAAAGCTTCGTATTGATCCCCTACTGGTTTCGCAACGTTTTTCTTTAAAGCAGTAGATTCCAGCTCATTATTCACATTTATAAGCAACTTCACTCCATTCACCTGAGGAAGCTGCTTCTTTAAGTAAGCAAACATAGGTGAAAATGTAATTCGTTCCGTACAAAGTGGCCAATACGCCCTCACTTCTTCTTCTGTAAATTGTTTATTCTCTGTTTCTAATGCAAATGTTGTTCTTGCAATATGAGAAAATGATTGCTTAAGCTTTGTTTCTAGCAATTCATATAATTCTGTAGGCAAAATACGTGGCACTTGTAAATTAAAATGCCAACTTTTATTTGTTTTATCAATAATAAGCCTTTCAATACCACCGCCTTGTAAATATTGATTTATAAGGTCGTCTGGTATTTGCAACTGCTGGAGCAAAATTTGAAATCGCTCTTGTTGTTCATTTGTTAAAGACATAAGCACTCTCCTTCCATTTGCTATTATAAATTGAAACGTACTACAAAGAAAGATTTCCCCCTTCTTCTTTTACAAAATACGTTTACAAAGAAAGAGAAGGTACCTCATTACGAGGTACCTCTTCTTATTTTAAAATATTAGCAATATATGTTTGAAGTTCTTCTACTTTTACTTCTTCAGACTCGCCTGTAGCGCGTACCTTCACTTCTACAATACCTTCGTCTGCTTTTTTACCAACTGTCACGCGAACCGGAAGGCCGAATAAATCTGCATCTGCAAATTTAACACCTGCACGTTCTGCACGATCATCTAGTAATACTTCATATCCTTGCTCTTGTAATGAGTTGTAGATATTTTCACCCATTTCACGTTGTGCATCAGATTTCATATTTACTGGAATTACATGCACATGGAATGGTGCAACAGCTTTTGGCCAAACTAAACCGTTCTCATCGTTAAACTGCTCTGCAATTGCTGCTACTGTACGAGATACCCCGATACCGTAACAACCCATAATAAGCGGTTGTGTTTTTCCGTTTTCATCTAGGAATGTTGCGTTCATTGCTTCACTATAACGAGTTCCTAATTTGAATACATGACCAACTTCAATTCCGCGTGCGAAAAGAATTGTTCCGTTTCCATCTGGAGATTTGTCTCCTTCTTGGATGAAACGTAAATCTGTATATTGACTTACTTTAAAATCACGTTCTGGATTTACATTTACATAATGGAATCCTTCTTCGTTCGCTCCTGAACATCCGTTAACAATCGATGCTACAGCATGGTCAGCGATAATTTCGATATCACCTGTTACACCAATCGGCCCTAATGAACCAACTTCACAATTTAATAGTTGTTTTACTTCTTCATGAGAAGCAAGTTCAACAACTGAAGCACCGTATACATTTTTCACTTTTACATCGTTTACTTCATGATCTCCACGAACAAGTACCACTACTAATTTCTCATCTACTTTAAATACCATAGACTTAATGCACTTGTCAGCTTCAATGTTTAAGAATGCAGATACTTCTTCAATTGCTTTTTGGTCTGGTGTTGCTACTTTTTCAAGTGCTTTTTCTGCTTCGTCACTCTTCGTATACGTAGCTACAACAGGAGCCATTTCGATGTTCGCTGCATAATCAGATGTATCAGAATATGCAATTGTATCTTCACCAACATCAGATAATACCATAAATTCATGTGTATCTTTTCCGCCCATTGCTCCAGAATCAGCAATAACTGCACGGAAATTCAAACCACAACGAGCAAAAATGTTAGAGTATGCTTTGTATAAGCGATCATACACTTCATCTAAGCTCTCTTGTGTAGCATGGAAAGAGTATGCATCTTTCATTAGAAACTCTCTTCCACGTAATAAACCGAAACGAGGTCTTTGTTCGTCACGGAATTTTGTTTGAATTTGGTATAATGTTAACGGTAATTTTTTATATGACTTTACTTCATCACGTACAAGATCCGTAATTACTTCCTCGTGTGTCGCTCCTAATGCGAATTCACGAGCGTTACGATCTTTCATACGCATTAATTCAGATCCGTAAGAATACCAACGGCCTGATTCTTGCCATAATTCTGCAGCTTGCATCGCTGGCATTAATAATTCTACAGCACCTGCGCGCTCCATTTCTTCTCGAACGATACGTTCTACTTTGTGTAGTACTTTTAAACCAAATGGTAGAAAACTATAAATACCAGAAGCATTTTGACGCATAAAACCTGCACGAAGTAATAACTGATGACTCTTAATCTCCGCATCAGCTGGAACTTCACGTAATGTAGGACTGAATACCATACTTTGTTTCATTTATTCGCACCTCTTCATTTTACTCTTACACGCAGGAAAACCCCTCACCTCGAGTTAGGTGAGGGATTTTATTCTACGAGCTCTATTTCATTATAAGTTTCACTTTATTTTACAAGAAAAACTTACGAATGTCATTCCAAGTTACAACTAACATAAGTAACATTAATAATGCAAAACCAATAAAGTGAACCATTCCTTCTTTTTGGCGATCAATTGGTTTCCCTCGTAACGCTTCAATTAAGAAGAAGAATAAACGTCCACCATCTAAAGCAGGAACTGGTAGTAAATTAAATAAACCAAGGTTAATACTTAATACTGCAGCTAAACTTAATACACGCGTAAATCCATAATCTACTACTTGATCTGTTAGATTATAAATTCCTACTGGACCTGACAACTCATTAATAGAAAATTGACCAGTTACTAATTTCACAAGAGACTCAAAAATTAGTTTCGTCCATTGGTATGTTTGTTCAAAACCTGATTTAATAGAACCCATCACTGTTTTCTCTACAGGAGAGTAGACACCGATTCTACCAACTTCTTCTTTACCTTCTTTATCAAGCGTTGGCGTTACTTTCACATTAAACTGTTCACTATCACGCTTTACTTGTAACGTAATTTCTTTATTCGGGTTTTCACGTACAATGGTAACAACATCTTTCCATGTACTTGTGTTTTTCCCATCAATTGCTTGAATTGTATCATTTTCTTTTAATCCCGCTTGCTCTGCTGCACTATTCTCCATTACTTTTCCGACCATTGGCTTGTCAACAGGAACACCTTGTACAAATCCAAGAATCACAAAAATAACAAACGCTAAAATGAAGTTCATTGCAGGACCTGCAAAGATTGTTAGGGCACGTTGACCTAATTTTTTAGAGCCAAACTGCCTGTTATACGGAGCAATTTGAATTTCTTCACCAGCAGTAATAATACGAGCCTTTTCATTCACTCGGAATGTTTGAAGCTCTTCCTCGTACTCTTCATAGCCCGAAATTGTTAAATTATGTTCTAAATCAGCTTGTTCCACTTCAATAACGCGAACATTTGGATACTTTTCATATCCATCAAAAACTAATTTTGCAACTTCGTCTTTTTCATTTAATACAAGGCCAACCTTTTTCCCAGGCTTTAACTCTACTGTGTCTGCATCCTCGCCAGCCATTCTTACATAGCCACCAAGGGGCAGTAATCGAATCGTATACACCGTTTCATTCTTTTCAAATGAGAATATTTTCGGACCAAAACCAATCGCAAACTCACGGCATAAAATACCTGCTCTTTTTGCGAAATATAGATGCCCTAGCTCATGGAAAAATACGAGTGCACCGAAAATTAATATAAAGGCAATCGCTGTATTCAATTCCATACCACCTTTGCTAAATTTGTTCCATCACAAACCGTCTTGTGGTTGCATCAATTTCCAGAATTTCCTCTAAGCTCGGACGTGCAATGACATTGTGATGGTTCATTGCTTTTTCAATGAGGTCTTCCACTGTTAAGAAACCAATTCTCTTTTGTAAAAAAGCTTCAACAGCTACTTCATTCGCTGCATTCATTACAGCTGGCATACTTCCACCTGCTTTTCCAGCTTCATACGCAAAGCGCAAGCAACGGAAACGTTCTTGGTTCATTTTCTCAAAATGCAATGTACCCATTTCCCATAAATTTAACTGCTTTGTGTCTGAAAGAGGTAATCGATCAGGATATGTAAGTGCGTATTGAATTGGTACTCGCATATCAGGTGAGCCAAGCTGTGCCATCACACTACGATCTTCAAATTCAACCATAGAATGAATAATACTTTCTTTATGTAAAACAACATCGATTTGCTCATAAGGGATACCAAAAAGCCAATGTGCTTCAATTACTTCTAGCCCCTTATTCATCATTGTAGCAGAATCAATTGTAATTTTCGAACCCATTGACCAGTTTGGATGTCGAAGCGCATCTTCTACGGTCACATGATGCAATTCATCTCTCGTTTTATCGCGGAAACTTCCTCCAGAAGCCGTAATAATTAGCCGAGAAATTCTTTTTTCATTTTCACCATTCAAGCATTGAAAAATAGCTGAATGTTCACTGTCTACTGGAAGTAACGAAACATTATGTTTTCGCGCTGCTTCCATTACAAGATGCCCTGCAGTTACTAACGTTTCTTTGTTTGCAATTCCAATTGTTTTTTTCGCCTCAATTGCACGAAGTGTTGGTAACAACCCTACGCTACCTACAACAGCATTTACTACAATCTCTGCATCTGGATGTAATGCTACTTCTAAAAGCCCTTCACTACCATATACAATTTTTGTATTACCAGAGACAGCTTGTAATTTTAAAACATCTTCCTCTCTTTGCACAGAGACAATTTGCGGAGAAAATTCTTGAATTACCTTTACTGCGTAGTCAATATTTTTCCCTACAGAAAAAGCAACGAGACGGAATTGGTCTGGGTGCGAGCGTAATACATCTAAAGTTTGTGTACCAATTGATCCGCTTGCACCTAATAAACTAATGTTTTTCATGACTCCAACCCCTCGTTCATTTATTAATTGTATTGTAATAAGAAGTAGAGAATTGGTAAAACAAATAACCAACTATCTGTTCGATCTAATATACCACCATGTCCAGGTAAAATTGTACCTGAATCTTTTACTCCATAATGACGTTTAAATGCAGATTGTACTAAATCACCAATTTGTCCAAAAATAGAAATGATAATTGTCAACACAATTAAAATCCCTACATTTGCCTCAACTGGGAAGAACATATTGTAAACAATTGCCACAACAATCCCACAAACGATGCCGCCCAATGAACCTTCAATCGTTTTATTTGGACTAATTTTTGGCCATAATTTTCTTTTTCCCAATGCTTTTCCTACGAAATATGCGCCTGAATCAGTAGCCCATATAACAAATAATGCGCAAAACACATATTTAATTCCTAAAATTCTCGTTTCATTCAAATATAAGAATCCCATTGCAACATATGTTGTTGCCATTAGTAAAAAGGAAGCATGGTCAAAAGTAAATGTATTCTTAGAAAGGACTGTATATGATAAAAGTAATAAAACAATCACAAATGTGATTTCTAATTTACCTAATCCAATCCAAGTAAACAGTTCTGATGCACTACTTGGAATTAAAATAACCCATAATAATACTGCAGCTAAAACTGTTGGTACTGAAATAAGCGTAAGCTTATTCATACGAATTAATTCATATAAACCTATAGAAGCAAGTGCATACACTAAAACCGTAAAAGGCACGCCACCGTAAATTACGATGGGAATGAATAGCGCGGCAGCAACCACTCCAGTAATAATTCTCTGTTTCACTACCAAACCCTCTCTTTCTACACGCCTCCGAATCTGCGCCCTCTATGTTGAAAGTCTGTAATCGCATTTAGCAAATGTTCCTCGGTAAAATCTGGCCAATACACATCTGTAAACCAAAATTCCGAATATGCAATTTGCCATAACATGAAATTACTAATACGTAGCTCTCCGCTCGTACGGATTAACAACTCTGGATCAGGTAAAGAACTCGTCATTAAGTAGGAAGAAAGCATTTCTTCACTTACATCTTCTACACGAATCTTTCCTTCCTCACTATCTCTCATCATATGTTGCACAGCAGAAACGATTTCATCTCGACTTCCATAGTTTAACGCGAAATTCAGAATTAATCCCGTATTCTCTTTCGTATCTTCCATGGCCTTCTCCATCGCTCTGCGTGTATGCGTAGGAAGACGATCTTGTTGTCCTATTACTCGGACTTGTACGTTCTCTTCAATCAATTCTGGTAAAAATGTACCTAAAAATTCTTCCGGAAGCCTCATTAAATAATCAACTTCCTTTTTCGGTCTTTTCCAGTTCTCAGTTGAAAAAGCATAAAGAGTCAATACTTTTACATTAAGTTTGCTTGCAAATTTTGTGATTTTCTTTACAACTTGCATGCCTTCATGATGTCCCGCAATACGAGGCATCGCTCTCCTCTTTGCCCATCTTCCATTACCATCCATAATGATGGCAATGTGTTCTGGGATGTATCCTTTTTTCACTTCTTCAACGAGATGATCAAACGATGTGTCCTTTTTACCTTTAAAAAAAGGAAAGTTTTTAAACATCATTCATACCCTCCAGCAAGCAGACGTATGCCTAAAAGTGTAAAAAGACCCCCTTAAGAAGAGGGTCATATTTGCGAAAGTATCGCTATTACACTTCCATGATTTCTTTTTCTTTGTTTTTTGCGATTTCGTCAACTTTTGCAATATATTTATCTGTTTCTTTTTGGATATCTTCAGTATATCCTCTTAAATCATCTTCTGTAATCTCGCCAGCTTTTTCAAGCTTCTTAAGATCATCGTTACCGTCACGACGTACGTTACGAACAGCAACTTTTGCTTCTTCAGCATATTTTTTCACAACTTTTACAAGATCACGACGACGCTCTTCTGTTAATGCAGGGAATGCAATACGAATTACAGTTCCGTCATTAGAAGGGTTTAAGCCTAAATCTGCTTTTAAAATCGCTTTTTCGATATCACCGATAGAAGTTTTATCATAAGGTTGAATTACAAGTAAACGTGCTTCTGGAACTGTAATGTTCGCTAATTGCACAACTGGTGTTGGTGCACCATAGTAATCAACTTGTACTTTATCTAATACAGACGCGCTTGCACGGCCAGCACGAACTGTTGCTAATTCACGAGAATAAGCAGCAACTGCTTTTTCCATTTTTTCATTTGAAGACTTTAATACTTGTTGTCCCATATTTATTTCCCCCTTACAACTGTTCCAATATTTTCGCCTAAAACGGCACGTTTAATATTACCTTTTTCCATAACTGAGAATACAATTAATGGAATATCATTATCCATACATAGAGAAGAAGCTGTAGAATCCATTACACCTAAACCTTCTTTTAATACATCTAAGTAAGTAAGCGTTTCGTATTTCGTAGCTGTTGGGTCAATAGATGGGTCCGCATTGTATACGCCATCTACATTGTTTTTCGCCATTAAAATTACGTCTGCTTCAATTTCTGCCGCACGTAATGCCGCTGTTGTATCTGTAGAGAAGTATGGATTACCTGTACCTGCTGCAAAGATAACAACACGTTTCTTCTCTAAGTGACGAACTGCTTTACGACGAATGTAAGGCTCTGCCACTTGACGCATTTCAATTGAAGTTTGTACGCGAGTTTGAATTCCGATATTCTCTAAGCTATCTTGAAGAGCTAATGAATTCATAACTGTTGCTAACATGCCCATGTAATCTGCTCCTGCACGATCCATGCCCATCTCACTTCCAATTTTTCCACGCCAAATGTTACCGCCACCAACAACAACAGCAACCTCTACATCTAGTTCTGCAATTTCTTTCACTTGTTCCGCAACTGACTTAATAACAGCCGGGTTAATTCCAAATCCTTGCTCTCCAGCTAAAGCTTCTCCACTTAGCTTTAAAACGACACGATTATATTTCGGTTTACTCATAATGAACCTCCAATTGCTTACATCTTTATTTTAAAAAAGGGAACACAATGTGTTCCCTAATCTGTATTAGTTACTACCTTTTACTTGGTTCATTACTTCTTCAGCAAAGTTGTCTTCGCGTTTTTCGATACCTTCACCAACAGCGTAGCGAACGAATCCTTTTAATGTTCCGCCTTTAGACTCAACGAACTGACGAACTTTCATATCAGGGTTTTTAACGAATGCTTGGTCAAGTAAGCAAATTTCTTCGAAGAATTTGCCAAGACGACCTTCAACCATTTTTGCAACGATTTTTTCAGGCTTGCCTTCGTTTAATGCTTGTTGTGTTAATACTTGACGCTCATGCTCAACTTCTTCAGCTGTTACAGCATCGCGGTCGATGTATTTAGGGTTAACTGCAGCGATGTGCATTGCAACATCTTTAGCAGCTGCTTCGTCAGTAGAACCTTCAAGAACTGTTAGAACACCAATGCGTCCACCCATGTGTAGGTAAGCGCCGAATGCATCTGCATCAGTTTTTGATACGATTTCGAAACGACGAAGTGTAAGTTTTTCACCAATTTTAGCAATTGCTTCGTTGATGTGCTCTTCAACTTTTTTACCGTTTTCCATTGTTTGAGCCATAGCTTCTTCAACGTTAGCTGGTTTGTTAGTTAATAAGTGAGCAGCTAATTCTTTAATTAATGTTTGGAAACCTTCGTTTTTCGCAACGAAATCAGTTTCAGAGTTTAATTCTAAGATTAAACCGTCGTTACCGTTTGTTTCGATGAAAGTTAAACCTTCAGCAGCGATGCGGTCTGCTTTTTTAGCAGCTTTCGCGATACCTTTTTCACGTAAGAAGTCAATTGCCTTCTCCATGTCGCCGTTAGTTTCTGTTAAAGCTTTTTTGCAGTCCATCATACCTGCGCCAGTTTTTTCACGTAATTCTTTTACCATTTGTGCAGTGATTGCCATACTTTTCATCCTCCTAAAATATGTATTTATACCTTTTATAAAGGTGTTTATACCTTAAAAAAGGTGATAAAAGGCCGAACCCCTTATCACCTTTCCAACTTTGTTACGCAGTAACAGTTTCTTCACCTTGTTTTGCTTCAAGGATCGCGTCTGCCATTTTAGATGTAAGAAGTTTTACAGCACGAATTGCATCATCGTTTGCTGGGATAACGTGATCGATTTCGTCTGGATCACAGTTTGTATCAACGATACCGATGATTGGAATGTGTAATTTGCGTGCTTCAGCAACTGCAATACGCTCTTTACGAGGGTCTACTACGAATAATGCACTTGGAAGACCTTTCATATCTTTAATACCGCCTAAGAATTTCTCAAGACGCTCTAACTCTTTTTTAAGTTGAACAACTTCTTTCTTAGGAAGTACTTCGAAAGTACCATCTTCTTGCATTCTTTCGATGTCTTTAAGACGCTTGATACGCTTTTGGATTGTTTGGAAGTTTGTTAAAGTTCCACCTAACCAACGTTGGTTAACGAAGTACATACCAGCACGAGTTGCTTCTTCTTTAATAGCTTCTTGTGCTTGTTTTTTAGTACCTACGAATAAGATGTCTCCGCCTTCAGCAGCGATGTCACGCATCGTTCTGTAAGCTTCCTCAACTTTTTTCACAGTTTTTTGTAAGTCGATGATGTAGATACCGTTACGCTCTGTGAAAATGTAACGCTTCATTTTTGGGTTCCAACGACGAGTTTGATGTCCGAAATGAACACCAGCTTCAAGCAATTGCTTCATAGAAATTACTGACATAATATAGTTCCTCCTAAATGGTTTTTGATATCCTCCGTTTACTTCATCTCTAAGCGAAACTACAAACGTAGCACCAACACTTAAATCAGTAAACGTGTGTACTTTGTACTGACACCACTGCTTACTATATCATACTGAAATATTACAATCAAGTCGAAAATGCGAACAATGTAAAACTTTCTTTGTCCATACTCGAATTCTAGTATTACCAACCTGCATTTCTTTTAAGCAAAAAAATAAAATTCAATTCATAGCTTTTCAAAATAATAAGATTATGACGCTATTTACAAACAACATCAATCTGTTATACACAAAAAAACTCTCCTCAAAAACATGAGGAGAGTTTTATAAATTAGTTTGTTTTTAATTTAGCAAGTTCATGTAAGAATTTGTCGTTTAATACTTTAATGTATGTTCCTTTCATACCTAACGAACGTGACTCAATTACACCAGCACTTTCTAATTTACGAAGTGCATTTACAATTACTGAACGAGTGATTCCTACGCGGTCAGCGATCTTACTTGCAACAAGTAAACCTTCTGTTCCGTTTAACTCTTCGAAGATGTGCTCGATTGCTTCTAACTCACTGTAAGATAATGAGCTGATCGCCATTTGAACAACAGCTTTGCTACGTGCTTCTTCTTCGATTTCTTCTGCTTTTTCACGTAAAATTTCCATACCTACAACAGTTGAGCTGTACTCAGCAAGGATTAAATCATCGTCCAAGAACTCTTGACCAAGACGAGCTAATACTAATGTACCTAAGCGCTCACCGCCACCAACGATCGGTACGATTGTAGTTAAACCTTGACCAAATAATTCTTTATTTTCTACTGGGAATGCTGTGTAAGCACTGTTTACATCTAAGTTTGAAGATGTTTCTGTAATGTTGAATAAGCTTTGTGTATACTCTTCTGGGAATTGACGCTCTGCAAGCATTTGTTTCATACGCTCATTCTCGATTTGTTGGTGAATTGCATATCCTAGTAATTTACCACGACGACTTACTACGAATACGTTCGCTTCGATTACTTCACACATTGTGTCAGACATTTCTCTAAAGTTTACAGGTTTTCCTGCTGCGCTCTGTAATAACGCATTTAATTTTCTTGTTTTTGCTAATAATTCCATTTCAAAAGTTCCTCCTACATATTACTCACATATTTTTTCATCACTTGGAAACTAGGGCGAGTCACCTGATGACACTATTACAAAATAAACTGGCTCACATCTTTATTTTTAGCAATCGTTGCTAATTTCTCCTCAACGTATTGAGGTGTTATCGTTATTTTCTCTAACGTAATTTCAGATGCTTCAAACGATAAATCTTCAAGGAGCTTCTCCATAATCGTATGAAGTCTTCTTGCTCCAATATTATCTGTATCCTGATTAACTTGATAAGCAATCTCAGCAATCTTACGAATAGCTTCGTCTGAAAATTCAATTTCTATACCTTCAGTCGCTAATAAAGCCATATATTGTTTAATTAACGCATTGTCAGGCTCGATTAATATTTTAACAAAATCATCAGTCGATAATTTCGTTAATTCTACTCGAATCGGAAATCTCCCTTGTAATTCCGGAATTAAATCCGACGGTTTAGACATATGAAACGCTCCAGCTGCAACGAATAAAATATAATCCGTTTTTACTGATCCGTATTTTGTCGCAACATTCGATCCTTCTACAATTGGCAAAATGTCACGTTGCACACCTTCACGTGATACATCTACGCTATTCGACTGCTTACCAGCAATTTTGTCAATTTCATCGATAAAAATAATCCCGAGCTGTTCAGCACGATAAACAGCCTCTTGTGTAACTTCATCCATATCAATTAAGCGCTGTGCTTCCTCATTTGTCAAGACTTTTCTTGCTTCTTTTACAGAAAGTTTACGTTTTTTTGTTTTTTTCGGCATAAAACTTCCTAACGCATCTTGGAAATTCATTCCCATTTGTTCCATGCCAGTTCCTTGTAACATATCAAACATAGAAGACTGTTGTTCAGTCACTTCAATCGATACAATCTCATCTTCAAGAAGTCCTGCAGCAAGCTTTCTTTCGACGTCTTGACGTTTCTTTTCGATTTCAACATCTTCCTGTGAATCTGTTGTTTGATTTGAATTTTGAGCGCCACCAAATAACATTTCTAATGGGTTTTTAAATCCAGATTGCTTCTCCGGACTCGGCACTAAAATTTCAACAAGACGTTGATTCGCTTGTTCTTCTGCTTTGTCTTGTACGTTAACTACCATTTCTTCTTTCACGATACGAACTGACGTTTCCACAAGGTCACGTACCATCGATTCTACATCTCTACCTACATATCCAACTTCTGTAAATTTAGTAGCTTCAACCTTAATAAAAGGTGCTCCAACGAGTTTCGCCATTCGTCGTGCTACCTCTGTTTTACCAACACCTGTCGGTCCAATCATTAAAATATTTTTAGGTGCAATTTCATCACGTAGATTTTCAGCTAATTTACTTCGGCGGTATCGATTTCTTAAAGCTACAGCAACCGCTTTCTTCGCATCTTTTTGACCGATAATGTATTGATCTAATTTTTCCACAATTTGACGCGGAGTAAAATGTAAATGCATATAAAATGCCTCCCTTACGATTCTACAATTCTTCCACAATTATATTGTGGTTTGTATACACACAAATATCGCCTGCAATGTCTAAACTCGCTTTCGCAATTTGCTTCGCTGTTAAATGTTCACTTGCATATTGCTTTAAAGCACGACCTGCTGAAAGCGCATAATTCCCGCCAGATCCAATTGCTAAAATACCATCATCCGGTTCAATCACTTCTCCTGTACCTGATACAAGGAGCATCGTTGTTTTATCCATGACAATGAGCATCGCTTCTAGCTGACGTAACATTTTGTCGCCACGCCATTGTTTCGCCATTTCAACAGCAGCACGCTGCAAGTTCCCATTATACTCTTCTAATTTTCCTTCAAACATTTCAAAAAGAGTAAATGCATCAGCAACCGATCCTGCAAAACCAGCTAAAACTTTCCCTTGGAAAAGTTTACGAACTTTACGAGCTGTATGTTTCATTACAACAGCATTTCCCATTGTCACCTGGCCATCTCCAGCCATTGCACATTCTCCATTATGATGAACTGCAAATATCGTTGTAGCGTGGAAATTTCCCATAGAAAAAACTCCTTTATATGTTTTTATAGCTTTAAAAGCAATTTATGCCCGTGGGTGATGCTTCATGTAGACAGATCGCAATCTTTCTTTAGAGACATGCGTATAAATTTGTGTCGTCGACAAATTCTCATGACCGAGTAGCTCCTGTACAGTACGTAAATCTGCCCCTTCATCTAACATGTGTGTAGCAAATGTATGCCTTAACATGTGAGGACTTATCCGCATTGTCAGTGAAGCTTTCTTAATGAGTTCGTTTAATACATAGCGTACCCCTCGACTTGTCAGCGGCGTACCTTTCGCGTTTAAAAATACCATATGAGATTGTTCTTCAGTTTTTTGAGCTAACTGTTTTCTCCCGTTCTCTATATAAGTAATTAAAGCATCTTGTGCATAGCTCCCGAACGGAATATACCTTTGTTTTTTTCCTTTTCCCATTACTAAAATTGTTCCCACCGCGAAGTCAATATCGGTAAGTTGTAAATTGACACATTCACTCACACGGATCCCAGTCGCATACATCAACTCTAATAAAGCTTGATTCCTTTGACCTAGCGGTGTTTCCGTATCAGAAACTTCAAATAATTCCTCTAATTCTTCAGCATATAAAAACTTTGGGATTGACAATTCTTTTTTGGGGAGTGACGCAAGTGCAAACGGATTATCTTTTCGATAACCTTCACGCATCAAAAAACGATATAAACTTCGTAAGCTTGATACTTTTCTTGCGACAGATTTACGGGCTAACTTTTCATCGTGCAACGTCGTTAAGTACAAACGAACATCCGCGTATGTAATATCTAAAAAAGAGGATATGCCTTCTCGCTCCATAAATTGCACAAAATGTTCTAAATCATTTTGATAACTTGCAATTGTATATTTTGAATAATTTCTTTCAATTTGTAAATATCCAACGAATAATTGTAACAATTTCTTCACATTCACACAACTCACCTCAATAAAGGCTACTAAATCGTATCACAACTTAGTAGCCTTTGCAAGAAATTTAACTAAATATTTACAAAATTTCGAATCGTTTCTAAAGCGCGTGTTGCATAGGCTTCATTACGTTCTGCTTTCTTCTTAATTTTCTTCTCTAACGGCGCAAACAGTCCGAAGTTCGCATTCATTGGTTGGAAGTTTTTCGCGTTTGTCGCAGTAATATAGTTCGCCATACTTCCCATTGCAGTTACAGGCGGTAATACAACTGGCTCTTCACCTTTCACAAGTCGAGCAGCATTAATACCTGCTAGCAATCCTGAAGCCGCCGATTCAACATATCCCTCTACTCCAGTCATTTGACCAGCGAAGAATAAATCATCACGTTGTTTATATTGGTATGTTGGACGAAGTAAATTAGGTGAGTTAATAAACGTATTACGATGCATAACACCATAACGTACAATCTCCGCATTTTCCAGTCCTGGAATCAACTGTAATACTTCTTTTTGTGGTCCCCACTTTAAATGCGTTTGGAAACCTACGATATTATATAGCGTTCCCGCTGCATCGTCCTGACGTAACTGAACAACAGCATATGGCGTTTTCCCTGTTTTTGGATCTTCTAATCCAACAGGCTTCATCGGCCCAAATACTAGTGTCTGTCTTCCTCTACTTGCCATAACTTCTACCGGCATACAACCTTCAAAGAAAATTTCTTTTTCAAATTCTTTTAAAGGTACTGTTTCAGCAGCGATTAAAGCCTCGTAAAAACGATCAAATTCCTCTTCCGTCATTGGGCAGTTTAAATATGCTGCTTCACCTTTATCGTAACGAGATTTTAAATACACTTTATTCATATCAATGCTGTCTTTCTCAACAATCGGTGCTGCAGCATCATAGAAATAAAAATAGTCTTCACCTGTTAATTCTTTTAATTGTGCAGAAAGATCAGGTGACGTAAGTGGACCTGTCGCGATAACAGTAGGACCTTCTGGGATTTCAGTGATTTCTTCATTCATCACAGTTACGTTTGGATGGTTCTTCACGTATTCCGTTACTTTTGCCGCAAACTCATGACGATCTACAGCTAAAGCCCCTCCTGCTGGTACAGAGCACTCATCAGCTGCACGGATAATAACAGAATCCATTAAGCGCATTTCTTCTTTAATAACACCAACAGCATTTGTTAATGTGTTCGCACGAAGCGAGTTACTACATACTAACTCTGCAAATTTATCTGTGTGATGAGCTGGCGTTTGCTTTACCGGTCTCATTTCATATAATCTTACTTGGACACCACGTTTTGCAATTTGGTAAGCTGCTTCGCTTCCTGCAAGACCTGCGCCAATGACGTTTACTACTTGTGTTGTCATATATTTATCACCTTTCCTTTTCTTCCCGAAAAAAATGTGAGCAGTTACGCTCACATTTGTTGTTCTTCTTCATAATCACACGAAATACATTGTACTTGCACGCCTTTTTTCAACTTCTTCTCTACTAACATACCTTCGCACTTCGGACATTTACGACCAATCGGCTTATCCCAAGATACAAAGTCACACTCTGGATACGTACCGCATCCATAGAAAAGACGTTTCTTTTTATTACTACGACGTTCAATAATTTGACCTTTATCACATTTCGGACAAGTAACACCGATTTCTTTCACAATCGGTTTTGTATTACGACAATCCGGGAAATTCGAACAAGCCATAAACTTCCCATATTTACCCATTTTAAAGACCATTGGGTGATTACATAATTCACAGTCTTCCCCAGCTGGTTCATCTTTAATTTCTACTTCACGCATTTCTTTTTCCGCTTTTTCTAAACGCGGTTCAAATCCTACGTAGAAATCATCAACAATTTTTACCCAATTCGCATTTCCTTCTTCTACTTCATCGAGGCTTTGCTCCATGTTAGCAGTAAATTCGATGTTAATAATTTCTGGGAAAAACTCTAAAATAAGTTCAATTACTATTTCACCAAGTTCAGTTGGAACGAATCGTTTATTATCCAAACCTACATACCCACGTTTTTGAATTGTTTCAAGTGTCGGTACGTAAGTCGACGGTCTTCCAATTCCAAGCTCTTCAAGTGTTCTTACTAGACGAGCCTCTGTATAGCGCGGCGGCGGTTGTGTAAAGTGTTGCTTCGGTTCTAGATCCTTAGAAAATACTGTTTCCCCCACTTCTAAAGGTGGTAACATCTTATCCTTTTCTTCAGCACCGTCATCTTTCGACTCTACATACACTTTCATAAATCCTGGGAACTTTACAACCGATCCACTTGCACGGAACTGAACATTGTTATTAATGAGTCTCGCTGTCACAGTATCCATTATAGCAGACGCCATTTGACTTGCAACAAATCGCTCCCAAATCAATTTATACAATCGAAGTTGATCACGACTTAAGAAACTCTTTAGTTCCTCTGGCTTTCTCATTACCGAAGTAGGACGAATTGCCTCATGCGCATCTTGTGCGTTCGATTTCTTCGTCTCTTTCTTCTTTTCTGTTCCTATGTATTCCGCACCAAACGCCTCAGTAATGTAAGCACGCGCCTCTGTTTGAGCTGTTTCTGAGATACGTGTTGAATCAGTTCTCATATACGTAATTAAACCGACAGTTCCTTGTTTTCCAAGATCAATTCCTTCATACAATTGCTGCGCAAGCATCATCGTTTTCTTTGCTCGCATGTTTAACTTACGCGCTGCCTCTTGTTGCAAGGAAGATGTCGTAAACGGTAATGCAGGATTACGTTTTCGCTCTTTTCGCGTTACATTTTCAACTGAGAACGCATTATCTTTCAACTGTTCAATTATTTCATTCACTTGCGTTTCATTCGTTAATTGAACTTTTTCACCATCTACACCGTAAAAGCTTGCTTCAAATGTGTCTTTCCCTTTCACAAATTCTGTCTTAATTGTCCAGAATTCTTCAGGCTCAAAACTTTGAATTTCTCTTTCACGTTCGATAATTAAACGAACTGCTACAGATTGTACGCGTCCTGCACTTAATCCTTTTTTTACTTTCTTCCATAATAAAGGACTAATATTGTAACCAACAAGACGATCTAGTATACGTCTTGCTTGTTGTGCATCTACTAAATCCATATTGATCGCTCGAGGATGTTTGAATGATTCTTTTATTGCATCTTTTGTAATCTCATTAAACACAACTCGGCAATCTGATTCAACGTCCACATTTAACGTATTGGCTAAATGCCAAGCAATAGCTTCCCCTTCGCGGTCTGGATCGGCCGCGAGATAGACTTTCTTTGCTTTTTTTGCCGCTGATTTTAAGTCTTTTAAGACGGGACCTTTACCACGAATGGTAATGTACTTCGGGGTGAAGTTGTTCTTTACTTCTATCCCCATTTGGCTTTTAGGTAAATCGCGAACGTGTCCCATAGACGCGACAACTTTGTATTTTTTCCCTAAATATTTCTCAATGGTCTTCGCCTTAGAAGGCGACTCCACGATTACGAGGTAATCTGACATGCTAGTGCCTCCTTAAGAGGTGGATTCAAGTCTTCATTAATCTTATTGATTTCTCTTGTTTTTGTCAATCAAGAATGAATATACCATACAGTGCCTATCTACCATTTGTCAATAATTGTTTAATAAAAACATAAAAATATAAGGTTAATTTAAAATCTCTTCTAGGATATCTTCTGCATTTCTTACTAGTTTCGCCCCTTGTTGAATTAGATGATTTGTTCCTGATGCACTATCTATAAATATCGGTCCAGGAAGGGCAAATACCTCTCTATTTTGCTCTAAAGCAAGGTCCGCGGTAATAAGTGTTCCGCTTCTCGATTTCGCTTCTACAACTAAAACACCTTTACTTATACCACTAATAATCCGATTTCTCTTTGGAAAATACCATTTTTTCGGTGCATAGTGCGGAGGATACTCTGTTAATAACAATATATATTCATTCCAAGCTTCATATAAATATCGATTCTCTTTTGGATATATATACGATAATCCGTGTCCTAGTATCGCTATAGTCGGGCAATGCCGTCTTACTGTAATTTCATGGGACATCGTATCTATCCCTCTTGCAAACCCACTGACAATAAGCCATTCCTTTTCTAATAATGGATGTAAAATAAATTGTAAACTCTCATGTCCATATAAAGTCGGTTCTCTCGTTCCAACAACCGCTAATTTGTTCGCTTTATTGAGGAAATCCTTCTCTCCTTTTCCATATAATACAAAGGGAGGGTCTTGTATTTCACGTAATAATTGTGGGTACTCTTCATCCCATATAGTCATATAAAAGATTCGGTTTTTCTCTAAATAAGATATATATTGCGGGAGATTTGAACTTTGAAGAAAATTTACTAATTCTGAAGATTTTTTTGAGGATATTCCAGTGTAACATTCCATTTGTTTTGCATTAAAAGTGTATATTTCCTTCAATTCTGGATCGACATATAATAGCCTCTCTATTACCTTCCAATGATCCGCTAACAAGTAGTGGAGATGCAATAATCGTTCTCTTTTCATCATAATTCTCCTTACCCATAATTTTTATTATGTTAACAAGAAGTTTGTAAAAAGACACCTTCAAGTAAGAAGGTGTCTTTCAACAGATTAATAGTTTTTACAAGTTTCAAATAGACCTTTTTCTTTTAAAACAGAGATTAACGTTTCACCCATAACTGCTGGAGTTTCCGCTACTTTAATACCGCAAGCTTCCATCGTTTTAATCTTTTCTGCAGCAGTTCCTTTGCCGCCAGAAATGATTGCACCAGCATGACCCATACGCTTGCCAGCAGGCGCTGTTTGGCCGCCAATGAAGCCTACAACAGGTTTTGTCATATTAGCTTTCACCCATTCAGCTGCCTCTTCTTCCGCTGTACCACCGATTTCACCAATCATAATTACAGCATGTGTTTCTTCATCTTCATTAAATGCTTTTAACGCATCAATAAAGTCTGTACCGTTAACAGGGTCTCCGCCGATACCTACAGCCGTAGATTGACCAATACCTTCTTGTGTTAACTGATGTACAGCCTCATATGTTAATGTACCAGAGCGAGATACGATACCTACATGACCTTTTTTATGAATGTATCCTGGCATAATACCGATTTTACATTCATCAGGCGTGATAACACCTGGGCAGTTTGGTCCAAGTAAACGTGTATGTTTACCAGCCATATATCTCTTTACATTTACCATATCTAATACAGGAATTCCTTCAGTAATACATACTACTAAATCAATTTCTGCATCAACTGCTTCCATAATTGCATCAGCCGCAAAAGCGGGTGGAACGTATACAACTGAAGCGTTTGCACCTGTTGCTTTCACTGCATCTTCTACAGTATCAAATACTGGTACACCTTCAATATCAGTGCCACCTTTACCTGGCGTTACACCACCGACAATTTTCGTACCGTATTCAATCATTTGTTTTGTGTGGAATAACCCTTGAGAACCTGTAATACCTTGAACAATAACTTTTGTATCTTTATTAACTAATACGCTCATTTTTCTCCCCCGCTTTCTATTAGCCCACTAGTGAAACAATTTTTTGTGCACCGTCTGCCATAGATTCTGCTGCAACAATATTTAAGCCAGACTCATTTAAAATTTTCTTACCTAACTCTACGTTTGTACCTTCAAGACGTACAACTAAAGGTAACTCAAGACCTACTTGTTTCGTTGCTTCAATAACACCTTCTGCGATAACATCACACTTCATAATGCCACCAAAAATGTTAACGAAGATACCTTTTACATTTTTGTCAGAAAGGATAATTTTGAATGCTTCTGTAACTTTTTCAGCTGTCGCACCGCCACCAACATCTAAGAAGTTAGCTGGATCGCCATGGTAATGTTTAATGATATCCATTGTAGCCATCGCTAAACCTGCACCATTAACCATACAACCGATATTTCCATCTAAAGGAATGTAGTTTAAGTCATATTTAGAAGCTTCGATTTCTTTTGCATCTTCTTCATCAAGATCACGAAGTTCTAAAATATCTTTATGGCGATATAAAGCGTTAGAATCAAAGTTTAATTTCGCATCTAATGCCATAACCTTACCGTCACCTGTTGTAACAAGTGGGTTAATCTCCGCGATAGAGCAATCTTTTTCGATAAACGCACGGTATAAGCCCATCATAAACTTCACAGCTTGTCCTACAAGCTCTTTTGGAATATTGATGTTAAATGCGATTCGGCGCGCTTGGAAGCCTTGTAAGCCTACTGCCGGATCAATATATTCTTTAAAGATTTTTTCAGGTGTTTTTTCTGCTACTTCTTCAATTTCTGTTCCGCCTTCTTCAGACGCCATTAAAACAACTTGGGAAGTTGCTCGGTCTAAAACAAGACCTACATAATATTCTTTTTTAATATCGCAACCTTCTTCGATAAGTAAGCGTTTTACTTCCTTACCTTCAGGACCTGTTTGATGTGTCACAAGTGTAGTTCCTAAAATGCTCTCTGCATATGTACGAACTTCATCTAAATTTTTTGCAACTTTTACCCCGCCAGCTTTGCCGCGTCCACCAGCGTGAATCTGTGCTTTTACTACACATACATCCGTTCCTAATTCTTTCGCTGCTTCTACAGCTTCTTCTACTGTAAATGCAACCTTCCCGTTCGGAACGCTAACCCCATAGCTTCTAAGGACTGCCTTACCTTGGTACTCATGGATATTCATGGTCCCATCCTCCCCTGTTTTCCTGTTTTACTCGAAAAGTTTTTTAATGTTTAAAAAACATTACATTGCCATTGTATAAGATGATTGGCACGCTGTCTACAATAAAGTGTCAGAAAACTGAAATCGCTTTATTCTTTTTTGAAAATAGTAATGTTTATATGTCAAAATAAAAAATAAGCTGTGAAAACACAGCTTATTTTTGAATCATATCTTTAATTGGCGCAAACGATTTTCGGTGTTCTTCTAATACTCCATGCGCTTCGATCGCTTCTAAATGTTGTTTCGTTCCATATCCCATATGTTGTTCAAATCCATATGCAGGATACTTTTCTCCAAGTTCTTTCATCATACGATCTCTCGTTACTTTTGCAATAATGGATGCAGCTGAAATAGAGATACTTTTTGCATCACCTTTAATAATGGATGTTTGCGGAATTGGTGTAGGGAGTTTCATCGCATCAATTAATAAGTATTCTGGTGTACAAGATAAATTTGCAACAGCATCTAACATCGCTTGTTTCGTCGCTTGATAAATATTTATTTCATCAATCACTTGCGGTGATACAATTCCAACTCCAATTGCAATTGCTTGCGCTTTAATTTCATCATAAAAACGCTCTCGCTTCGCCTCACTCAGCTTTTTGGAATCATTTAACCCTGGAATATAAAAATCTTCTGGAAGGACAACAGCTGCCGTCACGACAGGCCCAGCTAGCGGCCCGCGCCCCACTTCATCTATACCAGCGATATATGTGAGGCCTTTTTCACGTAATGCATTTTCATACTTAGACATTTCTAGAAATTTTTCTTTTTCCTTTTGCGCTAACTCTTTTTGTTTATACCACTTCGTAATGAGCTTTTGTATCCCTTTACGTTCATCTTTCATTAATATTTGAAAGCGATCATCCTCTTCACTCATAATTTCTTGCAGTAAATGTTCCGCTTCTTGAATAGTCACTTTTTGCATTCATGCCACTCCCTTTATATACAAAAAAGAAAAGACGTACAAATGCACGTCTTATACTTCTTCTACTTTTTCTACATCTTCTGTTTGTTCTGCAAACTCTTCTGGTGTTTCAAATGTCATTTTTCCAAGTTTGCCACCACGAAGCTCACGAAGTACAAGTTCAGATGTTTTATCATAATCAATCATTCCGCCGCCCATTAAACAGCCTCGGTTTTTCCCAATCGCATCAAATAACTCCACGATATCTTCTGGAATGTCATTTAAACTATAGCGCTCTTTTAATCGTTCTGGATAATGTTTCTCCATAAAACGTAACGCATAAACGGCTACATCTTGTAGATTTAAAATAGAGTCTTTAATTGCACCAGTCGTAGCTAGTCGTAAACCAACTAATTCGTCTTCAAATTTAGGCCATAAAATACCAGGTGTATCTAACAGCTCCATTTCTTTCCCAACTTTAATCCATTGCTGAGCGGTTGTCACACCAGGACGATCTCCTGTTTTAGCAATATTTTTCTTCGCTAACTTATTGATTAACGTAGATTTACCAACATTCGGTATACCTACAATTAATGCACGAATCGCTCTCGGTCTAATACCTTTTGCAACCATTTTATCAAATTTTTCTTTCACTAACACTTTACAAGCCGCTGCAATTTCCTTCATACCTTGTCCAGCTTGTGCGTTAATTGAAATTGCCATATGGCCTTTTTCTTTAAAATATGCGATCCACTGTTTTGTTAAACGATCATCCGCCATATCTGCTTTATTTAAAACAACAAGCCTCGGTTTATGTGTAATAATCTCATCAATCATCGGATTTCGAGAAGATAAAGGTAATCGAGCATCTACAAGCTCAATTACAACATCAATTAACTTTAATTTTTCTGTTACTTGGCGTCTAGCCTTTGCCATATGACCCGGGAACCATTGAATTACCATGTTGCCACCTTCTTTTTCTTTTATTTCACAATACGTGCATCTTTTAACGGCCAATATAGTATATTTGCTTTTCCGATTACTTGGTCCATTGAAATTGTACCAATCGAACGGCTATCTTTACTAAAACGACGATTATCGCCTAAAACAAATAATTGACCTTCCGGGACAGTTTTCTTCCCTGTCATTTCTTCAAGAGTAAAATCATATGTAAGCGGTCCGTCAGCAATTTGTTTTTTCTGCTTGTCTAAATACGGCTCCTCATAAGCCTTTCCGTTAACATATAGTTTATCATTACGATACTCTATTTCATCGCCTGGTAGGCCGATAATACGCTTAATATAATCTTTATCTTCCGTTGCTTGGAATACAATAATATCAAATCGTTTCGGATCTCCTATGTGATAACCAATTTTATTAACAATCATTCGATCGCGATCATGTAAAGTAGACGCCATCGATACTCCATCTACGAGAATTGGCGCAAAGAAAAACTGTCTAATAACACCCGCTAATACAACAGCGATCAAAATTGCTTTGATCCATTCCCAAAGTGAACTCTTTTCTTTCTTCATGCTTTTCCCCTCCACGATTATGTAAGCTGCTCGTATTATATCAAAATTTTATATAGATTGGAAAAAGGGAGCTTGTGCATTTACAAGCTCCCATACATGTCTTATCGAATTTCTTTAATACGTGCTTTTTTACCGCGAAGGTTACGTAAGTAGTATAACTTAGCACGACGTACTTTACCACGGCGAAGTACTTCGATTTTCGCGATTCTTGGCGTGTGAACTGGGAATGTACGCTCTACACCTACACCGTAAGAAATCTTACGAACTGTGAATGTTTCACTGATTCCGCCACCACGACGTTTAATTACAACACCTTCGAAAAGCTGAATTCTTTCACGAGTTCCCTCAACTACTTTTACGTGTACACGTAAAGTGTCTCCAGGACGGAATGAAGGAAGGTCAGTTTTTAATTGGCCTTTTGTAATTTCTGCGATTAATTGTTGCATATTAAATTCTCTCCTTTAAACAGATGCTCTTATAAAGTCTAAATAAATTACAGCGGAACATCGTTAATACGGCTACTGATTTCAGCAGCACAAGTGTTATAATAGCATATTGCTAGAACTGTTGCAATAGAAAATATATCAAGCCCTTATTTGCCTTCTTTAATCTGTTCTAGCCACTTCTTTTCTTGCTTAGACAATTCTCGTTCTTCTAGTAAATCCGGTCTACGCGTGTACGTACGACGCAACGATTCTTTATGTCGCCACTCATCAATATTTTTATGATTTCCTGACATTAATACATCGGGCACTTTCATACCACGAAAATCAGCTGGACGTGTATAATGAGGATGCTCTAATAAACCTGTACTAAACGAATCCTCGACTTGTGAAGCATGATTTCCTAGTACTCCTGGCAAGAGACGTACGACACTATCAGTTATAACCATAGAGGCTAACTCTCCACCCGTTAATACGTAGTCACCAATAGAAATCTCATCTGTCACGAGATGTTCACGAATTCTCTCGTCATATCCTTCATAATGTCCACATACAAAGATTAAATGTTCTTCTTCTGCAAGCTCTTCCGCTTTCTTTTGAGTAAATCTTTCACCCTGCGGACACATTAAGACAACTCTCGGCTTACGCTCTGTCTCTTTCGTTAAATCTTCTACAGCATCAAAAATAGGCTGAGGGGTTAATACCATCCCAGCGCCACCACCATACGGATAATCATCTACGCTATTATGCTTACTCGTTGTATAATCGCGGAAATTGACCACACGAAGCTCTACCGCTTCTTTTTCTTGTGCTTTCTTTAAAATTGAAGATCCAAACACACCTGTAAACATATCTGGAAACAATGTTAAAATGTCAATTTTCATTATAGCAGCCCTTCCATTACATGAATGGTTACTAATTTATTCTCAATGTTAACTTGAAGTACAACATCATCAATATAAGGAATTAACAGATCTTGACCTTTTGGACGTTTAATAACCCAAACATCATTTGCACCGGGAGATAAAATTTCTTTTATTGTCCCTAACGCTTCTCCTTCTTCCGTTACAACGTTGCAACCAATAATTTCATGATAGTAGTATTCACCTTCAGGTAGTTCGCCTAATTGATCTTCAGGCACTTTTAAAAGAGATCCTTTAAACTGTTCTACTTCATTTACATTCCCATATCCTTCAAATGTCAATAAATCAAATGTTTTATGTTGACGATGAGAAGTAATCTTTACTGGGAAAGGCTCTCCACCTTTTTCATTCGATATGTATAATGTATTTCCTACTTTATATCGCTCTTCTGGAAAATCAGTACGAGAAACTACACGAATTTCTCCTCTTACGCCATGAGTATTTACAATTTTCCCTACATTAAACCATTTTGTCATAAATAGTATTTCACCCCTGGTTTCTATATAAATTAAGCATCCCCATTTCACATATGGAACATGCAACTTCTCTTTAAATGTTAAAAAAGGGAGAGGAAATAACTCCTCGCCCTTTTTACGTTTATTGAATTTCCAGTGTTACTTTTTCATCATTATGATGTCCCACTGAATACAAGAGCATTCGAATTGCTTTCGCAACTTTGCCTTGCTTTCCAATGACTTTTCCAACATCCTCAGGATGTACAGTTAATCGATACTTTATCTCTCCGTTGTAAAGTTCCTGTGTAACTTTTACATCTTCAGGATAATCGACAAGAGGCTTGACAATCGTCTCGACTAACTTCTTCATAGTCATTGCCTCAATTACTTACCTTGTTTAGATAAGTGGAATTTCTCCATGATACCTTGGTTAGAGAATAAGTTACGAACTGTATCAGATGGTTTAGCACCATTTCCTAACCATTTTAATGCTGCTTCTTCGTTGATCTTAACTTCAGCTGGTTGAGCAACCGGATTGTAAGTACCGATTTCCTCAATGAAACGTCCGTCACGAGGAGAACGAGAATCTGCAACAACTACACGATAGAAAGGAGTTTTTTTAGCTCCCATACGTTTTAAACGAATTTTAACTGCCATTTATAAAGCACCTCCGAATTTATTTCACACAGATAATTATATTAGCAAAAAGACTATTGCTTTGTAAAGTATTTTTTCTTAACAGAGCCATCTTTTTTCCTTACATGAATGGAAACTTCAATCCACCTAGTCCTTTTTTCTTACCTTTTTGCATTCCAGTCATCGTTTTCATCATCTTTTTCATATCATCAAATTGCTTGATTAAACGATTGATTTCTTGTACCGTTGTACCGCTACCTTTGGCAATGCGCTTTTTGCGACTAGCATTGATTATTTCCGGTTGTTCTCGCTCTAATTTAGTCATAGAACGAATAATTGCCTCAATATGCCCAATTTGTTTTTCATCAACTTGTGCATTTTTCAGCCCTTTAATTTTATTTGCACCAGGAAGCATTCCTAACAATTCATCAAGCGGTCCAAGTTGACGCACTTGTCCAAGTTGTTCTAGGAAATCGTCAAGCGTAAACGAAAGTGTACGCATTTTTTGCTCAAGTTCTTTTGCTTTCTCTTCATCAACTGTAGCTTGCGCTTTTTCAATTAACGTTAAGACGTCTCCCATCCCTAAAATACGGGATGCCATACGTTCTGGATGGAACGCTTCAAGTGCATCTAGTTTTTCACCCATACCAGCAAATTTAATTGGTGTATTTGTAACAGCTTTAATAGATAATGCCGCACCACCGCGCGTATCACCATCTAGTTTTGTTAATACAACCCCAGTTAAACCTAACTGTTCATGGAAACTTTGTGCAACATTAACCGCGTCTTGTCCTGTCATCGCATCGACAACAAGGAAAATTTCATCCGGTTTCGCAACTTCTTTCACTTTCGCTAATTCATCCATTAGTTCTTCATCAATATGCAGGCGACCCGCTGTATCAATTAAAACATAATCGTGATGATCTTCTTTTGCTTTTGCAATCGCTTGTTTCGCAATTTCAACAGGACTTACTTGATCTCCTAAAGAGAATACAGGCATGTCCAATTGCTTCCCTAATGTTTCAAGCTGTTTAATCGCTGCAGGACGGTAAATATCCGCCGCAACAAGCATAGGTTTACGATTATGCTTTTTACGAAGCAAATTCGCAAGCTTACCTGTCGTCGTTGTTTTACCTGCACCTTGCAGACCAACCATCATAATAACAGTCGGTGGCTTATTAGCAACAGCAATTTTGCTTTGCTCTCCGCCCATAAGTTCTGTAAGTTCTTCCTGTACAACTTTAATTACTTGTTGTCCAGGTGTCAAACTTTTCATTACATCTTGTCCGACAGCACGTTCAGACACACGCTTTACAAAATCTTTTACTACTTTAAAGTTAACGTCCGCTTCTAAAAGAGCTAGACGAACTTCTCTCATCATTTCTTTCACATCGGCTTCAGAAACTTTTCCTTTGCCGCGGATTTTTTGCATTGTCTGTTGAAGTCGGTCGGCTAATCCTTCAAATGCCATATTGCCGCCCTCCTAATCTAATTTTTCGATAGCTTCAACAACTTGTTTCATTTCTTCATTCACATGCTCTTCTTCGCTGATTAGCTGTTTTAGCTTTGCAACAAGTCGCTGTCGCTCTTGAAACTTTTGAAGTAATACTAATTTTTCTTCATATTCTTCAAGCATCGCTTCAGTCCGTTTAATGTTATCATACACGGCTTGGCGACTTACATCAAATTCTTCCGCAATTTCACCAAGAGATAAATCATCTAGATAATAAAGCGACATATAACTTCTTTGTTTTTGCGTTAACAACGATTGATAAAAATCAAATAAATAGTTCATTCTCGTTGTTTTTTCGAGCATGTTGGATCATCCTTTGTTAAGTGATTTCCCTTTACATGAATTAGTTTACATGGAGTACAAAAGAGTGTCAAGTTTTTTTCTTAACATCACATATTTTTATAGAAAAAGAAGCGGAAAATACCGCTTCTTTCACTTATACTTCTTCTGTTTCTACTAAGTTCGCAAATAAACCATATACATATTGTTCTGGATCGAACTGTTGTAGATCATCCATTTGCTCCCCTAATCCAACAAATTTAACCGGTACATCCATTTCGTTACGGATCGCTAATACAATACCACCTTTAGCAGTCCCATCTAACTTCGTTAAAACAATACCAGTAACATTCGTTGCTTCACGGAATGTTTTCGCTTGACTTAAACCATTTTGTCCTGTTGTAGCATCAATAACAAGTAATACTTCATGAGGAGCTCCTGGTACTTCACGTTCAATTACACGCTTTACTTTCTCTAGCTCCTTCATTAAGTTCACTTTATTTTGTAAACGTCCTGCTGTATCGCATAGTAATACGTCTACGTTACGTGCTTTCGCAGCTTGTACAGCGTCATACATAACCGCTGCCGGATCAGACCCTGATCCTTGTTTAATCACTTCTACACCAACGCGATCGCCCCATACTTCCAATTGTTCAATCGCCCCAGCGCGGAATGTATCTCCTGCCGCCAATAAGACAGACTTACCTTCTGATTTAAACTTATGAGCCATCTTACCAATTGTTGTCGTTTTACCTACACCATTAACACCAACAAATAAAACAACTGTCAAGCCATCTTTTTGCATATTAACTTCATTAGTAAAATCGCTGTCGCCTTTATAAATTTCTATTAGTTTTTCCGAAATAACAGCTTGTACTTCTTTTGGATCTTGAATATTACGGCGTTGCACTTCTTCTTTCAATTGATCAATTAATTCCATCACCGTTGAAACGCCAACGTCTGCACCGATTAAAATTTCTTCTAATTCTTCGAAGAAATCTTCATCCACTTTACGGTAACGAAAGACTAGATCATTCACTTTATCCGCAAATGAATTTCTTGTTTTTTCTAATCCTTGTTTAAACTTCTCTGTTACCGTATCTGTTTGTTTCGAAATTTTTTCTTTTAGTTTTTTAAAAAAGCTCATACTGACCCATCCTTCCTATTTGCTTGCAACTAGTTCTTCTCCATCATCTAAACGAACCGAGACAAGTTTAGATACCCCTGACTCTTGCATTGTTACACCGTACAATACGTCAGACTCTTCCATTGTACCTTTTCTATGTGTAATTACAATAAACTGTGTCTCATCACTAAATTTCTTTAAATACTGGGCAAAACGGGCAACGTTCGCCTCATCAAGAGCAGCCTCTACCTCATCTAGTACACAGAATGGCACTGGGCGCACTTTTAAAATACCAAATAACAGCGCAATTGCTGTTAAAGCACGCTCTCCACCTGAAAGTAAACCTAAGTTTTGCAGTTTCTTCCCTGGCGGTTGCGCTACAATATCAATACCTGTATTTAATAAATCCTCTGGATTCGTCATGACTAAATCCGCTCTACCGCCTCCGAACAATTCAGAGAAGACCGATTGAAACTCCATTCGAATTCCTTCAAACGTAGTAGAAAAGCGTTTTTTCATTTCTTCATCCATTTCAGTAATAAGTTGATGCAATGTTGTTTTCGCTTCTTCTAGATCATCTTTTTGTTCTAGTAAGAATGTATGACGCTCTGCTACACGCTCATATTCAT
The DNA here is from genome assembly GCF_002571225.1 of Bacillus sp. AFS059628. Taxonomy (GTDB): domain Bacteria; phylum Bacillota; class Bacilli; order Bacillales; family Bacillaceae_G; genus Bacillus_A. The sequence goes on along the minus strand of NZ_NVEC01000007.1, from coordinate 63,185 downwards.
CAATTGCTCCTAAGTTTACTGTACCTAGCTCTTCAATAGATAATTTAATTAATTTCACCTTTTTACGTGCATCCTCGGCAGGCATCACCATTGTATACTTCAGTTTTGCCGCTTCAAATGAAATTGTATATGTTTCACGTAAATGTTGTAATCTATTTTCTAACTCTACATCAAGTCGGTTAATTTTCACCTCTTGATCTTTCAACATCTCAAGAATGTATTTATGTTTACCTGTGGTCTCTTTCAGATTACGCTCTAACTGTTCTACCCTCTCTTGTAACGATACACGTTGTTCACGACGAGAGCGAATTAACTCTGAAGTTTGATTACGATCGTATGCTTTCTTCTCAATCATATTCGTAATTTGCTCTTCACCACTTGAATTCGATGTCATTTCTTGTTTTAAGAATGCTAAGTCCTCTTTCGTTTTAACAAGCGTTGCATCTGTTTCTTCTTTTTCCTTCGTCAATCGTTCAACTTTTTCTTTTTGGTTAGATAAGCGTTGTTGCTTTTCAGCTGCTAACACTTTTAACTCTGTCATTTCTTTTTGAACTTTTTCTTTCGAAGAATGCTGCTCACTTTTTTGTTTTGTTAAAGCTGCAATGTTACTATCTAATTCCGTAATCTCCACTTGAAGGGTCGCTAAAATCTTTTCTAGCTCTTCTTTACGCCCTTGTATTTTCACTTGATCTTGTAAGAACCCTTCAATCTCTAAATCATAAATTGATAAACGATCATTAATACGATGTTCTTCTAATTCTAAGCGACTAATTTCTTCTCTTAATTTCTGTTCTTCTACACGCTCTACCTCTACGCTTTGTCTCAGTTCGCGTATTTGTACTTCTTTTTCTTGAATTTCTTGCTTTACTGCTTTAACAAAGTTTTCTAACTTCGTCGTTTTTTCTTCCATATCAGTTAACTTGTTTGTCCACTCTTCTAGCTCACGTTGACGTCCTAATAAAGAAGATTTCGCCTGTTTTACCGCTCCACCTGTCATAGAACCGCCAGGGTTCACTACATCACCTTCGATTGTTACAATGCGATAACGGTATTGTAGTTGTTTCGCCAACTCATTCGCCCCGCGTAAATCTTTTGCAACAATAACAGTACCCAACAAATTCGAAACTACATTTTCATATTTATTGTTATATTGCACAAGTTCTGCCGCCACACCTACAAACGATGGGTGCTGATTTACAATACGTAATTGCTCAAACGATAATGATCTACCTTTAATAACAGCTTGTGGTAAAAACGTTGCTCGTCCATGTTTATTTTGTTTTAAAAATGCAATAGCATTACGAGCATGCTCTTCTTTTTGTACGACAATATGCTGCATTGCTGCACCTAGAGCAATTTCCATTGCAACTTCATATTCTTTCGGTACCGTTAGCAGTTCTGCGACAGCACCCTCGATACCTTGCAACCTATTTTCTCTAGCTTTTAATACTTCACGTACCCCTTGATAGAAACCAGAGTAATCTTCTTGCATCTCTTCTAGCATTTCTTTTCGAGAACGTGCCTGTTGTACAAATTGATACGCTTGATACAGTTTTGTTTCATTTTCACTATACTGCACCTTGCATTTCCCAAGTGCCGCTTCTGTCTTTTGTATATTCAAAAGGATTCCAGCTACTTTTTCTTTCACTTGTTCATAACTTTCCACAAGTTTCGTCTTTTTCGATGTAATTTCCATACGCATTTCTACATATTTCGCATTTTCTTCATCAAGGCGTTCATTTTTAGAGTTTTGTTGTTTAGATTGTTCTTCAATCATAGATAATTCATTACGATGACTAGCTTGTTGATTTAAAAGTTCAATATAGTCACCTTTTAAATTCTCAATCTGTTCCTCTAAATTGTCAGCAAACGTTGCAAGTAATTGCTCATTATCATGCAATTTCGTCTCCAACTCTTTTACTTGATTTACAAATTGCATCAATACTTCTGTACTTGATTCTATTTCACCATCATAACTTGTAGCTTTCGCTGTTAATTCAACAATTAACTGTTCGAGTTGCGCACAATGCGTCGTTGCATTTTGCTTTCTCTCTTTTAATAGCTCACGTTGCCCTTCTAACTTTTCTAGTTCTTTACTAGAAAGAAGAAGTACTTCTTGCAAGGAATCTACAGACTCCTCTACTGCTTGTAATTGACCTCGTAACTCCTCTAGCTCTCCTTCACCTTTTTGTAAATGCGTTGACATTTTCGCTTCTTCGTTTTTATTATGCCCAAACTGATTTCGAAGCGCTTCCCATTTCTCATGTAATTCTTCAATTTCATGTACAATAAGCGCCGCTTCTACTTTCTCTAATTCTTCTTTTTTCTCAAGATAATCTTTCGCAATAGAAGCTTGTCTTTCTAAAGGTTCTACTTGACTACTTAATTCGTGAATTATATCTTGTACACGATTTAAGTTTTCTTGTGTATCTGCTAATTTCCCTTCAGCTTTCTTTTTACGAAGTTTGTATTTCAGCACTCCCGCTGCTTCTTCAAATACACCACGACGTTCTTCTGATTTACTACTTAAAATCTCTTCAACTTTCCCCTGGCTAATAATCGAAAAAGCTTCTCTTCCCATACCAGAGTCCATAAATAAGTCGATAATATCTTTCAATCTACATGATTGTTTATTAATATAAAAATCACTATCACCAGAACGAGATACACGACGCGTTACACACACCTCATTATATTCAATCGGTAAACGTTGATCCTCATTATTTAAAGTTATCGTTACTTCAGCAACATTAACTGCTCTTCTCGTATCACTGCCTGCAAAAATAATATCTTCCATCTTTGCACCACGTAATGATTTTGCCGATTGTTCACCAAGTACCCAGCGAATAGCATCAGTAATATTACTTTTCCCGCTTCCATTAGGTCCTACTACAGACGTTACACCTGGGACAAAATCAACAGATACACGCTCAGCAAAAGACTTAAATCCTGCTATTTCTAATCTTTTTAAAAACACGAAAGGCCTTCCTCCTATTCTCCGTTGCTATTAATGTTGTTTATACAAAAACAAACGATTATACGATTACATTCCCTTACATTTACAAACGAAAGGAAAGTTTCATTCTATACACAAGGAATCCCCCTCATTCAAAGGGGGATTCCTTATAGTTGTTCTTTTAACTTTTTCAACGCTTCTGCAGCAGCTTGTTGCTCTGCTTCTTTTTTCGACTTGCCACTACCAAGACCTAAAGCCACGTTATTTAACGTAACACGTGACACAAATTCTCGATTGTGAGCCGGTCCTTTTTCTTGCAAAATTTGATACTCAATATTGCCACTACCATCACGCTGAATCAACTCTTGTAATTGACTCTTATAATCCATCACATGAGAAAAAGCACCTTCATTAATTTTAGGGTATACAATTTCTTTTAAGAAGCCCCATACTGTTTCTAGCCCTTGATCAAGATAAAGGGCACCAATAAACGCTTCAAAGACATCCGCTAATAAAGCTGGTCGTTCACGTCCGCCTGTCATTTCCTCACCTTTTCCTAATAAAACAAGGCTACCAAATGACAACTCGTTTGCAAAACGAACAAGAGATGGTTCACATACAATAGCTGCACGTAGTTTTGTTAACTCCCCTTCGCTCATTGTCGGATATTTTTGAAACAGATACTGCGATACAGTAAGTTCCAATACTGCATCTCCAAGGAATTCGAGACGCTCATTGTCTTCATGCGGTTTTTTTCGATGCTCATTCACATACGATGAATGCGTAAATGCTTGAATCAATAATTTTTCATCTGTAAACGTAATACCTATCTTTTCTTGAAATACTTTAAACGCTTCACGATATTTTGTTTCGTATTTTTTTTCTCTATATTTACGGTACGGCATAGGTCCCTCCAGATATAAGCCGAGAAGCCCCGCTAAAAAACGGGACTTCATTCAAGCATTATAGATGACTCTCTATGTAAGTCACAGCATCGCCAACAGTAGCAATCTTTTCAGCATCTTCATCAGAAATTTCCATTTCGAATTCGTCTTCTAATTGCATTACAAGTTCTACTACATCTAGGGAGTCTGCTCCTAAATCTTCCTTGAAGCTTGCAGCTGGTACTACTTCTGTTTCTTCTACTCCTAAACGATCAACGATGATTTTTGTTACACGCTCTAAAACATCTGCCATTCCATTCACCTCCCCTCAAATATTATATTAAATATTGTCCAAAAAAACTAGCTGAAATCGATTCTTTTATTACATTACCATACCGCCATCAACATTTAACGTTTGACCTGTAATATATTTGCTTTGATCAGAAGCAAAAAATGTTACAGCATTTGCGATATCTTGCGCCTCACCAAACTGAGCTGCAGGAATTAATTTTAACATTTCAGCTTTTATATTTTCATCTAATACGTCTGTCATATCTGTCGCAATAAATCCAGGAGCAATTGCATTTACAGTAATATTACGGCTCGCTAACTCTTTTGCTGATGTTTTTGTTAATCCAATTACACCCGCTTTAGCAGCAACATAGTTTGCTTGTCCTGGGTTTCCCGTTACTCCGACAACAGAAGCGATATTTACAATACGTCCATGACGTTGACGCATCATATATCGAGATACTGCCTTTGTACATAAGAATACACCTTTTAGGTTTGTATTAATAACTGTATCCCATTCTTCTTCTTTCATACGCATTAATAAATTATCTTTTGTTACACCTGCATTATTCACAAGAATATCAACTTGTCCAAATGCATCTACAGTTTGTTTCACCATAGTTGTAACGTCTTCAGCATTTGCAACATCTGCTCTTACTGCAATTGCATCCGAACCTAATTTCTTTATTTCATCAACTACTTCATTTGCCTTTTGCTCGTTACCAGCATAATTTACTACAACATTTGCACCTTGTTTCGCTAAATCAATCGCAATTGCACGACCGATTCCACGTGAAGCACCCGTTACTAATGCTACTTTCCCTTTTAACATCAGTTTTCTCCTCTCAAATTCGAAATGGTATCTTGTAATGTCTCTTCATCATATATCGCGTATGCTTTCACTGATGAATCAATTGACTTCATAAGTCCAGCAAGTACTTTCCCAGGTCCAATCTCAATAAATGTATCTACCCCTTGACTCACCATGTATTCAATAGATGGGTACCATAAGACAGGCGAATAGAGCTGCTCGATTAGCTTTTCTTGAATATGCGCACCACTTGTAATAACGTCTGCCGTTACATTTGCGATAACCGGAATATTCGTATCTTGAATTGTAATTTCATTTAAGACACTTTGGAATTTCTCCGCTGCTGGCTTCATAAGCGAAGAGTGGAACGGTCCACTTACCTTAAGCGGAACAGCTCTCTTTGCACCATTTTCTTTCGCTCTTTGAGAAGCAATCTCGACTCCTTGCTTCGTTCCAGAAATCACAATTTGCTTCGTACTATTCATATTAGCAATTTGTACTGCATATCCTTCACTTGTTACTTCTTCTGTAACTTGTTTCAGCATATGTGGATCAGCACCTAAAATAGCCGCCATTGCACCTTCTCCGCCAGGAACAGCTTCTTCCATATATTCCCCACGTTTCCTTACAGCATATACTGCCTCTTCAAAAGTTATTGCACCCGCCGCTACAAGAGCGCTATATTCACCTAAACTATGCCCTGCGACAAAGTCTGGTGTAATATCATACTCTTTTAAAGCTGTCAAAATAGCAAAACTCGTTGTTAATAAAGCCGGTTGCGCATTTGTCGTTAACGTAAGCTTGTCTTGCGGCCCTTCAAAAATCACTTCCGAAAGTGAATCTTGCAATACCTCATCTGCTTTTGCAAATACATTTGCAACCTCTTTATTATTCTCTGCTAACTGTTTACCCATTCCAACTGCCTGTGAACCTTGGCCCGGAAAAAGAAATGCTAGTTTTCCCATTTCAAATCCTCCTCTTATTGGAGTGGCTCTTTCTCCATTACGCTTGAAATAGTAGGAATAACTTCTTTCGCTACCATTTCTCTCGTCTGACGAATCGCACTAAATATCGATTGGTCATTGGAAGAACCGTGAGCCTTAATGACAGGAGCCTTCAATCCAAATAATGCCGCTCCTCCATACTCCGAATAATCCATTTTATCTTTTAATACCATAAGTTTTGGCTTTAATACCGCTGCTGCTAATTTGCTCGTAAACGAGCTCATTAACTGTTCTTTTAACATAGAGAATAATGCAAGCGCTGTTCCTTCTAATGATTTCAGTGCTACATTCCCTGTAAAACCATCACATACTACAACATCTGCTACACCTTGCAATAAATCTCTTGATTCAACGTTCCCAACGAAATTAATTGGGGCATCCTTAAGCATTGCAAAGACTTGTTTTGAAAGCTCGTTACCTTTGCCATCTTCTGTTCCAACGTTTAAAAGTCCAACGCGAGGATTTTTAATTCCTCTTACTTTCTCAGCATATACAGATCCCATTACTGCATATTGATATAAATGAATTGGTTTTGCATCAACGTTCGCTCCAACATCTAACATAACAAAACCTTCTCCATCAACAGTTGGCATTGTAGGGGATAAAGCTGGTCGCTCAATTCCTTCCATACGACCTACAACAAACAATCCAGCCGCCATTAAAGCTCCTGTGCTACCAGCTGATATACAAGCATCCGCTACACCGTCTTTCACTTGCTGTGCTGCTAGTACCATTGAAGCTTGTTTTTTTCGACGAACCGCTCTTACTGGTTCATCTGTCGATTCTATTTTTTCCTCTGTATGAAGTATAGTAATTCGTTCTTCACTCGTTAAGTATTGACGAATTTCCTCTTCTTTCCCTACTAACGTAATATGTAAATCAGAATATTCCTTAATAGCTTTCATTGCTCCTAGTACGACAGCCTTTGGAGCATGATCGCCGCCCATTGCATCTATTGCGATTTTCATAAGTTGTTACCTTCCTCACTATAATTACTAGATCGATACATTTCAAAAGTGCCTGTGAAAACAAGTTCTTCTCCAACAAAGCTACGCACTTTGACAACCGTCCGTCCTTTATCATTCTCTACATCTTCAACGCGCGCTTTCGCAACGACACGCTCTCCTAATTTTACAGGACGAATGTACCGAATGGTAGACTTTGCAGTTAATGCTAATTCTTCATCAATAACTGCAACAGCTAGTGAGTTTGCTTGTGCAAACAAATGATGCCCACGAGCAATTTGATTTCTTTTAAATACGTGTTCTACCTTCACTTCAAAAATAGAAATCGCATGTCTATCTAATTCTATATCGATAATTTCTCCGACAACCTCTTCTAACGGTAAAGATTTCACATCTTCTTCATGTTGCTTTGTAGCTACATGTTTAATTCTTTCTCTTAATTCAGGAATAGATAATTCCATACGATCAAGACGTACGGTTTGTATACTCACCTGAAATTTTTCTGCTAAATCTTCATCCGTAATAAAAGGATTCGTTTCTATAGTTTGTTGTAATAATTCTTGTCTTTCTTTTTTACTTCTTCTTTTTTTCATACCGCACCATCCATTTTTATGACTAGGTACTAACAGTAGTATATAATCATTAAAAGTAGAATGCAACAAAAACTTTCGTTGCCTCCCTTTAATCGAGCTTCTCTCCCTGGAACACACCTGTCCCGTCAAGATACTTACGCAGCGACGCATATTGATCATTATGCCAAAATGCTTCTGAATCTACTAGTAACGCCGCATCTTGTCTAGCTGTTTCTAACGCTCGATAATCATGTACCATATCAGCAACCTTGAATTCTGGTAAACCACTTTGCTTACTTCCAAAGAAATCTCCAGGACCTCTTAACTCTAAATCTTTTTCTGACAATACAAATCCATCATTCGTTTCGGTCATAATACGCATTCGCTCTTTTCCTGTTTCCGATTTCGGATCTGCGATTAATAAACAATACGATTGTTCACTACCACGACCAACACGCCCTCTCAGCTGATGCAGCTGCGATAAACCGAAACGCTCGGCGTCATAAATAACCATTACAGTCGCATTCGGTACGTTCACACCTACTTCAACAACTGTTGTCGATACAAGAATTTGCACGTTATTTTCACTAAATTGCCCCATTATCTCTTCTTTTTCCTGAGATGATAATCTTCCATGCATTAATCCGACTTGACATTTCCCTTGATAATGATGAGTCAACATACTATGTAAGTCGATTGCATTTTGTACATCCAGTTTCTCAGATTCTTCAATAAGAGGACAAATAACATATGCTTGTCTTCCTTTTTTTATCTCTTTCTCTACAAAACCTAGAACACGGTCTAACATATCATGTTTTGCCCAGTATGTTTCAATTACCTTCCTACCAGCTGGCATCTCATCGATTATAGAAACATCCATCTCCCCAAATGCGGTAATTGCTAGCGTACGCGGAATTGGTGTTGCTGTCATAAATAATACGTCTGGACTTTCACCTTTCTCCCTTAAAACTCGTCGCTGCGCTACACCAAATCGATGTTGTTCATCAGTAATCACGAGACCTAACCTATGAAAAATAACTTCATCTTGAATTAAAGCATGTGTTCCAACAAGGATATCTATTTCTCCTTGCTCTAATTTCGCCAAAATCTCTCGACGTCTCGCGCCTTTAACTGAACTTGTTAATAATTCAACTTTCATACCAAAGTGCGAGAACGTCTCTGCGAGCGATTGATAATGTTGTTCTGCTAAAATTTCTGTAGGAACCATTAAAGCACCTTGATAATGTGCTAATTTCGCTGCATAAAGACCAATTGCTGCAACCACCGTTTTACCAGAACCTACATCACCTTGCAACAGACGATTCATTCGATAAGGAGATGTCATATCTTTCATAATTTCATCCACAACACGGCGTTGCGCGCCAGTTAACGGAAACGGAAGTGCATCGATAAACTCTTGCAATTCTGCTGAAGGAATTTCTTTTTTCGTCCCTTTCGAATTTTCTCTCTCCATTTTCCGTAATGTTTGCATTTTAAGCTGGAATAAGAAAAACTCCTCATATACAAAACGGCGACGCGCTTGCTTTAAATCTTCCTGTCCTGCCGGAAAATGCAACGCCCGAAGCGCTTCATAACGTGGCAACAATTTATATCGACTTAGCAATCCATCAGGCAACACTTCGACTATAGAATCTCCGTACTCCTTTAGCGCTTGTGCAATAAAACGGCGCATCTGTTTCACTGTAAGCTTCCCTTTCACTGAGTATACCGGTTCTACTTCTTGTTGACGTACAACTGGTCCAAAGTGAAGTTCTGATACTGCAATCGTTTGACGATGCTGATCCCATTTACCAGTAATCGTTACCGTTTCATCTAAAGTTAACTTCTGCTTATAGTACGGCCTATTAAAACATACAGCTGTAATTAAATAGCGACCAACGAGGACACGAACCGTAAGACGCGATTTTTTCTTCCCATAATATTGTAATAAAGGAGCACTATGAACTTTCCCCTCAACTGTTACACGTTCATCATGCTTTACTTCAGCAAGATCTTTCATCGCATAATCTTCATAACGGTACGGAAAATGCTCTAATAGATGAGAAACTGTATAAATTCCCATCTCGTGTAGTAATTCAGATGTTTCTCCTCCGATTCCCTTTACATCCGTAACAGGAACTTGTACAACTTCATTCAAGATTCTCACGCTCCGTCACATTATTTTCTTTCATTCATTATCCATTAACGCGATTAACATCTGTAATCGCTCTCTTTCACCTTATATATTCTATCATAGGCATTCTAAGAGAAACTACTCAAATCCCTCATAAGCAACACGAAAGAAAAGAGCCTCACTATTAGCAGCAAGGCTCTTTTTTATCTACAATATGCTAGCCTTTTGAATAAAAACTAGTAATAAACTTCATATTACTACTTATTATCCATTAGCAAGTAAATAATCCATTTATTTTCAAAACGAATTTTTTCTTATTCTACAGAGAAGATGAAAGAATACACCGGTTGGTTTCCAGCATGTACTTCTACTTCTGCATCTTCAAAGTTCTCTTCTACAAATTCAACTAACTCAGCTACTTCTTCATCAGTTGCATCTTCACCTTGTAGAATCGTTACGATTTCAGAATCTTCATCAATAAGCGCTTCTAGTAATTGCTTTGCAGCTCCTACTTTTTCAGCATTTGTTGATACGATTTTTCCATCTGCAATACACATGAAGTCATCTTTTTGAATTGCCACACCATCAATTTCCGTATCACGTACAGCATACGTAATTTGACCAGTTTTCACATGAGATAAAGCTTCTTTCATGTTTTCTTCATTTTCTTCTAACGTTCCAACTGGGTTAAATGCTAACATTGCAGCCATACCTTGAGGAACTGTTTTTGAACGAACTACAATTACTTCTTGATCGACAACTGACGCTGCTTGTTCTGCTGCCATCACGATATTCCCGTTATTCGGTAAAATAATGATTTTTTCAGCGTTCGCTTCTTCAATCGCCTTCACAATATCCTCCGTACTTGGATTCATTGTTTGGCCACCTTCGATAACTTTCGTTGCGCCAATGCTCTCAAATAAAGTTTTAATACCAGATCCCATAGCTACAGTTACGATACCGTATGGTTGCTTCTCTTTAGACTGGCTAATTGGCTCAGGCATCATAGCAGGCTCATCTAATAAAGCAGTATGCTGTTCACGCATATTCTCTACTTTGATCTTGATTAAACTACCGTAACGTTGTCCATAGTTCATAGCGTCTCCAGGATGCTCTGCATGAATATGAACTTTTACAATCTCATCATCAGATACAACTAGTAAAGAATCACCATATACACTAATATCTTCACGGAATTTTTGTTCAGAGAAATTATGTTCTTTCACTTTTTCAGCTTCTAATTTCACCATGAACTCCGTACAATATCCATACTTAATATCTTCTGTACTCAATTGGCTTTGTACACTACGGTGATGTTCTGCGCGTACCATTTCATTCATAGACGGTTGCGTCGGCGCATCAGAAGAAATTGTTTCTCCTTTTAAGTCAGCTAAAAATCCTTCGTATACAACAACAAGACCTTTACCACCGCTATCTACAACGCCAACTTGTTTTAATACAGGTAATAAATCCGGCGTACGATTTAACGATGCATTTGCTTCTTTCACAACGTCTTCCATAAACAAAACAAAGTCGCGCTGTTTTTTCGCAACTGTTACTGCATATTTACCCGTTTCTCTAGCAACCGTTAAAATCGTTCCTTCAATCGGTTTCATAACCGCTTTGTAAGCCGCTTCTACTCCAGCTTCTAAAGCTTCAGCAAAATCAACTGTTGTTAATTCTTCTTTTTGCTCAATTGATTTTGAGAAACCACGGAATAACTGAGATAAAATAACTCCAGAGTTACCACGAGCTCCCATTAATAATCCTTTGGCTAAACTTACGCCGACTTTACCAGCATGTTGTGAAGGATTTGCTTTCACTTCACGTGCGCCTGAAGTCATAGATAAGTTCATGTTTGTACCGGTATCGCCATCTGGAACTGGAAATACGTTTAATGCATCAACAAGCTGAACATTATTTGTTAAATTATTCGCTCCTTGAATGATCATTTGTGATAAACGTTTTCCATCAATTTTTTGAATTGACACAGATTTTCCTCCTTAATGCACATTACAAGTTTATTACTTTAACTCCTTGTACGTAGATGTTTACAGAATCTACTGCTAGTCCTACAGTTTGATCTAATGTATATTTCACTTTCGTCTGCACGTTATGTGCTACTTCTGAAATTTTCGTACCATAGCTCACAATAATATACATATCAATATGTACTTCATCTTCATCTTTACGAACGATAACACCTCTAGTGAAGTTTTCTTTTCGTAAAATGTCTGTTAATCCATCTTTTAACTGATTTTTTGATGCCATACCTACGATACCGTAGCAATCTACCGCGGCACCTCCAGCAATTGTTGCAATTACATCTGTACTAATATCAATTTGACCGTACTTCGTTTTAATTTCAATTGACATCTCGTTTTCCCCCTTCATAAATGGTGAAAGTGAGTTAGACTACTTTAGTTACTATCATATAATCTTTTTAAAGAAAATTCCATCGTTCTTTCTTTTCACTCTCATATTTTATGTTTTAAATCACATTTTTTATGATGAGCAAAATAGTCCATTGTTATTATACAACATGTACCACTATAATATGTCAAGCAATTTTTCTTGATTTCAACTTTTCTTCATTGATATGTAGTGTCAAGTAATTTTTCTTGATTTCTTTTTTCTACAGTGTTGCATTCTCTATTTAGTTGTGTTAAATTATAGTAGTGTTTTTAGCATCGCATAAAAGACTAACATTGAAAAATTACGTATGGTAAGGTATCAAGGGAGGGAAATATAAATGGCTCGTGTTTGTGCTATTACTGGAAGAAAAGCTCGTTCTGGTAACTCTCGTTCTCACGCAATGAACGCTACAAAACGTAAGTGGGGCGCTAACCTTCAAAAAGTTCGCGTACGCATCGACGGAAAAGTTCAACGTGTTTACGTTTCTGCTAGAGCATTAAAATCTGGCAAAATCGAACGTGTTTAATAATAAAAAAAAGAGCCGATAGGCTCTTTTTTTACTATACCAATGAAAAAAGCACCGGTAATAGGTGCTTTTTTTAATCTTTTTTGAAGGTATTTAACATGGCACGAACAATTCCACCAAGAAATTTAGGTAACTTAATTGTATAAAATCTCATGGTTTCCCTCCTAATCCCCATTACTCCACTTGTTCACTATATGATGTAAGGAGCAAAATTGTTTCTTTAATCAGTGCTTCTTATCACCATTAATATGCCAGAAGTAAATGAAAAAGTACCTTTTTCCTCAACGAGTTCATTACTAATACAAAGTGTCGATCCCCACTCTATTGTTTTATTTGTTAGAGGATACTTAAAACCAAGTAATGTAATCCCTTCCACTATTTCAGTAACCGGTACAAAAGATACATAAGGGAAATTTTTATTTTCTTCAATTATATGTGTACCCACTTTTTTTACGCTTATTTCATTTTTATTGTCTACAATGCACATTTCTATTCCTACTTCTACCCCTTTTAAAAGCATCTGTATATTTGCTAAACCGTGATCCAACCTTCCGCCGGTAGCACCAAAAATACGAATTAATGCTGGATTTTGTTCTAACGCCCAGTTAATCGCAATTTCTAAATCTGTTTGATCTTTTTCACGAGGAACAATATGTAAGTCATTTGTTTGCTGTCCCATCCATTCTAATTCCTCTTCAGTAACCGAATCGTAATCTCCAAACGCAACAGCTGGAGTAATCCCTCCTTTTAACAAACGATATACTCCTCTATCAACTGCCACCCACACTACTTTCTCATTTTCATATCGAGAAAAATCTGCACAATATTCCGCAGGTCCTCCCGCTAAAATATGAATAATCATGTTTCCTTCCCCTTCTATTGTAAAAAGGCAATCTGCCATTCGGTAGATTGCCTTTTTACATATTTTTTCTCTATCCTTTATAAATAGTGAAAACCTAGTACACTAGAAGATTCACTAGGATAAAGACTCGTTCATTCATTATCCACGAATGACACGAATTGCTTCACCGCGGTCTTTTTGATTGTATACAGCTGATCCAGCTACAAGTACATTTGCTCCTGCTTCCACACAAAGTCTTGCTGTTTCAGCGTTTACACCACCATCAACTTCAATTTCTACGTCTAGATTGCGCTCTTTAACCATGTCTGCAACTTGTTTAATTTTTGGTAATACGGAATGGATAAATTTCTGTCCACCAAATCCAGGGTTTACTGTCATAAGTAATACCATATCGATATCTTCTAATACATGCTCAATCACTGAAACTGGCGTATGCGGATTTAATACAACTCCCGCTTTAATGCCATGAGATTTAATTAACTGAATTGTACGATGTAAATGAGGGCACGCCTCTACATGAACAGTAATAATATCCGCTCCCGCTTTTGCGAAAGTCGGGATATAGTTATCAGGATTTTCAATCATTAAATGTACATCTAATGGTAACGATGTAATCGGACGGATTGCTTCTACAATTAATGGTCCAATCGTAATATTTGGTACGAAATGTCCATCCATTACATCGACGTGAATATAATCTGCTCCGCCCTTTTCTACATCTTTAATTTCTTCCCCTAATTTTGAAAAATCTGCTGATAAAATCGATGGTGCAATTTTAATCATAACTAATACCTCGGCTTTCTCTCTCTAATTTCTTCTACGAATTGTTTGTAATTCTTATAACGATATTCTGTAATCTTCCCTTCTTCAACCGCTGCCTTCACAGCACATTTCGGTTCAGAAAGATGTGTACACCCTCTAAATTTACAGTATTGGCTCGCTTCTTTCAACTCTGGAAAACAATATGTAAGATCTTCTACCTCGATATCTATGAAATCAAGTGAACTAAAACCAGGTGTATCTGCCACTAGTCCGCTTCCAATCGCAATCAATTCCACGTGTCTTGTCGTATGTTTCCCGCGTCCTAAATGCGAGGAAATATCATTCGTTTTCAGTTCTAACTCTGGACGTAAAACGTTTAGCATAGAAGATTTTCCAACACCTGATTGTCCTGCAACGACAGAAACACAACATTCTAAGAATGGTTTTAAAATATCAATACTTTCCGATGTATTTATAGAAGTAAATAATACATCATATCCCATCTCACGATAGTCATTTGCATAAGATTCAACAGTCTCTCTCATTTTTTCATCTACTAAATCCATCTTACTAATGCAAATAATCGGTTTAATATTATGATATTCGATCAGCACTAAAAATCGATCTAACAGTCCCGGATTAAAATCTGGTTCTACTGCGGAGAAAACAAGGATGGCTTGGTCAACATTAGCAATAGGAGGCCTAACAAGTTCATTTTTTCGATCAAATACTTCAAGCACGTATCCTTCAGTTGGATTATCTGCTTGAAAAACAACTTGGTCTCCTACCAGTGGTGTAATTTTATTTTTTCTAAACACACCACGCCCGCGACATTGTGTAATCCCTTCTTCATGCTGCACATAATAAAACCCACTTAGAGCTTTTACAATTTTTCCTTCTGGCATATAATTCTCCTTTATTTTGTATAAAGTGAAGCTGTAATTAAAATTATTAAATAATGATTTCAAAACCCGTCATATATACAAGTTATTATATTTAACCTACCATCAAATTTAAAATATTATTTATAACAGTATCACTTTTATAGCTTTTTGAATCATATATTTTTGCCTGTTATACTTTCTACTATATGTAGACAGCATAACAGGCAAGAGTAATACATTCCATCCCCTTTAAACAGAACATGGAATTCATTATTATTGAGTTGGGTAAGGTACTTCTTTGTCGATAATCGTTACACCATCTCGCACAATTTTATAGTGTCCTTTTGTGCCTTCTTGAATTACAAATTCTAATGAAATAGTTGCCGACTCTGAAATTGTTCTAGTTTCAATTGGTCTATCCATTTTTTGTTGCATATCTTCTTTATAAATTTCTATCGTTTGTGGTTTTTTCTCACCTATTATAGAAGACTCATACGGAATAGAAATATTATCTACTTTCACTGTTTTCGTTACTTTCGGCTTAGGACCTTCTGAGATGACAATCGTCACTTTATCTCCTTCTTTTAACGGCGTTCCCGGTTTTGGAGATTGCGAAATGACAAGTCCTTTATCAACAGTATCGGAATACTCTCGTTTTATATCTGGAGTTAGTTTTCTCTCATTCAAATAACCATTTACGCTATTTTCAGTCCATCCTGAAAAATCACCTGGTCTAATTTGATAAGGACCTTTACTTACCCAAATTTTCAGCTCTTGTTCCGCTTCTACTACCATTTGATCCGGCGTCGGAATTTGCTCAACGATTTCACCTTTTGGCCTATCATTTTCAATATAATTTATTGTAACTTGCTTATATTTTTCTTCTAATTCATTCCTTATACTCTCAAAGTCTTTTCCTGTGAGATCACTCATCTTGTTTTTCTTTTTTCCACCTGATTGATAGATAGTAATTTTAGAGTTTTCTTTCACGACTCTCCCTGCTACAGGGTCTGTTTTTATGACATCACCGACTTCTACATCATCTGTATATACAATATTAGGTTCCGTAACCTCAAAACCCTTTTCAACTAATGTATTTACTGCTGTCGTATATTTCATACCAGCCACATCAGGGACTTTTACATCTTTGGGAATAAAGAATCCTGGAATAACAGTAAGCGCTAACGTTATTCCAATCGCTAAAAGTAAAAATGTTGTAATTAAAATTTTGAGCCATTTATTACTTCGTTTTTTCTTCTTATTTAATTCTGCTTCTTCGTTTCTTGTCTGTTCATCCACTTTACTTCCTTTTAAAACAATTGTTTCATCAGTTACATTTTCGAATAATTGTTCTTGTTGAATAATCGGAATCGCTTTTGTCGCTTCCATATCTTCCGGTATGTAAAATGGCTGCTCATTTATCCTCTCTGGATATAGCGCAGTTTCAATATCTCGTTTCATCGCATTGGCAGATTGATATCGATGAAACGGATCTTTTGCAGTTGCCTTTAATATAATATTTTCCACACTTTGTGGAATATTTTCATTCCATCTTTTTGGAGACGGAATTTCACTTTGTAAATGCTTCAAAGCTATAGCAACAGCAGATTCGCCAGAGAACGGTTGTCTTCCTGTTAACAACTCAAACATAACAATCCCTAAGGAATAAATATCTGATTGTTTATTTGCTATCCCGCCGCGCGCTTGTTCTGGTGATAAGTAATGCACCGAACCGAGTACCGAATTTGTATGTGTAATTGTTGTTGCACTTGTAGCTGTCGCAATTCCAAAATCTGTTACTTTTATTACTCCATCAGTTCGAATTAATATGTTGTGCGGTTTTATATCACGGTGCACAATTTCAAAATGATGGGCGTGTGCCATGGCGGATGTTAACTGCTCCATAATATCAAGAGCTTCTCCTATAGGTAACATCCCTCGCTCGATTATGTATTGTTTCAATGTTTGTCCTGGTACATACTCCATTACAAGATAATATATACCATCTTCTTCTCCGACATCATACATATTCACAATATTTGGATGCGACAACGTTGTAACAGACTGCGCTTCTCGATGGAAACGTTTAATAAACTCTTCGTTATTTGAATAGTCGAGTCTTAATATTTTTACCGCTACATCCCGGCCCAGTATTTCATCATGAGCTAAATACACATTGGCCATTCCACCGCCACCAATCATTTTCAGTAGCTTATAACGGTCATTTAAGCGTTTTCCAATCAGCACGTTGCACTTCACCTACTTTCGTTTGTCGAACCCGCATAATCAATAAGAACAAGGGTGATATTATCTTCCCCGCCACGATCATTCGCCAATTGAATGAGGCGTTGTCCCTTAGCTTCTAGCTGTTCATTTAACTGTAAAATTTGTTGCATATCAGCAATAGAAACTTTGTTAGATAATCCATCAGAGCAAAGAAGTAACTGATCATCTTCCTCAAGCACTAATGTTTTCACATCTAATCCGACTGTTTCTTCTGTTCCTAATGCTCTTAACAAAACATTCTTTTTCGGGTGATATTCTGCGTCTTCTTTTGAAATTTCACCATGTCTCACAAGTTCATTTACAAGTGAATGATCTTCCGTTACAAGCGAGATTTCCCCCTCTGATATCATATAGCAACGACTATCTCCTATGTGACCTATTGTCACAAAGTTTGGCGTACAAATTGCTATTATAAGCGTTGTTCCCATGCCATTACATTCTACATGTTGCTTAGAGTACTCATATACACGCTCATTAATAATCCCCACACTAGTATGTAACCACTCTTCTACTTTTTTTGGCTCATTCATATTATGCGTTTGCTTCCAATAATCATGGAATAATTGAATGGTCATCGAGCTAGCTACATCACCAGCTCGATGACCTCCCATTCCATCTGCTACTACCGCTAAAATATTTCCATCTAAATTGTGAAAAACTCCTGCACTATCCTCATTATGTTGACGAACTTTTCCTTTATCTGATAGAAACACGGCTTTCATCTCGTCACCTCGTCTCTTCTTTGCGCTCCTTCGCACGCAACTGACCGCAGGCTGCATCAATATCATGACCTTGTTCACGGCGAATCGTTACATTTACTCCACGATCTTTTAACGTTTTTTCAAATAAGAAAATTTGTTCACGTGGCGTACGTACATAATCACGTTCAGGTACGTAGTTTACCGGAATTAAGTTTACATGACATTTTACACCTTTTAAGAGCGCAGCAAGCTCTTCAGCGTGCTCAACTTGGTCATTTTCCCCTCCAAATAGTCCATATTCAAAAGTAATACGACGACCTGTTCTATTTACATAGTATTTAATAGCTTCCATTAAATCAGGTAGCTTATAAGCACGGTTAATCGGCATTAATTTTGAACGTAATTCTGAGTTTGGAGCATGCAGTGAAATCGCAAAATTAATTTGTAAGTCTTCTTCAGCGAACTTATAAATTTTCGGGATAATTCCACTTGTCGAAACTGTCATATGTCTTGCACCAATATGAAGTCCTTTTTCATGATTAATAATGCGTAAGAATCCCATTAAATTATCGTAGTTATCAAATGGTTCTCCAATTCCCATAACAACAAGAGAGCTTACACGTTCTTCTGATTCATCAAGTGCACGTTGCACTTCTACTACTTGTGCTACAATTTCTCCAGCTTCTAGGTTTCGTTTTAAACCACCAAGCGTTGAAGCACAGAATGTACATCCAATACGACAACCTACTTGCGTTGTTACACAAATTGAGTTTCCATATTCATGTCGCATTAATACCGTTTCAATAGAATATCCATCATATAATTGGAATAAGAATTTAATCGTTCCATCCGAAGACGTTTGTTTTACTAACGTGTTTAAAGTAGTAATATCAAAGGAATTCGACAATTTATCACGCAATCCTTTAGAAAGGTTTGACATATCCTCATAATTTTTCACACGTTTTTTATATAGCCAGTCAAAAATTTGCCCAGCACGGAACTTTGGTTCTCCTTGTTCCTTTAACCACTCTTGCATTTCATGAAGTTGTAAAGAGTAAATTGATGGTTTTTTCGTTTCTAAATTTTTCTTTTGTTTTCTCACAGTCGTTTCCACGATGCTACACCTTCTTCCTTAAACAAGCAATATAAAAGCCATCTGTTGCAAAATAATGCGGTAAAATTTGTACTTGACCTTCATCAATATACGGACTTAACTTTTCTGGCATACGCTCTTTTATCGTAGTATCCCACTCAAATTCAGGATGCTCTTGTAAAAATTGCTCTATTACTTGTTCATTTTCTATTTTCTCAATTGTGCACGTACTATAAACAAGGCGACCACCTTGTTTTAATAACGGTGCGATTTTTTCTAGTATTGCAAGTTGAATCGTCGATAATCTTTCACTATCGCCTTTATCTTTACCTAACTTAATATCAGGCTTACGTCTAATTACACCAAATCCAGAACATGGGGCATCTACTAATATTTTATCAAACGTTCCATTTGCAAAATGCTCTTGCACTTTTCTAGCATCTAATGCCTTTGTTTCGACATTTTCTAGACCAAGTCGCTCTGCTTGTTGTTTAATTAAACGTACTTTATGTGCATGTAAATCAAGGGACATAACTCGGCCAGTTCCTTTTAATCGCTCTGCAATATGCGTTGTTTTTCCGCCTGGAGCAGCACAGCTATCAAGAACTACATCTCCCTCATCTGGTTCTAGAGCGCGTGCTACCAGCATAGAACTTTCATCTTGAATAGAAAGAAAACCTTTTTTAAACGCATCTGTGTGCGCTACATTCCCTTTTTCAATTTGAATTGCATCATCTGATAAATCGCCACGCTTCGCTTCTATACCTTCACTAGCCAATAATTTAATTGCTTCTTCTACTGTTATTTTATCAATATTTACACGCGCCGTTGGTACAGGCGGTAACATGTTCACTTCACACATTTTCTCAGCAGTTTCTAAACCATATTCTGAAGTCCACTCTTGGACAAGCCAAACTGGATGACTTGTTGCAATTGCCAAACGTTCTACTGGATCTTTGATTTCATCTACAGAAGGTACACCTTCTCTTTGAATGGAACGTAATACACCGTTCACCATACCAGCGATTCCTTTATGGCCGCGACGCTTTGCGATCTCAACGGCTTCATGAATAGCCGCTCTTTCGGGCACTCGGTCTAAATAAATCATTTGATATAAAGATAAGCGAAGCAATACTCTTACCCACGCCTCAACCTTCTTTTTTAAAAAAGGCTGTAAATAGTAATCTAATGTGTCACGACGCTGAATCGTTCCATATACAATTTCAGTTAATAAACCAATATCTTTTCTATCAATTGTACTTTTTTCAATTAGATTATTTAAAAGTAAGTTACTGTATGCACCACTTTTTTCTACTTGAATTAAACCATCAAGAGCTAATTCACGAACATTTTGTCTCATGCATTTTCTCCTAACTTCGTTCCAATTTCAGGTTTTGTGCCACGTAAAAATTGTGAACAACTCATACGCTTTTTACCAGAAGGTTGCAACTCAGTAACTTTAACACCCGTTTCATTACCAGTCGCTACAACAAAACCATCTTCTTCGATCGCAACAATCGTACCTGCTTCAGCTGATTTTGTTACAGGTACTTTTTCTCCCCACCATACTTTAACAACTTGTCCTGCTAAAGTTGTATAAGCAACTGGCCATGGATTCAATCCGCGAATGTGATTGTATACTTCTTCACCTGTTTTTGTCCAATCAATTTTCTCTTGCTCACGTTTTATATTATATGCAAACGTTACTTCTTCTTCATTTTGTTTAATCGGTTCTAGCTTACCTTGAATTAATAAAGGTACTGTTTTAGATAGAAGATGCGCTCCTGCTTCACTTAACTTATCAAATAACGAGCCTGTCGTTTCACGCTCTTCAATTTCCACTTCTACTTGCGTTAAGATGTCACCAGCATCCAATTTTTCTACCATATACATAATTGTAATACCTGTTTTCTCTTTCCCTTCCATAATTGCATAATGGATTGGCGCACCACCACGAAGTTCAGGCAGTAAAGAGGCGTGGACGTTAATACATCCATACTTCGGCGCTTCTAAAATTTCATTTGGTACAATTTGGCCGAATGCAGCTGTTACAATTAAATCTGGCTCTAATGCCAATACTTTTTCATATTCGTCTTTTTCACGAATTCTTAACGGTTGTAACACTGGAATACCATGTTTTTCTGCTTCCACTTTAACAGGTGTAGGTGTTAATACTTTCTTTCTGCCTACCGGACGATCTGGTTGCGTCACAACACCTATTACATCATAGCCATCTTCAATAAGACGACGAAGCACCGGCACTGAAAAGTCCGGTGTTCCCATAAATACTACTTTTATCATTTAAAAACCGCTCCTTTTAATACCTATTCTAATTCGTTTTCCTCATAATATCTCGTCACTTTCGATGTAAATAACACACCATGTAAATGATCGATTTCATGTTGAATTGCACGCGCTAAAAATCCTTCTGCTTCTAGTAAAAATACTTTACCTCGGCGATTTTGCGCACGTACTTTAATATAATCCGCACGTTCCACTTCACCATAAAGTCCCGGGAAGCTTAAACAGCCTTCGGGACCTACTTGTTCACCACGTTTTTCTAGTATCGATGGATTGATTAACTCGATTTTCCCAGTATCATCACCGATATCAACTACCGCCACTTGCAAGCTTACCCCTACTTGAGGCGCAGCTAAACCGACTCCGTCCGCAATTAACATTGTTTCATGCATATCTTTCAACAATTTCACTAACTTTTTATCAAAGTTAATTACTCTTTCACACGGTGTTTCTAACACTTCATTTGGGTGCTTTACGATTTCTAAAACTGCCATATTTCCCTCCGCTACATTAACATTGTTGGATTAAAATCAATTGAGATTTGTAGCTCTTTTTGCATTTCTGCTTGATAATGTTCATTTACCATTTTGAGCACGTTCTTTAAGTTTGGTTCCCGTTTGTATTTTATCATGCATTGATAACGATATCTATCTTTTATCCTTGGAATTGCTGAAGCAACTGGTCCTAACACCATTGTTTGCTGCGAGCAGTGCGACCGTAAATGACCGACAATTTTTTCCGTTACTTGTACTGCTTTTAATAATTCCGGGTGAGATACTGTCACAAGTACAACATAGTAATAAGGTGGATATTGTCTCGTTCGTCTCATTTGCATTTCTTGATCAAAAAACACATCATATTGTTGGTTCTTTGCTAACTCTATACTGTAATGTTCTGGCGTATACGTTTGAATTATAACTTCCCCTGGCAATTCATGTCGGCCTGCTCGTCCACTTACTTGCGTCAATAACTGATAAGTCTTTTCACTCGCCCGAAAATCAGGTAAATGAAGCATCGTGTCCGCAGTTAAAACCCCAACAAGCGTTACTTTTGGAAAATCTAATCCCTTCGCAATCATTTGTGTTCCAAGTAATATATCTGCTTTTTCTTCCCCGAATGCCTTTAATAATTTTTCATGCATTCCTTTACGACTTGTCGTATCTACATCCATTCGAATGACTCGTGCCTCTGGAAATAGTTTTGTAATTTCTTCTTCTACCTTTTGTGTACCTGTACCAAAGAAACGAATGTATGTACTTTGACAAGCAGGACAAGCAGTCGGCATATTCTCTTCGTAGCTACAATAATGACATTTTAAACGATGATTCATTTTATGATATGTCAGTGAGATATCACAATGCGGACATTGGACAACATACCCACAATCACGACACATAACAAATGTAGAATGACCTCTTCTATTTAAAAACAGCACCATTTGTTCTTTCTTTTCTAACCGATCTGCTATTTTTTCATGCAGTGCCTTTGAAAACATGGAACGATTCCCGTCACGAAGTTCTTCACGCATATCAACAATCTCTACTGTCGGTAAAGCTTGTTCATTCATACGCTTTTCCATCGTCAGTAATTCATACACACCTTTTTTTGCTCTTGCAAATGATTCAAGTGTCGGTGTTGCACTGCCAAGAACGATAGGACATTTATGATATTGTCCCCTCCACACAGCTACATCCCTTGCATGATATCTCGGATTATCTTCTTGCTTATAGCTCGATTCATGTTCCTCATCAATAATAATAATCCCTAAATTTTCAAAAGGAGCAAATACAGCTGAACGTGCACCAACTACAACTTTCACTTCTTTTCTTAAAATCTTACGCCATTCATCATATTTTTCTCCAACAGACAGCGCACTATGAAGAACTGCAACTTGCGAGCCAAATCTACCTTTAAAACGATCTACCATCTGAGGCGTTAGTGCAATTTCAGGAACAAGTACAATAGCTTCTTTTCCTTTCTTGAGCACAGCTGCTATAGATTGTAAATATACTTCTGTTTTTCCGCTCCCTGTAACACCATATAGTAAAAATGGATTGTAAGTTTCATTTGTAATTGATGATAAAATCGGTGTAATAACTTGCTGTTGTTCCTCCGTAAGCGGGAATGGTTTCGTTTGTTCAAAATCATCATCGTCATACGGATTTCGGTACACTTCCACATACTTTTCTGAGAGTAGCCCCTTTTTAACAAGTGCTTTAATCGGAGCATCTGTTATTTGTAACTCTTCTGTTATTACTTTCAACGGTACACTTTTATAATTTTCCACAAAATAATAGAGGACATCTTGTTGTTTTTTGCTTTTCAATTCAAATGCTGCTAATTCTAATTTATCTTCTGGCAACTCCGGTTGTACGACTCTTTGTTTCTTCTTTTGCACTTTATCTTTTACTTGATACACAACTTCAATCGTGCCATGTTTAATTTCTTGTTGAATTGTACGATATAGATGTGGCTGCGTCTCAATCGCTTCCCAATCTATCGCTTCTTTATCCTGAAATAAAAACAGTAGTTCAGGTGCTACTTCTTCTTGTTTACGAAGTTGTAGACGCTTTTTATATGTTGCTTTTATCGCCGTTGGAAGCATAACTTGAAAAGCTGAAATCATATAGCATAACGTTTCACTTGTAAGCCAATACCCAAGTTTTAATAATTCCTCGTTTAATACCGGTGTTACATCTAATATTTCATGGATTGTTTTTAACTTCTTACTTTCTACTTCAGCCGAATCTTTAATCCCAATAATAAAACCTTGCAATTTTCTCGGGCCAAATGGAACTACTACACGCATACCTGTTTGGACAATATCTTCCCATTTTTTAGGGATAATATAATCAAATGGTCGATCTGTCTGACGTGCAGGTACATCAACAATTACACTTGCAAATTTCATAGACGATCATCTTCTAACATCATTTCAATTTGCTTTAATATTTCACGAGCGACCTCTTTCTTCGTTAAAAGTGGCAACTCTATAATTTCTCCATCTTTTCTATACATTGTTACAATGTTCGTATCTGTACCAAATCCAGCTCCTTGCGCCTTTACATCGTTCGCAACAATCATATTTGCATTTTTCTCACGTAATTTTTTCGTTGCGTATTCCTCTACGTTTGTCGTTTCAGCCGCAAAACCGATAAGTAACTGTTTCTCTTTCATCTCACCTAATGTTTTTAAAATATCTACTGTTCTCTCGAGTTCAATTACAGCATCACCATTTTTCTTTTTCATTTTATTATCATGAACATATTTCGGGCGATAGTCTGCAACTGCTGCTGTTTTTATGACAACATCTACGTTTTGATAATGTTGAAGAACTGTCTCTAACATATCTTGTGCAGATTCCACTTGCACCGTAGTTACATGTAACGGTGGATTTAGTGCTGTCGGTCCCGAAACGAGTATGACATCAGCACCTAAGTTCGAGGCCACTTCCGCAATCGCATAACCCATTTTTCCAGAAGAAAAATTGGTCATAAAACGAACTGGATCAATCTTTTCGCGAGTTGGACCAGCAGTTATTAATATTCTTTTTCCTTGCAATGGTTTTTGTTCTGAAAAAGCCTCTTCTAGCCGTGCAATAATCGCTTCAGGTTCTTCTAATCTTCCCTTCGCTACATAACCACACGCTAAAAAGCCTTCTCCGGGCTCAATAAATGTATATCCTAACGTTTTTAACGTCATCATATTTTTTTGAACAATTTTATTTTCATACATATGCACATTCATAGCAGGTGCAATCCACACTGGGGCTGTAGTAGCTAACAAAGTAGTTGTAATCATATCATCCGCAATACCGTTAGCTAACTTTCCAATACAATTGGCTGTAGCAGGTGCAACAAGTACAACATCAGCCCAATCCGCTAAATCGATATGAGCAATAACAGCTGAATCTTTCTCATCGAATGTATCCGTATATACATCATGGCGAGAAAGCGCTTGGAATGTAAGAGGTGTAACAAACTTCATTGCCGACTCACTCATCATTACTTTTACAATAGCACCAGCTTGTGTCAATTTACTCGTTAACGCAGCCGCTTTAAAGACCGCAATGCCTCCTGTTACACATAAAAGTATCTTTTTCCCTTTTAGCATATGGCTCGTCCTCTTTCTTTTTCAAACTTATCCATACTGAAACAAAATTCTTATCTCGTCAGTATCAATACTTCTTCCCTACCGTAAAAAAATAACAACCTACTTGTAAATAGGTTGTTACCGTTACATAGAAAATTATAAAGTCTATGTTCTAAATTGTCGAAGACAAAGTCTTATTCAGTTACTTTATCTTCACTTGGTACGTAGCTTAACGCTTCAATATCGATTTCTTCTAATGCTTTACCTACACATTTATGAGAAACCGGTTTTTCTACAACACAGTTATTAGCAAGTTGCATTTCGCGCGCACGTTTTGCAGCCACTGTTACAAGTGTATATTTAGAATCGATTTTTGTTAATAATGAATCAATTGATGGATTTAACATAATTATAGACCCTCCGTCATTTCTTTATAATATTTTGCTACTCTTTCGCGGCGGCAATGTTCGCCAACCACAATTGCTTTAATTCTTTCACAAGCTAGTTCAACTTGATCGTTTTCTACAACGTAGTCGTAAGCGTCCATCATATCAATTTCTTCTTTCGCTACCGTTAAACGATTTTCAATAACATCTTCAGTTTCTGTACCACGACCAACAATTCGGTTCTTTAGTTCAGATAAACTTGGAGGTGCTAAGAAAATAAATACACCTTCTGGGAAAGCTTTCTTAACTTGAATTGCTCCTTGCACTTCAATTTCTAAGAATACATCTTTTCCTTCTTGTAATGTTTTTTCAACATAGTCAATCGGTGTTCCGTAATAATTACCTACGAATTCAGCCCACTCAAGTAATTTTTCATTACGAATCATTTCCTCAAATTCTTCTCTCTCTTTAAAGAAATAATCCACACCATCCACTTCACCTTCACGTGGCTTACGTGTCGTTACTGAAATGGAGTACTGAAAACGTGTATCCTCATGGCTAAACAGCTCTTTTCGAACCGTTCCTTTACCAACCCCAGAAGGTCCTGAAAGAACGATGAGCAATCCTCTTCTACTTCTCATAAATATGTAAAACCTACCCTTCCTCACTTAAATCTTCTTTATTATTCAAACGATGTGCAATCGTCTCTGGCTGAATTGGACTTAATACAACATGCCCATCATCCATAACAATAACCGCCCTTGTTTTTCTCCCATACGTAGCATCAAGCAAAGCATTATGTTCGCGTGCTTCCTGTACTGTTCGTTTAATAGGAGCTGACTCCGGACTTACAATAGCAATAATTCGATGAGCAGATACAATATTTCCGTATCCAATATTTAAAAACCGCATGGCCATAGTTTGCGCCTCCTAGTAAGTCTATCCGATTTCTCCACCACGTATAACTTTATATATTTTTTGAAAGCTACTCAATATTTTGTACTTGTTCACGAATTTTTTCAAGGTTATTTTTCATTTCTACAACATATTTTGAAATTGTTAAGTCATTCGCCTTAGAACCAATCGTATTAATTTCTCTATGCATCTCCTGCACGATGAAATCCATTTTTCTTCCAACAGGCTCTTCAATCTGCAGTGTTTCACGAAATTGCTCTAAATGACTTTGCAAACGAACTAACTCTTCGTGAATATCACAACGCTCAGCGAAGATTGCAACTTCTGTTAGCAATCTTTGTTCATCTAGATCTTGATTATGTAATTCTTTTAAGCGATTTTCTAATCGTTCACGATATTTTTGCGTAACAATTGGTGCATGCGGAATAATTGCATCTACACAATTGTGAATCTCTTGTAAACGATACGCTATATCTTTATGTAATCGTTCTCCTTCGCCATCTCTCATGGTTTTTAACATATGAGCAGCTTGGCGAACCGCCTCATATAAACTGTTCTCAAATTGTTCATTTACATTTTCTACTTCTTCAATCGCTGTTACTTCTGGCATTGCCATTAATTGCTGAAGCGTAATAGAATCTTGTAATTGAAATTTTCCTTTTATATCTTCCATAATCGATTGGTACTGCTCAAGAAGCGACCAATTCACACTTAATTTTCTTTCAACAAGCCCTTCACCCGTTATACTAATAGACACTTCAATACGTCCACGTCGAACTTGTTCTGCAATTATTTTACGAATTTTGTCTTCGAATACCATCATTTGCTTCGGAAGTCGAATACTCATCTCTAGAAAACGGTGGTTTACCGATTTCATTTCTACTGTAATTTGAAAAGTATCATTTTCTACTTTCGACCTTCCAAATCCTGTCATACTACAAATCATTTTTTATCACATCCAAGCCATGAAATAACTCAATGAAAAAGGTAATAGAGACAAGGCTCTACTACCTTCTGTAAATTATATCACATTTTCATATCATTGACTATTTCAAGTTTAATCCCTTCTTATATAATATCGACTTTTCCTTCTGCCCCTTTTTCCTTGTTAATAAAGAACCTACTAGTAAGAAGGTCGGAATTGATGATAAACCTCCAATTAACAACCAATCTCTTGCTTGTATTGGCATCGTACTAAAAATCGGTTGTAACGGTGGATAATATATAACCACTAGCATGAGTAGTAATGAGATGATAACCGCTCCTACTAAATACACATTTCCAAACGGATTGCGGTGGAAAACAGAATGCTCACTTCGGCAATCAAATACATGAATAAGCTGAGCAAGTACCAACGTTGCAAACGCTACAGTTTGTGCATATTTCAGTTCATTTGGATGCTGATTAAATGCTACTATAAACGCTACTAACGTCACTGCCCCAATTAGAAAGCCACGACTTATAATTTTCCAGGCAAGCCCTCTAGCAAATACCCCTTCTTTCGGATGACGCGGCGTTCTCTTCATCACGTCTCCTTCAGCTTTATCCAAACCTAATGCCATCGCCGGTAAGCCGTCAGTAACTAAGTTCACCCATAAAATTTGAATTGGAACCATCGGTAGCGGTAATGCAAGTAACATTGCGAATAACATGACCAAAATTTCTCCAACGTTCGATGCTAATAAATAACGAATAAACTTACGTATGTTCTCGTATATATTTCTCCCTTCTTTAATTGCTGATTTTATCGTAGCGAAATTATCGTCCAGCAATACGAGAGAAGAAGCTTCTTTTGCAACGTCTGTACCTGTAATCCCCATCGCTATCCCAATATCCGCTGTTTTTATAGCAGGTGCATCGTTTACCCCATCACCTGTCATCGCTACTATATGTCCTTTATTTTGCAACGCCTTAACAATTTTCAATTTATGTTCCGGTGATACACGAGCAAATACATACGTATCTTCTACAACATTTTCTAACTCTTCTACATCCATACTTGCGAGTTCTACCCCTTCAACAACGCGTCCACCTGGCGGTAAAATGCTTAATTGTTCCGCAATCGCCATTGCAGTCACTTTATGGTCACCTGTAATCATAACTGTTCGAATACCAGCTTCTCTACACTCTTTTACAGCCTGCTCTACCTCTGGTCTTGGCGGATCAATCATTCCTTGTATCCCGACTAACATAAAATCTTTTTCAACGTCTCTTTCATGTTCAATTGAGTCTGTTACTTTTAAAGGCTTAAAAGCAACTGCAATTGTTCGAAGTGCTTGACTACCTAAGCTATGAATAGCCGCCTGTACTTCTTTTCTATACAACTCACTTAATGGTTGCTGCTTATCTCCCCATAAAATCGTTTGACTCATTTGCAGAAGGACATCTGGTGCTCCCTTCGTAACGACAAACTTTTTCCCTTCTCGATCTCGTACAATAACACTCATCATTTTTCGAGTGGAATCAAACGGAAATTCGCGGATAATTTCAAATTTCCCTTTCAGTGCCTCACGTGTTATCCCCGCTTTCATCGCTGCAGCTACAAGCGCTCCCTCAGTTGGATCTCCGTCCAATACATATATCTTTTTCTTTTGAATTATATTTGCGTTATTACATAGTGAACCAAATGTGAGTAATTGATAAAGTGATTTCGTCTTATCTGGATTAATTTCTTTTTCACCTTTCATAAAAGAGCCATTCGGTTCATATCCTTGCCCTGTCACTTTCCATAACTCTCCACCTGACCACATATGTGTTACCATCATTTTGTTTTGCGTCATCGTTCCTGTTTTATCAGAGCATATAACGGAAGCACAGCCTAACGTTTCTACCGCTGGTAACTTCCTTACAATTGCTCTCTTTTTTATCATACGCTGTACACCAAGCGATAAAGCTACTGTAACAATTGCTGGTAACCCTTCTGGAATAGCAGCAACGGCTAGTGACACGCCTGCTAAAAACATATGATATACTTCATTCCCTTGATACACACCGGCTAATACGACAAGTGCTGTCAAAACAAGAGCCACAATAATTAATATTTTTCCGAGTTGCTCTAATCTTCTTTGCAGTGGTGTTTCCATTTGCTCTGCATTTTGTAACATATTTGCAATTTGGCCCATTGCTGTATTCATACCAGTTGCGACAACGACCCCTGTTCCAGATCCTCGCGTAATCATCGTACCCATAAAAGCCATATTTTTTTGATCACCAATTGAAACATCTTGCCCTTGCAATGCTTCTACTTTCTTCTGCACTGGTACTGACTCTCCTGTCAAAGCTGATTCTTCGATATATAAACTCGATGCCTCAACAAGACGTACATCAGCCCCGATACGATCGCCACTAGAAAATTTAATAACATCACCTAAAACGAGTGCTTTGGACGGTGCCTTTATCCACTTTCCATTCCGCAGTACAGTAACTTGCGGGGCGGCTAGCTCTTTTAAAGCTTCCAATGACTTTTCAGCCTTTCTTTCTTGGAAAAAGCCGAGAATACCGTTGATAATAACAATCGCAACAATCGCAATAGAATCAATGTATTCCCCTAAAAAAGCCGAAACGATTGTTGCACCAAACAAAACAAGTACCATGAAATCTTTAAATTGCGCTAAAAATACCATAAGTGCAGAAGGCCTCTTTGCTTCATCTAATTCATTTGTACCAAATTTCTTTATTCGCCCTTCTGCTTCTTTCTCTGTAAGTCCCATCTTCACATTCGTATTCGTTCTTTCTTCCACTTCATGTGCGCGCATTCCATACCAGTTCATCCTGCTATCGACCTCCTGATTCCAGACATACTCTATTGAAAGCTTATTCAGCCTCGTCCAAAAAAATGCTATAATTAACTTTTAGTTAGAAAGGAGTGTTTTTATGGCATTCGATGGATTATTTACAAGAGCAATTACACATGAAATTGCAAATTCTCTTTACACGGGGAGAATTTCCAAAATATATCAACCTTCAAAATATGAGATTTTATTACATATTCGAGCAAACGGAAAAAATCAAAAACTGATTCTTTCCGCTCATCCGACATATGCACGTTTACACTTAACAAATCAAAATTACGATTCACCTGCACTTCCGCCAATGTTTTGTATGCTTCTTCGTAAGCATTTAGAAGGTGGATTCATTGAAAAAATTGAACAAATTGATTTAGAGCGCATTATTCAAATTACTGTGCGAAGCAGAAATGAAATTGGTGATGAATCGCTAAAAACATTAGTAATTGAAATAATGGGACGACATAGTAACATCATTTTAGTAGACACAAAAACAAATAATATTTTAGATAGCCTAAAGCACGTTTCTTTAGCCGTAAACCGACATCGAACTGTATACGCTGGAGCTGAATATGTTGCGCCACCAGCACAACATAAAATTAATCCACTTCAGGTTGAAACAAATGAGGAATTTCTTAGACCGCTAGACTTTTTATCTGGAAACATGGATAAACAGCTTGTCGGCACCTTTACGGGAATATCGCCGTTATTCGCAAAAGAAGTAGTGAAAAAAGCTGGTATGGTAAATGAAAAAGCATTAGCGGACGCATTTTTCTCCATACAAAAACCATTATTAACTCATACATATTCACCAACGATGACTACTTCAAATGGGAAAGAATTTTTCTACCTTTTCCCTCTTGCACATTTGCAAGGGGAAAACAAGACGTTCTCATCTGTTAGTGAATTGCTAGATCGTTTCTTTTTCGGAAAAGCAGAGCGCGACCGTGTAAAACAGCAAGCCCATGATTTAGAGCGCTTTATGCAAAACGAAAAAAATAAAAATGAGAAAAAACTCATTAAACTACAAAAAACATTACAAGATGCTGGAAAAGCAGATAAATATCAACTATTTGGAGAACTACTTACAGCCAATATGTACGCTTTGAAAAAAGGTGATAAAGATATTGAGGTCGTTAACTATTATGATGAAAACGGCGGAACTGTAAAGATCACATTAGACCCTTTAAAAACACCATCTGAAAATGCGCAACGCTATTTCCAAAAGTATCAAAAAGCGAAAAATTCAGTTGTTGTTGTTGAAGAACAAATCGAAAAAACAAATGAAGAAATTCTTTATTTTGATAGCTTACTTCAACAAATGGAAGCTGCTTCTTCAAAAGATATTGAAGAAATTCGAGAGGAATTAGCTGAAGAAGGTTATATGCGCAATCGTAAAACGAAAAACGCAAAGAAAAAACCTACTAAACCAGTATTAGATAAATATGTAGCAAGTGATGGCACAGAGATTTTCGTTGGTAAAAACAATAAACAAAATGATTATTTAACAACGAAATTTGCCCGTCGTGATGAAATTTGGTTACATACGAAAGACATACCTGGTTCTCACGTTGTCATTCGTTCTTTAGAGCCTGCTGAAGAAACTTTACTAGAAGCTGCCAAAATTGCTGCCTATTACAGTAAAGCAAAAGAGTCTAGCTCCGTACCTGTTGATTTCACCAAAATACGCCATGTCAAAAAACCGAGTGGCGCAAAGCTTGGTTTTGTTACGTACGACAATCAGCAAACAGTTTATGTGACACCAGATGCTGATACTGTAATGAAATTAAAAGCGTAAATACAAAAATGCGTTGCTTATAAGCAACGCATTTTTTATATTCGTACACACTAGTTCATATACCCATTCACTAATTCATAACATCTTTCTTTTGTCATCTTATATTTTTCATCTGCAGCTTCAATATATTTCATCGTTCCATTATTTTCATCCGTAGCAATGGCTTTAACTTTACTTTCCTTTTCTTTAACCCATGCAACTTGTTTCGTTTTTAATGACTGAAACGCATCAGCTGACATCGTATTTTTTAATGTACTGTAAATTTCATTTAGTTTATTATCCCACACTTGATAATTTCCTTCTATTTCATTTACTATGTCATTTGTTGACACGACATTTGTATGTTTTTCTTGATTTTCTAGAGCAGCTAATTCATTTAAAACCTTAGTTTTACCTACTGGTGACGAAGTTTCTTTTTTAGTCTGCTTCTCTTCTTTAGAAATAGCATGCGTACTCATGCTATTTTCCTTAATGTTTTCGTGTTCTTCACTACTATTTTTATTCGCTACCTGTTTTTCTTTTGGGTTATCTGAATTAATTGCAATAACCGATGTTTTTGCATTCACAGTAACTAAACTAGTACTGTCTTTAAAAATATACTTTTTATCACTACTGTTCTCCTCTTTAACAAAAGATACATTCTTAAAACCACGAATTTTAAGAAATTCACTAGCTTCTTCCTTCGTAAGTTTTAAATCTCTCGGTGTATGCGATGACCATTTATCCATTAACCATTTTCCATCTTTATAAACTAAAATAAATTCCCATATCTCTGCTTCATTTCCCATATCATTTGAAGGTATAATAGTTTCAATCGTTAAATTTTTATCTTTCTGTGTATACGTGAATCTCATTTCTGATTCAATATTAATAGGGAATGGCAACATATCTGTCTCTCTAGATCTATTAAATGTTTCAAGCGAATTAGGAAGCTGGTTCTCTACAAATTTTTCTGTAACTAATCCCTTAACTCCTTTTTTCGCTGTCGCCAAATCTCCAGGATTATTTCGACTCCATCCATTTTCTTTTTCCATCTCACTAAATGCATTTGCTATTGCATCTACACTCTTTCTTACAATCTTTTTCGCTTCTTTTTCTGTCACTTCTGGCGCTTCATCAAGCTGTTCAATCTTTTCATTTGCTTGAACTTTGATTTCACTTTTTTCACACCCTGTTACAACTAGCATACTAGCAGCGAAGCAAAATGAAATGACTTTACTTAATTTTTTCATGTACTCACAATCCTTATTCCTATTTATTCGTTACGCACCTTTATCTACAAGAAAACATAACGACCTCTTATTATACTAATTATCACCATTTATTTATACAAAAATATAATATTAGAATTTAAAGATTATAATATGCAAGTTTACATTACTGTATAAATTTTTGACATCCTCATTTTATATTTGTCTAGTTTTTTTGACACAAAACTCCCTCTTCTCTTTTATTGTCAATAAGTATACTGGCACAATTTTTGCTTTATTAAATATAAAAAGGAGGCATTAAAATGAATATAAGAATAACTAACATCCAAAAACAACTACATAAGTACGGAATTGACGGGTTACTTATTACAAAAAAAGAAAATCGCCAATATGCAACTGGCTTCACAGGTAGTGCTGGCGTCGTCTTACTCTCTGCGGATAAGGCTGTTTTTATAACTGATTTTCGCTATGTAGATCAAGCAAAATCACAAATAAAAGATGCTGAAATTATTATGCATAAAGGAAATTTGGAAAAAGAAATTGCAAATCAAGTATCGAAATTAAACATTCAAAAACTCGGAATTGAAGAAAACAACATGACATTGCAACAATATAAAAACTTACAAAAATACGTACATGCGGAAATGGTTCAAGTGTGCGAAATCATCGAAAATATTCGTATTATTAAAGACACGTCTGAAATAGAAATAATGAAAATCGCAGCTAATATCGCTGACGAGGCATTTCAACACATTATTAGATTTTTAAAACCGGGAATAAGCGAAAATGATGTACGAGATGAGTTAGAATTTTTCATGCGAAAAAAAGGGGCTACATCCTCATCATTTCAAATTATTGTAGCTTCTGGCGTTCGTTCTTCTCTTCCTCATGGAGTTGCATCAAATAAAATAATCGAACGAGGCGATGTCGTTACATTAGACTTCGGTGCACTTTACGACGGATATTGTTCTGATATAACTCGTACTGTAGCAATCGGGGAACCATCAGAAGAATTCAAAAAGATATACAATGTTGTACGAGAAGCGTTAAAACGTGGGACTGAAGCAATTAAGCCTGGAGAAACTGCAAAAAGTATCGATGATATAACGAGAAACTACATTACTGAGCATGGATACGGTCAATATTTTGGACACTCTACTGGTCATGGTCTTGGGTTAGAAATCCATGAACCACTTCGCCTATCCCAAGAAAGTAAGACTACTTTAGAAGAAGGTATGGTTGTTACAGTTGAACCTGGTATTTACATACCAAACTGGGGTGGTTGTAGAATTGAAGACGATATCGTCATTACAAAAGATGGATATGAAGTTATTACAAAATCAAATCGGGAACTAATTGTAATCCCTTGTTAATATTTTGAAATTTTCAACTTAATTTTTTCTCTGCACATAGAATTCCTTCTCTGGAGTATTCATTTAAAAAAGGGGGGATTGTAATTGAACTTTGTAATCGATAAAATAGATGGTTTACATCCTGAATTTTCCAAACTTGTTTCCATGATGAATTACGTTCGCTATACAACAATGCAAGCGGTGGAAAATTTAACAATGGCAGAACTTGATTATTTATATGATAAGGAAGCAAATTCAATCGGCATGCTATTATATCACATGGCTGCTGTTGAATTTTACTACCAGATTCATACTTTTGAAGACCGCGAACCAACGGAGGCTGAACTAGAACAATGGTTACCTGGCCTCGAGTTAGAAGATCATGGACGCGAGAAAATAAAAGGAAACTCTATAGAATTTTATATCAATACATTACAAGAAGTACGTTCCAAAACGATTGAAACATTTCAATCGTTACCTGATGAATGGCTATTTAAAACGACAGACTTTTGGTATGACAAACCAGCAAATAACTACTTTAAATGGTTTCATGTATTTGAAGATGAAATCAATCATCGCGGACAAATTCGTTTAGTTAAAAAGATGCAAAAAGCTCATTCAGTAAAATGAGAAAATGCCACCGAATAAGGTGGCATTTTCTTTTATTCATTAGCGAATAGCTTTTCATTTACTTTTTTGGCGACTACCGCTAACAACGTTAAAATGCATATTAAATATATCAATTTTGCAATAAACAGCCACCCTTGAAACATTACAATTCCGTCTATGACCT
Source organism: Bacillus sp. AFS059628 (assembly GCF_002571225.1). GTDB lineage: Bacteria > Bacillota > Bacilli > Bacillales > Bacillaceae_G > Bacillus_A. The sequence continues at coordinate 27,406 of NZ_NVEC01000007.1, read as the reverse complement.
CATTTCCTTTCAATAACAAAAATGGAATCGTGCTAATGATAATGACAAACTCTATGCTGAAAACAATTTTCTTTTTTCGGCTATATGCTTTCCATTCATTCCAACGATACATAGGTGCAAAAATCAATACTCCTATACATAATATAATTGGTATCCATTCACTTTTAAGAAACTGCCCTGAAATAACTGATAATAGTAAACAAACGAGCACACCATAATAACCTATTTTCTCTCTCATTCTACTTCCCCTTTAATATGTAACTTGCTGTCTTTATAACAATCCTTAGAAAAACAACAACTACAATGACAATATAAAGCCCCTTTGCAGAAGACATCCACTCTTGAAAAATAGACATTTTCTCCATTTGCTTCTGCCCTTCTATTAAAATAAACCCTACGAAAAATGAGCAAACAACAATACTACCTATCATAATTCCGATACTTTTATTATTATATTGTTTCATATCTTCCCAGTTATATAAAAGTATAAATACAAACCCGAAAACAGGTATAATACTGTTCCATTCATTATTTGTAAATAGGTTTAAAATGATTAATAGACTACAAGATATAACGAATCCCCAAAATCCAATTTTTTGCACATAACCCCTCCTCAAATTCCATTTTTAGGATTAATTGTATTGTAACATCCATTTACTATTCTTACCATTGCAGTACATGAAATTTCACCTTTTTTCTGTTCCTTACACTCACATACTTTCACATACTTTCACATACTTTCACATACTTTCACTGCTTTCATACAATAAACTACACGAACGCCTAAGGATGTGAATGTTATGGGAGTTGAATTAACGCTATTACACGCTCTCTATGTTATTTGTTTACTCACTATTATTATCTTTTTTATTCTCCGGAAAGATACGACGATCATTTGTATCGTTTTTATCTTTTTGTTAGCATTAACTGCTACAAGTTCTATCCCTCTTGCCATTAGCGGTATTTTTCAAAGTTTCATTTACGCTATTACTGAACTATTACCAACTATATTAATCATCTCCATTATCGTATCAATGAGTAATCTACTCGTTCATACGATAATGGAGATGATTTCACCATTTACAAAGATGATTCGTACCCCTACCCTCGCCTATTGGATGATCGGCCTTTTAATGATGACAATTTCTTTCTTCTTTTGGCCTTCTCCCGCTGTCGCCTTAATGGGAGCTATTTTATTACCGGTCGCTGTACGCGTTGGTCTTCCCCCAATTGGAGTGGCAATTGCTATGAACTTATTCGGACACGGCATTGCCTTATCTGGTGACTTCGTTATTCAAGGTGCACCGAAATTAACTGCGGATGCTGCTGGCCTTCCTGTTTCTAGCGTTGTTTCTGCCAGTGTCCCTCTCGTAATTATTATGGGCATTGTGACAACTTCCGTCGCATTTTTCTTCTTACGAAAAGAATTTCATACAGGCTTATCGATGCGAGAATCTATTCCATCAACTGCGCCTTCTAAAACGCTCACTTCATTATCCCCTCGGACAAAAAAATGGCTCGCTATTTGCATTCCAATCGTATATGCCATCGATATCCTTTGCATGATTCAATTTAAGCTACAAGGAAGCGATGCAACTGCACTGATCGGCGGAACGACTGTTATTATGATTATCATCATTTCTCTCATCGCCTACAAAGGTAATGGACTAAATAAAACGACCGATTATTTTATAGAAGGGCTCCAATTGGGCTTTAAAATTTTTGGTCCAGTTATCCCAATTGCTGCACTCTTTTATTTAGGAGATAGCGGTTTTGTAAAAATTATCGGGGACTATTTACCGAAAGGTTCACATGGAATCATTAACGACTTAGGAATCGCTTTGTCTCAAACAGTTCCTTTAAATCAATATGTATCAGCGGGAACATTAACCATCGTTGGTGTCATAACAGGATTAGATGGATCTGGCTTTTCTGGTATATCACTTGCTGGTTCGATTGCCAATCTTTTCGGAACAGCACTTGGGCATGGAACAGCTACATTAACAGCACTCGGGCAAATTGCTGCCATATGGACCGGAGGCGGGACTTTAATTCCTTGGGCACTTATTCCTGCCGCTGCCATTTGTAAAGTGGATCCATTTGAACTCGCACGTCGAAACTTTTTACCAGTTGTAATTGGCTTAATTGTCACCACGATCGTTGCGATGTTTATTTTATAACGTAAGCAAGTGTTCTCTTGCTTACGTTTTTTATTGTGAGATCCAGCAATTTATTACTGACTTTCCAAAGGGATTATATACATGTTAGCGAAGTTATATTAAGAGAGTATTTATTTTAAAACGTTTACGAGAAATAGATTACTTCCATTAGAAAAGGAGACATAACTATGAATGAATTGATTTTCGTCTTATTAATTTGTCCATTACTTATCTTTATCATTTCTGTTATTGGAACGCGCAAGACGAAAACGTATTACGTAATGCCGATTGTAACGTTTGCTAGTTTTTTAATAATAGGTGTTATCGCCTTCACTCCAAAATTCTTCTTTTGGGTTGGCATGTACAGCATCTTCTCATTTATTGTTTCTTATATGACACTATTATTTGTAAGAGGATATGAGGTTGCAGAAAACGCTAAATAGTTGTTAGCAAGGAGATTATCATATGATTTTCTTTGATATTGATGGAACTCTACTTGATTATGAGACTGCTGAAAGAAATGGTATTATAGATTTTTTTCAAATATATAATACTATTTTTTCAGGCAATGAATTAGAAGCAACAGAAGTCTGGCGTGAATTATCAGAGGTATATTTCAACAAATTTTTATCCAAGGAATTATCTTTCCCAGAACAACAAAGGATGCGAATGTATCATTTATTTAAAACATATGGAGTAAACTTATCACCCGAGGAATCTCAGCATAAATTCAATCAATATATAGAACTATATAAGAACAACTGGGCAGCATTTGAAGATGTACACTATACATTGCAGACTTTACAGCAAGAAGGGCACTCATTAGGTATCATTAGCAACGGTGAATATGAGCAACAAGTCGAAAAGTTAACTGCCCTAAACATTCTACAATATTTCAAATACATATTTGCTTCTAGTGAAATTGGTATATCAAAACCAGATCCTCAAATTTTTCAACGAACTGTATTACAATCAAATCTTGAAATGAAAGATTGCTATTATATTGGCGATCGATTAGAAATAGATGCAATTAGTAGTACAGTAGCCGGAATGAAAGGGATATGGTTAAATCGGGATAACTTGCAACTCAAGTGTAATGTTCCCACTATCTGTTCTTTACATGAAGTTTTAACAATAATATAAAAAAAAGACCGCGTTCCCCCGCGGTCTTTTTTTCGTGTTACGCTGTGATCCAAGCTTCGTCAGCTGGATTTTTACGCCACTCTTGTAATTTTTTCGTTTCAGCTTGTCCGATCATACCTTTTTCTGCTGCAACTTCAGTTAATGCACTGTAGTCGCTTAAAGAGTATGATGCTACGTTCGCTGCTTCTAGTTTTGTTTTTCCTGCTTCAAGCTCGTATGTGAAGATTGATACGATTCCTAATACTTCGCAACCAGCTTCGCGAAGTGCTTCTACGCATGTAATTGCACTGCCGCCAGTTGAAATTAAGTCTTCTACTACTACTACTTTTTGACCTTTTTCAGCTTTTCCTTCGATTTGGTTCCCTTTACCGTGACCTTTTGCTTTACTACGTACGTAGCACATTGGTAAATCCATACGATCGCTTACCCATGCAGCGTGCGCAATACCAGCAGTTGCTGTTCCTGCAATAACTTCTACAGTTGGGAAGTGCTCTTTGATTAACTCTTCTAATCCAGCTGCAATCGCTTGACGTACTTTTGGATAAGATAAAGTTAAACGGTTATCACAATAAATTGGTGATTTCATACCTGAAGACCATGTGAATGGATCATTCGGTTGTAAAAATACTGCTCCAATTTCTAATAAATGCGATGCGATTTCTTTTTTCATACTGTTACACCTTCCCACTGTTGTTTTACTGTTTTATACGCTTCAAGCGGATTTTCTGCTTTTGTAATACTACGTCCAACTACGATGTAGCTTGAGCCAAGTTCCCTCGCACGTTTCGGTGTTGCTACGCGCACCTGGTCATTTACATCATCGCTTGCAAGACGAATCCCCGGTGTTACTGTTACAAATTCATTTCCGCATACTTCACGTAATTTTGGAACTTCAAGCGTTGAACAAACAACGCCATCAAGTTCACTTTCTTTCGTTAATTTTGCATAATGAGCAACCGCTTCTTCTAACGTTTTCTCAATGCCGATCTCTTTTTTCATCATCGCTTCCGAAGTGCTTGTTAGTTGTGTAACTGCAATACAAATCGGTCTCTCTTTTCCTTCTTGCTTACCTTCCTCTAATCCCTCAATCGCAGCTTTCATCATACTGCTTCCCCCAGCAGCATGAACATTTACCATATCAACATCTAGACTAGCTAGGCTACGCATAGCGCTTTTTACTGTATTCGGAATATCATGAAGTTTTAAATCTAGAAAAATCTTATGTCCTTTTTCTTTTAAGTACGTAATAATTGCAGGGCCTTCTTTGTAAAATAACTCCATACCAACTTTGACAAATAACTCTTCCCCTTCAAAGTGGCGCAAGAATTGTTCTACATCTTGTTTCCCTGGAAAATCTAGTGCAACGATTAGCGACTGTGACATGTTTGCTTCCAGCTCCTTCCTTGACATTCCGAAATGTGATCAAATCCTAATTCATCTAGTAACGCTGGTAATTCTTCAATAATTGTCGGACATACGAACGGATCGATAAAGTTCGCTGTCCCTACTGCAACTGCGCTTGCGCCAGCGTAGAAGAATTCAATTACATCTTCCGCTGTTTCAATGCCACCCATTCCGATAATTGGAATGTTAACCGCTTGGCTTACTTCATGTACCATACGAATTGCTACTGGCTTAATCGCAGGACCTGATAATCCACCTGTACGGTTTGCTAAAATTGGTTTAGCTGTTTTTAAATCTAGACGCATACCAAGCAATGTATTAATCATCGTTAAACCATCGGCACCTGCATTTTCAATCGCTTTTGCAATTTCCACAATGTTTGCCACGTTCGGTGACAACTTCACGTATACAGGTACTTCAGAAACCTCTTTTACTCGCTTCGTTAAATCAGCAGCAATTTCAGGATTTGTACCAAAGGCGATACCACCTGTTTTTACGTTCGGACAAGAAATATTTAATTCTAGTGCATGGACATTAGGCGCTTTAGAAATTTCCTTTGCAACCGCTACGTAATCCTCAGCTTGTGAGCCTGCAACGTTCGCAATGATTGGAAGGTCAAATTTTTCTAACCATGGTAATTCAGAATTCATTACTTTTTCTAACCCTGGGTTTTGAAGTCCGATTGCATTTAACATGCCGCCCGGTGTTTCAGCAACACGAGGCGTCGGATTTCCATAACGTGGTTGTTCTGTCGTCGCTTTAATCATGATTGATCCTAGTACACTTAAATCATAAAACTGTGCATATTCACGACCAAATCCAAAGCATCCAGATGCCGGTATAATTGGATTTTTTAATGATAATCCTGGTAATTCAACTTGCAATCTGTTCATAGTACAACCTCCCCGATTGGAAATACTGGTCCGTCGCTACACACCTTCTTGTAAGAATGTCCACTTGGATCTTCTTGTAAGTGGCATACACATGCGAAACAAGCTCCAATACCACAGCCCATACGTTCTTCTAATGAAATATAGGCTTTTTTCTCTTTGTAACGTCCTTCTAATGCACGAAGCATCGCTAACGGACCACATGAATAAAGAATATCAAAGTCAATTCCGTAATTATCAATTACATCTGTGACAAATCCTTTTGTACCGTGTGTACCGTCTACTGTCGCAACGTACGTATCACCAAGCTCTGCAAATTTTTCTTCATAGAAAACTACATCTTTCGTTTGGAAACCTAAGATGTGAATAACACGTACACCTTTTGCAACGAGGCGCTGCGATAATTCATAAAGTGGTGGTACACCAATTCCCCCGCCTACGAGTAAAGCTGTTTGACCAGCTTCTGCTTCTTCTACAGGAAAACCGTGTCCTAATGGTCCTAGTACATCTACCATTTCCCCTTGTTTTCTAGTTGCTAATGTTTTTGTCCCTTGTCCTTCCGCACGGTATAGCATTGTAAATTCGTTCTTCTCTTGATCTACATTACAAATACTAATCGGGCGGCGCAGAAGGGGCGCAATGCCCTCTGCTACCTTAATGTGTACAAACTGCCCTGGTTCGTTCATTTGCTGTACTAATGTTCCTTGAAGCACTAATTCGTAAATGTTTTTTGCGATTTCTTTTTGATTAACGACGATCATATTTTGCTTTTGCATCATGCATGTACCACCTCGTGACGCTTTGTTTGCGTAATTTCTTTCATTGAATGAGCTGAGAATGTCATAGATTCTAATACTCGTAAGATTGCTCTCGTTGTATCAAGTGATGTTAAGCAAGCTACACCATTTTCTACTGATTCACGGCGAATGCGGAAACCATCACGCGCTGGTTGTTTACCTTTTGTTAGCGTATTGATTACAAACTGTGCTTTTCCTTGACGGATAATATCTAGTAAGTTGTATTCTTCAGAATCAATTTTGTTTACAACTTGTACTGGAATATTTTTCTCTTCTAACGATTGTGCTGTTCCAGCTGTTGCTAATAAGTTATAGCCGATTTCATGGAAACGTTTTGCAATTTCCATCGCCTCTTCTTTATCTTTATCCGCTACAGTAATGATTACTGATCCGTGCGTTGGGATGTTAATTCCAGAAGCAACTAGCCCTTTGTATAATGCTTTTTCAAGCGTTAAATCTTTACCCATTACTTCCCCTGTTGATTTCATTTCAGGTCCTAATGTTGTATCAACTGAGCGTAGTTTCGCGAATGAGAATACCGGAGCTTTTACATATACTTCTTTCTCTTCTGGGTGATAGCCCGTTCCGTATCCTTGCTCTACTAGGTCTTGCCCTAAAATAACTTTCGTTGCAACGTTTGCCATTGGTACACCAGTAATTTTACTTAAGAATGGTACTGTACGGCTCGCACGTGGATTTACTTCAATTACGTACACTTGATCTTTGAATACTACAAACTGGATATTTAGTAATCCAACAATGTTTAATCCTTTTCCAAGTGCAATTGTATGTTCAATAATTTGTTCTTTTAATTTTTCAGATAAGCTTTGTGGTGGATATACTCCAATTGAGTCACCAGAGTGAACTCCAGCGCGTTCAATATGTTCCATAATACCTGGAATGAATACATTCTCACCGTCTGAAATTGCATCTACTTCAATTTCTTTACCAACCATGTAACGGTCGATTAATACTGGGTGATCTGCGTGAACTTTAACTGCATTTTTCATGTAGTGCAGTAGTTCTTCTTGACGGTATACGATTTCCATCGCACGTCCACCTAGTACGTAAGATGGTCTTACTAATACTGGGTAACCAATTTCTTCAGCGATTGCTACCGCTTGTTCTACAGTCGTTGCTGTTTTACCAACTGGTTGTGGGATACCCAGTTTTGTTAAAGCAGCTTCGAATTTATCACGATCTTCTGCACGGTCTAAGTCTTCAAGTAATGTTCCTAAAATCTTCACACCATGTTCTTCTAATTTCGCCGCTAAGTTAATTGCCGTTTGTCCACCGAATTGAACGATAACACCTTCTGGTTTTTCTAAATCAATGATGTGCATTACATCTTCGATTGTTAATGGTTCAAAGTATAATTTGTCAGAAATACTGAAGTCTGTTGAAACAGTTTCTGGGTTATTGTTAATGATAATTGCTTCATATCCAGCTTCTTTAATTGCCCATACTGAGTGAACTGTTGCATAGTCAAACTCAACACCTTGACCAATGCGGATTGGACCAGATCCTAGAACTACTACACTCTTACGATCTGTTACAATTGATTCGTTCTCATCAGCGTATGTGCTGTAGTAATACGGTGTTGCAGATTCAAACTCTGCCGCACAAGTATCTACCATTTTGAATACTGGCGTCATATTATTTTCTTTACGCATATCATAAATTTCGCGCTCCGTTTTGTTCCAAGCTGCTGCAATGTAATGATCACTGAAGCCCATTTCTTTCGCAGTTTGTAGTACTTCCATATTTCCTACATTTGCTTTTACTTCGCGTTCCATATTTACGATGTTTTCAACTTTTTGTAAGAAGAAGAAGTCCATTTCACACCATTCGTTAATTTCTTCTTTCGTTACACCTTGACGAATCGCTTCTGCTACGATAAACAGTCGCTCATCATCTGCTTTAATAATGCGTTTTTTCATTGTTTCTTTATCAAGTTCTTTTAAGTGGTCTAATTCTAGGTGATAAATGCCAAGTTCTAAAGAACGAACCGCTTTTAATAATGATTCTTCTAAGTTACGTCCGATTGACATAACTTCACCAGTTGCTTTCATTTGCGTTCCAAGTGTTCTGTTCGCTGATTCAAACTTATCAAATGGCCAGCGTGGAATTTTTGAAACAACATAGTCTAATGCTGGCTCAAAGCAAGCATACGTTTTTTGTGTTACTGGGTTTACGATTTCATCTAATGTTAAGCCGACTGCAATTTTCGCTGCTAATTTCGCAATTGGATATCCAGTTGCTTTAGATGCTAGTGCAGATGAACGACTTACACGTGGGTTTACTTCGATTACATAGTATTGGAAGCTATATGGATCTAGTGCAAGCTGAACGTTACATCCACCCTCAATTCCTAGTGCACGAATAATTCGTAATGAAGTGTTACGTAACATTTGGTATTCACGGTCGCTTAACGTTTGGCTCGGTGCTACAACGATTGAATCACCTGTATGAACACCAACTGGATCGATGTTTTCCATATTACATACTACAATCGCGTTATCATTTGAATCACGCATTACTTCATATTCAATTTCTTTACAGCCAGCGATACTTTTCTCTAATAAACATTGTGTTACTGGGCTATGTTTTAAACCACTTGTTACGATTTCAATTAACTCTTCTTCGTTATGGCAAATTCCGCCGCCCGTTCCGCCTAATGTGAATGCTGGGCGAACGATTACTGGATAACCAATTTCATTTACAAAGCCATATGCTTCATCAAGGTTATGAATGATTTCACTTGGTGGTGTTGGTTCATTTAAATCTTGCATTAATGTACGGAATAAATCACGATCTTCCGCTTGCTCAATTGCTGATAATTTTGTTCCTAAAATTTCAACTCCGCACTCATCAAGTACACCTGATTTTGCAAGTTCAACAGCCATATTTAGACCTGTTTGACCACCTAATGTTGGTAAGATTGCATCTGGACGTTCTTTACGAATGATTCGGCTTACGAATTCTAATGTTAAAGGCTCAATGTATACTTTATCTGCTGTTGCAGTGTCTGTCATAATTGTTGCTGGGTTAGAGTTAACAAGGATTACTTTGTAACCTTCCTCTTTAAGAGATTGACAAGCTTGTGTTCCAGAGTAGTCAAACTCCGCTGCTTGCCCAATTACAATTGGTCCTGATCCGATTACTAAAATTGTGTTAATGTCTAGGCGTTTTGGCATAACTCTTCCCCTTCTTTCTTGAAGTTTTCAATCATTGTTAAGAAATCTTCGAATAAATCATTTGCATCTTCTGGTCCTGCTGAAGCTTCTGGATGGTATTGAACTGTAAATGCTGGGAACTTCTTATGACGAAGACCTTCTACTGTTCCATCATTTAAAGCAACATGTGTAATTTCAAGTTCTGTATTTTCAACTGATTCTTCTTCTACTGCGTAACCATGGTTTTGAGATGTAATTGCTACTTTTCCAGTTGCAAGATTTTTTACTGGATGGTTTAAACCACGGTGACCGAATTTCAACTTACTTGTATTCGCACCAGATGCTAGAGCGAACAATTGATGTCCTAGGCAAATTCCGAATAAAGGAACTTTACCGATAATGTCTTTTAACATTTCAATTGCTTCTGGTACATCTTTTGGATCCCCAGGTCCGTTACTTAACATAATTCCATCTGGGCTAAGGCGTAAAATTTCTTCAGCTGTCGTGTTGTAAGGAACTACAATTACATCACAATCACGTTTATTTAATTCTCGTAAAATACCATGTTTCATACCGAAGTCTACTAGTACAACGCGATGTCCGCGGCCTGGGCTTGGGTATGGATCTTTCGTTGATACGCGTTTTACATGATCTGTAAATACTGTCGCTTTTAATTGGCTCACGATATATTCTACATCTGCATCCATGTTACAAAGACGTCCGCGTAATGTACCGTATTGACGAATTTTTCTCGTTAATTTTCTCGTATCAATCCCTGCTAATCCTGGGATGTTTCTTTCTTTTAAGTAGTCATTTAACGAAATTTCATTACGGAAGTTTGATGGGTGATCACAAATTTCGTTTACGATTAAACCATTTACAGAAGGGTGAATCGATTCGAAATCGTCTCGATTGATGCCGTAGTTTCCGATTAATGGGTACGTGAATGTTACAATTTGACCGCAATATGATGGATCAGATAATGTTTCTTGATATCCAGTCATTCCTGTTGTAAATACAACCTCACCTGACTTTTCGATTTCTCCTCCGAAACCTGTTCCAATTAATACTGTTCCATCTTCTAAGATAAGTTGTCTTTTCATACTAATGCACTCTCCTTTTGCCATGCGATCTTACCACCAACGATTGTCATTACCGGCCATCCTTGGCATTTCCAACCTGCGAATGGTGTATTTTTCCCTTTTGATAAGAATGTTGTTGGATCAATCTCTTCTTCTTGTTCTAAATCAATGATTGTAATATCAGCTGTTCTACCTTCTTTCAGGCGACCTGCTTCTAAACCGAATGTATCAGCTGGCTTTTCTGTTAAGAATTGAATTAATTGCTCTAATGTAATAATTCCTTTTTTCACAAGGTTTGTGTATAGAAGTGGGAATGCTGTTTCAAAACCAGTAATTCCGAATGGTGCTCTTTCAATTCCTTGTGCTTTCTCTTCCGCTGTATGCGGTGCATGATCAGTTGCAATCATATCGATCGTTCCATCTAATAAACCTTCAATTAATGCTGCATGATCTTCTTTTCCACGAAGCGGTGGGTTCATTTTAAAGTTAGGATCAGCTGATGGGATATCATCTTCACATAATACTAAGTGATGAGGTGTTACCTCTGCTGTTACTTTAATTCCAGCGCGCTTTGCATCACGAATTACGCGTACTGAGCCTTTCGTACTTACGTGACATACGTGATAGTGACAATCTGCCGCTTCAGCAAGCAGTATATCCCTTGCGATATGTACAGATTCACATACTGATGGGATACCGTTTAATCCGTGTTTCTCAGAAAACTTCCCTTCATGTACACAACCTTTATTAATAAGAGTATTCTCTTCACAGTGCGCAACTACTGCCATATTTAATTTCGCTGCACGCTTCATAGCAGCCAACATCATGCTAGCATCTTGTACGCCTACACCGTCATCTGTGAAAGCAAATGCTCCAAGTTCTTTTAATGTTTCGAAATCTGTCATTTCAGAACCCGCTTGGCGTACTGTAATTGCTCCGTATGGTAGTACGTTAACATGCGCTTTTTCTTTAATACGATTTTGCAGATCTTCCATATGTTCTCTGCAATCTGGTACTGGGCGTGTATTTGGCATTGCACAAATTGTAGTGAATCCACCTTTTGCCGCTGCTAGTGTACCTGTTTCAATTGTTTCTTTATGTTCACCACCTGGTTCGCGAAGATGTACGTGTACATCTACTAATCCAGGTGCGATTAACTTTCCGTTCACATCGATTACTTCAGCATTATCTGCCGTAATATTTTCTGCTACCTTAGCGATTTTACCGTCTTGTACGAGAAGATCTGTTGCTACGATTTTTCCTTCTTCATTCATATAACGACCATTTTTAAACAAGTAATTCATGTTTTATTCCTCCTAATACATTTGGTAAGGCGCGTTTTAGTACAGCCATTCTTACGTAAACTCCATTTTCCATTTGTTTAAATATGCGTGAACGCTCACACTCAACCAGTTCACTTGCAATTTCAACATCTCGGTTTACAGGAGCTGGATGCATAATAATGCTTCCTTCTTTCATACGCTGTTCTCTTTCCACTGTTAATCCGTGTTTCTCATGATACTCTTTCATAATGTCTGTTTCATAATGATCATGACGCTCATGTTGTACACGAAGTAACATCATTACATCCACTTCTGGAACAAGCTCATCTAATGGTTTGTATGTTCCAAATGTGTTGTCTTCATCTTTCCACTCTTCTGGACTTGCAAAGTAAATTGTTGCACCCAGTTTCGTTAATGCTTCTGCATTCGAACGTGCTACTCGGCTATGACGAACATCTCCTACTATTGCAATCTTCAACCCTTCAAATCTTCCAAACTCTTGTTTAATTGTAAGAAGATCGAGTAAGCACTGCGTTGGGTGGTTTCCACATCCATCTCCAGCGTTTAAGATTGGAATATTTACCTGATCTTTTAGTTCATTGAAGTAGCGATCTTGCTCGTGGCGGATGACCACTGCTTTTGTTCCGATTGATTCTAGTGTTCTTATCGTATCGTATAATGTTTCTCCTTTTTGTACGCTAGATGCATCAGCTGAAAAATTTAAAACATCAAGTCCTAATCTCTTCTCAGCAACTTCAAAGCTAAATCTCGTTCTCGTACTATTCTCAAAGAACAAGTTCGCAACAAAAGTTTGCCCTGTCGTTTTGCTCTCTTTCCCATTCGCAAAATCTTCTGCATCTTTTAGGATTTCTGAAATTTCTACTTTCGATAATTCACTCATCGTTAACAAATGGCTCATCGTCATCCCTCATCTTTCTGATTTTTATGTTACCACTTTCGTATTTTTATAACAACCCTCGCATAAAAATACCCTAGTCGTGTGAGACTAGGGTGCAAGAAAGAAGCCACCCTTTCCAATCTTACAGGACTGAATTAAAAGGTTATTATTATGAAGCAATCTGCTTAGTTTGTTTTATTTGTTTCGTTTCTGGTAGTAGTAGATTTAACAGTACACCTACAATTGCTGCTAGTGCCATTCCTTCTACTTGGAACGATTCTCCTACGTGCAGTACCGCTCCACCAATACCTATTACTAGTATTACCGATGCAATCATTAAGTTTCGTTTGTCACTTAGGTCCGTTTTATCATCTACCATCATACGTAATCCACTTGATGCGATTACACCGAATAGTAAGATTGATACACCACCCATAACTGGTGTTGGAATCGAATGAATCAGTGCAGAAATCTTACCGATAAATCCGAACATGATTGCGAACACTGCTGAACCGATGAATAAGTATACACTATACGCTCTCGTAATTGCTAGCACACCGATGTTTTCACCATACGTTGTATTCGGTGGTCCACCGATTAGTGATGCAATTAGTGTTGCTACTCCATCACCGAAGATTGAACGGTGTAAACCTGGTTTTTCAATTAAATCTCTTTTAATAACATTTCCTAGTACAATTTGATGTCCAATATGTTCTGAAATTGTTACTAGTGCAACTGGTACCATCAAGAGTACAATCTTCCATGAAAACTCTGGTGTGTATGTTACGAATGGTACTGTGAAATCTGGTACAACAAACCATTTCGCCTCGGCTACCGGCTTTAAGTCTACTAGCCCTTGGAAGTAAGCGAAAATATATCCGCCGATAATGCCAAGTAACACTGGTATGATACTGAAAAATCCTCTTCCGAATATTGAGCAGATAATTGTAATTGCTAATGTTACTAATGCTACTGAAAAGTGTGTAAAGCTATATTTGCCATCCGCACCGTTCATCGCCATGTTAACTGCTGTATGTGCTAATGCTAAACCGATTACCATTACTACCGGGCCAACTACGATTGGTGGTAGTAATTTCATAATCCACTCTGATCCTGATTTCTTAATTCCGAGTGAGATTAAGATGTACACAAGTCCTGCTAGCAAACCACCAAGCATTGCTGCTCCCGGTCCACCTGCTGTTTTTGCTGTTATAATCGGTGCGATAAAGGCGAATGATGATCCTAGATAGGCAGGTACTTGACCTTTCGTTATAAGAAGAAACGCTAACGTTCCTAATCCACTTGATATTAATGCTACTGATGGATTCAATCCTGTTAAAAACGGAACAAGCACTGTTGATCCAAACATCGCGAACAAATGTTGTATACTTAAAAATAACCATTTTCCCGGTTTCGGTACTTCATTAACGTCTAACACTGGCTTTTGTTCCATTGTTACATCCTCCTTCAGTTTAAATCTTTGCAATAAAAAAACTCTTTGTGCCTGTGCACAAAGAGTCCTACACTTTCGTATGCCAAATTTGACATATGAAAGCCAAGACCCTTTGTCAGCCTCACAGGACTACATTTAAAAGGGCTTTACTTATCGTATATGCTTACTCGATCTTGTTGATCTGTCTCTTGCAAATCAACTTCAATACGCTCTTCACTTGATGTTGGGATGTTCTTTCCTACATAATCAGCGCGAATTGGTAGTTCACGATGACCTCTATCAACAAGAACCGCCAGTTGGATTTGAGATGGTCTACCTAAATCCATAAGAGCATCCATTGCTGCTCGAACTGTTCTGCCTGTATATAATACATCATCCACAAGGATAACTTTTTTCTTCGTAATATCTACAGGGATATCAGAACCTTTTACAAGTGGTTCTTTATTTTTTGATTGTAGTGTTAAATCATCACGATATAACGTAATGTCTAACTCTCCAACTTCCATTTCTTTTCCTTCAATTTGACCAATTCGTTCTGCCAAACGTTGTGCAATAAAAATTCCACGAGTTTTAATTCCGACAAGAACACAATTATCGACACCTTTATTTCGTTCCACGATTTCATGACTAATTCGTGTTAAAGCGCGGCGAATCATTTGGTCATCTAAAACGACAGCTTTCTCTTGCATGCTCTACACCTCCAAGCTTTTTTCTTGCGTGAGAGTAATGGTATAAAAAAAGTCCTCTCAGCGTGTGCGAGAGGACTTTTGAAAAAGGGTACAGCATACCCTATGTATTTCAAACCGTTACCTTCTCAACCTCACGGGGCTGTGTTAAAGGATCATTATTTAACTGTTGTCAGTATCTCAGTTTTCTTATGATTTGTCAATACTATTTTCGTAAAATATTTAATGCGTCTTCAAACACTTCTGGAATCGGTGCCTCAAACTGAATATATTCACCAGTGCGAGGATGGTCAAATCCTAAAATACCTGCGTGAAGTGCTTGACCATTCATATCTAATGTTTTCTTCGGTCCATACTTTGGATCTCCTGCAAGTGGATAGCCAATATACTTCATATGAACACGAATTTGGTGTGTACGCCCCGTTTCTAAGCGACATTCTACAAGTGTGAAATCTTTGAATCGCTCTAACACTTGGAAATGCGTAACAGCATGCTTACCATTTTCATCAACCGTCATACTTTGACGTTCTTTCTTATCACGAGCAATCGGAGCATCAATCGTTCCCTTATCGTGTGGAATAACACCGTGTACAATCGCTTTGTAACGTCTTGTTACTGTTTTTGCTACAAGTTGATTTACAAGTGATTCGTGTGCCATATCATTTTTAGCAACCATTAATAGACCAGACGTATCTTTATCAATACGATGTACGATACCCGGACGCATCACACCATTAATGCCTGATAAGTCTGTACAATGGTGCATAAGACCGTTCACAAGCGTACCACTTGTATGACCTGGTGCTGGATGTACAACCATACCACGCGGCTTATTAACAACAAGTACATCTGCATCTTCATAATAAATTTCTAAGTTCATATCTTCTGGTTGAATATCTAACTCTTCTGGCTCAGGAATCGTCACTGTAATTTCATCATTTTCCCTAACTTTATAATTCCCTTTTACCGCTTTTCCATTAACTGTCACAACTTCATCTTTAATCCATTGCTGTACTTGTGTACGTGACCATTCATTATTTATTCCTGCAACGAATTTATCAATTCGCTCATTTTTTTGTTCTTCTGCAACTGTTACTTGTACTACTTCGCTCATTCAATTACTCCTTCGTTTTCTTGCCTTCTAATAATGTTTGAATAATAATTAATACAACACCAATACATAATGCTGAATCAGCTATATTGAATACTGGATAGTTGTACGAGAAAATATACACGTGAATGAAATCCACTACTTCTTGTCTAAATACACGATCAATAAAGTTACCAATTGCTCCGCCTAAAATTAGACCTAATGAAATTCCTAGAAGCTTGTCTGTTTTTGCGTACTTTTTCATATACATTACAATAAATACTACAAAGACAACTGTAATAATGTAGAAAAACCACATTTTATTTTCTAAAATGCCCCAGGCAGCCCCTCTATTTCGATGTGATGTTATGTATAATACATTATCGATAATCGGAATGCTCGTACCCAATTCCATGTTCTTTACAATTAGCCATTTCGATATTTGATCGATGGCAATGACAAATAACGCTATTACATAATATATCATTTTCATTTCCCCCACAAAGACAGTGTACCTCAAAATTTTAGCATAGCTGCAACCTTTTCACAATGAACCTTTATAGAAGAATAAAATAAATTAAAAAAAGGTAATATAATATCGTTGTGTACATTCATACATTTACTTTTTCATAGAAAAATTCATGAATGGTACGGGCAGTCGGCATCGTCTTCATTTGTTTTACCGAAATTACTCTCCCTGTTTTTTCACAAATACCATACATATCTATTTCCATTTTGAATAATGCACGTTCTACATCTTTTAAATCCTCTTTTATATCATGTAATAACAGTTTTTTCTTTATCTCTTCCTTAATTTCATATCCAAGCTCTTCGCTAAACTCTGTATCATATTTGTGCATGACCTCTTTAGCTAGCCTCTCTTGTAACTCTTTTCGCATCAATTGTAATTCTTCTTTAATTTCCATATACATTTCATTCACGTGTACATTCCTCCCAGCTGCAATGTATGATTAGTGTGTCCGAAATTTCTATGCTTACCTCACACACATTTTTCCTTCATAGGAAAGAGAGTGAAAGTTATTTCAATATATCGTCAATAAAAAAACTGACTGCACTTACGCACAGTCAGTTTTTTATTATTTTACATAGTTTTCTTTAACAACTGTTGCACAACGCTCACATAATGTTTCATGTTCAGCATCTTTACCAATTGTTTCTGAAACTACCCAACAACGTTCACATGTTTCACCAGTCGCTTGAGCAACAACAACCGCTGTATGCTCATACTTTGGTGCATCTGCTGGCGCTTCTTCCATCATGCCACCAAGTTTGTACTCAGAAACGATGAATAATTGTTTTAAGTCTTCGTTAATAGACTCTAACATATCTTTCATTTCCGCAGTTGGATATAGCGTAATGCTTGCATTTAATGACTTACCGATTACTTTTTCATTACGAGCTACTTCTAACGCTTTTAATACGTCATCACGCAATGTCATAAATGCATCCCATTTTGTTTTTAATGCTTCTGCGTCATCTAATTGTACAGCTTCTGGCATATCAGTTAATTGTACACTTTCTTCTGTTACACCTGGAATGTATGGCCATACTTCATCAGCTGTATGCGGTAAGATTGGTGTTACAAGTTTCGTCAATGCAACAAGAACATCATATAATACAGTTTGAATTGCACGACGATCTTCATGGTTTGCACCTTCAATGTATAAAATGTCTTTTGCAAAGTCTAAATAGAATGAACTTAAATCAATTGTACAGAAGTTATGAATTGCATGATATACAGCAGCGAAGTCGTATGTCTCATATGCTTCTTTTACTTTTGTAATTAAGTCATTTAATTTCACTAACATGTAACGATCCACTTCACGAAGTTCAGCTACAGCTACTGTATTTTCACTCGGCTTAAAGTCGTCTAAGTTTCCTAATAAGAAACGGAATGTGTTACGGATTTTACGATACACTTCTGCTACTTGTTTTAAAATATCATCTGAAATACGTACGTCAGATTGATAGTCAACAGAAGATACCCATAAACGTAAAATGTCTCCGCCTAATTGATCCATAATTTTCTTCGGTACGACGATGTTTCCAATCGACTTACTCATTTTACGCCCTTCACCGTCTAATACGAAACCGTGGCTTAGTACGCCTTTATATGGAGCTTTACCTGTTACAGCAACTGCTGTTGATAATGAAGAGTTAAACCAACCACGATATTGGTCAGATCCTTCTAAATATAAATCAGCTGGGCGTTGTAAGTCATCGCGCTCTTCTAATACCGCTTGGTGAGAAGAACCTGAGTCGAACCATACATCCATGATGTCTGTTTCTTTACGGAATTCACCATTTGGGCTACCTGGATGTGTAAATCCTTCTGGTAATAGATCTTTCGCTTCACGCTCAAACCATACGTTAGAACCGTGTTCACGGAATAAATCTGCTACATGGTTAATTGTTTCATCCGTAATAATTGGATCACCATTCTCTGCATAGAATACAGGAATTGGCACACCCCATGCACGCTGACGAGAAATACACCAGTCACCACGGTCACGAACCATGTTATGAAGACGAGTTTCGCCCCATGCTGGTACCCATTTTGTTTCCGCAACAGCTTCTAATAACTCTTTACGGAATGCTTCAATAGATGCAAACCACTGTGCTGTTGCACGGAAAATAATTGGTTTTTTCGTTCTCCAATCATGTGGATATGAATGCGTAATGAATGTTAGTTTCAGTAATGCGCCTACTTCTTCTAATTTTTCTGTAATTGGCTTGTTAGCTTTATCATAGAATAAGCCTTCAAATCCAGGTGCTTCATTTGTTAATACACCTTTATCATCAACTGGGCAAAGTACTTCTAATCCATACTTTTTACCAACAACGAAGTCATCTTCCCCGTGTCCTGGTGCTGTATGAACACAACCTGTACCTGCATCTGTTGTTACGTGATCACCTAGCATAACTAATGAATCACGATCGTAGAATGGATGTTTTGCAACTGTATACTCAAGTTCGCTACCTTTTACCGTTTTTACAACTTCAGCATTTTCCCACTCTAACGTTTTTGCAACTGTCTCAAATAGTTCAGAAGCAATAATATATTTTTCATCATTTACTTTTACAATAGCGTATTCAAGTTCTGGGTGAACAGAAATACCTAAGTTTGCAGGTAATGTCCAAGGTGTTGTTGTCCAGATAATGTATTTCTCATCACCTTCTAATACGTTCTTTCCGTCTTTTACAGGGAATGCTACGTAAATAGATGCTGATTTTTTATCTTGGTATTCAATTTCAGCTTCTGCTAAAGCTGATTCACTCGTTGGAGACCAGTAAACTGGTTTTTGTCCTTTATAGATATAACCTTTTTTCGCCATATCACCAAACACTTTAATTTGTTGTGCTTCATAAGCTGGCTCTAAAGTAATATATGGGTTATCCCAATCAGCACGTACACCTAAACGCTTAAATTGCTCACGTTGACGTTCTACTTGTTCATATGCATACTCTGCACATAACTTACGGAACTCAGCAACTGTCATTTCTTTACGCTTTACACCTTTATTTGTTAAAGCTTGCTCAATTGGTAAACCGTGCGTATCCCAACCTGGCACATATGGTGCACAGTAACCAGTCATTGATTTATAACGAACGATAAAGTCTTTTAATACTTTATTTAATGCATGTCCCATATGAATGTCACCATTCGCATATGGAGGTCCATCATGCAGTACAAATAAAGGACGACCTTTCGTATGTTCTTGTACCTTTTCATAAATATTCATTTCAGCCCACTGTTCTTGCATTGCAGGCTCACGTTTTGGTAAATTCCCACGCATTGGGAACTCTGTTTTTGGCATTAGTAATGTATTTTTGTACTCCATGCTCATTTCCTCCTTACATGTATAAAAGAAATACTTAAAAAACGGAATAAAAAAGAGACCTTCTCATCCCAAAAAGGGACGAGAAAGTCTCCCGCGGTACCACCCTAGTAGATCCTATACATATGTATACAATCCTCTTTATATTCTTAACGCGAATATACGCCTACGCTTACTCTATTTGTTCAGCGAGGAACTCCAGGGTGATATTCCCATTATCTCCTTATCCTGAGCTTACACCATCCTCAGTTCGCTATATAAGGTATGAAAAAGGTACTTATCCCTATCTTCGTTTTTCTTAATAAATATGTTGTTTAAAATTATATGTAATAATGAGAAAAACGTCAAGCTTACACTGTTTCTTCTTTTTTCAACAGCTCATCTACTTCGTCTTCTAACTCAATTAGTTTATCCCAATCATCGTTGTTTAACATTTCAAGCTGCGTTTCTAGTAACATACGGAAACGAGTGCGGAATACTTTCGCTTGTTTTTTAAGCTCTTCAATATCAAAAGCAACTTTTCTTGATTTTACTAACGCTTCGTTAATAATACGGTCTGCATTCTTTTCAGCTTCACGTACGATTAATTTTGCTTCTTTTTGCGCATTACGTTTTACTTCTTCTGCTGCTTCTTGTGCAACAACGATAGATTTGTTTAACGTATCTTCAATATTAGAGAAATGATCTAACTTCCCTTCTAATTGCGCAACTTTTTCTTCTAAAGCTTTTTTCTCACGAATGACTAATTCATAATCTTTGATAATTTGATCAAGAAACTCATTTACTTGATCTTCATCATAGCCACGGAATCCGCGACCAAATTCTTTGTTATGAATATCTAATGGTGTTAACGGCACAACGCCACCTCCAAGTAGTTATCTAAATTTCCTCTTTCAATTATATCTTTTCTTCGACAAAATAGGAGGATTTCCTTCTAAAAAACCAATCATTTTAGTATACCATACAAAATTCTCCATTTGTCGCGCTTTGTTCTACCTTCTACAGAAAACAATTTACTTCGTCCATACCCTCTCACTGAAAAAACATCTCCTGGATAACATTCGTATGAGGTTTGCTCCACAGTTTTCCAATTCACTTTTACTAGTCCATTTTTTATGAAAGGTTGTACTTTTTGCCTAGATATATGTAACATTTCAGCTAACATAACATCTAAACGAAGTGAAGAAACCGTTCCAGATTTCTCTCCCCACGTTTCTTGTATCTGTAGAATTTTTTCTCCTTGCACTGGCGATAAGGAGACTTTCACTTTCCCTATAGATTGTAAGTTCATCTCAATATAAGATACAACTTCTTTTGCGACTACGATTTGGGCACGATCTTCTTGAAGCAAAATATCACCACATTTTTCTCTCGTTAAACCGAGAGACATGAATGTTCCTAATATTTGCCTATGTTCTAGCGTATAAAACTTGGAAGGATAGTCAATTTCCAATACTTCTACTTGAAATTCCTCTTCATTTACTACTAGATAGTCCGGATAAATGAGTGCTCTTTTGCGTTCTGCATGAGGCGTTGCACCTTCAAATTGTACAGCAACATCCCCTTGTCCTATTACCATAGTGACAATTTGTTGTTGTCTTGGATCAAGAAAGTCTGTTAACTTCACTTGATGGTACTCCGCCGCCCGCTTCCACTCTAACACCTTATCCACAAAGACCTCTTCATCGGGTCTGAAATGCTCATAGATGCTCATTCACATAACCTCTTACTATAAGAAATAGCCGAATAAAGTTACTAAACCACTTGTAGCAAGTCTCAACGCAAAAATCGCAACGAGTGGTGAGATGTCAATCATACCAAGCGGTGGAATAAATCTGCGAAATGGTTCTAAATACGGTTCACAAATACGGGCAAGAAAGTCTCCGAAAGTTGATTCCTTTGCACCTGGGAACCATGATAGGAGAATGTAAATAATAAGTGCCCACGAGTATATCTCGATAGCAGTAACTAAAATCCTTAAAACTGTATCCATGGCGTATTACCACCTCTTTATATTTGTGTCTTCTTCTTCACCGAATAACTCTGAAATTGCACCAACAATATCTACATTTTCAGGCGTACACATAAATGTTTTCGGTCCTATTTTTTGAATGTCCCCGCCTATAGCGTATACAGTACCACTTAAAAAGTCAACGATACGTACAGCCTGATCCGTAGACATTCGTTGTAAATTAATCACAACAGCTCGTCTACCTTTTAAATGGTCCGCAATCCCTTGCGCTTCCGAATATGTGCGTGGTTCTAATAAAACAACTTTTGAAGATTGCTTTGCTGTTTCAATGCTCACAACATTTTGTTTCGTTTGCGCTTTTGGAAACGTAACATCTTGTTGTTCTGGCGGATCTTGCTGCTTCTTCATGTCTGTTTGCTCCTTTTCATAACTATATTGAGCTGCTTCTTTTTCTTCAGGTGTATCAAAAAAGAAGTATTTTACTTTTGACCAACTCATAATAAGATTCTCCTTCCTTTTACGCTTTTCCTACTAAAATCGTCCCCAAACGAATATATGTAGCACCTTCTTCAATTGCAATCGTGTAATCATTAGACATTCCCATTGATAATTCTTTACATGGCGCATGTAATAATTCTAGCTCCTGCACCTCTGTTTGTAGCATACGTAACTCCTTAAAACAGCGTCTGATTTCTTCCTCTTCTTCTGTAAACGGAGCCATTGTCATTAGTCCTACCACTTCAATCTTATCCAATTCTTGCAAACTTTGAATAAAAGGAACGGTTTCTTCTATTGCCAACCCTTGCTTTGATTCTTCAGATGATGTTTTCACTTGAATAAAACATTTCACTTTCTTATTCGCACGTTTTTGAATTTCTTTTGCAAGTGAAAGACGATCTAACGAATGTAAGTAATCAATTTCATTAATGATTTCTTTTACTTTTCTCGTTTGTAATGACCCAATAAAATGCCAATTTACTTTTGAACCGAAATGTTCGTACTTCTGTAAGAAACCTTCATTTCTATTTTCACCTAAATCGATAATTCCAGCTTCAATTACTTCGTTTGTTTTTTCAATTCCTACCGTTTTTGTAACCGCAACGAGTTTAATATCTTGCAAAGAACGTCCTGCTCGTGCACAAGATTGTTTAATTGCTTCGTTTACAGTTGTTAATTTTTTTTGTACTGTCACTTGCTTTCTTCCTCCTTAAAACCTATGAAACTCAACATTCTCCCTGTCTTACCTTGATCACGGCGATGCGAGAAAAATAGTTGCTCTTCACAGCTTGTACAAAGAGATGACATTACAATATTCTCTTCTTTTATGCCTGCTTGTACACATAATATACGATTAATTTCTTTTAAATTAATTGCGTACTGTCCATCAGAAATTTTTTTATAAGGGACAGAACCGTTTACTACTTGCTTTGCTGCTGTTAACACTCGATCATCAACAACGTAACAACAAGATCCAATTGCTGGTCCGATTGCAACATGAATTTCATCATTCGAAATGCCTTCTGCATTCCATTTTTGAATCATTTCCTTTGCAATTTCTTTTACAGTCCCTTTCCATCCAGCATGCGCAAGTCCTATCATACCATGTGATGGCGCATAAAAATAGAGTGGAACACAATCCGCGTAACAAGATGTTAAAAGAACATCATTATTAGTCGTATAAATGCCATCTGTTTTTGAAATGCCGTCTTCATATGAATAGACGCCACTTCCTTTTTCCTGTTGTCCTACTTTTTCAACATGATGATCATGAACTTGTTCAGAGCAAATCCAGTTTTCTAATGGCTTCTGTAACTTATTTGCTAAAATGCGTCTATTTTCATGAACGTTCTCCACGATATCATTCACATGTAATCCTAAATTCATCGCATGAAAGGAGCCCGTACTTACCCCACCATCTTTTGTCGTAAATCCAGCAGTAATGTTTCCAAGTTCTTTCCACGCTTGTAAATACAGTATACCGTCCACATATTTAAATGGTTCTATCATAACAGCGGCTCCTTTTAATTAAAATAACATAAAAAAGTATGGTACTTCCTGTCTATTTTACCATACTTTTATTTTTTCATAATGCCAACAGAAAAAAAAGAGGAATTTGTAATATTCTTTATGAAATTGTCGGTGTTTGTATTGTTTCTGTTACAGAATTAACAGTATTTACTCTAACAAGTATGACATCCTCCCCAATTTTCACAATTTCCTTCCAAGGAATTACAATTTCTACATCTTTCCCAAAAATACCTAACATACGTGCCTGTTTGGAAATAATTATAGATTCGATTTTCCCTGTGTTCATATCAATTTCAATATCTCCAATATTCCCAAGCCTTTTTCCATTTGAGACATTTATTATATCTTTCATCTGCAATTCCGAAATTCTTATCACTTTCATCCTCTCCCTTATATATGACGAATTGAAAAACTGTTTCTCAAATGAACAGGAAGTACCCTCTACTAACCACATATTATTTTCAATATATGAACATCTCTCCCCTACTATGAGCCAAAAAAAACTATGTTACATATAAAAAGGTTTCACCATAAATGGTGAAACCTTATCCTTGAATCGTCTTATTCATTTGTTTAATAGCTGATTTCTCTAAACGTGACACTTGCGCTTGAGAAATCCCAATTTCTTCTGCAACTTCCATTTGTGTTTTTCCTTGGAAGAAACGTTTTCGAATAATCATTTTCTCACGATCATTTAAACGCTTCATTCCTTCTTTTAGTGCTAACTCTTCAACCCACTGCTCGTCCTTTTGTTTTTCATCACTTAACTGGTCCATAACAAAAATAGGATCTCCCCCATCGTTATAAATCGGCTCAAATAATGAAACTGGATCTTGAATCGCATCTAAAGCAAAAACAATTTCTTCATGAGTTACTTCAAGCACTTTTGCAATATCCATCGCTGTTGGTTCTTTGGAATTTTCTGCAATCAACTTTTCCCTTACTTGTAACGCTTTATACGCAATATCTCGTAAGGAGCGAGATACGCGAATCGGATTGTTATCACGCAAATATCTGCGTATTTCCCCAATAATCATCGGCACAGCATACGTTGAAAATTTTACATTTTGGCCTAAATCAAAGTTATCAATGGATTTCATAAGTCCGATACAACCAACTTGAAATAAATCGTCAACATATTCTCCTCTGTTATTAAATCTTTGGATGACGCTCAGTACAAGACGTAAGTTTCCATTCACTAATTTCTCTCTTGCGCTTATCTCTCCACTTTGCATTTCACGAAATAATTTACGCATTTCATCATTTTTTAGTACGGGAAGTTTAGCTGTATCAACACCGCAAATTTCTACTTTGTTTCTCGTCAAAGTGTTCCCTCCTATCGGGAGTTGCTGTACAGTGTAAAGTATTTCCTTTGAAGGGGATTTTATGCATGCGGTTTTCTCTTCATTTTTCATTTTAGTTGTCTTTCCTCATACAACTAAATAGAATAAGACCAGCCTAGATAACGGCTGGTCTTATTCTTTACACCATTTTATTAAATTCTTTTCGTAATCTTTTTATGATTCTTTTTTCTAAACGCGAAATGTATGACTGTGAAATCCCAAGCATATCCGCCACATCTTTTTGTGTCTTTTCTTCTCCTCCAGCAAGCCCAAATCGAAGTTCCATAATTTGTTTTTCACGATCATTTAATTGATGTAATGCTTTCATTAGAAGATGACGATCCACAGTCGCTTCTAAATCTTTTGTAATAATATCATCGTCTGTACCTAATACATCTGATAATAAAAGTTCATTCCCATCCCAATCGATGTTAAGCGGCTCATCAAAAGAAACTTCTGAACGATTTTTATTATTCCGGCGTAAATGCATTAAAATTTCATTTTCGATACAACGTGAGGCATATGTTGCTAATTTTATTTTCTTTTCTGGATTAAATGTATTCACCGCTTTAATAAGACCGATTGTTCCAATACTAATCAAATCTTCAATATTTATCCCTGTATTTTCAAATTTTCTTGCTATATATACGACTAGCCGTAAGTTGCGTTCAATCAGTAACGATCTTGCCGCCTGATCTCCTTTTGGTAATTTATTTAAAAGAACTTCCTCTTCTTCTTTCGTTAACGGCGGTGGTAACGCTTCACTTCCACCAATGTAATAAATTTCATCGGTCTTAATTCCTAATTTCAGCAATACTTTATACCAAAGGTATACTAAATAAAATTTTAATTTCATCATATTATCCCGCCTCCCATTATTAAGCAATCACCATTTTTTGTGAAATCAACATTTTCGGATGCACAATACATTGATACTCTCCATTGGTTGACAACTGTTGTGTATTTAATCCAATCAATACTTTGTTCACGACGATAGAACTTCCTTCATGATAAATTTGTACACTGTCTGGCTTAATTGCCCATAAGAATTGACTCTCTACTCCCACTGCTCGGAAAGGAATTAAGCGTAATTTTGTCGCCCATCCAGAATCATTTTCTGGTATTTGAGGAATCTCTGTTTTGGAATAAATTTGTTCTGTTAACCAAGCTGGCAAACAATGTTCTAATGATGAAATATGCATAATCATAACAGGTGTTTTCGTCAACGGGTCGTAAAGTTGGTTCCCACTATCAATTAAACCTGCGAGTTCCAACTCCTCTTCAGCTAATTGAACTTTTAATTTCACAATTTGATCATAGTGTATTTTTGTAACCTCTACGCTTTCAATACGCTTTTTAGAAAAATAATAAATTACTGGAAAACCAAAAATAACAAATAACCAGCTAATGGGGTCACCATAAGAAATTGATTGAGATTGAACCAACCCATTTACCATTTCATTCGTTTGCAAAAAGAAATGAGTGCCCATTAACCCTCCGCCAACCATAAAGGTAACAAAGTAAAAAGTAAAAACAGTTTGTGCATAATTTCTAAACGTTGTAAACCCAAATGCTGTATACACAATAAGTAACGAGTACAGTAGTTTCATAATTGGATGTGTCATCATAGAAGCAAAAGGAGTAAAGGCAAAAATAACAATGGTTGAACCTATAAATGCCCCTAACACAAGCCTCCATCTTTTGATCTTCTTTTTTAACACGGTGGCTGTTAATAAAAGTAAAAGAAAATCAATGCAGGCGTTTAACAACCAAACAACGTCGGCGTAAACAACCAAACAATTCACCTCTTTTTTTAAGTTGAGACTAGTATAATGCATATCCAATAGGAAAGTGTGTCAATTTGCGGAGGTGTTTTTTTGTTATTTTGTGCTTTCTAGACATAATCTGTCGGTAAAAAATAAAAGTATATGTTTCATAGAATACTATACTTTTTTGCTTACATATTAATTGAAATATATAAAATAAAAAAAGACCTGCTTAGCAGATCTTTTCCCTGTATAAAGTGAAACTTTAATCAGTGGGGGTTTTGTTCATCCCCCACTGATTATTAGCACTCACCAATCGGACTTTTATGGGCAGCCCGACCCCCACCTAAATTCTTTGCTTTCGCTGAATTTTGAG
>NZ_NVEC01000079.1 GCF_002571225.1 Bacillus sp. AFS059628 | reverse complement strand
CAAATTCGTGGGTCAGTTCAGTTCACTTCAGAAAGATGAGCTTTCTTTGTTGCTTTTTCTGTTTAATCAAACCATCTATCACCATCAGAAATCCATTTACCATTTTGTAAATCATAACATTCCTCATCGTCATGAAAACTAACGTAAGAGGGTAATGTAACATTCATACCACCAGCTTTATTCCAGCATGCCGCAAACCATTCTACTATAGTCTTCGTTCCAATTTCAGATAACTTCTCATCATTTTTTTCGTAAAAATCCCAAAATTCATCAGATTCTTCATCACTGAACGTATAATATGTAATGTCATCCATTACATTATAGCTACCAGAAAAAATTCCTTTATCAGTCCCTTCATAAAAAACTTCATTCGCTTCTCCATCCATTGAAAACATAACGATAGACAATTCAAATGACTGAACAAAAACAGTAAAATCTAATAAATCTATTTCTTTATAATAATTAAGCTGTGTTGTTACTTTTAACCTTTCGATCAAATCAGAGGATTTTGCTTCTAATCCTATTATTAAAGAATTTTTATAGTTCTCAATCGTAAACAAATACTTCACTTCCTATTCATATCATATGTTTATCAAGATATATAAAAATTATAGCAAAGGTTTTGTATATTTTGCTTGAGAAAATGAAAAAAGCTGTCCAAATAGGACAGCTTTACATATGTATTTTTACACTTCGATTGACTTACCATCTTCAACAATATGATAAAGTAAGTGAGCTAAATGATGAATTGGGCCATACTCTTCCTCTTCTTCATCTGTTTCACCTTGGAACTCAAGATCATTTAAGTACAGTGCTAAAAATTGATAGTATAGTTTTAAATCAAATCCGTAGCATGCAGTTGGCTCTTCATGATCGCCTTCGTATTGTAACATTAAGTATTGATCGTTTCCTTCTGCATCTTCTGCGTCAAAGAATACGAAGAATCCAACGTTTGTATCTAAATCAAATAGATGACGAGTGCCTTTTTCTGTTGCTTTGTTGAAGTCCTCTTCACTTAATTTATGTACTGTTGTCGCTTTAGCATTATCTTCTTGATGGAAATTTACTGTAAATGTTTTCAATGCTGACACCTCCTGATTGTATAATACTAGCATAACATATAAAAAGGACTGCTTACAAATGTAAACAGTCCTTACATTCATTTTCGCATTGCTCGTAATAAGAAGCTTACGATGAAAATTAAGATGATTGCACCGATTAAAGCTGGAATAATTGCATATCCGCCAATGACTGGGCCAAAACTACCAAGTAATTTCGAACCAACCCAAGAACCGATAATACCAGCAATAATATTACCGATTACACCACCAGGTACGTCCTTTCCAGTAATTAAGCTTGCAAGCCATCCTAATATACCACCGACGATTAAAGACCAAATCATATAATAACCTCCTTTATATTTTACCAATCAAAATATAATTAGAAACAATTGCTTACCATTAGTTATGTTACATTTTTCAGTAGTTATTCATACAGATCAATTATTAGATTATTTCAAAATAATGAACGGCCAGCTTTTCGACTCGAGGTTGATGTTATTCGTAATACACATATTAAGGACAGTCAGGCTTTAATATTGTCCGCATAAACTCTTCTTTAAATGCAGGATAGTTAAAACCAACTGCAATTTTTTGAATTGGTCTATTATCAAATGTTGTTGGCTCAGCTATTTTTCTAAAGTCTGCCACACTTTGTCCTCTAGTTACGTCATTTGTCGTACTAATCCAAACTGCTGACTTTTTATATTCAAAAATATCATCATTAATAAAGGAAATGAACGGAAGTAAATCATGAATCGGACTGCCAGCAATACCCGGGTATTCTTTTTTATAAAAGTTCTCATAATAAAAATCAATCATCGGTTTAATAAGTTTCGCCTGTCCTGTTCCTTCTTTATTAATAATATCCACCATTTCAGGAGTAATGAGGGCTTCTTGCGTTACATTTAACGGAAAAATAGTCGCATTCTTTGCATATTTCATTACAATATTTGCAGCAATTGGATCTCCATAAAAATTTGCTTCTGATACAGGAGTAACGTTACCAGGAAATAAAAATGCGCCACCCATAATATAATAAGAACATATCTTATCCATTACATTTGGATATAATAAAAATAACGTCGCCAAAGTTGTTAAACGTCCTGTCGCTACGATAATAATATCTTCTGGACAAGGTTCAATTAATTTAATTAATTCACAAAAATTTTCCCGTTTACAAATCCTCATATGAGGTGGAATAATTGGGCCTAGGCCGTGCTCCCCATGGATTTCAGGAAAGAACAAAGGTTCTTCAGCAGTCATCGGCCTCGCTGCACCCTCAATGATTTTTACTTCTGTAGCATAGTATCTTTCTAAAAAATACACATTTTCCGTTACGATTTCTCGCGATACATTTCCATATTCAGCAACAATACCTATAATATCTAATTTACATGTTTTATTTGCATATATTAAAGCCACCGCATCGTCAATACCAAAGTCTCCAAAAAAGATGATTTTCTTATTAACTATCCTCACCCCTCTTCAGCATAATCTACTATTATTATTATGTAAAAAAGACAAGGCTGTGAAACAGTGCAAACTAAAAAAGCCGCCTATTTATTGGCGACTTCGATCTTTTTATATGATAAATATGCTAATACATTCTTACTTGAATCGTATTTTGGATTATTCCCTTTTCTCGGTTCCCTCATATGTGTTTTTTCAAATCCAGGAATGTCCGGCATTTTCTCCATAAATTCAAGCATTTCTTCCTCAGTTCCTTCAATACGTACGCGAATCATTATTACTTTTCCTCAATTCTCATTTTCTCTGTACTAAGTATAACGTACTTTGAAAAGACTGCAAGAAATTTATCTTCTTAATGTCGCACTTTTTTTACATACAAACAGGGCCATTTCAGTATAAAACGAGTTTATTTTAGTATTTTCAATTTGAATATGAAAGAATTCTTGCATTTCAACTGGTGTTTTCATCATACATTCTGTTAACTTCATACGTTTCTGCAACGGTACATCCATCATATTGCACCACCAGTCAAATTCAAATTTCTTGTCAAAAGTAAGACATGACTGCATTTGCAAACCGTTTCTTTCTAACAAGGTAATCCATTCTGTTTTTTTCAACGCTCGTTCATGACTCGGATCCCGCTTTTTTTCTATAAAATTATAAAATGTATCAAATTCATTATTTTCCGGTGAAACATTATCTATTAAAATAAATAATCCATTATCTTCTAACGTACGATTTACTTCATAAATAAACTGAGCTGGGTTCGTAAAATGATGTGCTGCAATTCGGCATGTTATCGTATCAAATGAACGATCAGCAAACGGTAAACTTTCTGCGTTTCCAGCAACAAAAGATACATTTTCATGTCCATTGCTTATAATAAACTTTTTCGCATTCTCTAACATTTTTTCTGTTAAGTCTAAGGCAACTACTTCTTGAAACAATGGAGCTAATACATTCGCAACATGTCCTCCGCCAGTAGCAATATCAAGAAGACGATTATTGTGACGAGACTCAACTTGTTGAACTACATATTGTAAATCAGGTCCTTTAGCATGAATTTTACTTTTCACATACTTTTCCGCATTATTACCAAACTGTTGTTTCACAAGTTCTTCTTTACTCATTTTATCATCTTCTTTCTATTGTTATTTACATATAGGATTCATGTAATAATTAAAGTTCTCTTTATGTATTTTCAAATCCTCTTTTCGACTCATTTCTTACTATGCTATCGTATCATCGACCTAATATAGATTTTACGTTTTATTATGAAACAAAAAAGGCTACGGGAACTTGTCCCCTAACCTAACTAAATATCAATTACATTTTTACTTTTTCATATACATCTATATAATATAAATCCTCTTTTAACTTCATAATAACGTCTACTTCCCTATAAGTAGCCTCACGAGCATGTAAACCAAATTGATCCATGCCAATCCATATCCATCCAGGTGTATGATATAGAACATCTATGTTAAAATAATCTAAATTAGTAAGCTCTGATTTAATAAATTTATCTTTATTAGCGATTTGTTTATCTATTAAACCATATTCTTTTCCATTTTCCAATAGCGATATAATTTTCCCTACAATCGGATGTTCACGAACAATAAAGTGATATTCCTTTCCCTCCACATTCGTCACAATTAAACGAAAATCAGATAAATCAGATCTTAAATTCGACATCTTTATTTATTCACCTCCTTTATGAGCTTCACCAATATTATAACATATGAATATTTAAATATAATTAATTTAATGTAAAAAATAAAAAAGCTGACTCCCTTTTAGAAGTCAGCCTTGATACTTTGAATATCTGTATACTTTTATAAATGATTATACTTTTTCTTTTTCCTCATCGTTCCCGGAAACTATATTCCCAATAGCATCAGCTGTTACTTCAACTACAAATTCACAAATACCTGCTACAACTTCTCCAATCACTTCATCCATCTTTTTTACCCCCTTATTTTTTATAGCTTATTTGTAGTATAGAAGAGATTGGTTATTTTTAACTATCGGAAAACGTGACAACAACATTACAGTTTTGTAAGCTTTTTTATTTTGTTTAGCTTCTATCCTTTGAAACTTCAAGTATGATTCACATGCATATAGGCCATCATAATATTAAGTAAATACTAATTTTGCTAGAGGAGGCGTGTAAAATATACTACGTAAAATTAATTAAAGGTCAATCCTTCTATGCTTTTGATCATCGTTTCTTAATGTCTGAAGAAGAAGAAGTATCCGAGAAAGTTTATAACTACTTACGTCGTAATGATTTTTTTGAAGTACGTAAAGAAGAATATTCTGCTTAATTACAAAAAGCATCAAGAAAATATCACCTAATTGTGTTATTTTCTTGATGCCTTCATTTAATCTCCCTCTTTTCAATAATTGTGCTCAATTCTCTTAAAACATTCTATTATTTGTCCAAGCTATTTTATCGTAAATTTCATATTTTAGTATATGAAGAGGTGACGAATATGACTCATATCATTGACTATCAAGCTACTCAGCCTATAAGTAAAACAGGTGAAACAACTTTTGCAATCCCAGCTTCTCCAAATAAAGCAATTCTAGCAAATTTGAAGTTGAGAATTTCAAGTAGAGATTCACGTAATAATCGAGTAGAATTAATCGCTACAATTGGTGTAGAAGGTATAACTGGGACTTCACAAGTTTTATTCCGAATTTTCCGTGATAACTTTGAAATTTTTAATGCACAAGTAGGTATTGAATCTACAGATTCTGAACAATTCTACACTCAAACATTTCAAGCTATAGATCAAGATGTTAGCAGTGGAACACACCAATATTCATTAACCGTAGAAAACCTTACTAGCGGTGCAAGCGCAGAAGTTGTTGGTCCTCTATCTTTTAGCGCTTTAGCTATTGGACAAGAGCGTAAATGCTGCTAAGTGAATCTAATATTTCATTTTGTACTTGAGAAAAGCAAGAACGTAGTATGTACGTTCTTGCTTTTCTATTTTCCTTTTATTTGTCCTTACTTTCAATTGATACTTCATCATAATTTTTTACATTTTCATTACTTATTTCATCAATTAACACATCGTTTTTTTGACAAATCAAAAAGATTGAAATCCGCTGATGAAACACGTAATATAGACTCTGACTCTAAAAAAGTTCGTTACTAATCATACATAAAATAAGGAGGTTTTATATACGAGTTTTTCATTTTAAAAGACAGAGAGGTTTTATATTATGTGGCGTAATAAAAATGTTTGGATTGTATTAATTGGGGAGTTTATTGCTGGTTTAGGTTTATGGCTTGGTATTCTTGGCAACCTTGAATTTATGCAAAAATATGTCCCTTCTGATTTCATGAAATCAGTTATATTATTTATCGGACTATTAGCTGGTGTTCTAGTCGGTCCTATGGCAGGTCGCATCATTGATCAGTATGAAAAGAAAAAAGTTCTTCTTTATGCTGGGTTCGGTCGCGTTATTAGTGTTATTTTCATGTTTTTCGCTATCCAATTTGAAAGCATCGCCTTTATGATTGCATTTATGGTTGCCCTTCAAATTTCAGCAGCATTTTACTTCCCTGCATTACAATCTGTAATCCCACTCATCGTACGTGAGCACGAGTTATTACAGATGAACGGTGTACATATGAATGTAGGTACAATCGCTCGTATTGCTGGTACTTCACTAGGTGGAATTCTTTTAGTTGTAATGAGTTTACAGTATATGTACGCCTTCTCAATGGCAGCGTACGCTTTATTATTCCTCTCAACTTTCTTCCTACAATTCGAAGATAAGAAATCAACAACACCAAGTAAACAAGCTGCAAAAGATAATAGCTTTATGGAAGTATTTCGTATATTAAAAGGAATTCCTATTGCTTTTACAGCACTTATATTAAGTATTATCCCTCTATTATTTATAGCTGGATTTAATTTAATGGTAATCAACATTAGTGAAATGCAACATGATCCAACGATTAAAGGCTTTATATATACCATTGAAGGTATCGCATTTATGTTAGGTGCTTTCGTTATTAAACGTTTATCTGACCATTTCAAACCTGAAAAGTTACTATATTTCTTCGCAGTTTGTACTGCTTTTGCGCACCTTTCGTTGTTCTTTAGCGATATAAAATGGATGTCACTTACATCATTTGGTTTGTTTGGTTTTAGTGTCGGTTGCTTCTTCCCTATTATGTCAACAATCTTCCAAACAAAAGTGGAAAAAAGCTATCACGGCCGTCTCTTCTCATTCCGTAATATGTTTGAGAGAGTTATGTTCCAAATTGTCTTACTTGGCACAGGCTTCTTCTTAGATACAATCGGATTGCAATATATGGTTCTCATTTTCGGTGTTATTTCATTATTAATTATCTTCATATCACTATCTAAACAGAAACAATATGAAAAACAACCTTCGCAATCTGCGAATTTATAACATAATTAAAGAAGCATGGATTATTAGATTAATTCATGCTTCTTTATTATATAAAACCTTCTTTCTTACGCTTATTGAAATTATTTAAAGGAGTACCCTCTTTTGCATTCGAATATAGTATATTAACAAGATATATACTGGAGGTGCGAAAATGTCTGATGGCATACAAGTATTAATTATCCTTCTTTTTGTAATTGCTATGTTTAGTACCTTAAATTTTTTAGCTATTTCCCTTTCTCAACGTAACTTTAAAAGAAGAATTGTCGCGGGTTTCATATTTTTATTACTGACTTCTATTATCTTTTTGACTACCACAGCATTCGCTTCTATATTTGATAAAGCTGGATTTGGCGTAGGCGGGATAGCCTTCATTGTTGCAATTATATATGTCTTAAATGGAATAGTGATCCTACTTTCCTCTTTATTTTTCCTCAAAAGGGACATAACATAGGCCACAGTACTCGGCATGAATCTGTCTTTATACTAGATTCATGTTTCTTCAATTCCCGCTAAATTTTTATATGAAATTAAATAATTCTTTATAAAAATTTAAACTTTATTTATTACAATATTCGTATCGTATTCGCACGTTTATTGAAAATGAAAAGAAAGGAGTACAAAATGAAAAGGGTTTTATTAATTATTCCAATATTTATCGTTCTACTGAGTGGCTGTAGCAATAATGATATATACGGTTCTTGGGAAGTCGTTGATAACAAAAATGGGCTTTGCCCTGCATCTTATAAATTTGAAACAGTTGTAAAAGAAGAAAAGAAAGAAAAAATTGTTCAAAACTTAGTAGAAATGCAAACAACGAAGAAAAAAGAAGATTTATACAAAGGTTCCTTTGTAAAGAATTCTAATGTATATCACATTGATTATGGTAACTCATTTACATCAGATCAAACTTTAGAAGTTGTCGATGGCAAATTAAACGTATACTTTTATGCAGTTGAAAAATTATGTACATATAAAAAGAAATGATTACTCTTCATTTAAAACGCAGAAAATATTTTCTGCGTTATTTTTAT
This sequence comes from Bacillus sp. AFS059628, assembly GCF_002571225.1. Taxonomy (GTDB): domain Bacteria; phylum Bacillota; class Bacilli; order Bacillales; family Bacillaceae_G; genus Bacillus_A. The sequence continues at coordinate 71 of NZ_NVEC01000079.1, read as the reverse complement.
CCCGTTTTAATGAACAGTAAGACCCCCACCTCAAAATGCAGCGAAAGCAACGAAGTTAGGTGGGGGGCGGG
>NZ_NVEC01000078.1 GCF_002571225.1 Bacillus sp. AFS059628 | reverse complement strand
CTGTCACAAGAAGACTTAGAATTAATTCTAGATCCATTCGAAATGACACACCCAGGGATTGCAGGAGCAACTCTTTTAAAGAAAAATTAAAAGAAGAGGGGGACAAGCCCCTCTTTTTTGTTTACAATATAGAAATGCTATATATGAATAGAGGTAGGGATGTTATGAGTAAGTTTACAGTAGCTTCTAATGGTTCATTAGAAACGACATTAAGAGGAGTGGAAGTATTATCAACACCACTTTTAAATAAAGGGGTCGCTTTCACGCAAGAAGAAAGAGAAGAATTAGGTTTAAAAGGGTTATTACCCCCAGCAGTTTTAACATTAGAAGAACAAGCACGCCGAGCATACGAACAATTTTGTTCTCAGCCGGATGATTTATTAAAGAATGTATACTTAACAGCGTTACATGATCGAAATGAAGTATTATTTTATCGTATTTTAACAGATCACTTGCGCGAAATGTTACCAATCGTATATACACCAACAGTCGGTGTAGCGATACAAAGGTACAGTCATGAATACCGTAAACCACGTGGTGTGTATTTATCAATTAACGATCCGTCAGGTATTGAAGAAGCATTTGCGAATATCGGTGCAACAGCAGAAAATATTGATTTAGTTGTTGTAACAGATGGAGAAGGCATACTTGGAATTGGTGACTGGGGCGTTGGTGGTATTAACATCGCCATCGGAAAATTAGCTGTTTATACGGCCGCGGTTGGAATCGATCCTAGTCGTGTACTACCGGTAATTCTAGACGTAGGTACAAATCGTGAAGAATTATTAAACAATCCATTTTACATTGGAAATCGTCACCCTCGTATAACTGGTGAAGCTTACGATGAGTTTATTGATACGTTTGTACAAGCGGTAAGTAAGCAATTCCCGAAAGCACTCTTACATTGGGAAGACTTTAGTTCTAGAAATGCACGAAAAATTCTAGATAAATATCGTCATGACATTTGTACATTTAATGATGATATTCAAGGTACAGGTGCAGTTTCACTTGCTGCTGTGTTATCGGCAGTGAAAGCTTCGGGTGTACCACTAAGTGAACACCGCGTTGTTGTATTTGGTGCTGGTACGGCTGGAATCGGTATCGCAGATCAAGTTAGAGATGCAATGGTCCGCGTAGGTGTATCAGAAGAAGAATCGTATAAGCGTTTCTGGTGTATTGATCGTAACGGATTAGTTACAGATAATATGGAAGATCTTCTTGATTTCCAAATGCCGTATGCAAGAAAAGCACTGGAAGTAAGTGAGTGGAAGCAAAATGGTGTAATCGGACTTGCTGAAGTTGTGAAACATGTAAAACCGACAATTTTAATTGGTACATCAACTGTTGCAGGCGCATTTAAAGAAGAGATTGTTAAAGAAATGGCTTCTCACGTAGAAAGACCAATCATTTTACCGATGTCGAATCCGACGCCACTTGCTGAAGCGAAACCAGCTGATTTAATTGAGTGGACAGAAGGAAGAGCATTAGTTGCGACAGGAAGTCCATTTGAACCAGTTACATACAACGGTGTAACGTATGTGATTGGACAATCAAATAACGCACTTATTTTCCCAGGTCTTGGTCTTGGAACAATTGTCGTACGTGCAAGTATCATGACGGATGGAATGTTTGCAGCAGCAGCTGAAGCAGTTGCAAGCATGGTAGATACAAGTCAGCCAGGAGCACCTATTTTACCAGAAGTTGAAGAGTTACGTAATATCTCGGAAATGGTTGCAATTGAAGTAGCGAAAGTTGCTGTTGCAGAAGGTGTAGCTAGAGAGAACTTAAGTGATAACGATATCAAGATTGCAGTGAAAGAAGCAATCTGGGAGCCGGAGTATCGCCAAATAAAAGCGGTAGAAAAGGTTAGAATATAGAAATAAAGCCCGTTTATAAAAATAAGCGGGCTTTCACTTTTATTACCGAAAAAAGTATAGGAAGTGGCAGCTTTGAATTGGAATCAATTATGGAAGAAAGATATTTCCCTTTTAATTATATTAATGGTTGTTGTTCCGATTGCTGGAGAGCTTAATTTTCATCCTTTTAATGATACGTTTCGCGTTAGCTTTGGGACACCGCTTTTTTTCTTTTTATTGCTATTTTTAAGAAGAATACCAGCAGCGGCTGCAGGTATTCTTGTCGGTATATGTGTCGTTTTATTCCGCGTATGTCTTGACTGGGTCATGCAAGGTTCATTTCATATGACAGAATCATTTTATTTGCGCTATCCTGTGTTTTTTTATTATTTTATTTATGGAAGTCTTTTTTCACTCTGTAGGGTGAATAAGTTTCATCAGAGACCAATCGTTATTGGATGCCTTGGGATTACAATTGAAATTATCGCAAGTATGTCTGAACTAGCGATTTATCATATGGTCGTGCTCGGTACAACGATAATAGTTTCTGAATTAAATAAACTTATTATTATCGCTATTTTCCGTAGTTTCTTTGCACTTGGCTTTTTAAATATGATGAATTTATATGAAACAAAATTAAAAGAATCACAAGTCCGAAAAGAAAATGAAAAAATGTTCATGCACCTTTCGAATTTATATGTAGAATCAGTTCATTTGAAAAAAACGTTACAAAATGCAGAATTGATTACACAAGAAGCATATCAACTATATCGAAACTTACAAGCGAACGATGATTCCAGCAGTAAAACAGCATTGAAAATAGCAGGAGAAGTGCACGAAATAAAAAAGGATAATCAAAGGATTTTTGCAGGATTATCTAAACTGTTATTAGATAAAAATGTGGCGGAGTATGTAGAAGGTCATGAGCTTACAGAAATGATTGTAAGAATAAATGAAAAGTATGCTGAAATGCTAGAGAAAGATATACGCTTTTCTAAACATATAGAAGGTGAACACGCTGCATACCACGTGTATACAGTGCTATCAATCTTTAATAACTTAGTTGCGAATGCAGTAGAAGCAATTGAAGATAGAGGTCTCATTCATATGAAATTATATAAACGAGAGCAACATGTAGTCTTTGAAGTAATTGACGATGGACCTGGTATTGCACAAAAATATAAGAAGTTAGTATTTAAGCCCGGGTTTACTTCAAAGTATGACCAAACGGGAACACCGTCAACAGGCATTGGACTTTCTTACATACGCGAAATGGTAACAGAGCTTGGCGGAGAAGTAAGGCTAGAAGATAATGAAACTGGAAAAGGGTGTAAGTTTATCGTTTGTTTACCGGAGTGCAGTTTAAAGCGGGAAGGGGAATAGGTTTGTTTTATTATATCGTAGATGATGATGAAGTTTTCCGTTCGATGCTTTCACAAATTATTGAGGATGGCGATCTTGGGGAAGTAATTGGAGAATCGGAAGACGGAGCTTTTGTTGAAGCAGAACAGCTAAATTATAAAAAAGTGGATATTTTATTTATTGATTTACTAATGCCTATGAGAGATGGCATTGAAACAGTTCGCCATATAGCGTCTTCATTTACTGGGAAAATTATTATGATTTCTCAAGTTGAATCGAAACAGCTCATTGGCGAGGCGTATACACTTGGTGTGGAATATTATATTACGAAACCACTAAACAAAATAGAAGTAGTATCGGTTGTACGAAAAGTGATAGAGCGTATTCGTTTGGAACGTTCTATATATGACATTCAAAAATCATTAAATAGTGTGTTTCAGTGGGAAAAACCGCAAATGCGTAGTGAAACAGTGCAAGAAGGGAAAAAGATATCAGATTCCGGACGCTTCTTACTAGCAGAACTTGGTATTGCGGGAGAGAACGGGAGTAAAGATTTACTTAGTATGTTGGAATATTTATATGGGCAAGAAAAGGCGCAAACATTTGAATTCGGATTTCCTGCATTAAAAGATATATTTCACCAAATAACATTAAAAAAATTAGATAATATGGCTTCAGATGCAGATATAGATAAGGAAAGAAAAGCATCCGAACAACGTGTAAGAAGAGCGATTTATCAATCGTTGAATCATTTAGCTTCCCTCGGACTAACAGACTTTTCAAATCCGAAATTTGAAAGCTATGCTCCGAAGTTTTTTGATTTCACTGTAGTTAGAAGACGGATGACAGAAATGACAAAGGATGAAATAGCGACTTCTGGACATATACGAATTAATACGAAGAAATTTATTCAGGTACTGTATTTTGAAGCGAAACGGTTGATGGAGATAGAGTGAAGAAGATGCTTATAAATAAGCATCTTTTTTGTTGAATCAACATTTTATATTTTCTCGTTGAGCATGTAAAATATTAAGTAAGAGAAAATGGTTTTACATTAAGGCGGTGTCAAAGCAATGGGTTTTACATTAAATAAATCGATTATTAAAGAAGTATGCGGAGAAACCTCATATAAAAGAGGCGAAGCTTATTATAAATCAAATAAAGTAATCGTGAATCATTATGATGAAACGAACGAAATTTGTGAGGCGACGGTAAAAGGAAATGAAGATTTTCATGTTACAGTAGAAAAAGCTAAAAAAGGTGATGTAGTTGCAAGATGTAGTTGTCCTTCGTTAGCGTCTTTTCAAACGTACTGTCAACATGTTGCAGCTGTACTGATACAAATAAATGATAACCAGCAAACGGGTGGGATGGGCTCTATTAGTAGCAGAAATGATCAATTAACAAACGGGATGTTTCAGTTGTTTGCAGACAAACCGCTGCGGCCAAAGAGTAAACAACATCGTTTTGATACACGTGAAATATTAGATGTTGCGTTTATATGTTCATCAGTAGCGACGAAAAGTGGTGGGGCCCTTCTTGGAATTCAGTTGAAACTTGCGAAAACATATTTTATAAATCATATTAGAGAATTTCTTTCTAAAGTGGAGAAAAGAGAGACCTTTCATTGTTCCAATGAATTTACATACACACCAAATGTACATAGTTTTAAACAAGAAACGGACGCGATTATACAACAACTCATTAAAATATATCATAATGAAAAAATGTATGAAGATGCGTTAGAAGTACATGCGAAACAAGATGAAAGTATGATATTTATACCGCCAGCTTCGTGGAGAGATATACTCTCTTCACTTTCTAAAGTGGAGCATGTACATCTGAAACAAAATGAGCAACTGTTTCACGGGTTACAAATTTCAAAAGGATTATTGCCATTACATTTTGAGTTTACGAAAGGCAATAATGGTGGATTTACACTTCATATAGATGGTCTAAATCGTGTTCAAGTTATGGAAATGTATAACTATGCTCTTTACGATGGAAAATTATATCATTTACCTATTGAAGATTGTATGCGACTTATTGAATTGCAAAAAATGATGAGTCGCTCAAATAGCAATCAGTTTTATATTCCTGAAAATAAGATGGAACATTTCGTAGCGAAAGTTGTACCTGGATTAATGAAACTTGGAACGGTACGCATTGATGAAATAATATCCGATCATGTTGAAACGCCGTCTTTAAAAGCAAAGTTGTATTTAGATCGAGTGAAAAATCGTTTGTTAGCAGGTCTTGAATTTCATTATGGAAACGTCATGATCAATCCGCTAGAAGAAGACGGACAACCGTCTGTTTTTAATCGTGATGAGAAAAAGGAAAAAGAGATTTTAGACATTATGAGTGAAAGTTCCTTCGCAAAAACGGAAGGCGGTTATTTTATGCATAATGAAGAAGCAGAGTATAACTTTTTATATCATGTCGTCCCAACATTAAAAGGCTTAGTTGATATTTATGCGACAACAGCAATTAAATTACGCATTCATAAAGGGGATACAGCACCTCTTATTAGGGTGAGAAGAAAAGAAAGAATTGATTGGTTGTCATTTCGCTTTGATATAAAAGGAATACCGGAAGCAGAAATTAAAGGTGTATTAGTGGCTCTTGAAGAAAAACGAAAATATTACCGGCTTGCGAATGGTTCTTTATTATCACTAGAGAGCAAAGAGTTTAATGAAATTAATCAGTTTGTAAAAGAATCAGGTATTCGAAAAGAATTTTTACATGGGGAAGAAGTACACGTTCCGCTTATTCGGAGTGTAAAATGGATGAACGGACTACATGAAGGTAATGTTTTAAGTTTAGATGAGTCTGTTCAAGATTTAGTTGAAAGCATTCAAAATCCGAAAAAGTTAAAGTTTACAGTACCGCCAACTTTACATGCTGTAATGAGAGAGTATCAAGTATACGGATTCGAGTGGATGAAAACACTCGCCTATTACCGTTTTGGCGGTATTTTAGCAGACGATATGGGACTTGGAAAAACGCTACAAAGCATCGCTTTTATAGATTCTGTTTTACCTGAAATTCGAGAGAAGAAGCTACCTATATTAGTCGTCTCACCGTCCTCTCTCGTTTACAATTGGTTTAGTGAATTGAAAAAATTTGCCCCGCATATTAGAGCGGTCATTGCAGATGGAAATCAAACAGAACGACGAAAAATCTTACAAGACGTAGCGGAATTTGATGTCGTCATTACGTCATATCCGTTACTGAGAAGAGATATAAGATCGTATGCGAGGCCATTTCATACACTATTTCTTGATGAAGCACAGGCGTTTAAAAATCCTACAACACAAACTGCAAGAGCAGTGAAAACAATTCAAGCTGAATATCGTTTTGGATTAACGGGAACGCCTGTCGAAAATTCATTAGAAGAGCTATGGTCTATTTTCCACGTCGTATTTCCAGAATTATTACCAGGAAGAAAAGAATTCGGTGATTTAAGGCGAGAAGATATAGCGAAGCGCGTAAAACCTTTCGTATTAAGACGATTAAAAGAAGACGTATTACAGGAGCTTCCAGATAAAATAGAGCACTTACAGTCATCGGAATTATTACCAGATCAAAAGAGACTATATGCAGCTTATTTAGCGAAATTAAGGGAAGAAACGTTAAAACATTTAGATAAAGATACGTTACGTAAAAATAAAATTAGAATTTTAGCTGGCTTAACGAGATTGCGACAAATTTGTAATCATCCCGCTTTATTCGTTGATGATTACAAGGGGAGTTCAGCTAAATTTGAGCAACTATTAGAGATACTTGAGGAATGCAGAAGTACTGGTAAGAGGATTTTAATTTTTTCTCAATTTACGAAGATGCTGTCCATTATTGGTCGTGAGTTAAATCGTCAAGCGATTCCATACTTTTATTTAGACGGAAATACACCTTCGCAAGAACGTGTAGAGCTATGTGACCGGTTTAACGAAGGGGAAGGGGACCTATTTCTCATTTCTTTAAAAGCTGGTGGTACAGGTCTTAACTTAACGGGTGCCGATACGGTTATATTGTACGACTTATGGTGGAATCCAGCTGTTGAACAACAAGCAGCAGATAGGGCATATCGAATGGGACAAAAAAATACGGTACAAGTCATTAAGTTAGTGGCTCACGGAACAATTGAGGAAAAAATGCATGAACTGCAAGAAAGTAAGAAACATTTAATCGCTGAAGTGATTGAGCCGGGAGAAGAGAAATTATCATCCATCACGGAGGAAGAAATGCGAGATATTTTAATGATTTAATAAAAAAGCTATGCTTTCACATGTATGAGAGCATAGCTTTTTTAGTGTAATAATTATAATTTGTTTTGAACAAAGTAAAGAGATAATACAGAATTTACTTTTTATTCCCTTTACTTTTATATGGCTTGGCAGCTGCCTTTTTCTTTGCACTTGATTGCCAACGATTCCATCCTTTACTTCCTGTACCTTGTCCTACACCTTTTTTCGGTTTTGCTTTCGTTTTACTCATATGATCACTCCGTTATATAAAAATCTTATTTGATAATAGTCAATGATTTAGAACATACTCTTTATAAATGACTATGATTGCTTTAAGTAAAAATAAACTGCTTGAATGCTATAGTATAACACGAATTTGCACGTAAACTGAAAGGAATTACAAAGAAAATGAAAATAATACGAAATACTGCGGATTCTATATTTCGAACGATTACATTACTTGTTGTGTATATGTTAGTTTCGGTTAGTGAAACGTTTTTTGGATTGACGAGACAGAAAAAGTAAAGATGTTAAATTAGCAACAATCAATAAAGCCGTAAAATAAAGAATTGAAAAATATTTTTAAATTTTTGTTGACTTTCTTTATTTTTTGTATAGAATAATCATTAATAAAATGTTTCAGAGATGTGACAACAAAACGACTATGAAAGGACGAGTAGTAGTAGGATGTAGTCTAAGCGAGTCAGGGGTGGTGTGAGCCTGATACGAAGCCTATTATGAAGAACCTCCTGGAGTTGCTAACCGAAATCCTTTAAAGGAAAGTAGACTTAGCCGGGAACTTCGCCGTTACAAGAAGAACAGTATCGAGATATTTCATCTCCGTATTGTATAAGTGAGCAACCTCTGTTGCTAATTTGGGTGGTACCGCGGAACCAAAGCCTTTCGTCCCAGTTTTTTGGGAAAGAAGGGCTTTTTTTGTTGGCTTCTTTTCACAACATCCAAACATTTTAGGAGGAAACCACCATGTATCAATCATTAATGACAGTAAGAGAGACTCAAATCGCAATTAAGGAAGTTAAAACATTTTTCGAGGATCAATTAGCAAAACGCCTTGAATTATTCCGCGTATCTGCACCATTATTCGTAACGAAAAAATCAGGATTAAACGATCACCTAAACGGTGTAGAACGTCCAATCGAATTTGATATGTTACACTCAGGAGAAGAATTAGAAATTGTTCATTCACTAGCGAAGTGGAAAAGATTCGCATTACATGAATATGGATATGAAGCTGGTGAAGGTTTATATACAAACATGAACGCGATACGTCGTGATGAAGAACTTGATGCAACACATTCCATTTACGTTGACCAATGGGATTGGGAAAAAATCGTTCAAAAAGAATGGCGTACTGTAGATTACTTACAAAAAACAGTACAAACAATTTATGGAATATTCAAAGATTTAGAAGACCACTTATTTGAAAAGTATCCGTTCCTTGGAAAGTATTTACCAGAAGAAATTGTTTTTATCACTTCCCAAGAACTAGAAGATAAATATCCAGAATTAACACCTAAAGATCGTGAACATGCAATTGCCAAGGAGCACGGTGCAGTCTTCATTATCGGAATTGGTGATGCACTTCGTTCAGGTGAAAAGCATGATGGACGCGCAGCTGATTATGATGATTGGAAATTAAACGGTGACATTTTATTCTGGCACCCAGTATTACAAGCTTCATTCGAATTATCATCAATGGGAATTCGTGTTGATAGTAAATCACTTGATGAGCAGTTAACGAAAACAGGTGAAGACTTCAAACGTGAGTACGATTTCCATAAAGGTATTTTAGAAGACGTACTACCATTAACAATTGGCGGTGGTATTGGACAATCAAGAATGTGCATGTACTTCTTACGTAAAGCACATATCGGTGAAGTTCAATCTTCTGTATGGCCTGACGATTTACGTGAAGCTTGCAAGAAAGAAAACATTCATCTGTTTTAATAGAAGGGAGAGAGAATAGCTCAAAGAGTTATTCTCTCTTTTTTATGGTGTAAACGAATGGTTTACAGTGAGTTTTACTAATGGTTTCTTTCTTTTTTGGAACCTTTTATGTAATAATTTGTTAAAGGAGAGGACGTTATGAGCTTAGGACAACAACTTAAAAGATTACGAGAGTCACAAGGATTTTCACAGGAAGATGTTGCTAAGAAAATTGGTGTGACAAGGCAAGCTGTGTATAAAGTGAAACTTTANNCTGATTATTAGTTGAACCAATCGGGCTTTTATAGGCAGTTAATCGCATCTGGCTGCCTTGATTGTGCTTAAAAGCTTTGATGAGATTTACTGCCTGTTAAAGCGGGGTAAGTGGGAACATGATAAAAGCTGTCCGGATATTGATAATTTAATTTTGCTTAGCGAAATGTATAATGTCACGTTAGATGAATTAATAAAAGGAAACCAAAGCTTTAAAGAGAAAATACATATTGATGAAGATGAAGATTTTGAGAAAGAGAATGAATTTGGTTTCTACATTGGATTTGGTTTGCTAATTGTGAGTGCTTTTGTTGATTATGAAGGAATGCAAGAGATATTATTAGGGATAGCACTATTCATGATGGTTTTTTACTCTGATGTAAAGAAAGTTATGTTGAATGAGTTCAGATCGTTTTTCAAAAGAAAAGATATATATGATAAGAAGTGGGAAGAGTCAGTTATATTTCCTAGGAAAGAGTATAACGAGTAAATGAATTGTTTTATAATAATTTTAGGATATTGATAGTATGTTAAAAAAACAAACAAGCATAACCCCGTTCTAAAGTTAGGACGGGGTTGAAAATCTAAGCTTTATTAAGAAAGAATATCTTTCAAATATTTTTAATTCAGTAAAACATTACTTATTTGTTACCGAGTTCTTCCGCTAAACCGATTAAAATGCCTTCAGTTCCACGAATGTAGCAGAGACGATACGAATTCTCGTACTGAACTATTTCGCCAACGAGCTGAGCACCATGCTTAGTAGTAAGCCTAGATACCATTTCGTCAATGTCTTCAACGGTGAACATGACGCGCAAATAACCGAGGGCGTTTACAGGAGCTGTCCGGTGATCTGCTATAGTAGGTGGTGTGAGAAATCGCGAAAGTTCAATTCGGCTATGGCCATCTGGCGTCACCATCATAGCAATCTCCACGCACTGAGAACCGAGACCGGTTACGCGACCAGCCCATTCACCTTCGACAGTAGCTCGCCCTTCGAGTTTTAATCCAATCTCTTCGAAGAATGAGATTGCGTTATCAAGAGATTCTACAACGATGCTGACATTGTCCATTCTTAGTAACTTGTTGTTTGCCATAGTCTTTATCTCCTTATATGTATAAATTTGTTGTTTAATTCTCCTCATAATTATACTAAAGTTCCTTTTAAACAAAAAACACCTTGTCACAGTGTAGGAAAATGTGACAAGGTGTTTTCGGATATAGAATAAACATTTTGATAGGGAACAACACTTCGTAAACCTGCTACTACTGAGATACGCATGAACTTTATTTCAGGAATGCTATTATGTTTAAGTAGTTTCAAGAATTTGATACAGTAATTGCTATTCGACAGAATAACTTCGATTTCCCCGCAAAATATTCCCACTCTATTTCTATTAATATAGGAAAGAAATAGATTCATCTCATTTGTTTTAAGTTTTACTAGTGGAAATTAACTCATCTGCACTAAAGGCTCAATTTTCGCCATAAATGATTGATGTAGTGCCTCGACACCTGTTACTAAATGAAGGCGGTCAATAACGACAGACACTTTAATTTCTGATGTACTTACCATTTTAATATGAATATTTTCTTCTTTTAAAGTAGTGAACATATTCGCAGCAACACCTGGATTAGAGACCATACCAGATCCTACAATTGATACTTTTGCTAAATGATTTTCATATTCTACTGATTCATAGTGAAGTGTTTCTTGATTTTGTTCTAATACCTCTAATGTTTCTTTTAAATCATTAGAATGGATGGAGAAGGAGAGGTGAACAGTTCCTTCATTTGTAATACTTTGGATGATGATATCTACATTAATATGTGCCGCTGCTAATGTAGAGAAAACTGTTGAAAGTGCACCTTGTTCTAATCCTTTCATTGTGACGCGTGTAATGTTATCTTCAAATGCAATACCTTTAACGATTGATTGTTGTTCCATGTTACATTCTCCTTTTACAATTGTTCCGTTTTCTTGTTCCATACTTGAGCGAACTTCTAACATGACATTGTGATTTTTAGCAAACTCAACAGCACGCGGGTGTAATACACCAGCACCAAGGTTTGCAAGCTCTAACATTTCGTCATAAGAGATTTCATCTAATTTATAAGCATCTTTTACAACTCGTGGGTCCGTCGTATATACGCCGGTCACATCTGTGTAAATATCACATTTTTTTGCTTTCAGTGCAGCGGCTAATGCAACAGCAGTTGTATCAGAACCACCGCGTCCAAGTGTTGTAATTTCATGGTTTTCACTAACTCCTTGGAAGCCAGCTACAATAACAATCGTACCTTCAGTAAGATAAGATTGAATTCGATCTGTATGAATGTCAGTAATCCGTGCACTACTATGTACAGATTCTGTCGTAATACCAGCTTGCCATCCTGTTAATGAAATCGCATTATAACCTTTTGCTTGTAGTGCCATCGTTAATAATGAAATAGTCACTTGCTCTCCTGTCGATAGAAGCATATCCATTTCGCGTTTACTCGGATTTTCTGTAATCGCGTTAGCGAGTGCGACAAGTTCATCTGTACTTTTTCCCATTGCTGAAACGACAGAGACGATACTATGTCCTCGTTCATATTCTTCAATAATTAAATTTGCTACATGTTGAATGCGCTCAACATTTCCGACAGAAGTGCCACCAAATTTTTGTACAATCGTTTCCATTACGAATTCCTTCTTTCATCCATTTTTAAGAATAGATTAGGACATATATAAATCCCAATATTCCTGTAGTTACCAGAGAAAAACAAAAAACACCATCTCAAATAAGTGAGGATGGTGCTGTTACAGGAAAAGGGAAACAGAAAACGGAGCTAATAAAAAAACCGCCAAAAAAGGAATATCATAAAAATGATATCTCTTTTTTGTAGATAGCTCTTCATACGTACACGTCTGTACATATGACAGTTCTGTTTCTATTCGAAAACAGCCCCAATCGATACATACAGAGAAATATATCGATTTCGGCAACACTTCCTTTCATCTAATTTCATAGACATCTCTGTGTCTCCATTAGAATACTCATAAGTATCGCAACCTCTATCTCACGTTTTAGGCGAGAGTGTTTGATTTATGAAGTTGTTGGTAACATTTGTTTTATAATAATTTAAATTTTTTGGGGAATCAAGTGTTTTGTATAAATTTTAAAAATTCTTTCTTTTTACGAAAAAGTTTGTGAAAAAAGTAGCAAATTAAATTCATTGCATGTACATTAAAATTATAGTGCATTGGAGGTGGAAGAATGAAGGGGAATAAGCCTATTTATGTTTCGGCAGAAATGAACACAACAATGGAGAAATTATGGGAATACACGCAAGAACCACATATACATACAGAATGGGATGCTCGCTTTACTGAAATTTCGTATGTAGAGAAAAATGAAGGAGAATCACAGAAGTTTTTATATAAAACAAAGATTGGATTTGGACTTGAAATAGCTGGAGAAGGTGAATCGATAGGTGAGATAAGAAAAGATATTTTAACGCTGTTATGCAGTTGGATGAAGAAAATAATGAAATTGTAGATTATTTTGGTAAGCCACACATACTTGTTTCTACACTGAATTTTCATATTGATGAGATGGGGGCGATGCATATTTCTTCAAAGAAACAATGGTTTTACATGTTTAGAAGAAAAATCCCGTTACCTATATTCTTATACGGAGAGGCCAACATTGTAGAAAGTTATGATGAAACAAAACAGTGCTTTCGAATTCATGTACAAGTACGCAATCCGTTAATTGGTTCATTATTTTCATATAGGGGAACATTTGTGGAGAGGAAATAAATGATATGAAAAATATAATAGTTGGGCTTGCTTGTTATATTATTTTTCTATTATGTGAGTGGTCAAATGTAAACCCAGTTGAAGCAATTATTTTATTATCTATTTTGTTATTTATACCGATGTCTTTTTGTATTATTGATAAAAGAGCACGAAATGGATTGTATTTATTATTTTATAAATCCGTATCGTTTTTATATCCGATAGCAGCGATTTGTGCAATGTTAGCTTTCGTAACAAATCAATATATCTTTGCGATAATTTGGTTTGTATATACAGGAATCGTTGCGTTATTTGGTATGAATAGATTACTAGAAAGAGGATGGAAACCGTTAGAAGAAACGGCTATCGATAGTGCGTTTATATATTTGTTTTTAGGTGGATTCTGGTTTTTTGCTTCTGTAGCAAAGCTTTCCATTATGCACTTTAGTTCTGACATTGTTTTACTTACAGCTGCACACTTTCATTATTCGGCATTTCTATTGCCATTATCAGCTGGTTTAATAGGGCGTAAGAGAGAAAAGAGCAGTAAAGTATATGATGCGATTATGTTTATCATCGTTATTTCACCTATGACAGTTGCGATAGGGATTACATACTCAAGGGTATTTGAATTTCTTGCAGTGTGCCTATATTTATGTGCGATTTATGGTTATGGGATTTATGTTTGGCGCACGAATTTTAATGCTATCAGCGCAAAAATCCTCCTAGTCATATCGTCTAGTACACTCATGGTAACAATTATGTTCTCACTCATATATTCGTATGGGAATTTGAAACATGTAATGACGATTACAATTGCTCAAATGGTTTGGATTCACGGTGTTGTCAATGGAATTGGAGTAGCGTTGCCGGCATTTGTCGGCTGGATGATTGAAAAGAGTGTTCTGAACTATAAATATTACGGGAAACCAATGAGCAGATTAAGAGGAAAGGCGACAGTTGGTGAAGCATTTTTACATAACAAAAATGTAATAGATAGTAAGGCATACAACGGTTTAGTTGATAAAATGAATAATTTTCATAGTGAGGCATTTGACGTGACGAAGCTTCCTTTAAGCATTATTCGCTTTTATGAAAATACAAAAGAGTATGAGTTACAATCGCATATTAAATGGACTCGCTGGTTCCGACCGTTTGCATTTTGCTATGAGAAAATGAGTAAACGTGTAGGACAAATACATTTAGGAATGGGCGGCAAGTGGGAAACGATGCAAGGCTCTATTATTGGGGTAATAGATGAGAAGGATGGAAGAGAGAATGTAAGGGCGTGGTTAAGAAAAAATGAAGCAGAAGAATCTATTTTTGTAGCTCTTTACTCAAAATATACATATAAGAATGAGACATACATGAATATTGCATTACCTTTGCCATATTCGAATATGACGGGAGTTTTGAAATTATGTAATAAGAGTAATGATTTAATCATTACTAGTAAGCTAAGAGAAAATGGTCAGGGAGATGAGGGGATTTATTTACATACTTGCTACTTTACAATCCGTTTACCGCTAACAGAGACGTTTGTTATTAAAGAGGGCACCAATCAAATGTTAGAAGCTAACCATAAAATGTGGATATTTGGAGTTAAGTTTTTAGAAATTGATTATGAGATTAAGAAAATAGAGGAGAAGTAAAAAAAGCTTGGAGAGATTCCAAGCTTTTTTTACGTATGCGTAATTGTCATAGCAACTTGTTTATCTAAGTCTCGGTCCCAAACACGTTGAATTTCAAACGTACCTTTTTCAAAAAATAATGGAAATCTTTCTTTAAACCAATCTTGCATAGGAAGATTTAATGCTGTATCGATTGGTACCCATAATAATTCGCCCTCAGGAGGATTTATAAGAAGTTCACCATCAAATGAGTCTGTCCAATAATTAAATACCATATATCGAACATTTTCTTTCGGATTTACGTATTCATCTAATCCCTTAAAAGTTAAATTTGAAACAAGTAATCCAGTTTCTTCCTTTACTTCTCGTTTAGCAGCGTGAACGATACTTTCTGGGAAATCTACTTTTCCGCCAGGAGCGATGTAACCAGGGAAGCCTAGATGATCGGGGCGCTGTATTAACAATACTTCGTTATTCCGCTGAATCATACACATGGTGTAAATACGGTGTTCTATATCTTTCCAATTGTTGCTCATATGAATCTCTCCTCTTATAAAACCTTAAATTTTTAAAATATAGTTATATATGACAAAAAATACAATAATAATACAAAAATATACAAATTACAATTGACTATTACTAATTTTCAGAACTATAATGAGTCTGTTACATAAATATATTGTACTTGAGAGGGGAATATATTCTATGAAAAATAGAATAATCGCAGCAGGAGTAATCGCAGCTAGTATATTATCTTATTCATCTAGTAGTTTCGCGCAAACAAAAGCGTTTCCAGATGTCCAAGCAGGGCACTGGGCAGAAGATTCTATTAACTACTTAGCAGCAAAAGGCGCAGTTACAGGTAACGAGAAAGGAATGTTCGAGCCTGGAAAAGAAATCACTCGTGCAGAAGCAGCTACAATGATGGCTAAAATCTTAAACTTACCAATCGATAAAAACGCTAAACCATCTTACGCGGATTCTCAAAAACATTGGGCTACTCCAATTATCGCAGCTGTAGAAAAAGCTGGTGTGGTTAAAGGTACAGGCAATGGATTTGAGCCGGACGGAAAAATTGACCGCGTTTCAATGGCATCTCTTCTTGTAGAAGCTTACAAATTAGAGTCTAAAGTGAACGGTACTCCAGCAACTAAATTCAGTGATCTAGAAAAAAGTTGGGGTAAAGCAAAAGCTAACATTCTAGTTGAATTAGGGATTTCTGTCGGGACTGGTGACAGATGGGAGCCTGGAAAAATTCTAACTAAAGCAGAGGCAGCTCAATTTATTAAAAAGGCAGATTCTCTTAAAATAGGTAATCCTTTAGTAGAAAAGGTAGTTATTATTGATCCTGGTCATGGAGGATTTGATCCAGGGAATCCAGGACAAGGTGTAGAGGAAAGTAAAATCGTATTTGATACATCTTTAAGATTACAGAAGTTGTTAGAAAAAAATACACCTTTAAAAGCTTTATTAACACGTGAAGAGAACGGAAATCCAGGAAGTAACAAAAATGAATCTCTTGCGAATCGAGTGAAATTTGGTCAAGAGAACAATGCAGATATATTTGTAAGCATTCATGCAAATTCTTCTGAAAATCATGATGGTCATGGAACGGAAACATATTATTATAAAAAATCCAAGCATGGGGAAGAGACACAGATTGAAAAGGATAGCGAAGTGTTAGCAAAGAAAATTCAAAATAGAGTAGTAGAAGCACTACATACAAAAAATAGAAATATAAAAGACAATCACTCGCTTTATGTAGTAAATAATAATACAGTACCAGCAGTTTTAACAGAGCTTGCCTTTATTG
The DNA here is from genome assembly GCF_002571225.1 of Bacillus sp. AFS059628. Lineage (GTDB taxonomy): Bacteria > Bacillota > Bacilli > Bacillales > Bacillaceae_G > Bacillus_A. Next base: position 5,590 of record NZ_NVEC01000078.1, on the reverse strand, counting down.
ATAATGATATAGATAATGGTAAATTAGCTACTGAATCAGGAAGACAAATTGCTGCTGAGGCAGTTTATGCTGGGATTTTAGATTATTATGAGTGGAAAGGTTTCGATGTTGAAAAATATCGTTTAGCTAAATAACAATGTTGATTACTAAGCCCATCGTCTACATAGAGGTGGGCTTTTTTGTAACTTTATGTAATTTTGTATCGGAATAAAAAGATATATCGTATTATGCTGATTATAAATAAAATAATGGTAGATTAGTTTATTTTTATCACGTATACTTTTACTGGTGACTATTTAAGAGTTTGTTAGTTTAATAGGAAAAATTATACGATAAAGGGAGGCAAGTTAACACGGGACAAGCATATACATAACGTGTTAAAAAAATTATGAAAAAAGTTATTTCTAATGTGTTAGCGGTGACAGTCGCACTTCAAGTAGTGATGGCTCCAGCAACTTCGTTTGCATCTACAAAAGAATTTCCAGACGTTCCGAAAAATCATTGGTCATTTGAAGCAATTAATGATTTAACGTCAAAAGGGGTTATTGCAGGGTACGATAATGGTAAATTCGGGTTCGGAGATGTTGTAACTCGTGAGCAAGTAGCGGCATTGATGTATCGCGCATTAAAACCAGAAGCAAAAGATGATTATAAAAATCCATACTCTGATATTAGCGCAGGAACGACGATGTTCCCAAAAGAAATTTTAGCATTAACAGAGATGGGGATTTTTGTAGGTGATGGTAAAGGGACGTTTAGACCAAAAGACTCGTTAACTCGTGCTGAGATGGCAGTAATTATACAGAATGCTTTTAAGTTTAAAATAAAGGCTCAACATACGTTTAATGATGTACCAAGCACGCATTGGGCAAATGATGCAGTTAGCGCATTAGAATCTAACGGCATTACAGCAGGTAATGGAGCAGGTGCATTTAATCCAACTAGTGTTTTAACACGTGAAGAATATGCACAATTTTTATTTAATGCTATGGCATCGTATATCAATCTAGATATAACGTTACCATCTAATATAACAGCACAAGAGATTGATAATTTTATTGAAAAATGGCATCCTGACAGTCCTCTTATTGGAACGGGACAAGATTTTATTCAAGCACAAAATGAGTATGGTGTGAGCGCACTGTATTTAGCTGCACATGCAATCTTAGAATCTGCCTATGGTAAATCAGAAATTGCATATCGTAAGCATAATTTATTTGGTCTAAGAGCGTATGATCGTGATCCATTTGCATATGCAAAATATTTATCGTCATACAAGCAAAGTATTTCGTACAATGCTGATTATGTAAGAAAGAACTATTTAGAAGAAGGTGCTAATCATTTCAATGGCTACACATTACCTGCTATGAATGAAAAGTATGCAACTGATAAAGAATGGGCTGGCAAAATCGCTAATATTATGGAGCGTATTAAACCGTTTAACAAAAAAGATTATCAAAATGTAAAACGATTACCAAAAAATCCTAACACATTAAATGTAGAGGCATTAGGTGAGGCGATTCCATATAAAAATTATGCAAAAGATGCAACAGCTACTGTTCAATTAGTAGGTTCTTACTATCAAGTACCATATCCATTTGGCTATACGATTAAAAGTGTACCAAATATTACGCAAAATGAAGTTGGGAAATTAGAAAATGGTAAGAAAGTAAATGTATATCGTGAAGATCCAAACGGCTGGGTAGAATTTTCATTTGAAAATGCTCAAGAAAAATATTGGACATTGAAGAAGAACTTAAAATTATAAATAAAAAAGGTGTTTTCATTTATGAAAACATCTTTTTTATATTTTTACCAATAATTTAACAGTTTCATATATAATTAAAAGTGTTGAAGATTGAATTTTCTGTTTTATATTTAGTGTTAACTTAATTTGAAAAGAGGAGAGAGGTATGCAAGGAGAAATACAAACAGGGAAAAATGTAAGTTATATCGGTAAATTGCTATTGCCAGTTAAAGCGTCACCACATTTTAAGTTTTTATGGATTGGACAATTGCTTTCGACTTTAGGTAGTTCGATAACAATGGTTATTTTGCCAGTCGTTGTATATTCATTAACTGGTTCAACAGTTGTAATGGGAATGACTATGGCAATGTACATGCTTCCTAATATTCTTGCGTTACCGTTTGCGGGATTAGTCGTAGATCGAATGGATCGGGTGAAAGTAATGTTATTTACAGATATCGTTCGATGCATATTAATGCTATTACTTGCAACACTTATATTTATGGACGTATTAACAATTCCACTTCTATATGTACTTGTAGCATTATATGGACTTATGGAAGGCATATTTCAGCCAGCATATGCGGCTGTAAGAGCAAAAGTATTTGTACCTGAAATTCGCAATGCAGCTAATGCATTAACGCAAATGAGTAATCAAGGTATACGACTAATTGGACCCGCTCTTGGAGGATTAATCGTTTCAGTTGCATCTGCCGGAATAGGGTTTGGACTAGATGCAGTAACGTATTTGCTATCATTTTTATGTTTATTATTTTTAAGAGAAATAAGGTTTAAAAAAGTAAACCATATTGAAAAGAGAAAAATCGATTACAAACAAGAGTTTATGGAAGGTGTTTTTGTTTTAAAAAGTCATCCGTGGCTATGGATTACAATTTTAGTCTTTTCTTTTATCAATATTTGTTATGCAGGAATTATCGTCGTATTAATTCCATGGTTATTTAATGTTCATCACCATTTTGAAGCATATGTGTATGGATTAGGAATGGCATCTTCTGGCGTTGGAGCTGTCATTGCCGCGCTAATATTTGGCGGGAGGGAACGATGGTATAAGCGGGGATTACTTGCCTATGGTGGTGTTTTAATAAGTGGTTGTGCACTTTTGATAATGCCGTTTGTTGCTTGGGCACCTGTTTTAATTGGATTAATGGCAATTGAAGGTTTCGGTATGATGATATTTGGACTCATTTGGGAAACGAGTTTACAAGAGCTTGTGCCAGAAGAAGCATTCGGAAGGGTGGCAAGCCTTGATATGTTAGGTTCATTTGCTTTACTGCCGCTAGGTTATGTAGTTGTAGGATGGTTAGCTACTGTCATAGGTGGCGAGATAACGATTATAACACTAGCTATTTTAGTACTTGTAACAATTGGAGTAGCATTATGTGTGCCGAGTATTCGAAGATTTGATTGATGATATAAGGGAAGGGGGAACGACTTATATGCTTATAGAAAATTTGAAAGACATAGTCGCAAAGGAATTGGACAGCCAATATACTTTGCAGGAAAAGATCTTTGAAGCAAAAAATTTCACAGTCTATATTGCTACCCATAGAGAAAATAAGCTAGCATATAATCAACTAGTATTAATAAAACATTTTTGTAACGAAAAGCCTTCCGTGCATATTTGGCATAAGAAAATTAGCACCGATGCAACAAAACTGGACATCACAAAAGAAGTGACAGAAGCCATTCAAACTGGTTTTGTAAATGAAGAGTAAGCCCTAATTAAATTAGGGCTTACTCTTCATTAAATACAAATGTTTGTTTCATTTTTTTACTTTCATTTACTGGATGGCCGTTGTAAGAAAAGTTCTTTTCTTCCCAAGTAATCACAACTTTAAAATTATGGCTATTAAAGTCTAATGGGAATACCATGTAGTCAAAGCTTGTATGACTTTTAGAAATATTTTCATTAGGTGTAGTAGGTTTAAAGGTAGCTTTAGAGGTAGGATTGTTATCAAGTATTTCCACGGATACGTTTGATACATCATGACCGATGTTTTTTACGAGTAAACTATATGTATCAAATACACCTTGTTTTGGCTGGATTGCTTGCTTGTTTACGTTATGAGATTTATCAATTTCGATATACCATTGTTTAGACTTTGATGCAATTGGTAGTGATTGAAATGTGTATGCACTAGCTTGTATTGGTAGTACTAAACAGATTAGTGAAAAGAGAGAAAATATTTTTCGTTTCATTTTTAGAGAGCTCCCATTCTTTAATGGATATATTTTTTATTATCTTCTCTTTTTGAGATAATATACCATGCGATTTAGGGGGGGGGGGATATATTGAAAGAACTCGTAAGTATGGGAAGCAGTATTTTTCTACAACTATTATTTTTGTATATATTTATTTCTGGTGTTTTATTAGAACTTAATCCATGGTATGCAGTAGCTGCTTATGTGACTATTGCTATAATAAGTCTTCTTCTGGGAGTATACTCGATGATTTTCTCTATGAAGAGAAGGCCGAATACTCTTTTTCTAACACTACCCGGTGGAATTATAATAACATTATTTTCAATATTAATTATTGGATTTACAGTATTCGCTTATTTTTTACCAGAAGGAGGTATTCCACCTGTCATTCGTTTGTAGTATGAGTGAATCGATGGAGTTCCTATTTTTTATTGTTCATCTTTCTAAGTAAGCGACATACATCTTAAAAAAGGAAACTATGTAGAGATTTTTTGCATAGTCTCCTTTTTGTTTTTGTAATTAATAATAGGTGTGCTTAAGGATGCTTAAAAGTATATCGGTGACATTAAATTATCGATATAAAGAAGAGTAGAGATTATTTTTCGAAATAATTTTTAATTTGAAAAAAATCCCAATAAATATGTTAAAATAACATTGTCATACAACAAGGGGGATTTGTTTTATGGAACATGGATATCTTGCTAAAGTAGATGTAACGAAAAGAATTGAATCAAAATCTAAGTACAATAAGAAACTTGAAAAATATCAAAGGCGCTTATTAGCGTTGCAGCAAATAGTAAAAGAAGAAAAAATTGCAGTGATGCTCGTTATGGAAGGCTGGGATGCGGCTGGAAAAGGCGGGGCGATTAAACGAGTGACAGAACACCTTGATCCGCGCGGTTTTCAAGTAAATCCAATCGGAGCACCAGCACCTCATGAAAAACGATACCATTACTTGCAACGTTTCTGGCGTAAACTTCCTCAGTATGGGCAAATTACTATTTTTGATCGCTCATGGTACGGCCGTGTGTTAGTTGAGCGGGTTGAAGGTTTTGCTACAAAGGAAGAGTGGACGAGAGCCTATGACGAGATTAATGATTTTGAAAAACTATTAACAGATGATCATTATATAATCGGGAAGTTTTTCTATCATATTAGTAAAGATGAACAATTAAAGAGGTTTAAAGATAGAGAGAAAAATCCTTTAAAAAGATGGAAAATTACAGACGAAGATTGGCGTAACCGTGAAAAATGGTACGAGTATGTTGAGGCAATAGAAGAAATGTTTGAAAAAACAAATAAGCCAAATGCAAAATGGGAAATTATCGCAAGTAACGATAAATTATACGCTCGATTGAAAACGTTGAAAGTGATTATTTCATTAATTGAGGATTACCTTGTAGAACATAATATAGAATTACCTTCATATTATTATGAAATAAAAGAGGGAAAGACAGAAGGCTTTGAAACGGGCCAAGATGAAGTTGTAAAATAATACAAAGTTTGTATAGGAAATATAAAATAGAGATACCCTGTAATTTTGAACAACAAAATTACAGGGTATTTTTAATTTAGAAATATTTTACAAATAACAGAATAAAGTATATAATCAATAATCAT
>NZ_NVEC01000077.1 GCF_002571225.1 Bacillus sp. AFS059628 | reverse complement strand
CGGTCGGGACCGCCATTTTATATAAAGAAAAGAACGAAACATGTTGTTTCGTATTTTTTTATTTGTTTTAACAAAAAACTAATAAAGACAGTCAAACTATCCTTAGGAAAACTCCTAAGGACTTTTTTATATATTCAAAACCTGTATAATAAAGAGCAGAGAACATTGTGAGTAAAGTAGGTGAAGTCTGTGAGTAAATATGAAATAACAACAAAATCATCTGAAGAAACACAAAGATTATCAGAAAAACTAGGTGAACTTGTCCAGGTGCAAGATGTAATTATTTTAGAAGGGGATCTAGGGGCTGGTAAGACGACTTTTACAAAAGGACTAGCAAAGGGTCTTGGCGTGAAAAGAGTTGTAAATAGTCCTACCTTTAATATTATTAAAGAATATAAAGGAAGATTACCGCTATATCATATGGACGTGTATCGCTTAGCAGAAAGTGAAGAGGACTTAGGATTTGATGAGTATTTCTACGGTGAAGGAATTACGGTGGTAGAATGGGCTCATTTAATAGAAGCGTATTTACCGAATGAAAAGTTACAAATTAGTTTATTCCATGCTGGAGATGATACAAGGAAAATTGTACTCGAGCCAATTGGAGATCGCTATATTAGATTATGTGAGGAGCTATTACAAGATGAAAGTACTAGCAATTGATACTTCGAATTACGTGATGGGTGTATCCCTTATTGAAGAAGGAAACGTAATTGGGGAAATCATTACAAATTTAACAAAAAACCATTCTGTACGTCTTATGCCAGCTGTAGAACAACTGTTGAAAGAGTGCGGTGTAAAACCAAAGGAATTAACGAAAATTGTTGTAGCTGCGGGACCTGGATCATATACAGGTGTTCGTATAGGTGTGACAGCTGCTAAAACATTGGCTTGGTCACTTCAAATACCAATTGTAGGTGTATCAAGTTTAGAAGTAGTGGCTGCAAATGGAGCTAATTTTGATGGATTAATCTGTCCTTTATTTGATGGAAGACGTGGACAAATCTATACTGGCTTATATACATATGAAGGAGAGGATTTAACTTCTATAGAAGAAGACCGAATCATCCTTATTGTAGACTGGTTGCAAATGTTAAAAGATAAAGGAAAGCCTGTTTTATTTATTGGTAACGATGTGAAATTGCACAAAGAAACGATTATCGAACATTTAGGCGATCAAGCTGTATTTGCTCCTTTCACTAAAAATAGCCCAAGACCAAGTGAGTTAGCGTTCTTAGGATTACAAAAAGAAGAACAAGATGTACATTCATTTGTGCCTAGTTATCTTCGTTTAGCTGAAGCTGAAACAAAGTGGTTGGAAAGTCAAAACAAGTAGGAGCTTGCAGAGGATGGATATGATATTTAGAAAGATGGAACTCGATGATATCGCTCAAATTGTAGCTATTGAAGAAGCATCTTTTTCAACTCCTTGGACTGCAGATGCCTTTCACCGTGAGTTAACGATGAATGAACATGCACATTATGTTGTGCTAGAAAAAGATGGCCGTGTAATTGGGTATTGTGGATTGTGGATAATTATTGATGAATCACATATAACAAATATAGCTATTTTGCCAGAATATAGAGGTCAAAAGCTAGGAGATGCTTTATTGAAAGAAGTTATTTCCGAGGCGAAAACTCTAGGAGTAAAAACGATGACACTTGAAGTACGTGTATCAAATGAAGTAGCAAAACAGTTATACAGAAAATACGGATTTCAAAATGGTGGAATTCGTAAACGATACTATGCAGACAATCAGGAAGATGGTCTCGTAATGTGGGTGAATATATAATGGAAAAAAATACGATTATACTTGGTATTGAAACAAGTTGTGATGAAACAGCAGTAGCGGTTGTTAAAAATGGAACGGAAATTATTGCGAACGTCGTTGCATCACAAATTGAAAGTCATAAACGTTTTGGCGGAGTTGTACCAGAGATTGCATCTCGTCATCATGTAGAAGAAATTACAGTTGTGTTAGAAGAAGCCTTAAAAGAAGCAAATATCACATTTGATGATATTGATGCAATTGCTGTAACAGAAGGGCCTGGTTTAGTAGGAGCGCTTCTAATAGGAGTAAACGCAGCGAAAGCAGTGGCGTTTGCACATGATATCCCTCTAGTTGGTGTTCATCATATCGCTGGCCATATTTATGCGAACCGTTTAGTAAAAGAAGTTCAATTCCCACTGTTATCACTTGTTGTATCTGGTGGACATACAGAGCTTGTTTATATGAAAGAACATGGTTCATTTGAAGTAATTGGGGAAACGAGAGATGATGCAGCAGGAGAGGCATATGATAAAGTAGCTCGTACGTTATCTATGCCATATCCAGGTGGTCCTCATATCGATCGTCTTGCACATGAAGGAGAACCGACAATCGATTTACCTCGTGCATGGCTAGAACCGGACTCGTATGATTTCAGTTTCAGTGGATTGAAATCAGCAGTTATCAACACTGTGCATAACGCAAAACAACGTGGAATAGAAATTGCACCGGAAGATTTAGCAGCAAGTTTCCAAGAGAGTGTAATTGATGTACTAGTAACGAAAGCGTCTCGTGCAGCGGATGCTTATAACGTAAAGCAAGTGCTTCTTGCTGGTGGAGTGGCTGCGAATAAAGGACTTCGTGCGCGCTTAGAAACAGAATTTGCCCAAAAAGAAAATGTGGAGCTAATTATTCCTCCTCTATCTTTATGCACAGATAATGCAGCAATGATTGCAGCGGCAGGTACAATTGCATATGAACAAGGAAAACGAGCTACATTAGCTTTAAATGCAAATCCAGGATTAGATATTGAAGCATAGTTATACACAAAATTAACCACAGCTTGTGGATAAAACCCATATTATGTGTTGATAATATGGGTTTTATTGTGTATATAAAATGTGTATAACTTTTTTATTAATTGTGGATAATGTGGAAAAAGTTATTTTGATGTTTATTTTATAAAGGTGGATATGTGTATAAACTTGTGGATAAATAAGATGAAGTCTGACCTTTGAATGTATTCTTTTTCGGGAAATAAAAAACAAGAAGATATCTTTAAAAAACATTTTGAAATATGCTTTTATTATAGGGAACGCTAATATTGTCAAACCTTGTCGGTAAATCGATATCTTGTGTCGAATCTTTTATGTAATAGACGTTGAACTGGACTAGAAGATAAAGAGGATGCCCCATCGTCAATAATATTGACTGATGAGACATCCTTCTTATTACTACTCTTATAAATGCAGTTCTTCCCATTCTGCCATACAAGCATCAAGTTGCTCTTGTAACGTTTGTTTTTTCGTTGTAATTTCACTAGCTTTTTCATAATCTGCATATATTTCTGGTAAGCAAAGTTGATCTTCTAATGTAGCAATTTCTTCTTCAAATTGTACAATGTTTTGTTCTAGTTCCTCAATTTTTCGAGTACGTTGACGCTCCAACTTTTTGCGCTCTTTTTCTTCGAGATAATTTAATTTTTCTTGTGCAACTGTCTTTTGAACGGGTGCTTCATCTTCTTGCTCTAATTCCGCACGTTCAATCATCTCATTTTTCTTTTCGACGTAGTAATCGTAATCCCCTAAATATTCTTGTACACCTTCTGTTGATAACTCAACAACAGTTGTCGTTACACGATTAATAAAGTAACGGTCATGTGAGACAAACAGAAGGGTACCTGGATAATCAATTAAAGCATTCTCCAAGATTTCTTTACTATTTAAATCAAGATGGTTCGTAGGCTCATCGAGAATTAATAAGTTCGATTTTTGCATCATAAGTTTTGCAAGAGCTAACCGAGCCTTTTGTCCACCACTAAGAGAGGATACTGGTTTTAGTACATCGTCTCCTGTGAATAAGAAGTTGCCTAGTATTGTGCGAATTTCTTTTTCAGGCTGTAATGGATATTCATCCCATAATTCATCTAAAACTCGTTTAGAAGATGTTAAGTTAGCTTGTTCTTGATCATAATACCCAACAGATACATTGGATCCGAAAGAAACATCACCATGTAATAGTGGTAACTTATTCACAATGGATTTTAATAATGTAGATTTTCCAATTCCGTTTGGGCCAACTAAAGCAACACTATCCCCGCGAGTTAAACGCATTGTTACATGTTCAATAATCGGATCCTCATCATAGCCGATAGTCGCATCCTTTACTTGTAAAACATCATTTCCACTTTGTTTTTCGATATCGAAGTGGAAGGAAGCTGACTTAGAATCACCTAATGGTCTTGTTAATAATTCCATTCGGTCTAATTGTTTACGACGGCTTTGAGCACGTTTTGTCGTAGATGCACGAGCTATATTTTTTTGAACGAAGTTCTCAAGCTTAGCGATTTCATCTTGTTGTTTTTCATAACGCTTTATTTCTTGCTCGTATAGTGCTGATTTTAAATCTAAATATTTACTGTAGTTACCAACAAATCGTCTGCTTTCTTTATTCGAAATTTCATATACTTGTGTAACGAGTTTATCTAAGAAATAACGGTCATGAGAAACGATTAGTATTGCGCCAGGATAGCCTTGTAAATATTGTTCAAGCCATGTTAATGTTTCGATGTCTAAATGATTTGTAGGCTCGTCCAAAATAAGTAAGTCTGGTTTCGTTAATAATAATTTACCGAGAGCTAATCGTGTTTTTTGTCCACCGCTTAATGTAGAAATCGTCGTCTGGTGCGTTTCAACTGGGAAGCCAAGACCGCTTAAAATCGAACGAATATCCGCTTCATACTGATAGCCACCTTGATCTTTATAATCTAATTGTAATTGGTCATAATCAGCTAATAATCTTTCATATGTAGCCTCGTTTGAAAAGTTTTCTTCTTTCCCCATCTCTTGCTCTAGCCTTCGAAGTTTTGTCTCCATTTGCTGCAAGTGTGTAAAGACGGTTAACATTTCATCCCAAATTGTTAAAGACGTTTCTAAACCGGTATTTTGAGCTAAGTATCCGATTGAGACATCTTTCGGTTTTATAATTTCGCCACCATCATGAGATAGCTCACCAGCTATTATTTTTAATAAAGTAGATTTTCCAGCTCCATTTCGTCCGACTAATGCGATGCGATCTTTCGTTTGAACTTCCAATTTTATGTTTGCAAGAATCGTTTCTGCACCGTATAATTTCGAAAGCGCGTTTACTTGTAATAAAATCAATGTTTTCACCTCAAATAATTTCTTAACTTTGCCATGTTTATATTTCTCAATCATACTAAAAATAGTGTATAGTTTAAAATACAGAGAGAATACTTCTTCTTTCTATTATACAAGGAATTTAATAAGTGCTAAACTTCTGTATTTGATTAAAGCATATGAATAAAGATAGGAAGAGAGGAGAGGTTATATGGAACAGCAGAAAATTCCACAAGCCACTGCTAAGAGATTGCCTCTATACTATCGATTTATCCAAAACTTATCTCTGTCTGGTAAGCAACGTGTTTCATCAGCCGAATTAAGTGAAGCGGTAAAGGTTGATTCCGCAACTATTCGAAGAGATTTCTCATACTTTGGGGCGTTAGGGAAAAAAGGATATGGATATAACGTAAATTATTTATTATCATTTTTCCGTGAAACACTCGACCAAGATGATATAACACGTGTAGCGCTTATTGGAGTAGGTAATTTGGGGACCGCTTTCTTACATTATAATTTCACGAAAAACAATAATACAAAAATTGAAATGGCGTTTGACGTTAGTGAAGAGAAAGTAGGAACAGAAATCGGAGGCATTCCTGTATATCACTTAGATGAATTAGAAGAAAGATTATCAAATGATATACAAGTGGCAATATTAACAGTACCGGCTACAGTAGCGCAATCTGTAGCAGATAGATTAGCTGAAACGAGTGTGCATGGTATTTTAAACTTCACGCCAGCACGCTTAAATGTATCAGACAATATAAGAATTCATCATATTGATTTAGCAGTAGAGTTACAAACACTTGTTTACTTTTTAAAGAATTATCCACAATAAAACGCAGAGGAAGCGACCTCTGCGTTTTATTATTGTTTTTTCTTTGTGAATTTAACTAATATAAGGCGAAGTGCCAAATTAAAATCAATTGTTGCCATAACTGCAAATAGTATTGTCCACATATTCCAGATTGTATCTGTTACGTTCCTAATGGCGAGGTGTGTAAAGATACATCCTAGAAGGAAGTACAATATAGCCATGAACAATGGTGAGTTTCTCATACTAAAAATCCTCCGATAAAGCCTTGCATTTTTTCAGCTTCTTTAATCATTTCTTGAATGTGTTCGTTACTCACTAACACTTGAGCAATTGCAACTAATGTATTCATTGCAACATGGGCCGCAATTGGAACGATAATACGCTTCGTTTTTACATATAAGAAGGCGAATACGAGCCCCATAGCAGTGTATACCAATAAGTGAGTGAAATCAAAATGAATTGCTGCGAATACGAGAGAACTAATGATAGCAGCAATAAAGAAGTTAAACTTCTTATAAAGTGTACCAAATAAAATTTTTCTAAACACGATTTCTTCTAGAATAGGTCCGATTATAGATATAACAATTAGGAACCAAGGAGTAGTTCTTGCGATATCCATAAGCCTCGCTGTGTTTTCAGATCCAGGTTTAATACCTAATACATACATTTCAATCATACCAGCAATACTTTGTGAGAAAAATGCTAAGAAGAATCCGATAAAAATCCATCCAATTGTAGCTGGAACAGTAGACCGCGTTTTATCTAAATGTCTATCACGAATATCTGTTCTAAGTAACCAAAGCACGATACATAATGCAATAAAGAAGCTAATGATTGCCCAGTGGCCAGTTATGAGTTGGAATTTTTCCTCCCTAGTAAATCCTCTGTTATCATAAAGTCCAGTTTTCAGGAGAAGCGGTAATCCAGCTATGGATGATAACTGCATTAAAATGTATGTAACGATAACCCACCAATATTGTTTTTTCAAATGGTTTAACCATCCTTTCTAACTCTAGTGTATGAGATAAGGTAGGATAACATGTACATATGCTACCTACGATATAAACCTTACATAAATTATGATTTTTTCGTAAATCCTTATTTGAAATTATAATAGAAGACAGGAGAAAGTTGTGTGTGTAGCGAAAACAACTTAGGGTGTCCTTTCATATTGTAACATACGAGTAGTGGAAACAACGATTCATATAGTAAAGGTAGAAGAAGAGAGAATCTATATAGAAAAGTGTATAACTTAATTTGCGAAAAAATTATGATTTTTTTACTTGCAAAAGAAATTGAGATTATTTATTATTATAAGTGTGTTAGCACTCGGGTGACCTGAGTGCTAATAAATAAAATTTACATAACAAAATGAGGAGGTTATTGTTCATGCTAAAGCCATTAGGTGATCGCGTTGTAATTGAGCTTGTTCAAGCGGAAGAAAAAACAGCAAGTGGTATTGTATTACCAGACACAGCAAAAGAAAAACCACAAGAGGGTAAAGTTATTGCAGTAGGTACTGGTCGAGTGCTTGAAAATGGTGAGCGTGTTGCTTTAGAGGTAGCAGCAGGTGATCTTATCATCTTCTCAAAATATGCAGGTACTGAAGTAAAATACGAAGGTACAGACTACTTGATTTTACGTGAAAGTGACATTTTAGCAGTTATCGGTTAATTATATAAATCTTAAAAAATCCAAGGGGGTCAATTATTATGGCAAAAGATATTAAATTTAGTGAAGAAGCACGTCGTTCGATGCTTCGCGGTGTCGACACTCTTGCAAATGCAGTAAAAGTAACGCTTGGACCAAAAGGTCGTAACGTTGTTCTTGAGAAAAAATTCGGTTCACCACTTATTACAAATGACGGTGTAACAATTGCAAAAGAAATTGAATTAGAAGATGCATTCGAAAACATGGGTGCAAAATTAGTAGCAGAAGTTGCTAGCAAAACAAACGATGTAGCTGGTGACGGAACAACAACTGCAACTGTATTAGCACAAGCTATGATTCGTGAAGGTCTTAAAAACGTAACAGCTGGTGCGAACCCAATGGGTCTTCGTAAAGGTATCGAAAAAGCTGTAGTTGCTGCAGTAGAAGAATTAAAAACGATTTCTAAACCAATCGAAGGTAAATCTTCTATCGCACAAGTAGCTGCTATTTCTGCTGCTGACGAAGAAGTAGGTCAATTAATCGCTGAAGCAATGGAGCGCGTTGGTAACGACGGCGTTATTACTTTAGAAGAATCTAAAGGTTTCACAACAGAATTAGATGTAGTAGAAGGTATGCAATTTGATCGTGGATATGCATCTCCTTACATGATTACTGATTCTGACAAAATGGAAGCAGTTCTTGATAACCCATACATCTTAATCACTGACAAAAAGATTTCTAACATTCAAGAAATCTTACCAGTATTAGAGCAAGTGGTACAACAAGGTAAACCACTTCTTATCATTGCTGAAGATGTAGAAGGCGAAGCGTTAGCTACATTAGTAGTGAACAAACTTCGTGGTACATTCAATGTAGTAGCTGTTAAAGCTCCTGGATTTGGTGACCGTCGTAAAGCAATGCTAGAAGATATCGCAATCTTGACTGGTGGCGAAGTAATCACTGAAGAATTAGGCCGTGACTTAAAATCTGCTACAATTGAATCTTTAGGACGCGCTGGTAAAGTTGTTGTAACGAAAGAAAACACAACTGTAGTTGAAGGTGTAGGAAGCACAGAACAAATCGAAGCTCGCATCGGTCAAATCCGTGCGCAATTAGAAGAAACAACTTCTGAATTCGATCGTGAAAAATTACAAGAGCGTCTTGCAAAACTTGCAGGTGGCGTAGCGGTAATTAAAGTAGGTGCAGCAACTGAAACTGAGTTAAAAGAGCGCAAACTTCGCATTGAAGATGCACTTAACTCAACTCGTGCAGCAGTAGAAGAAGGTATTGTTGCAGGTGGTGGTACTTCACTTATGAACGTATACACAAAAGTAGCTTCTATCGTAGCTGAAGGCGACGAAGCAACAGGTATCAACATCGTACTTCGCGCATTAGAAGAGCCAGTTCGTCAAATCGCAATCAACGCTGGTCTAGAAGGATCTGTAGTTGTAGAGCGTCTAAAAGGCGAAAAAGTAGGCGTTGGTTTCAACGCAGCAACTGGCGAGTGGGTTAACATGCTTGAAACTGGTATCGTAGATCCAGCTAAAGTAACTCGCTCTGCACTTCAAAACGCAGCATCTGTTGCAGCTATGTTCTTAACAACTGAAGCTGTAGTAGCTGACAAACCAGAACCAAATGCACCAGCAATGCCTGACATGGGCGGCATGGGCATGGGAGGTATGGGCGGAATGATGTAATTCCGTTTGCTCGAAAAACATCCATTTCTATATAGAAATGGATGTTTTTTTGTGTTTTTTAGAAAAGGAAATGAATTTCTGTAGAATTTTGTCGCTTTCTCTCTTGACCATACCGACAATTCATTGTTAGAATCTAGGAAGATAATATAAAACGATCCTTCATATATCCTCAAAGATAAGGTTTGAGAGTCTCTACCGGGTTACCGTAAACAACCTGACTATGAAGGCAGTGTGTCTTATATTTATAAAGAGCGGAAGACTATCTTTCTTTATAAAGCCAGACCCCTGCCTTTTCTTTGTTATGAGACTAGAGGCGGAGGACTGGCTTTTTTTATTATATTGGTAATGCTTTTCGCCAAATTGGTGAAAATATTTATATACGAGAACTAACGTTGGGGTGATTATTTTGAAGAAGCAACACGATACAATTATCGTTTTAGATTTTGGGAGTCAGTACAATCAGTTAATAGCACGTCGAATTCGTGAGTTCGGTGTATACAGTGAACTTCATCCACATACAATTACTGCGGAAGAAATTAAAGCAATGAATCCAAAAGGGATTATCTTCTCTGGTGGACCGAATAGTGTATACGGTGAAGGCGCATTACATTGTGATGAAAAAATCTTTGAACTAGGATTACCGATCTTCGGTATTTGTTACGGTATGCAGCTTATGACACAACACTTCGGTGGGAAAGTAGAACGTGCAAACCACCGTGAGTACGGAAAAGCTGTTCTTAAAGTAGAGAATGAATCAAAATTATATGCGAACCTTCCAGAAGAGCAAGTTGTATGGATGAGCCATGGCGACTTAGTAACTGGTTTACCTGAAGGATTCGTAGTAGATGCAACAAGTGAGTCTTGTCCAATTGCTGGTATGAGCAATGAAGACAAAAACTTATACGGTGTACAATTCCACCCAGAAGTACGTCACTCTGAGCACGGTAACGATTTAATTAAAAACTTCGTATTCGGCGCATGTGGTTGTTCTGAAGGATGGAACATGGAGAACTTTATCGAAGTAGAATTAGAGAAAATCCGTGAAACTGTTGGAGACAAAAAAGTACTATGCGCACTTAGCGGCGGTGTAGACTCTTCTGTTGTAGCAGTATTAATTCATAAAGCAATCGGCGACCAGTTAACATGTATTTTCGTTGACCACGGTTTACTTCGTAAAGGTGAAGCAGAAGGCGTTATGAAAACATTTAGCGAAGGTTTCCACATGAACGTTATTAAAGTGGATGCAAAAGACCGCTTCATGGACAAGTTAAAAGGCGTAGAAGATCCAGAACAAAAACGTAAAATCATCGGTAACGAATTCATTTACGTATTTGATGATGAAGCTTCTAAGCTAAAAGGAATGGACTTCCTAGCGCAAGGTACACTTTACACAGATATCGTTGAAAGTGGTACAGCAACTGCCCAAACAATTAAATCTCACCATAACGTTGGTGGACTTCCAGAAGACATGCAGTTCAAATTAATTGAGCCTTTAAACACTTTATTTAAAGATGAAGTACGTGTATTAGGATCTGAACTAGGAATTCCTGATGAAATCGTATGGCGTCAACCATTCCCAGGACCGGGTCTTGGTATACGTGTATTAGGTGAAATCACAGAAGAGAAATTAGAAATCGTCCGTGAATCTGATGCGATTTTACGTGAAGAAATTATTAAAGCGGGCTTAGACCGCGAAATCTGGCAATACTTCACTGCGCTTCCTGGTATGCGTAGCGTAGGTGTTATGGGTGACGAGCGTACTTACGATTACACAGTAGGTATCCGTGCAGTAACATCTATCGACGGTATGACAGCTGACTGGGCACGTATCCCTTGGGATGTGTTAGAGAAAATCTCTGTACGTATCGTAAACGAAGTAAAACACGTTAACCGTATCGTGTATGATGTAACGAGTAAGCCACCAGCAACTATTGAGTGGGAATAGTATTGTAATAAAAGATCCATCTATTGCACATGCATAGATGGATCTTTTATATTTTTGTTATTAACACGAACGAAAATATAAAAGTTTTTAAAAATGTTCGTTTTTAAATTGACAAAACTATTTCACCGAGTTAATATGAGTATGTAATTCAAACAAAAAGTGAATATTATGCCGTCGTATAATATCGGGGATATGGCCCGAAAGTTTCTACCTAGCTACCGTAAATGGCTTGACTACGAGGCGTTTTTATAAAGGTGAGGGGAATCTTATCTTTATTCATAGAACGCTTCCATGTATATGCAATGGAAGCCTTTTTTATTTTTAATAGATAAAAGAGGGCTAGGAGATTACGGCGAGTAATCATATAACGGGGGAAACGTAAGATGAAGCGCTATTTTCAGTTTGATGAACTCGGCACGAATTATAAAACAGAGTTCATAGCAGGTTTAACGACATTTTTATCTATGGCTTATGTACTATTTGTCAATCCTGCTACGCTGTCACTTGGAAATGTTAAAGGGTTACCGGCAGGTACAGGAATGGATCCAGGTGCAGTATTCGTTGCTACAGCGTTAGCGGCGGCGATTGGTTCGTTAATTATGGGTATTTTCGCGAAGTATCCGATTGCTTTGGCACCGGGTATGGGAATTAACGCGTTCTTTGCTTATACGGCAGTGTTAACGATGGGTATTCCTTGGCAAACAGCAATTGCTGGAACGTTAATGTCAGGTATTATCTTTATTATTCTTACAGCTTCAGGTATTCGTGAAAAAATCATTAATGCAATTCCATCAGAGTTAAAGTTTGCAGTAGCGGCAGGTATCGGATTGTTCATTGCTTTCCTTGGATTCCAAAATGCTGGAATTATTGTGAAAAATGATGCTGTTCTTGTTGGATTGGGGGATTTAACAAAAGGCACAACGTTACTAGCAATCTTCGGAGTTGTTACGACAATCATCTTCATGATTAAGAAAGTTAATGGTGCAGTATTCTACGGTATGATTCTTACAGCGATCTTAGGAGTGGCAACAGGATTGATCGATACGCCAAAAGCTGTAGTGGGAGCAATACCGAGTCTAGAACCAACGTTCGGTGTAGCGTTAACACACTTCGGAGATATTTTCACTGTTCAAATGGTGATTGTTATTATTACGTTCTTCTTCATCGATTTCTTTGATACAGCAGGTACACTTGTAGCGGTTGCGAATCAAGCGGGATTAATGAAGAATAATAAATTACCACGTGCAGGAAAAGCATTATTCGCAGATGCGATTGCAACTGTAATTGGTGCGATCTTAGGTACATCAACAACAACGTCTTACATTGAATCTTCTGCTGGGGTAGCAGCGGGGGGGCGTTCTGGATTTACAGCAGTTGTAACAGCAGGATTTTTCTTGTTGGCACTATTCTTCTCGCCATTATTAAGCGTTGTAACACCAGCTGTAACGGCACCAGCTTTAATTATTGTAGGAATCTTAATGGTTTCATCTTTAGGTGAAATTGATTGGAAGAAATTCGAGATTGCAGTACCAGCATTCTTTACAATCATTTCAATGCCACTTACGTATAGTATTGCGACAGGGATTGCAATCGGGTTTATCTTCTATCCAATTACAATGGTAGTAAGCGGTCGTCGTAAAGAGATTCATCCAATTATGTATGTTATGGGAGTTTTATTCGTACTATATTTCATCTACGTTCGTAAATAAAAGGGGTTTTTGAAAGGTCTAGACTTAAGGGGAGTCTAGACCTTTTTTGCGTCTTCAGAAAATCTTAAGGATTTCCGAGCGTTTTTCTTCAGAAGTTTTCCTATAATAGAAGTTAGGGATTAAAAAAGTGATGGGGGAGATATTGTGGCACACGAAACAATACTTGTCGTAGATGATGAAAAAGAAATTAGGAATCTTATTACAATCTATTTAAAGAATGAAGGATATAAAGTACTGCAAGCAGGAGACGGAGAAGAAGGATTACGTTTACTAGAAGAAAATGAAGTACATCTAGTCGTATTAGATATTATGATGCCGAAAGTAGACGGCATTCATATGTGTATGAAAGTAAGGGAAGAAAAAGAAATGCCAATTATTATGCTTTCCGCGAAAACGCAAGATATGGATAAAATTTTTGGATTAACAACGGGTGCAGATGATTACGTAACGAAACCATTTAATCCGTTAGAGTTAATCGCAAGAATTAAATCTCAGTTACGCCGTTATATGAAAATGAATGGTTTCGCTATACAAAATGAGGACGAGCTAGAAATTGGAGAGATGAAAATAAACATCTCGACCCATAAAGTTATTGTGGACGGAGAAGAAGTGAAACTGACCCCAAGGGAATTTTCAATTCTAGAATTACTAGCTCGTAATCCGGGTATGGTCTTTAGTGCGGAACAAATTTATGAAAAGGTTTGGAACGAAAGATCTTTCCAGTCTGATAATACGGTAATGGTGCATATTCGAAAAGTACGTGAAAAGATTGAGGAGAATCCAAGGAAACCTAGATATATAAAAACAGTATGGGGAGTGGGGTATAAGATTGAAAAAGATATTTAATCCATTTACTTATGTAAGGAAAATTCGAGAATTAATTAGGAAGGTAATAAAGAGTGTGAAACGGAGTATACGAATTCAACTTATTACTGCGTTTACTGCTTGTGCGTTATTAGGGCTTTTCTTTGCAAAGGGAGCAGCGCCTTTTTTTGAGAATGCGAATCGGCAGGCGACAATCGATTATCGGTCTGGTATGAGAGATATCCACCAACAAGCTCAAAGTGTGGCGAATAGTTCAGTTCACGAAAATAAATTAGAAGCTATATCCGATATGATTGAAATGGAGAACCAAAATTTAGAACGAGGATCTAGAGCTTTAAAAGTACTGGTTACTGACGAGAGCGGCAAAGTTGTATATAAGACGAAGCAGGCACAAGAAGAACAAATTGATTTACACAATACAATTCGTAATGCAGCATCATTTGCAATCAACTATTCCAATGGTCAAGATGAATTTGAAAATACAAGAAAGGAATTTATAGCTTTTGCGCCTATAACAATAGAAGATAAGAATTTATACATGTTTGTTAGTGGGATTCCGGGAGGTGAAGTGCGATATCATACGCAAGAAGGCCCATTCCCATTTTTAATTGGTGTACTCGTATTCATTTTCTCTTTCTTCTATATAACAAAGAGAAAGATGAAACAAATTGAAGCGATGGCACAAGGTGTAAAGGAAATAGAAAAAGGCAACTTAGCGTACCGTATTGAGAAGAAAGGTGAAGATGAGATTGCGTCTTTAACTGAGAATATTAATAATATGGCGGAAGAGCTTATGAATAATATAGAAAAAGAACGGAAATTAGAGAAACAGAAGAATGAGCTTATTACGAATGTATCCCACGATTTACGTACACCGCTGACTTCCGTTATGGGTTACTTGCGATTACTTCGAGATTCTGAATATGAAAATAAAGAACAACATGATGAATATACGAGAATTGCTTTTGCGAAGTCAGAGCAGTTAAAGAATTTAATAGAAGATTTATTTGAGTATACGAAGTTAACAAATGAGCAAGTTATATTAGAAAAACAAGAAGTTTGTATAAATGAGTTACTCGAGCAATTAATAGAAGAGTTAGTACCGCAGGCAGAAGAGCATGGACTTACGTTTGTTAAGAAGTTTCCGGAGGAGCGTGCCTATGCAGCGGTTGATTCGGAAAAGATGGTCCGTGTATTTGATAATTTATTAATGAATGCAATTAAGTATAGTAAAGATGATGGAGAGATAAAAGTTTCTCTTCAAAGGCAGCGCCGGGATATACAAATTGTAATTGCGAATCATAGTGAAGAGTTTACGAGAGAAGAGTTAGGAAGTTTGTTTGAACGCTTCTATAAGAAAGATCAATCTAGAAGTAGAGTAACAGAAGGATCAGGACTTGGATTAGCGATTGCGAAAAGTATTGTTGAGTTGCAAGGTGGTAGTATTCGAGCAGAATATGAGGATGGTATTATTCAGTTTATCGTCTCGTTACCAATCATAGAAAAATAATAAATGAATAGAATGATATAGGATAAAAAGGCTTATGTTAAAAGAAATAAGCCTTTTTATATTTTTTATAAAAACATATTGACGATTGTAGGTTAGAGGTGTAATATAGAACAAGTCGCCGATGACATTAACGTCGAAAGCGGCAAACGAAATAAAAAACTTAGTTGACATTGA
>NZ_NVEC01000076.1 GCF_002571225.1 Bacillus sp. AFS059628 | reverse complement strand
CATAAAAAATAGAGTAAACAAAAAATAAGACCATCGAAAATGATGGCATAAGGAAGGGGAAAATTTATGTCAATTTAATTAGGGATGGAAGTTGTTCAAGACACTGGGGAATGTCTTATAAATTAGGGAGGAACAACTTCGATATATATACTATAAAAGGTAGATGTGACCCTGATGTGAACATAGAGTGAAAGAGAGAGGAAGTTTTCCATAAAAAATAGAGTAAACAAAAAATAAGACCATCGAAAATGATGGCCTAAGGAAGGGGACAATTTATGTCAATTTAATTAGGGATGGAAAGCTGTTCAAGACACTGGGGAATGTCTTATAAATTAGGGAGGAACAGCTCCGATACATATACTATAAAAGGTGGATGTGACCAGGGTGTGAACATAGAGTGAAAGGTATGAGAATTTGAGAAATGATAGATATGAAGTTGTTGCTGTAAGGGTTATAGAGTAAAGAAAGAGAATAGAAGGCTTCATTTATAAGAGGAAATGAAGTGCGAATATAAATAAAAGTTGAAAACTATGAAAAAAAGGATTATGCTCAACTATATTATAAGAGTATAAGGTTTATCCCGCTATGTAAGGTTTCTTATAAGCCTTTAGTTATGAGGGGAAAAAGGGAGTTAGTGAATATGGAAGTAACAAAAAGACAAGGGCTGTATAATCGTTTTATACGATTAAATCCACCACAAATATTAGCATTAGGTTTTTTCTGCTTAATTGTGGTTGGCGGTTTGTTATTAAAGTTACCATTGGCAACGAAAGTACATATTAGTTGGGTAGATGCTTTCTTTACGGCAACGTCAGCAGCAACTGTAACAGGATTAGGAGTAGTAGATACCGCAAGTACATTTACGATGTTTGGCGAAATTGTAATTATGTTTTTAATTCAAACAGGTGGTCTAGGTCTTATGACGATTGCCATTTTAATTGTTTGGGTATTAGGCAAAAAAATCGGATTACGCCATCGCTTATTAATTGGGGAGGCATTTAATCAGACGAATATAGGTGGTCTCGTAAAATTAGTAAAACGTGTCTTTATATTTTCAATTTGTATTGAGTTGATTGGAGTTATCTTTTTATCATTTCGCTTTATTCCAGAGTTTGGCTTTGGAAAAGGTATATATTATAGTATTTTTCACGTAATCGCATCTTATAATAATGCCGGATTTGCACTATGGCCAGATAATTTAACGAGGTATGTAGGAGATCCTATTATTAATATTGGGATCTGCTCTTTAATCGTAATAGGTGGTCTCGGTTTTACTGTATTAATTGATATATGGTATAGCCGTAGTTTTCGGAAATTATCGCTTCATTCCAAAATTATGATTGTTGGAACAGTAGCGCTAAATGTGATAGCGATGATTGTGATTTTTGTATTGGAATATAATAATGTGAAGACGTTAGGGAATTTACCTTTAAATGAAAAGTTATGGGCTTCTTTTTTCCAAGGTATTACTCCTCGTACTGCTGGATTTAATACAGTTGACTACGGGGGGATGGAAGAATCATCTATATTATTTACGATGGTTTTAATGTTTATTGGTGCAGGAAGTGTATCAACAGGTGGAGGGATTAAATTAACAACGTTTGTTATTTTAGTTACATCTGTCCTTTCTTTTTTTAGAAAGAAAGAGGAAATTGTATTATTTCAGCGCACAATAAAAATGTCGACAGTAACGAGAGCGTTAGCGATTGCTGTTGCCAGTCAAATTCTCATTTTTGCAGCAGTATTTGTATTAATGCTAACAGAAAACTTCAGTTTTATTCAGTTACTATTTGAAACAATTTCAGCATTTGGTACAGTAGGATTAACGATGGGGATTACTGCAAAGTTATCAGCGTTTGGAAAATGTATTATTATGTTTGTTATGTTTTGCGGATTAATTGGACCGTTAACACTTGTCTTTTCTTTAGCGCGACCAGCAAAACAAAAAATTAAGTATCCATCGGAAGATGTATTTACAGGATAAGGTATCCCGCATAAGCGAGATACCTTTTTCTTTTTAAAAAAGGGAGAACAATAATCCGATAAGCGCTACTCGGAATAAAATTGCGATGAGTGCTGCAATTCCGCCGACTATCGCAGCGATACCACCAGTTACAGTAGCTCCGCGATTATAAGCGTAAATACCTAGTAATACAGAAACAAGGCCAAATAATGTTGGGAAGGTAAAGAGTGATAAGATAGATAAGGCAAGAGCGATAAAGCCAGCAGTTGATCCAGCGGCAGACGATCTCACATCATCTTTATGATCCTTCTCATCGTAATCATAATCAATGCGCTGTGGTGCAACTTCAGCTGCATATTCTTCTTTATAGTCACTATAATCACTATCTATTCTATCTCTTTTTTTGTACTCATCAAATTTCTCAGTCAAAGTCATGACTCCTTTCATAACAAGGTTCAATAGTAGTATGTATCTCTTTTTCCTTTTTATCCGAGTATGTACAGGGAGTCATATCCATTTAAAAAGTGGAGATTGTTTTTTTGAAATAGTAAAAGTTAGTATGACTTCCTCTATTTTGGAAAGTATAAAAAAGAATAATGAGGAAAGGGTGCAATACATAATGGAACATCCAATTGAAAATTTAATGAAAACAGCAATGACAAATTTAAAAGAGATGGTAGATGTAAATACAATTGTTGGCAGCCCGGTTTCAACAGCTGACGGAAATGTAGTATTAACAGTATCTCAAGTAGCTTTCGGTTTTGGAGCTGGCGGAAGTGATTTTAAAGGTGATTTTATTTCCGAAAAACATAAGAACGGACAAGGGCAACATAAAGAGCACAAACAAAGTCATCCATTTGGAGGCGGGAGCGGGGCTGGGGTTTCTATTAGCCCAGTTGCTTTTTTAGTAGTTGGTTCTAACGGTGTGCAAGTATTGCACCTCAATAGTAGTACACATTTAATTGAGAAGGCTTTAAATACTGTACCAAGCACTGTAGATAAATTTGTAAATAACCGTCAAAAGTGAACTTGCATTTTTTAGGAATTATGATATATTAGAACAAGTGTGCTTTAGGATGATCGGAATAAATGAACTGTAAATATATATGATGTGTGGAATAAGGGAGAGGAATTTATGATTAATATCAAAAACTTAGTAGTTGGCTTATGTATGTTAGTAAGCGGCTTTGTTGTATATGTAATAAAAGAAAAAGCTCCATTCTAAAACAGACAAACCGTTACTGTCTGTTTTTAATTTGTAAAAAATGTTGACAAGTTATTGTATTGATGTTAAAATTTTAATTCGTGTCTCGGTTACAGCTAGTGTAAAGTAAATAAATCTTATAAATATAATACGAAAAGTTTGCGAAAGATCGGGTAATCTTACCAACAACTTTTGTGAACAAACCCTATAAATTATAATTATAGGCTTTATAGGTATACTAGTGAATCAAGGAGCGGTCAGTGGAACCGTAATGATGAGAGAGAGGTAGGGCTTTCATCCAGTATATGTTACTTTCCCGTTAGGTGAATATAAAAAAAGGACTCCTTTTCAAAAGGAGTCCTCTTTCTTTTTGTAAAATAAATTTAAATACGGCTCTCAACTTGCTGACAAATTTCATCCGTTGTTAAACCATGAGCTGTAATTACCGATCCTTTAATTGATGTATCTGCAATCCCCATCATATTGGAATCTTGCCCAGTTACCACACAACAATCGCAGCCTTGTGCATCCTGTTCAGAGTTAAGGGTAACAACTTCATATCCTTGTTGCTGAAGAGCTTGCTGAACATCTGTTAATGAGTTTTCAACACCGATTCTAGCCATAATTCTCACCTCCTACCATCTAGTTACTAGTATGCTCAAGTACATCGCATATATTTATGCAAAGATGGTAGGAAACATATATTTATTTGCTATTTACGGGTAGTTTGATTAAATTATCACTTTATTTAGTCGTTATATACACCAGTAAGCATTTGGCTTACGAATTGATCGTTTAAAGTATCTTGAGCGAAAGAAGTATTTGAATGGATATCAATTGAAGCAATAAAATTATTATGTTCTTTATTATTTGGTTCTACCTCTACATAGTTATCGAATTTACAAAAACCTTTTGTATCCATTAGATCAAACAGTTGAAGCATTTCTACTACCTCTTGTCTCGTTCCTTTAATTTGTACACACGCCATATTGATTTCCTCCTTCATTTTGACAAATTGTTTTTTAAAAATAGGATTATGATTCCGAAATGAAAAATATGAATGTTATTTTTAGACAGCGTTATTTTTATTATTTCCCTCCTTTTTCAGCAAAAGTCGTTGTATATTCCCGAATTTATAAAAACGGACGTCCGTTTATTGAATACAATAGATTCGTATCAATTGATGAAAATCCTTCTTTTAAACAAATATTTTTTTAGTGAAAATTGGCGAAAAAAATTTTTTGACTTTTTGTAAACGTTAACAATGCTGTTAAATCAATATAATCAAAGATGTACGTACGATTAAAGATTATAAATTTTCTAAAAATTCTCTTGATTTATTTAGAAAGGAGAGTAAACTAGGAAACAATAAAAAATTCATAGAACATAGGAGGCGCTTTCCAGTGAACGAGCAATGGATTTTCTTAAATGGAGAATTTGTTCCAAAAGACGAGGCAAAAGTATCAGTATATGATCATGGTTATTTATATGGAGATGGAGTATTTGAAGGAATTAGAGTTTATAGCGGTAATGTTTTCCGTTTGAGAGAGCATCTTGTCAGGTTATATGAATCAGCAAAATCCATCATGTTAGAAATTCCATATTCTTTAGATGAAGTAACGAATATTGTTGTTGAGACGATTCGACAAAATAAATTATTTAATGGATACATTCGCCTAGTTGTATCGCGAGGAGCAGGAAATCTTGGATTAGATCCTGATTCTTGTAAGAAACCGAATGTAGTAGTAATAGCAGAGCAACTATCTTTATTCCCACAAGAATATTATGAAAAAGGAATTCCAGTTGTAACAGTTGCAACGCGCCGAAACCGTCCAGATGTATTGTCGCCTCAAGTAAAGTCTTTAAATTACTTAAACAATATTTTAGTTCGCATCGAAGCGAAATTGGCTGGGGTACAAGAAGCGCTTATGTTAAATGATCAAGGATATGTAGCTGAAGGCTCAGGGGATAACGTATTTATTGTAAAAGGAAATAAATTAATTACACCACCAAGTTCTGCTGGAGCGTTAGAAGGTATTACACGAAACGCTATTTTAGAAATTGGTGAAAAACTTGGATATGACGTTAG
The DNA here is from genome assembly GCF_002571225.1 of Bacillus sp. AFS059628. Taxonomy (GTDB): domain Bacteria; phylum Bacillota; class Bacilli; order Bacillales; family Bacillaceae_G; genus Bacillus_A. The sequence continues at coordinate 80,234 of NZ_NVEC01000076.1, read as the reverse complement.
AGAAGAGTTATTTACAAGACATGATGTATATGTAGCAGATGAAGTATTTTTAACAGGAACAGCAGCTGAAGTAATTGCTGTTACGACAGTAGATGGTAGAACGATTGGTTTAGGGCAAACGGGGCCACATACGAATCGTTTATTAGAAGAATTCCGAAAGTTAGTTATAGAAGATGGAGAGAAAATTTACGAAGAAAATAAAGTTGGATAATAACTCTTTATAACACAAGAAAGCGTTGATAGGGAGGAGTAGTTGATTGTGAAGCCTCACAGAGAGTCGGTGGTTGCTGAAAACCGATGGTTCACGTTGACGAACATCGCCCTTGAGTGCTAAGCTGAAGCGTTTGTCTAGGCTTAGACGGTAGCTCCGTTATTAGCTAGACTCATTTATGGGTCACTGAGGCAAGAGTATTCTTGCAAAGAAGGGTGGTACCGCGAAATCTTTCGTCCCTTCAGCACATAGCTGGAGTGTGGACGTAGGATTTTTTTTATTGATAAAAGTTTTTAAAAAGGGGGCTTATAAGAACTATGTCTTCAAAAACGGAAGAGAAACTGGCAACTGGTGCACAGCTATTGTTAGAAGCGCTAGAAAATGAAGGGGTAGAAGTGATTTTCGGTTATCCTGGTGGTGCTGTTTTACCTCTTTATGATGCGCTCTATGACTGTGAAATTCCGCATATTTTAACAAGGCATGAGCAAGGAGCGATTCACGCTGCTGAAGGATATGCCAGAATTACTGGAAATCCAGGGGTTGTCATTGCAACGAGTGGGCCAGGTGCTACAAATGTGATTACTGGTCTAGCAGATGCCATGATTGATTCACTACCACTTGTTGTATTTACAGGGCAAGTAGCAACAACGTTAATTGGAAGTGATGCTTTCCAGGAAGCGGATATTATGGGACTTACGATGCCGGTGACAAAACATAACTATCAAGTGCGAAAGGCTTCAGATTTATCTCGTATTATTAAAGAAGCATTTCATATTGCTAGAACAGGAAGACCAGGACCAGTCGTTATCGATCTTCCGAAAGATATGGTAGTAGAGCAAGGAGAACGATGTAATGATGTGCAGATGGATTTACCAGGATACAACCCAAATTATGAACCAAATTTACTCCAAATAAACAAATTATTACAAGCGATTAGAGTTGCGAATAAGCCGTTAATTTTAGCTGGAGCAGGTGTATTGCATGCGAAAGCATCAAAAGAGTTAACAAGTTTTGCTCGTAAATATGAAATTCCTGTTGTGCATACATTACTTGGTCTCGGTGGCTTTCCACCAGATGATGAACTATTTTTAGGAATGGGAGGAATGCATGGTTCTTACACAGCCAATATGGCTTTATATGAATGCGACTTACTCATTAATGTAGGCGCGAGATTTGATGATCGGCTTACAGGGAATTTAGTTTATTTTGCTAAAGGGGCTACTGTTGCACATATCGATATCGATCCAGCAGAAATCGGGAAAAATGTGCCGACTGAAATTCCTATTGTTGCAAGTGCTAAGCGGGCATTGGAAGTATTACTTGAACCAGAAGGAGGAAAAGAAAATCATCATGAATGGATCACTTTATTAAAGCGGAGAAAAGAACAATATCCATTCTCTTATAAAAGAAACTCTGAAAGTATTAAGCCTCAATACGCAATTGATATGTTATATGAAATTACGAAGGGAGAAGCGATTGTAACAACAGATGTTGGGCAACATCAAATGTGGGCAGCTCAATATTATCCGCTGAAAAATCCAGATAAATGGGTAACTTCAGGAGGATTAGGGACGATGGGATTCGGATTTCCAGCAGCAATTGGTGCGCAAATTGCAAAGCCAGAAGAACTAGTTATTGCAATTGTCGGTGACGCTGGCTTTCAAATGACGCTGCAAGAATTAAGTGTATTAAAAGAACACTCGCTACCTGTTAAAGTATTTATTTTAAATAATGAAGCTTTAGGAATGGTAAGACAATGGCAAGATGAATTTTATAATCAAAGATACTCGCACTCTTTACTATCGTGTCAACCCGATTTCGTCGCTCTTGCGAATGCGTATGGTATAAAAGGAGTTCGCATAGATGATCCACTTCTTGCAAAGAAGCAAATCCAGCATGCGATTGAATTACAAGAACCGGTCGTAATTGATTGCCGTGTCCTTCAATCAGAAAAGGTAATGCCGATGGTTGCCCCAGGGAAAGGTGTTCACCAAATGGAGGGAGTGGAAAAAAGGTGAAGAGAATTGTTATAGCGACAGTTCGAAATCAAAGCGGTGTGTTAAACCGAATTACAGGTGTTATGACACGAAGACATTTTAATATTGAAAGCATTTCAGTAGGTCATACGGAATCATCGGACATATCGCGGATGACGATTGTTGTACACGTTGAAAATGAACAGCAAGTAGAGCAGTTAATTAAACAACTTCATAAGCAAATTGATGTTCTGAAAGTATCAGATATTACAGAAGAAGCGACGATAGCAAGAGAACTCGCGCTTATTAAAGTAGCAACATCAGTAGCAAGAGCAGAATTATACAGTTTAATTGAGCCGTTTCGAGCCACTGTAATAGATGTTGGGAAGGATTCCATAGTTGTGCAAGTAACAGGTACACAGGAGAAAGTAGAAGCGTTAATTGAATTACTTCGTCCATACGGTTTGAAAGAGATCGCTAGAACAGGTGTAACAGCATTTACACGCAGTATGAAAAAGCAAGATAAGCAAGTGATGTTAATTCAATAATCATTTAAATATAGGGGGAAATGAAAATGACAAAAGTTTATTATGAGAAAGATGTAACGGTAAATGTATTAAAAGAAAAGAAAGTAGCAATTATCGGATACGGCTCGCAAGGTCATGCGCATGCGCAAAATTTACGTGATAACGGATTTGATGTAGTAGTAGGTTTAAGAAAAGGGAAGTCTTGGGATAAAGCGAAAGAAGATGGGTTTTCTGTATATCCAGTAGCAGAAGCAGCAAAGCAGGCTGATGTAGTAATGATTTTACTACCGGATGAACTGCAACCAGAAGTATATGAAGCGGAAATTGCACCAAATTTAAAGGCAGGAAATTCTCTCGTTTTTGCACACGGATTTAATGTTCACTTTGATCAAGTGAAACCACCAGCGAATGTAGATGTATTTCTAGTAGCTCCAAAAGGGCCAGGACATTTAGTTCGTCGTACGTTTGCTGAAGGAGGAGCTGTTCCGGCACTATTTGCAGTATACCAAGATGCAACAGGAGTTGCGACTGAAAAGGCACTTTCTTATGCTGATGGAATTGGAGCGACGAGAGCTGGTGTACTAGAAACGACATTTAAAGAAGAAACGGAAACAGATTTATTTGGAGAGCAAGCTGTACTTTGTGGCGGAGTAACTGCGTTAGTAAAAGCTGGATTTGAAACGTTAGTTGATGCCGGTTATCAGCCGGAACTCGCATATTTTGAATGTTTACACGAACTAAAACTAATCGTTGACCTTATGTATGAAGGTGGACTTGAAAATATGAGATATTCAGTTTCAGATACAGCGCAGTGGGGCGACTTCGTATCAGGACCACGCGTTGTAACGGAAGATACGAAGAAGGCGATGGGAGCAGTGCTAGCAGAAATTCAAGATGGTACATTTGCAAGAGGATGGATTGCAGAGCATAAAGCAGGAAAACCGAATTTCCGTGCGACAAATGAGAAAGAGAATGCACATGAACTCGAAGTAGTTGGACGTAAATTACGTGAAATGATGCCTTTCGTACAGCCACGAGTAAAGGCAGGGGTTAAATAATATGAAGCAGATTTTGTTCATGGATACGACGCTACGTGATGGCGAACAATCACCAGGAGTGAATTTAAATGAACAAGAGAAATTGCAAATTGCAAGGCAATTAGAGAGACTAGGGATTCATGTCATGGAAGCTGGCTTTGCAGCAGCTTCCGAAGGGGATTTTCAATCGGTAAAACGCATCGCAAATACGATTCAAAATGCTACAGTTATGAGTTTAGCTAGAGCGAAAGAAAGTGATATTCGAAGAGCGTATGAAGCTGTGAAAGGTGCTGTATCTCCTCGTTTACATGTATTTTTAGCTACGAGTGATATTCATATGAAGTATAAACTTTGTATGTCAAAAGAAGATGTATTAGATAGTATTCATCGTTCCGTTACACTTGGAAAATCATTATTTCCGACAGTACAATTTTCTGCAGAAGATGCGACAAGAACAGCAAGAGACTTTTTAGCTGAAGCGGTAGAAGTTGCAATTCGTGCAGGAGCGAATGTAATTAACATTCCAGATACAGTTGGGTATACGAATCCAGAAGAATATTATTCTCTTTTTAAATATTTACAAGAATCCGTTCCTTCATATGAAAAAGCAATTTTCTCTTGTCATTGTCATGATGATCTTGGGATGGCTGTAGCCAATTCATTAGCTGCAGTTGAAGGCGGAGCGTTGCAAGTAGAAGGAACAATTAATGGGATTGGAGAAAGAGCAGGGAATGCGGCGTTAGAAGAGGTTGCGGTTGCTCTTCATATTAGAAAAGATTTCTATGAGGCGGAGCCTTCTATGACGCTAAAAGAAATTAAAGCGACGAGTACATTAGTAAGTAGATTAACAGGTATGGTTGTACCGAAAAATAAAGCGATCGTCGGAGCGAATGCGTTCGCTCATGAATCAGGAATTCATCAAGATGGTGTTTTAAAAGAAGTGACAACGTATGAAATTATTGAACCAGAGTTAGTAGGTGAATCTCAAAACCTGTTCGTACTTGGAAAACATTCTGGCCGTCACGCGTTTACAGAAAAAATGAAAGAGCTTGGCTATGAATTTACAACGGAAGAACGAGATGCAGTGTTTGAAGCGTTTAAAAAATTAGCTGATCGTAAAAAGGAAATTACGGAGGAAGATTTACGTGCACTTATGCTCGGGGAAGCAGCATTTGCGGCTCAGCAATATAACATTACCCAACTGCAAGTACATTTCGTGTCAAATAGTACACAATGTGCGACAGTTGTACTAAAAGACGAGGAAGGAAATGTATACGAAGATGCAGCTACTGGTTCTGGTAGTATTGAAGCGATTTATAATGCAATTCAAAGAATTTTAGGATTAGAATGTGAATTGGCAGATTATCGCATACAATCTATTACACAAGGTCAAGACGCACTGGCTCATGTTCATGTTGAATTAAAAGAAGGAACGCATCAAGTATCAGGGTTTGGTGTTGCACAAGATGTATTGGAAGCGTCGGCAAGAGCATATGTCCATGCAGCGGGAAAATTGAAATCTTTTATCCAGCTTGTGAAATAAATGTTTGATAGGTGAGAGAAGCTTCTCTCACCTATCAAAAAGGTTCTGAAAATTCAATTAAAAGGAGTGTTGAAATTGGAAAAACGTATTGTTTGTTTAGCTGGTGACGGTGTTGGCCCGGAAGTTATGGAAAGTGCGAAGGAAGTATTGCATATGGTAGAGAGGTTATATGGGCATCATTTTCATTTACAAGATGAGTACTTCGGCGGGAGTGCTATTGATTTAAATGGGCAACCATTACCACAACGAACGCTTGCCGCCTGTTTAGCAAGTGATGCGGTTTTACTAGGAGCAGTTGGTGGACCAAGGTGGGATAGTGCGAAAGAAAGGCCAGAGAAAGGATTATTAGCTCTAAGAAAAGGACTTGGTGTATTTGCGAACGTTCGTCCTGTAACGGTAGAAAGTGCAACGGCACATTTATCGCCATTAAAAAAGGCTGACGAAATTGATTTCGTTGTCGTTCGTGAATTAACAGGGGGAATTTATTTTTCTTATCCGAAAGAACGAACGGACGAAGTAGCAACAGATACCCTTACGTATCATCGCCATGAAATTGAACGTATCGTTTCTTATGCTTTTCAATTAGCGAGTAAGCGGAAGAAGAAAGTAACATCTATTGATAAGGCGAATGTTTTAGAATCTAGTAAACTATGGAGAACTGTGACAGAAGAAGTAGCACTTCGTTATCCAGACGTTGAACTAGAACATATTTTAGTAGATGCCGCTGCTATGGAGTTAATTCGAAATCCAGGACGATTTGATGTAATTGTAACGGAAAATTTATTTGGAGATATTTTAAGTGACGAGGCTTCCGTATTAGCTGGATCATTAGGAATGCTTCCGTCAGCAAGTCATGCGGAAAAGGGACCTTCATTATACGAGCCTATTCACGGATCAGCGCCGGATATTGCCGGGAAAAATAAGGCGAATCCAATTGCCATGATGCGTTCTGTTGCCATGATGCTTGGGCAATCGTTCGGATTAACGAGAGAAGGGTGTGCAATTGAAGAAGCAATTTCCGCAGTCCTTAAATCAGGGAAATGTACATCAGATATCGGGGGGACTGAAACGACAAATTCATTTACGAAGGCAGTTATGCAAGAAATGGAAGAACAAGCATTGGTAGGGAGAGGAAGATAATGGGGAAAAGGTTATTAGATAAACTTTGGGAAAGACACGTAGTTACGACAAACGAAAATGGATTGGATTTATTATATATCGATCTGCATCTTGTTCACGAAGTAACGTCACCGCAAGCCTTTGAAGGCTTGCGGCTTACAAATCGAACGGTTCGCAGACCAGATTTAACATTCGCAACGATGGATCATAATATCCCAACGAAAGATGTTTGGAATATTACCGATCGCATTGCGAAGCAGCAACTAGACACACTTCGGGAAAATTGTAAACAATTTCAGGTGCCATTAGCCGATATCGGAGATGAAGAGCAAGGGATTGTTCATGTCATAGGACCAGAACTAGGGCTCACGCAGCCGGGAAAAACAATTGTTTGTGGTGATAGTCATACAGCAACGCATGGTGCGTTTGGCGCACTAGCATTTGGCATTGGTACGAGTGAGGTGGAACATGTATTGGCAACGCAAACGTTGTGGCAAAGAAAACCGAAAGCGATGGGCATTGAGTTAAAAGGAAAATTACAAAAAGGTGTTTACGCAAAAGATATTATTTTGCATCTCCTTTCAAAGTACGGTGTGGCAGTTGGAACTGGATACGTAATGGAATTTTACGGAGAGACCATTGAGGCTATGGAGATGGAAGAGAGAATGACGCTTTGTAACATGGCAATTGAAGGAGGCGCAAAAGCAGGTATTATCGCGCCAGATGAAAAAACATTTGCTTACGTAAAAGGGCGTAAATATGCACCGAAAGACTATGAAACTTTCGAGGAAAAATGGTCTGAGCTTTATACAGATGCAGATGCGATGTATGATTTACATATTACAATTGATGTTACAGATTTAGCCCCGTACGTTACGTGGGGAACCAATCCGAGTATGGGTGTTCGTATTGATGAAAAGTTGCCAGAAAAGCATGATGCAAATGACGAAAGAGCATTTTCTTATATGGGATTAAGCCCTGGACAAAGCACGTATGACATTCCAGTTCAGCATGTTTTCATTGGGTCTTGTACAAATTCTAGACTTTCTGATTTAGAAATTGCTGCATCTGTTGTGAAAGGGAGAAAGGTAAAAGAAGGTGTGCGAGCGCTCGTTGTTCCTGGATCAAAAAGAGTAAGGGAAGCTGCAATGAAAAAAGGACTACATCACATATTTAAAGAAGCTGGATTTGAATGGAGAGAACCTGGATGTTCCATGTGTCTTGGAATGAATCCAGATCAAGTACCTGAAGGAGAACATTGTGCTTCAACTTCAAATCGTAATTTTGAAGGAAGGCAAGGAAAAGGAGCAAGAACGCATTTAGTTAGCCCAGCAATGGCGGCAGCAGCTGCGTTATATGGTCATTTTGTTGATACTAGAAAGGAGAGTTATGATGGAGCCATTTCGTATTCATAAAGGTACCGTGGCAGTACTGATGAATGATAATATTGATACAGACCAAATTATTCCAAAGCAATATTTAAAGAGAATTGAAAGGACAGGATTTGGAAAATATTTATTTGATGAGTGGCGTTATGATAATAACCGCCATGAAAACCCGAATTTTCCGCTTAATGCACAAGATAGAAAAGGGGCAAGTATATTAATTACAGGGGATAATTTTGGTTGCGGTTCTTCAAGAGAACATGCACCTTGGGCACTTGCTGATTATGGTTTCCGCACTATTATCGCTGGAGGGTTTGCAGATATTTTTTATATGAATTGTATGAAAAATGGTATGTTACCAATTGTAATGGATAAAGAAATGCGTGAACAACTTTCTAAAACGGATGCGAGCGAGCAAATAGAAGTAGATTTAGAGAATGAAGTCATTACAACGAGTACGCACAGGTTTCATTTTACAATCGAAAAAATGTGGAAAGAGAAATTACTAAATGGTTTAGATGAAATTAGTATTACAATGCAGTATGAACAAGAAATAAAAGAGTATGAAAGAAGGGTAGCTGTATATTAAGAGATAACGGAATATTTAAAATGTATTTACATTCAGAATTAAGTGTTATATACTATGTAAAAATTAGAGGAGAAAGGGAGTAGGTATTATGAAAACAATGCAATCTATTAAAATGCTTACACAACTACATCATCATACATAAAGCCCTTGAACCTAGCGTGAAAACGTGTAGGTGCAAGGGTTATTCCCGTTGTACCTACACTCTAATAAAGAGCCTTGTAGGTATATTTTATCTACAAGGCTCTTTTTATTTTCGGTTTAGGAGCATGAAATAGGCATACATTAGAAAAGGAAAGGTGTGAAAATTTCGATGACAAAATGGAAACGTGCAAATCCAAATGGAACGAGAGATTATTTATTCGAAGAATGTACGTTAATTGAAGAAGTAGAACAAAAATTAAGGCGTACTTTTTTAGAGAGAGGTTATGAAGAAATAAGGACACCAACAATAGAATTTTATGATGTGTTTGCTTTTCAAAATAGACCGATAGATGAAGAAAAGATGTATAAATTTTTTGATGAAAAGGGACGGATTATTGTGTTACGCCCTGATATGACAATTCCTTTAGCGAGAGTAATCGGAACGCAGAGATGTGATACGCCACTTAAAGTGACGTATAGCGGGAATGTATTTCGAGCGAATGAGTCTCTTACTGGAAAATATAATGAAATTGTGCAAAGTGGTATTGAAATTATCGGAATTGATAATGTAAGAGCTGAAATTGAATGTGTCATAAGCGTCATACAATCACTTCAAAAGTTGAAAGTGCAATCTTTTACAATAGAGATTGGGCAAGTACAGTTATATAAATGTATTGTCAAAAAGCTCTCCATTCATGGAGAAGAGGAGAGAATACTTAGAACATACATTGAAAGTAAAAATTATGCCGCGCTATCAAATTTTATTAGAGAAAAGAAATTAGATCGATGTGATGAAACAGTAAGATTACTAGAGAAATTACCAAGGTTATTTGGGAATTTAGAAGTGATTGAGGAAGCTGAAAAACTCGCCTCAAGTAATGAAATGAAAATGGCCATCGCAAGAGTGAAAGAAATATATGAAGCAATTGAAAAGCTAGGATATGGATCGTACATATCCATTGATTTAGGTATGATTCAACATTTGGACTATTATACAGGTGTTATTTTCAAAGGGTATATATACGAAATTGGAGAAGAAATTGTTAGTGGCGGAAGGTATGATGAGTTGATTGGAAATTTTGGAGAAATGCTGCCGGCTGTTGGATTCGCGGTGCAAGTCAATCAAATTGTGAAGGCGCTACAAGAGCAACAAGAACCATATGAACGAAAGAGAATAGATATTATGATTCATTATGAGTTAAATAGATTAGCAGAAGCGGAACGATTGCGAAATTTACTTCAAAAGGACGGGAAAAAAGTAGAGCTATCTTTATTCTCAAATATAAATGAAACCTTTCAATTTGCAAGAAAACATCAAATAGTAACGGTCGTTGAGGCAAAGAATGAATCGTTAGTGGAATATGTATGGAACGAGAAATGGGTAGTCCAGAAAGAAGGGGAAACTTCATGCGTAACATTCAAATTGCGTTGACGAAAGGAAGATTAGAAAAACATGTGATTCCGCTCTTTGAGCAAATTGGAATTGATTGTACAGAGCTCAAAAATAAAGGACGAAAGCTAGTCTTTCAAAGTAAAAATACAGATATATCATTTATTTTAGTAAAAGCAGTAGATGTTGCTACTTATGTAGAACATGGAGTAGCTGATATTGGGGTCGTTGGCAAAGATGTTTTAATGGAAAACGAGAAAGATATTTATGAAATGTTGGATTTAGGAGTAGGCGTGTGTAAGTTTTGTGTTGCTTCTATTCCTACTTATAACCCGAAGAGCTACCGGAAGAAGCGTATTGCGACGAAATATCCACATATTACTTCTAACTATTTTCATGATAAAGGAGAGGATGTAGAAATTATAAAAATAGAAGGTTCTGTAGAAATCGCTCCTATTCTTGGATTGGCAGATGCCGTTGTTGATATTGTTGAAACGGGAAAAACATTACAAGAAAACGGGCTCGTTGTATTTGAAGAAATGTGTTCTATATCCGCTCGAATGATCGTAAATAAAGCCGCATTAAAAACTAAAAAAGACGAAATATTCAGTATTGTGAATATGATGGAACAAGAAATTTTATCCGGAAAATAGGGGGATTAAAATGGAAATCATGTATGAAGATTTTCAAAAGGCGTTATTAAAAATAAAATTGCTACGGGAAAACGCTAATATAATAGAAGAAACTGTTCAAAGAAATGTAAATGAAATTGTTCGAAATGTAAGGGAGAGTAGGGATGAGGCCCTATCTTTTTATACAAAAAAGTTTGATGGTGTAAAGATGAAAGAGTTTCGTGTAAGTGAAGAAGAAATAAAACGAGCGGGTATGTTTGTAGAGAATTCATTTTTAGAAGCGTTACAAGAAGCGAAGAAAAACATTATTTCATATCACGAAAAACAAAAAAGGCAATCCATATTTGATTGCGAGAGTAATGGCATCATTAGAGGACAAATCATTCGGCCGTTAGAGAATGTAGGCGTATATGTGCCAGGCGGAACTGCTTCGTATCCTTCGTCAGTATTAATGAATGTATTGCCAGCAAAACTCGCTGGTGTGAAAAAAATTGTAATGGTAACACCGCCGAGGGAAGGAGGAATTGATCCACATATTTTAGTTGCTGCAAGTCTTGCAGGAGTAGATGAAATTTATACGATAGGTGGCGCGCAAGCAATTGCTGCTTTAGCATACGGGACGGAATCGATTCCGAAAGTGGATAAAATAGTTGGACCGGGAAATTTGTACGTCGCTCTGGCAAAACGAGAAGTATACGGGATAGTAAATATTGATATGATTGCTGGACCGTCAGAAATTGTAGTTATCGCTGATGAAACTGGCAATGCAAAATACATTGCTGCTGATTTATTATCACAAGCAGAACATGACGTGAGAGCAACAGCAATTTGTATTACAACGAATATAGAGTTAGCAAAAGAGGTAGAAAAAGAGATAGAAAGACAGTTAGAAACATTACCAAGAAGCAAAATTGCACGTGAATCGATAAATAGAAATGGAGCTATTTTTATCATTCCTTCTTTAAATGAGGCGCTACAATTATCCAATGAAATCGCTCCAGAACATTTAGAGTTACATATAAAAGAACCGATGAATGCTCTAGCTTATGTGAAACATGCAGGATCTATCTTTCTTGGACCATATGCACCGGAACCGCTCGGTGATTATTTAGCAGGACCGAATCATGTGTTACCGACAAGTGGAACAGCAAGATTTTTCTCACCGTTATCAGTCGATGATTTCGTGAAAAAATCAAGCTTCCTGTCTTATACGGAGGACGCGTTAAGAGATGTACAACATCATATTGTAGAACTTGCCAATAAAGAAGGGTTACATGCGCATGCGAGAGCGATTCAAATAAGATTTGAGGAGGAAGAATGATGCGCGAGTCTAGTCAAATACGTGAGACGACAGAAACAAAAATAAAATTAAATTTACAGCTTGATGAAGGAAAGAATGTTTCTGTACAAACGGGAGTTGGATTTTTTGATCATATGCTAACTTTATTTGCAAGGCATGGAAGATTCGGTTTGCAAGTGGAGGCAGAAGGTGATGTTTTCGTTGATGCGCATCATACAGTTGAAGATGTTGGGATTGTACTCGGAAACTGTTTGAAAGAAGCATTGCAAAGTAAAGAGGGGATTAATAGGTACGGCTCAGCATATGTACCGATGGATGAGTCTTTAGGCTTTGTCGCAATTGATATAAGCGGGCGCTCATATATTGTATTTCAAGGAGAATTAACGAATCCGAAGCTTGGGGATTTTGATACAGAATTAACAGAAGAATTTTTTAGAGCAGTTGCGCATGCTGCCAATATTACATTACATGCTCGTATTTTATACGGAAGCAATACACATCACAAAATTGAAGCGTTATTTAAAGCGTTTGGTAGAGCGCTTAGAGAAGCAGTCGAAAGAAATGTCAACATTACTGGTGTAAATTCAACGAAAGGGGTGTTGTAATTGATTGCCATTATAGATTATGGAATGGGAAATATTCGTAGTGTAGAACAAGCATTAAAGCATATTGGAGCAGCGTATATCGTAACGAGTGAGAAAGAAGAAATTCTTAGAAGTGATGGAGTAATTTTACCAGGAGTAGGTGCATTTCCAAAGGCGATGAATGTATTGGAAGAAAAAGATTTAGTATGTGTGTTAAAAGAAGTCGGGCGTTCAGGAAAACCGCTTCTAGGCATTTGCTTAGGAATGCAGCTTTTATTTGAAAAAAGTGAGGAACTAGAAGACTGTAACGGATTAAGTTTATTACCAGGTGTTATTCGAAAGTTAAAGGTTCCTTATAAGATTCCACATATGGGATGGAATGAGTTAAAGAAAGAGGGAGAAATAGCACTTTGGAATGGAGTAGAGGATGGTTCTTTCGTATATTATGTCCACTCTTATTACGCAGATTGTCCAAATGAAATTGTGTATGGAATAAGTGAATATGGAGTGAAAGTACCTGGTTTTGTAGCAAAAGGAAGTATATATGGCGCACAGTTTCACCCTGAAAAGAGTGGTGACATCGGAATGCAAATGTTGAAAAATTTCAAAGGAGTGGTAGAAGCATGGAAATCTTCCCAGCTATCGATTTAAAAGAGGGGCGCTGCGTTAGGCTTTATCAAGGAGAGTTTAGTAAAGAAACAGTAATGAATGAAGATCCGGTTGCGCAAGCGATTATATTTGAAAAATTTGGAGCGAAACGGTTGCACATTGTTGATTTAGATGGTGCAGTTGCTGGCGAGTCGTTAAACTTGTCCGTCATTGAAAAAATTTGTAAGGCAGTATGTATTCCCGTACAAGTTGGAGGAGGAATTCGATCGCTTATAGCGGTAGAGAAGCTATTGTCAGTAGGTGTGGATAAAGTGATTTTAGGAACAGCCGCTCTTTATGATAAGGCATTTTTAGAAGAAGCGGTTCTTCTATATAAAGAAAAAATCATTGTTGGCATTGATGCGAAAAATGGTTTCGTAGCAACGAGAGGCTGGCTTGATGTGTCTGAAATTTCTTACATTGATTTAGCAAAGCAAATGGAGAATATAGGTGTTCTAACAATTGTGTTTACAGACATTTCGAAAGACGGGACACTTGCAGGGCCGAATATAGAGCAATTGGAGTTACTACAAAAAAGCGTTGCTATTCGTCTTATTGCTTCTGGAGGAGTAGCATCTATTCAAGATGTGAAAAAATTAAATGATATGAATATATACGGCGTCATAATTGGTAAGGCTCTTTACGAGAAAACGATAGATTTAGAAGAAGTATTAGAGGTAACAAAGTTATGTTAGCAAAACGAATTATTCCTTGTCTAGATGTGAAAGAAGGGCGAGTCGTAAAGGGTGTAAATTTTATAGGGTTACAAGACGTCGGTGATCCGGTTGAAATAGCCGCTTTATATAATGAGGCGGGAGCAGATGAAATAGTATTTTTAGATATTACGGCAACGCATGAAGGACGAAAGACGATTATAGATGTTGTAGAGAAAACAGCTTCAAAAGTATTTATTCCTCTTACAGTTGGCGGGGGGATTTCAAGTGTTAAAGATATGTACAATTTACTAAGAGCGGGAGCAGATAAAATTTCAATTAACTCAGCGGCAGTGCGAAATCCAAAATTAATTGAAGAAGGAGCAGAACACTTTGGCTCACAATGTATTGTCGTCGCAATTGATGCTAGAAAAGTAACAGAAGGTAAGTGGAATGTATATGTGAACGGCGGAAGAATTGATACAGAAATGGATGCCATCTGGTGGGCAAAGCGTGTTACCGAGCTAGGCGCAGGGGAAATTTTATTAACGAGTATGGATGCAGATGGAACGAAAAATGGATATGACCTTCGCTTAACAGAAGAAATTTCAAAAAGCGTTTCCGTACCAGTCATCGCGTCAGGCGGGTGCGGTCATGTTGATCACATTATAGAAGTTTTTCAAAAGACAACCGTTGATGCAGCGTTAGCGGCATCCATCTTTCATTATGGTGAGGCGACAGTGCAGGACGTAAAGAGAAAATTAAGAAATGCAAACGTCGAGGTGCGGTTATGAAACCTAACTTTTCAAAAGGATTACTACCAACAGTTGTAATTGAAGAAGGTACAAAAGAAGTTTTAATGCTAGCTTATATGAATGAAGAAGCATATGAAAAAACGTTACAAACGAAAAGAACTTGGTTTTATTCTCGGTCAAGAAGGTCGTTATGGAATAAAGGGGAAACATCAGGGAATATCCAATATGTGCAATCTCTTTATTTAGATTGTGATCAAGATTCAATTGTTGTTGTCGTAAAGCAAGTAGGGCCTGCATGTCATACGGGAGAAAAGACATGTTTTCATTACAAAATTATATAGGGGGATACATATGAAAAACGCCTTTACATTACTATTTGAAACAATTGAAGAACGAAAGAGAAGTCCGCTTCCTGAATCATATACAAATTACTTGTTTTCAAAAGGGGAAGATAAAATTTTAAAGAAAATTGGTGAGGAATGTTCCGAAGTAATTATCGCATCTAAAAATAATGATAAAGAAGAGTTAGTGAAAGAAATGGTTGATGTAATGTATCACTGCTTCGTTTTATTAGCCGAAAAAAATATACCATTAGAAGATATTATGGAGGAAGTGAAAGAAAGAAATGGGAAGCTTTCGAGAGTAGGAGACAGGAGAGAAATAGATACATTATAGGGGGAATATGTATGAAAGTGGATTATCACATTCATTTAGAAGAAGGACCGTATTCAATAGGGTGGCTTGCTAAAATAAATGAAGCACTGCAACATTATGAACCGCTTAAAGAAGAAAAACATTCTATGGAATGGCTTGTAAAAACACAAGAACGCCTGCAAAGACGTGTGAAAGAAGGGCCATTTACAGTGAAATGGATTGATTTATATTTAGAAGAAGCTTTGCGAAAAGGTATAAAAGAAGTTGGGATTGTCGATCATTTATACCGTTTTTATGAAGCGAAAGAATACTATGAAAGATATGTCGATATTAGTAATTCGAGGCTTGGTCATTTACAGAAGGAATGGTTAGACCAAGTAAGGGTAGCGTCACTACATGATTTTACAAAGGCAATTGAAGAGGCAAAAGAACGATGGAGTAAAAGAGGTGTTACGCTTAAACTTGGAATTGAAGCGGATTATTTTATTGGTGGTGAACAAGAATTACAATCTTTACTCGCATTAGGGGATTTTGATTATGTAATAGGTTCTGTTCATTTTTTAAATGGCTGGGGATTTGACAATCCAGATACGAAAGAATATTTTAAGGAACATGACTTATATGCTTTATATGATACGTTTTTCAAAACGGTGGAGTGTGCAGTTCGTTCTGAGTTATTTGATATAATAGCTCATCTTGATAATATAAAAGTATTTAATTACCGGCTAGATGAGAATGAACAACTTTCTTATTATAAGGAAATTGCACGTGCATTGGTAGAAACAAATACGGCAACGGAAATAAATGCGGGGTTGTATTATCGCTACCCTGTGCGTGAAATGTGCCCGAGTCCACTATATTTACAAGTATTAGCTAAGCATGGGGTCCCGATTACACTTTCCTCAGATGCTCATTATCCGCATGATTTAGGAAAATATGTGGAAGAGAATATAAAGACGTTACGCAATCATGATATTTCGCATTTAGCTACATTTACGAAACGAGTAAGAACGATGAAATTGCTGGAAGGAGAAGTTACAATTTTAAAATGATCACGATTTTTTGATGAAAACTCAACTTTTTGTTCAAAATAAGAAAGAATAAAAAGGAGGGTAAAGAAATGGTGAAACAACAAAATAAACAAAATGTACAAGATGCACAGCAACAAGCGTATACTTCTGAAACGAATGCTACATCTCAATCCGTTATTGAGGAACAAATTAGTGATACAGTTGCAGAAGGAACGATCGATGTGAAGCTTGGAAAACAATCGCAAGAAAAAGCATAAGAAGAGGGGAGACTTGCATCTCCTCTTTTTTTGTGGAAAAGTGTCGATTTTCAAAACTATAATCAAATTCCTTGGTTTTTATATGTGGATTTCTTACAATGAAAGATAAGAGATATCTTATTTTCTATAGAAGAGGTGTTAGTAGTGGCAAAAATATTAGTAGCAGGGAAAATTCCAGCAATCGGATTAGAACTATTAAAGGATCATGATGTAGAAATGTACGATAAAGAGGCGTTAATTTCTTTAGATGAATTAACAGAGCGTGTAAAAGACAAAGATGCATTGTTAAGCCTACTTTCTACAAAGGTGACAAAAGAAGTGATTGATGCGGCACCTAATTTGAAGATTGTTGCAAACTATGGTGCTGGTTACGACAATATTGATTACACGTATGCGGGTGAAAAAGGAATTGTAGTATCGAATACACCGAAAGTATCAACTGAAGCTACTGCAGAACTAACATTTGCACTTCTTTTAGCGGCGGCACGTAGAATTCCTGAAGGTGATACGCTATGTCGTACAACTGGATTTAACGGATGGGCACCATTATTTTTCTTAGGCCGCGAAGTACACGGTAAAACAATTGGAATTATTGGCCTTGGAGAAATCGGAAAGGCAGTTGCAAAGCGTGCGAAAGCGTTTGGAATGAATGTTTTATATACAGGACCAAATCGAAAGCCTGAAGCTGAAAGTGAGCTGGAAGCAACATATGTAACATTGGAAGAATTATTACAAACAGCAGACTTTATTACAATTAACTGTGCGTATAATCCGAAATTGCACCATATGATTGATGAAGAACAATTTAAAATGATAAAGAAAACTGCGTATATTATAAATGCTTCACGTGGACCAATCATGCATGAAGCAGCACTCGCTCATGCATTAAAAACGAATGAAATTGAAGGGGCGGCTCTTGATGTATTTGAATTTGAACCGAAAATTACTGAAGAGCTAAAAGGGTTAAAGAATGTAGTACTTGCTCCTCACGTAGGAAATGCAACATTTGAAACGCGTGATGCGATGGCTGAAATGGCAGTAAGAAATATTTTAGCAGTATTAAACGGTGAAGAGCCGGTAACACCTGTAAATCAAAAAGTATTCGTTACAAAATAAAAAGAAACCTTCCGGAATCGGAAGGTTTTTTATTTGTCTTTATTTGCTCTTTTAGATGGTCTTTGTCTAAGAAATTGAGATAGCATATACAAAATATATAGTGGAATAGCAATGAATAAGAAAACAGAAAAATTACCGAAACCTGTTTGGTACATTGTGATAATGATTCCAACTAAAAATAGTGTAATAATGATGCTATATCGTGGAATTGGTACATCTTTTAAACTTGGGATACGAATGCGGCTCACCATTAAAAATGCGAACGTTACAAATACTGTAATAAGAACGATTTTTGGAATGGTATGTGAAAATAATGTTAAGAAAGCAACAAGCCCTCCCGCTGCTGTAATCGGTACCCCAGTGAAATATTTCATTGAAGTAGAAGATGGTGTAACATTAAATCGAGCTAAACGATATGCTCCGAAAAGAGGGAATAGTCCCGCTATGTATAGTCCGATGATTCCATAATTGGAGAAAGATGTGTAATACATGAGGACAGCAGGTGCTGCACCAAATGTTACGACATCTGCAAGCGAGTCAAGCTCTTTTCCCATTTGTGAATCAACGCGTAATAAACGAGCAACACGCCCATCAAGACTATCTAACATCATCCCGATAAGTACTAAAATAGCAGCTGATTTATAATATCCTAAAGATGCATAGCCGATTGACAAGAATCCACTATATAAATTTCCGAGCGTAAATAAGTTTGGAATAGCTGCTCTATACAAAATCTGATCCCTTGCTTTCTGTAATAAATTCTTAATTAGTGTATGAAAGTTTACTTATTTTATCATACCATAAATTTCTTCTTCATACGAAAAAAATTCCCAATTTGTGAAAGATTTCATAGAAGAATGATTTGAAAAATAAGTAAAAAAAGGAGCAACTTTTATAAAGTTGCTCCTTGTATTATTCAAATTTCGTTGTCATCGTTCCAGTCTTATACCGATTGTTAGGGTCGAAACGTAATAAATCTCCATAAATGAGTTTGTCGGAGAGTTTCAATTCAGTTTTTGCTTTTTCAATATTTGGTTGACATAATGAAATGTCCGCTTCTTCACCTGTATTTCGTTTATAACACATGTTTTTTGTATACACATAATCTTCCGAGACGAAGCTACCATCACGCATTACCATAAGTGGGTCTTTTTCTTTAATAAATAAGTCAGTTCCAAATTCAACGGATTTATTTGTTTTCATACCAAGTAAATGAAGTAGCGTTGGTTTAATATCAATTTGACCAGATACTTTAGAAATGACTTTTCCTTCTTGACCAGGTACGTGAATAATGAGAGGGACGCGTTGTAGTTGCATAGAATCAAACGGTGTAATAGCGTCTTTCCCAAGGAACTGGGCCATAGCTGCGTTATGGTTTTCAGAAATACCGTAATGATCTCCGTAAATGATAATAACGGAATTATCATATAGTCCCTCTTCTTTTAATTGTTTAATAAATCGTTTAAGAGCTTCATCCGTGTAACGAACCGTTGGGAAGTAACGGTTTACAACACCACTTTCTGAATTAAACTCATCAACATATTGATCTTCTGGATTTAGAAGAAATGGAAAATGGTTTGTTAAAGTAATGAACTTTGTATAGAATGGCTGTGGTAAAGATTTTAGCTTTGGGATAGATTGTTCAAAGAACTCTTTATCTTTTAATCCCCAACCGACAGACATTTGTTCTGTGCCTACGTAATCATTCAAATTAAAGTAACGATCATATCCAAGTGCAGGATACATTACATCACGATTCCAAAACGCTTTATCGTTTGAATGGAAGACAGCAGAAGAATATCCGTATTTTTTTAATTGTTCTGGTGTAGCTGTATATTCATTTGTTGCATGAGTAAAGAATACAGAACCGCGATCTAACGGATAAAGTGAATTTTCAACGATAAATTCAGCATCAGAAGTTTTACCTTGTCCTGTTTGATGATAGAAATTATCGAAATAGAAACTATCTTTAATAAATTCGTTTAAAAATGGGGTAATTTCTTTTCCATTTATTTTTTCATTAATAACAAAACTTTGTGTAGATTCCATTGAAATTAAAATAACATTTTTACCTTTGGCAGCTCCAAATAAATTTTTATCAACTTGCTTATCTTTTGAATCTGTATAGTTTTTAATTTCAGAGAACCCGTCCCCACTTGCAAATACACGTTCAGCTGAAGATTTAGATTGAAGTGTAATATCAAATAGATGATATGTGTATAAACCTAAATTTTTCACGACAGTTTGACGGTCAAACGAGCGTGAGAACATTTGTGGTTTATAAATAACGGAAACAACAATTTGTAGTGCTAATAGAGCTGTTACACCGCTAAAGAAAGTTCTCTTCTCAGAGCGAGAAAGCGGCGTCTTGTCGTAAAATGCTGGGAATTTACGCGAAAGAAACATTAAGATGATCGCATCTGCGAATAACAGTAATGTTTTATACGTAAAGAGTTCTTTTATACTCGTCCCTAAATCAGCCATATTATTTGTTTGAAATAATACTGGGAACGTAACGAAATCGTTATAAAACCCATAAAACATTGCATTTCCAAATAAAATGAATGATAGTATAAAACTAATTCCAACTATAATGCGGTTTCGGTGTTTAGATGCAAATAAAGCAAAACCGAAAAATAAAAGTAACGCAGCTAGTGGATTAATAAAAAGCATAAATTCTTCAAAGAAATTATCAATTTTAATATCGAATGCTAGCTTGTACACAATATATGTTTTTATCCATAATAAAACGACTGCAACGAGTGCAAATCGCAGTTTTGGAAACAGACGTTGTAGCATAATATACTCCTCTCCTAAAAAGCATGACAGTTCTTGTGAGTCGATTTGATTAGCGCCTCATTTTATATATACGAACAGTCCTTTGTTATTATGTTTATTATACTATGAGTATCATTATACGAAAACAAAAGAGAGTTGTGGGCTTTTTTATAATAATTGATTAGAAAAAGGGGAGTAGGAGACAATAAAACGGAGTTTCTATATATGATTATTGTCGTGCGCAGAAAGAATCGTGTAAGGAGGTTATAATGCGAAAGTTATTGTATTTTATAGTATGTAGTAGTGTTATACTTTTTGCTTCACCGAGTGTGTCGGTAGCGCAATATGATGCACCTCTTATGGAAGATGCCCTTTATTCTGTCTTATTTCCGAAAATAAATAAAGCAATTGAAAAACAATATGGGAGCTTGAAGCCTTATCAATGCCCGAAAATTATTAGTTTAAAAAAAGTGTATAGCGGTACATATTTATTTCAAGCAGTTATTGAAGTAACGAAGTATGAACGTGTTGCCGGGAAAATTGCTCCACCATTTGAGAAGGTAACGATTACATTTAATAACGAAGAAGGCGAATGGGAAGTGACGAAGGTTTTAGTAAAGCGCTTACCGAACGATACGAAACTAAACTGTAAAAAAACAATATAAAAAATTGTTTGACAAATAAAATGGTCCTTTGGTATTGTTAATAGCAACAATTAGATGTTTGAAAATTAAATAGACTTACCTCATCTACTCTCAAAGGTAGAGGCCGCGATAGGAAAGAGTAAGCTATGGGAGATTTAATGGAATCTGTGATCATAGGTTGAAAGGGACTATTGCCGAAATATAAGAATAACCATCTTATTCATATATTGGGACTGCATTGAATAAATGTAGTACTGTCATAAGATTTATTTTATGGAGAGCTATTTGGAGATGTTGATGCGGTTTCTTATTTTGAGGAGATAACAACTCGTTTATTTTTTCAATATATATTTTTCCTAATAAGAAACGCGTGTGAACATTGTTCCGCGCGTTTTTTGTCTATCTAAAAGCGTGCTGCAATGAATAGAAGATTGGGGTTATGAGTTTTAGAGGAAATAAGGGAGGAATTCAAATGTATTTACACGGCACAAGCCGAATCAATGGGCAAGGACACTTAGAAATTGGAGGGTGCGATACGACGCAGCTAGCAAAACAATATGGAACACCACTTTATGTATACGATGAAGAGTCAATTCGAGGAAAGTGCCGCGCGTTTCATCGTGCTTTTAAAGAAAGTGGTTTCTCTTATCAAGTAGCATATGCAAGCAAGGCGTTCTTGTGCATGGAGATGTGCCGAGTAGCTCGTGAAGAGAATATGTCATTAGATGTTGTTTCTGGAGGGGAATTATATACTGCACTACAAGCAGGATTTCCGGCATCGCGCATTCATTTTCACGGCAATAACAAAACAGATGAAGAAATTGTGATGGCTCTTCAGGCGAATATTGGTTGTTTTGTCGTAGATAACTTCTTAGAATTAGAAATTTTGCATGATTTAGCAGTGCAACATGGGAAATTTGTGAACATATTAATTCGTGTAACGCCTGGGGTAGAGGCGCACACACATGAATATATTACAACAGGTCAAGATGATTCGAAATTTGGATTTGGCGTGTCAAATGGTCAAGCGATGCAAGCAATTGAGCTTGCTTTACAAAAATCAAATTATAACGTGTTAGGAATTCATTCACATATCGGATCACAAATATTTGAAACAGCCGGCTTTGTGCGAGCGATTGAAGTTCTTCATCAATTTTTAGAAAAAGTGAGAGAGCGAACAAATTATGTAGTAAAAGTGCTAAATGTGGGCGGAGGATTCGGAATACGCTACACAGAGTCAGATACGCCATTAACTCTTGAGAAGTATGTGCGAGCTGTAACAAGTGCAGTGAGAGAGCAATTTACAGTATGTAATTATCCCTTGCCAGAAATATGGGTTGAACCAGGCCGTAGTATTGTAGGTGATGCTGGAACGACCCTTTATACAGTTGGATCTGTGAAAGACATTCCTGGTATTCGGAAATATGTATCAGTCGATGGTGGGATGACTGATAATTTAAGGCCTGCTTTATATAATGCTCGTTATGAAGCGATGTTAGCGAATCGAGGGAACGATGAGAATGAGGAAGTTGTTTCGATTGCAGGGAAATGCTGTGAGAGTGGAGATATGTTAATTTGGGATATTAATCTACCGAAAGTTGCCTCTGCGGATTTACTAGCAATTTCTTGTACAGGGGCATATGGGTACTCGATGGCGAATAATTATAATCGGATTCGTAGACCAGCTGTCGTCTTCGCGAAAGGTGGTACGTCACAAATTGTTGTAGAGCGCGAAACATATGAAAATATTATTGGGAACGATCGCATACGTATTAAAGAACTTGTTTAAATGAGGAAAAAGGAGTTGTTCGGAGGGACAATTCCTTTTTTATAAAATAAAATAATTAAAATATATCGGAAAACTAGGATTGAAAAAAATCAGAATTGTGATAAAATACAAATACAAAGCTTATCAAGAGAAGCGGAGGGAACTGGCCCGACGAAGCTCGGCAACCTGCTTATAGAAAGCAAGGTGCTAAATCCAGCAAAATGGAATCCATTTTGAAAGATAAGGTAAAATATATTACCGAACAGTCTTTTCGAAATGGGAAAGATTTTTTTTATGAATAAAAAGGGGGGCTGTTCGCGTGAGTGTACGGGAACATTTTGAGGAAGTATCTGAGAAAATTGAAGCGATGCTTGCTGATATGAAATATGGTTCAATTACAATTGTTGTGCAAGATGGAAAAGTCATTCAATTAGAGAAAAGTGAAAAGGTACGTTTAAAGTAAAAAGCGCTGACTAGAAAAACTAGAGGCGGTTTTAACCTATTTTGATTAGGTTAAAACCGTCTTTTTGCTTTTACAGGGGGAAAAAACATGTTGACGTATGAAACGTGGGAAGAAAATAATGTTTCATTTTCAGAAGAAGATGAAACGAAAGGCGCGCTATCTGTTTTAAGTTGGGCTTATAAAGAATATGAAGGTGAAATTGTATACGCATGTAGCTTCGGAGTGGAAGGGATGGTATTGCTGCATCTTATAAACCAAGTAAATCCATCTGCTAAAGTTGTATTTTTAGATACAAATGTTCATTTTCAAGAAACATATGAATTAATTCAAAAAGTGCGGAGGCGATTTCCTTCATTAAATATTATAGAAAAACAACCGGAACTTACGCTTGATGAACAAGCGAAGTTGCATGGTGAGAAATTATGGGAAAGTAATCCGAATCTTTGTTGTAAGATTAGAAAAATTTTACCGTTAGAAAAATCATTAGCAGCGGAAAAAGCGTGGATATCGGGCTTAAGGAGGGAACAATCAGAAACGCGTAAGCATACAAAGTTTATAAATCAAGATCATCGCTTTCATTCTATTAAAGTTTGTCCGCTCATTCATTGGACATGGAAAGAGGTATGGCGATATGTATACAAACATAGTTTGCCGTATAACCCGCTGCATGATGTTGGATATCCAAGTATTGGGTGTGAGAAGTGTACGTTACCTGTAGGTGAGGGTGGCGATTCGAGAGATGGTAGATGGGCCGGGAAAGTGAAAACTGAATGTGGTCTACATTACCAATAAGATGAATTTGAAAATAAAGCTAAGAGAGGGTATAGAAAATGAGTACAAGAAACGAATTAGTAAATCTTATAGACGAGACATATGATGTATCACAAATTGAAAAAGAAATTGGGCTAGACAACATTGCGTTAAGTGATTTAGAGCTATTAGCAACAGGAGGATATAGCCCGCTTACTGGTTTTTTAGGGAAGAAAGATTATGATTCGGTGGTAGAAACGCTTCGTTTAGCTAATGGGAGCGTTTGGAGTATACCAATTACATTACCAGTAACAGAAGAAGTAGCAGAGAGTCTAATAGCTGGAGAGAAAGTAAAACTTGTTAAAGATGGAAACGTATATGGTGTCATTCAAATAGAAGATATTTTTACTCCGGATAAGGAAAAAGAAGCGTTACTAGTGTATAAAACGACGGATGAGGCTCATCCAGGGGTGAAAAAATTATACGAACGACCGAACGTTTACGTCGGAGGAGCTATTATTCTTACGAAACGTTTTGAAAGTAATCCATTTCCTTCTTATCATTTAGATCCAATTGAAACGAGAGAAGAATTTAAAAAACGTGGTTGGAAAACAGTAGTCGGATTCCAAACGAGAAATCCGGTACATCGTGCCCATGAATATATTCAAAAATCTGCTCTTGAAATTGTAGATGGCCTCTTTTTAAATCCGCTCGTTGGGGAAACGAAGTCGGACGATATTCCTGCTGATGTAAGAATGGAAAGCTATGAAGTGTTACTTCAAAACTACTATCCGAAAAATCGTGTCTTTTTAAGTGTATTTCCTGCAGCGATGCGTTACGCAGGACCGAGGGAAGCGATATTTCATGCACTAGTCAGAAAGAATTTTGGATGTACCCACTTTATTGTAGGGCGAGATCATGCAGGGGTAGGAGATTATTACGGTACTTATGAAGCGCAAGAAATTTTTACAAACTTTACAGTAGAAGAATTAGGGATTACACCGCTATTTTTTGAACATAGTTTTTACTGCACGAAATGTGAAGCAATGGCTTCGACGAAAACATGCCCGCACGGAAAAGAAGATCATGTCATTTTATCGGGTACGAAAGTAAGAGAATTATTAAGAAACGGTGAGGTTCCGCCAAGTACATTTAGTCGTAAAGAAGTAGTGGAAGTGCTAATTAAAGGCTTGAAAAAAGCAGTAGTAACAGAATAGGGAGAGAATGAGATGGACACAAATATTACTTGGCATACAGCTTCGGTTTCAAAAGATGAGAGAAGAGTGAAGAATGGACATCACAGTTTTGTAATTTGGTTTACTGGTTTATCAGCTTCAGGTAAATCTACAGTGGCGAACGCGGTTGCTCGTAAACTATTTGAAAAGAATATTGGAAACTATGTACTAGATGGAGATAATATACGCCACGGTTTAAATAAAGACTTAGGGTTTTCTGAAAGTGATCGTATGGAGAATATAAGAAGGATTGGCGAAGTGGCGAAACTATTTGTAGATCAAGGTACTGTTGTTCTTACGGCGTTTATTTCACCGTTTCGAGTAGACCGAAAACAAGTTAGAGATCTATTAGCTGCAGATGAGTTTATAGAAGTGTTTGTAAAATGTCCAATTGAAGAGTGTGAAAAGCGTGATCCGAAAGGGCTGTATAAAAAAGCAAGAAAAGGTGATATTAAAGAGTTTACAGGTATCGATTCACCGTATGAGGAACCAGAGCAAGCGGAATTAATTGTAGAAACGCATAAGTATTCTATTGAAGAATGTGCAGAACAAATCGTGAAGTACTTACAAGAGCGTAGTTTTATCTCGTGTTAACGGGCAGTAAAACTGTCATCTCAAAATTTGGCTAGGGCAAAGAAGTTAGGTGGGAGATGAATTGCCTGTAAATGCCCGATTGGTTCAAATAATAATCAGTGGGGGAGGAACACCCCTCGCTGATTAAAGTTTCACTTTATATAGGGGGATTAAAAAATGAGTTATGAAAAAGTATGGGCTAACAATGAAAAATTAAATCAGACTGAGAAAAATAAATTAAAAAAAGATGGCTTGGAGATCTTTAATGATATTCCTTACTATGCAGAGAATGGCTTCGAATCTATTCCGAAAGAAGAGTGGGACGCATTCAAATGGGCAGGGTTGTATTTACAAAGACCGAAAGAAGCTGGTTATTTTATGATGCGTGTAAATATTCCTTCAGGGATTATTACGAATGCACAGGCAGAAGTGCTTGCTTCTATTGCTGAGGATTATGGGCGTGACGTAATAGATATTACAACAAGACAGGCGATTCAGTTTCATTGGTTAGAAATTCAGCAAATTCCAGATATTTTTAAAAGATTAGCAAGAGTTGGGCTATCTTCAGCTGGAGCGTGTGGTGATATAACGCGTAATATTACAGGAAATCCACTTGCTGGTATTGATGCAAATGAACTGTTTGATACAACTGGCATTGTAAAAGAGGTATATGACTATTTCCAACATAATGAAGAGTTTTCTAACTTACCACGTAAATTTAAAATGTCTATTAGTTCTAACATTTATAATTCAGCAAACGCAGAGATTAACTGTGTTGCGTTTACACCTGCAACGAAAGAGATAGACGGTGAGAAAAAAGTTGGTTTTCATATAAAAGTAGGCGGTGGATTATCAGCTCGTCCATATTTAGCGGATGAATTAGATGTATTCGTTTTACCAGAAGAAGTGAAGGCGGTAGCAATTGCGATTGCTACAATATTCCGTGATTTTGGATATCGCGAAAAACGTCATTTAGCCCGTTTGAAGTTTCTTGTTGCAGACTGGGGAGCAGAGAAGTTCAAAGAGAAACTAATAGAGTATACAGGGCCATTGCAAAGTAAAGGGGAAAGTGCTCTCAAAGGCTGGAATGCGGGATACTTTTATGGAGTTCAAGATCAAAAACAAGACGGACTAAAATATGTAGGTTTTAATGTGCCAGTAGGACGCCTACATGCAGAAGAAATGTTTGAGATTGCAAGAATTGCTAAACAGTATGGGAATGGACAAATTCGTACATGTAATTCACAAAACTTTATTATTCCGAATGTTCCGCCAGAAAATGTGGAGGGTTTACTAAATGAGCCATTATTTGAAGCGATATCAGCAAGTCCGAAATCGTTTATTGGTCATGCAGTTTCTTGCACTGGTATTGAATATTGCAATCTTGCTTTAGTAGAAACGAAAGAAAGATTGCGAAAAATTGCCGAATACTTAGATACACAAATTGCACTCGATGTTCCGGTTCGTATTCATATGGTAGGGTGCCCGAATTCATGTGGTCAACGTCAAATTGCTGACATTGGATTACAAGGGGTGAAAATGAAAACGAAGGAAAAAGGAATTGTTGAAGCATTTGAAATATATGTAGGTGGAACGCTGTTAGATGGTGGTGCTTATAACCAAAAGTTAAAAGGGAAAATAGATGGTGAGGATCTACCAGATGTACTTGCAGCATTTATCAGTTATTTCAAAGAGAATAAATTATTAGCTGAAACGTTTTATGATTTTGTCGGCCGTGTTGGTGTAGAGACATTACAAATAGCGTTAAATAACGTGCTAGAAGAAGTAATAGCGTCTTAGGAGGGACAATATGGATTTATATCGATTTGAAGCTGTATTAGTAAATAGTATTGTTCCTATTGTTGTCGTTGCTCAAAGTGAAGAACAGGCGTTTAAGCTTGCAGAGATGGAGCTTGAAAAGCATTTTTTACCGCTGCCAGAAGTAAAGGAGATTTCTTTATTTGAAAAAAAGAAGATTCGAAAAGGTGCGGCATTTGTTATTCATGAGTAGGGAATAAAAAATAATGAAAACTTCCATTCGTATATAAGGATGGAAGTTTCACTTTAATAGTAGAAATGAGGAGAGATGATGGGGAAGGTTTATATCGTTGGGGCGGGTCCTGGTGATCCAGATTTAATTACTGTAAAAGGATTGAAATGTATTGAGAAAGCAGATGTTATTTTATACGACCGTCTCGTGAATAAAGAATTGCTTTCTTATGCAAAGCCTGAAGCGGATTTAATTTATTGCGGAAAACTACCAAATTATCACACGATGAAGCAAGAGACAATTAACATGTTTCTTATTAAATATGCGAAAAAGGGAAAAGTTGTAACGAGGCTAAAAGGTGGGGATCCATTTGTATTTGGTAGGGGAGGAGAAGAAGCTGAAGCGTTAGCAAAGCAAGGTGTACCGTTTGAAATCGTTCCTGGTATTTCAGCTGGAATAGCTGCTCCTGCTTATGCTGGTATCCCAGTGACACATCGTGATGCAAGTGCAAGTTTTGCTATTGTAACGGGGCATAGAAAAGAAGATGCCGAAGAGGAAGTGAAGTGGGAAAATTTAGCGAAAGGTGTAGAGACTTTAGCTGTATATATGGGGGTTAGCAATTTACCCTACATATGTGAGCAACTAATGAAGCATGGAAAAGATAAAAGTACACCTGTTGCTATTATTGAGCGAGGAACGACATCTATGCAGCGTACAGTTGTTGGAACGTTAGGAACAATTGTAGATGTTGCAAAAAAAGAACAAATTCAAAATCCGAGCATGATTGTAATTGGAGAGGTGGTCCGTTTTCGAGAAAAAATCCATTGGTTTGAGAAACAGACAGAAAGTACGTATCAAGTAAGTGGAGTGTTATAAAATGAAAGCCATCTTATATATATGCCATGGAAGTCGTTTGAAAGCAGCTAAAGAAGAAGCTGTTGCGTTTATTACGTCATGCATGAACCGTGTAGAGGCAAGTATTCAAGAAGTTTGTTTTTTAGAGTTAGCGAGTCCAACTATTGATGAAGGGTTCCGTACATGTGTGAAGCGTGGTGCTACAGAGATTATTGTTATTCCAGTTTTTTTATTAGCGGCAGGTCATGTGAAAAAAGATATCCCGTTTGAATTGGAAAAGTTAAATAATCAATTTTCGAATGTTAAAGTGACTTATGGTAATCCGTTTGGTGTATCAGAAACACTTGTTAAATCGGTATATAGTGGAAGTGGTATTGAACAGGAAGATAAAAATGAAGTGACGCTACTTCTTGTTGCAAGAGGGAGCAGTGACCCTGAAGTATTACGAGATATAAACTGGATTGCTTCTTTATTTCAAACGGAAGAGAAAATTAAAAAAGTAGAGGTTTGTTATTTAGCAGCTGCCAAGCCGAAATTTGAGGATAAGTTAAAAGAAGTCATAGAACGAAAAGAAAAGAACATCGTTGTACTGCCTTACTTATTATTTACAGGTTTACTTATGAAACATATTGAAAAAGAAGTGAGTCAATATGAGCTGGAAGAGATAAAAATAAGTCCGTATTTAGGCAAGAATGAAGCATTTCAGTATATGTTAATTCAGAAAACGAAAAAATTATTGAAGGGAGATCAATATGTATCCACTTACAGTGCGAGTTAAGAAGAAACGTGTTGTTGTTATTGGTGGAGGGAAAGTTGCGGGATTTAAAATTATTCCTTTACTAAAACAAGGTGCGGATATAGTTGTGATAAGTCCTGAATTGGATGCAAATTTAGTGAAACTTGTAGAAGAAAAGAAAATTCGTTGGTATCAAAGGGAGTATGAAAAAAGTGACATTAAAGACGCTTTTTTAGTTGTTGCAGCGAGTAGTGATGCTGTATTAAATGAACAAATTGCTGAAGATAGCGCAGAAAATCAATTAGTAAATGTTATTACGAACCCGGAAAGTGGTAATGTTCATTTTCCGGCGGCGATTCATCGTGGATTACTGAATGTGGCTGTTTCTACTGGGGGAGCGAGCCCAAAACTTGCAAAAAAAATTCGTGATGATATTGCAAATAAATATGATGAGGCGTATGAGTCGTACCTTAATTTTTTATACGAAGTTAGAATAAAAGTGAAAGAATTACAAATAGAGAAAAGACAGAGAAATATATTGTTGCAAGAAGTATTAAAGTCGATATATGTTCAAAATGAACAAAAAAGAGAATTGTTTTTACAAGAATTAGAGAGAAGAGTTCATATAGGATAATGAATAAATTGTACTTTACAACTATAAAAATATAATTTATAATCACAAGTAACTTCAATAGATGAAATCGATGAGCAAGAAGAGTAGGTATATTTGATACGTTCAGAGAGCTGGGGTAAGGTGTGAGCCCGGTACGATAAAATATACAGAATGGGCTTGCGAGAGGTATGTTGAACATTGTAGTAGGCAACCCGGGTTCCGCCGTTAAAAGGATAGAGTATCGGAGTTTTTCCTGTACTTGAACAAGTGGGATTTATCAATCCAATTGAGGTGGTACCACGGTATTTACATTACATATATCGTCCTCTACATGCATATTTGCGTGTAGGGGACTTTTTTATTTTCTAAAGGAGGTGTGCGAGTATGAAATGAAAGTGTATAATTAACAAAAGTTTAAATATTCAGAAAAGGAGAAATTATAATGAAAGAAACACAGCAATGGACGTCGAAAATAGGCTTTGTACTCGCAGCAGCCGGAGCCGCAGTAGGTCTTGGTGCGATATGGAAATTTCCATATGTTGCAGGTAATGGTGGGGGAGGCGCATTCTTCCTTGTATTTTTACTATTAACTTTATTTATAGGTATGCCGCTTCTTTTAGCTGAATTTGTTATTGGGCGTAGTACGCAAAAAGAGGCAGTTACAGCGTATAAAGTATTGGTGCCAAATAGCAAGTTATATCCTTGGATTGGTCGTATGGGAGTTGTTACTTGTTTTAGTGTACTATCTTTTTATAGTGTTGTAGGTGGATGGATTTTACTGTATTTATACTATAGTGTTACAGGAAGCTTCTGGAATGGTGTTGTTGATTATGGACAATTGTTTGGTGAAACGATTTCAAATCCAGTAAGCGCAATTGGAGCGCAATTTCTCTTTATGCTTTGCACTATTTTTGTTGTAAGTAAAGGTGTAGAGAAAGGGATAGAAAAAGCAAGTAAGTATATGATGCCGCTATTATTTATTTTGTTTATTGCTATCATTATTCGTGCATTGACACTCGATGGTGCTTTTGCTGGGGTAGAGTTCTTCTTGAAACCGGATTTTTCAAAGTTGACAGCAGATACGATTTTATACGCGATGGGGCAATCGTTCTTCTCGCTAACAGTTGGTGCCTCAGTAATGGTAACGTATAGTTCCTATTTGAAGAAAGAAGAACATTTAGCGAAATCAGCAACATCTATTGTAAGTTTAACTGTTTTTATTACAGTACTTGCAGGATTAGCAATTTTCCCGGCGATTTTCGCATTAGGCGTTAAGCCGACTGAAGGGCCAGGACTACTGTTTATCGTCCTTCCAGCAGTATTTGCAAAAATACCATTTGGACAATTTTTCTTCATTATGTTTTTAGTGTTATTCTTCTTTGCAACGTTAACATCTGCGATTTCCATGCTTGAAATTGTAGTAGCATCTGTTGCGAAAGATAATGAGAAAAAGCGCCCATCAGCATCGTTATTAATTGGTATTCTTATTTTTGGAGTTGGAATCCCGTCAGCCCTATCGTTTGGAATTATGAGTGATGTGAAAATATTTGGGAAAACATTCTTTGACTTAGTCGATTTCTCGGTAAGTAACGTATTACTGCCGCTTGGGGTATTAGCCATTTCGCTATTCGTACCAAATAAAATGAGTAAAGAAATGTTAATGAAAGAATTAGAAGTTACGGAAACAAAAGGGAAAACGTTATTTAATATTTGGTTTTTCTTGCTTCGTTATGTTATTCCGGTAACTGTAATTATTGTATTTTTAAATGCGATAGGCGTATTTAAAATGTTTGCATAATAAAAAGACGGAGAAATCTCCGTCTTTTTATTATGTTGTAGGTGTATTTAATAAGCGTTGATAGGCTTTATAGGCTGTCACGACTGCAATAAATGATCCGATTAAAAATAACGCTGAGCCGCCAAATGTAAATAACCGACCAATGTAAGTTTCTCTAGCTTCTTCTATTTTTTGTTGTAATTGTGTATTCATATCATTCACCCCGTAAACTATAGGCATTTAGTTGTAGTCTATGTGGAATGCCTATAGTGTGTGAAGGGGAAATAAAAAAACTCGGTATGCACCGAGTTTTTTTATAATCCGATATAAGGAGATGGATCAACTGCGTTTGTTTTACCGACATTCCATTCTCCAAGATGAAGTTCGAAGTGTAAATGTTGTCCGTATGATTGGCCAGTATTCCCCATAAATCCAAGTTGAGTTCCTTGTTTTACAGTTTGTCCATTCGATACAGAACGGCTACTCATATGAGCATATACTGTTGTGTATGTTTTTCCGTTTATACGGTGAGATAAGTACACAACATTTCCGTAACTAGATGATAATTCTGAGCGAATAACAACGCCATCTGCAGCGGCAATAATTGGAACCGTTCCTGAAGCTGCGATATCGATTCCTTTATGGTTATCTATAGAGCGCACGCCAAAACCAGAAGTTTTTGATCCAGCTGCTGGTTTAATAAATCCACCAACGTTTGTATCGTGAGGTACTGGAGCAGCTTGAGCAGGTGTGGCAGCTTGTTTGCGAGCTTCCTCTGCCTTACGTGCTTCTTCAGCTTTACGAGCTTCTTCCGCGCGTTTTTCTTCTTCAATTGCTTTTTGAACAGCTTGACGCTGATTTTCTAAAATGCCTTTAGATTCTTCTAATCCTTCAATCTCTGAATCTACTTTTGCTACTTTCGTATGTAGATCGCTAATAAGAGTTTGTTGCTGTTGTTGGTTATTTTGTAATTCTTGTTGTTTTTGTTCTAATTTTTGCTCGGATTCTTTCAATTGTTGCTCTTTTTTCTCAACAGCCTCTTTTTCTTTCGTCACAGCATCTTGGTCAGTTGTTTGTTTTTTCACAATATCAGTATCGTTGTTTAAAATTAAACTGACAGAATACATATTATCAACAAGATCAGCAATGTTTGCAGAATTTGTTAATACTTCAGTAATGATATTCGTGCGAGGTTTTTCTTGCATAGATTGAAGTCGTTGCTTAATAACTTCCTGGCGTGTATCTATGTTTGTTTGTAATTGCTCTATATGTTTCTTTTTGTCAGTTATTATTTGTTGTGTTTTACTAATTTCTTTTTTTGTATCGTTTAACTCAGCTTCGTTTTTATTAATAGAAGTAGTTAAGTCATCGATTTTCTTTTGTAATTCTTGAATTTCTTTTTCTATTTGTTCTTTCTCAGCTGATTTATTTTGTAAGTCATTTTGTTTTCCTTCTAATTTAGATTGAATATTAGATAATTTATCTTGATTCGTTTCAGCGTATACGGGTGAAAGTAGTGGAGAAACAAAAATGGTTCCTGCTGCTAAAACGCTAAACGCTGCAAATTTCTTTTTCATGGTTGTCTAACTCCTTTCCCTATGAATGTTATATATCATAAGAAGAAGAGTGTCTATCGTTGTAATCATAATGTAAAGAAAATTTTATAAAATTGCTAAGTTTTGTCGGAATTTAGCATTTTTCAACAGTAATTGTAATGATGATTGTATTTTTTTAGTTTATGCAACAAAGGTGTATTCTGGATTTCATCTGTGAAATAAAGGAAAAAAGCGCGCCTTTATATAGTGAAATTTAAGTTGAAAACCCTCTAAAATACTAGTAGGGAATCGTTCTCATGTTAGGTTTTCTGACATGGGATTTGTTTTTGTCAAGAAAATTATTTGTGTTCAGGAAAAGTTATTTTGTTGTCAGATTTTAAATTTTGATTTATGATTTTTAACAGGGACAAAATGTAGTGAATTGTCGAATAATATGTAATACTCTTAATTTCAAGTTTTATAGATATAGAATGAGAGGTAGAGTGACACATCGAAGAGGGGGTTACAACAAATATGAAAAGAATAGGACTTGCATGGCAAATATTAATTGGACTTGCGCTAGGTATTGCAGTTGGGGCGATTTTCTTTGGCAATCCGGCAGTGGTGAGTTATTTACAACCAATTGGTGATATTTTTATCCGATTAATTAAAATGATCGTTGTACCGATTGTTGTAGCAAGTATTGTTGTTGGGGTTGCTGGTGTTGGCGATGTTAAAAAATTAGGTCGACTAGGCGGAAAAACAATTATTTACTTTGAAATTATTACAACAATTGCAATTATTGTCGGTCTGTTAATTGCGAATATTTTCCAACCAGGAAAAGGCGTAAATATGGAGCAGTTAACGAAGACAGATATTTCGAAATATACACATACGACAGAGCAAGTACAAAGTCATTCATTTGCAGATACATTTGTAAATATTGTTCCAACGAACATTGTAAAGTCATTAGCTGACGGAGATATGCTTGCTATTATCTTCTTCTCTGTATTATTTGGTTTAGGTGTAGCGGCAATTGGTGAAAGAGGAAGACCAGTTCTTCAATTTTTCCAAGGTGTAGCTGATGCAATGTTTTACGTAACAAACCAAGTTATGAAATTTGCACCATTTGGTGTATTTGCGTTAATTGGAGTTACAGTTTCTACATTTGGTCTTTCGTCATTAATTCCATTAGGGAAATTATTAATTGTAGTATACGGAGCAATGATTTTCTTCGTTGTAGTCGTATTAGGAATTACAGCGAAAATATTTGGAATTAACATTTTCCAATTCTTTAAGATTTTAAAAGATGAACTGATCTTAGCGTACTCTACAGCAAGTTCAGAAACAGTTTTACCAAAAATCATGGAGAAAATGGAGAAGTTCGGTTGTCCAAAGGCAATTACATCTTTCGTTATTCCGACAGGTTATTCATTTAACTTAGATGGATCAACTTTATATCAAGCAATTGCAGCTATTTTCTTAGCGCAAATGTACGGTATTGATTTATCCATTACACAACAAATTACATTATTGCTTGTATTAATGCTTACATCAAAAGGTATTGCGGGTGTACCTGGCGTATCATTCGTTGTATTATTAGCGACACTTGGTACAGTAGGTATTCCAGCTGAAGGTTTAGCCTTTATCGCTGGTATTGACCGTATTTTAGATATGGCTCGTACAGCAGTTAACGTTGTAGGTAACTCTTTAGCAGCTGTAGTTATGTCTAAGTGGGAAGGTCAGTATGACGCTGAAAAAGGACAAGCCTACTTGAAAGAAATTTCTAATAAGCAAGCAGCTTAATTATAATTTGAACAAGCTCTCACATAATATGTGGGGGCTTTTCTATATAGAAGGGGAGCAGACGAAATGAAACGTAAATATGGTGACGGTTCTTCGTGGAAGCGACTAATAGAGAAAGATTATACGGTTAAGCAAGTCGAAGAGGGAATGCTAGGAATACTGGAAATAAAAAAGGTGAGAGAACCTAGTTGTAAAGAATATGATGGTAAAGAGCTTTGTATTGCTGGCGATCGGTATACGTGGATTCAGTATTTCATAAACGGGAAAAACTTTGCGATTACCGCTATGTTAGATGATCAAAAAGAATTAGTACAATATTATATCGATGTGGCGAAAGAATATGAAATAGACGAACGTGGTTTACCGTATTTTGATGATTTATATTTAGATGTAGTGTTATTACCGAACGGTAAAATGTATATATTGGATGAAGATGAGCTAGAGGATGCTTATAAAAGTGGCGATGTTACAAAAGAAGAGTATGAATTGGCTTGGTACACTACGAAATGGATCATAGATGCAATAAAAAATAGTGAATTTTATTGGATTTCAATATTGAAAGAAGAAATCAAAAGTTAAAATGATTGTTGTATTTAAATTTTTGTATAATTACCAAAAAAATCTATACAAAAAATAATTGACTTTTGTTTTGTAAGCGAGTAAAGTTAGGGAAGAAATTATTATTAAAAAATAAATATGAAACCTTCTTATAAAGAGAGGCGGAGGGACTGGCCCTACGATGCCTCGGCAGCGGACTCGATTTCAGAGTGCTGTGCCAAATCCAGCAAGCATGTGCTTGAAAGATGAGAAGAGCGTTTCTTATAGATGTATAAGACCTCTTCTCATTGGAAGAGGTCTTTTGTTATTTATTAGAAAAAGGTTGAAACTAGGGAGAGATGGTACTTTGAAAGAAACGAGAGGAAATGGTTTGGCTTTATTACCACTTGGGATATTTTTGGCGCTATTTATTGGTTCTGGAATTATTACAGGTGATTTCTATAAATTGCCGATACTTGTAGCGATTTCAATTGCTGTGGGAGTCGCTTTAGCAATGAATCGTAAAGAAAGTTTTCATGTAAAAGTAGAACGATTTGCTAAAGGTGCAGGGAACCCGGATATTATGATTATGGTTCTAATTTTTGTACTGGCAGGAGCATTTTCTGAAACAGCAAAAGGGATGGGCGGCGTTGATTCTACAGTTAACTTAGCGTTATCCATTTTACCACAAGGATTTATCGTAGCTGGAATTTTTGTTATAGGGGCATTTATTTCATTAGCGATGGGAACTTCAATGGGTACAATTGCTGCATTAGCACCAATTGCTGTAGGTATTAGTGGGCAAACTGATATCTCCATTGCACTTACGATGGCTACTGTTGTTGGTGGAGCGATGTTTGGTGATAATTTATCATTTATTTCAGATACAACAATTGCAGCCGTACGTTCACAAGGAACGGAAATGAAAGATAAGTTTAAAACAAACTTTTTAATTGTATTACCAGCAGCGATTATTACAATTGTACTATTAGTAATCGTTACTTTAGGAAGCGATACGCAGATTAAAGCGCATAGCTTTGACTGGATAAAGATTTTACCGTATGCAGGAGTACTTATTACAGCATTACTTGGCTGGAATGTACTTATCGTGTTAACTGGTGGAACTGTATTATCAGGTGTTATCGGTCTTTTAGATGGAAGTTACACGTTAGAGAGTTTCTTTAAAAGTGTAACGACTGGAATGGGCGGTATGATGGAGTTAGTATTACTTGCTATTTTAATTGGCGGTATGGTCGAACTGATTCAATATAACGGTGGCATTCAATATTTAATGAATATTTTAACTCGTAACATTCGTTCAAAAAAAGGAGCAGAGTTTGGTATCGCTGGTTTAGTAGGTATGACGAATATGTGTACAGCGAATAATACGATTTCTATTATCTTTACAGGTCCACTTGCGAAAAACATTGCAGATCAATATGAAATTGATCCCCGTAAATCAGCGAGTGTTTTAGATCTTTTCTCATGCTGTGTGCAAGGATTAATACCGTACGGCGCGCAAATGTTAACAGCAGCAGGATTTGCGGCGTTATCTCCGGTTGAATTGTTGCCATATGCGTTTTATCCGATTTTAGTTGGAGTATGTGGAATCATTTCTATATTAATTGGTTTCCCGCGGTTTTCTAAAGTAGCGGGAAAGAAAGAGTATGATAAAACAGCATAATGAAAATGAAGTTTATGAATCGTAACGAAAGCCGTACAGAGAATGTTCTCTGTGCGGCTTTTTATGTGCGGAAAAAGAGTGAATGATTCTATCCTACCGTATGTTTTTACAAAAGGCTGAATGCAACTCGGTCTTAAGTCTGAGTCGAAAACGGTTCTTAAGCTCGTTATGGAAAAAAGAAAAAATAGTTAAGATAAGAGTATCAAATCGAAGGGAGGCAAGCACAAGATGAAACAATTTCTAGCGTTTATCGCGGCTGGTATTTTAGCTTTAATTGCTCTTGGCAGTCTTGCTGGTATTATAGGATTCGCAATTGGAGCAGGAGTTGTGTACTGGAGCTATAAATCATTTGTGCGAGCACAATCATTTTTTGGAAAGTTAGCTTGGGGTATTGTTGGTTTAATCGGCTTGTCCATCGCCCTTTCTCATTCCCCAGCATTAATCGGTATTGCAGCATTAGTAGTTTTATACTACGGATACCGTGAGTGGAAAAAAGAAAAAGATGTAGTTGTTGATTCTGCTCCAGAAAGTTCTAAACCATATAGCAACTTTGAAGATGAGTGGAACAAGTTAATGAAAAACTAATATAAAATAAATCAAATTTATAAAGTAGAAGAGAGGAAGATTATAATGAAACAATCTTTATTCGGACGTGTACGCGATGCAATTTTAGCAGATTTTCATAATGTGTTAGATGAGAAAGAAAGAAAAAATCCAATCGCTATGTTAAACCAATATTTACGCGATAGTGAGCGTGAAATCACAAAAATTGAGAAGTTAATTCAGCGTCATAAAACATTAAAATCTAATTTTGCTCGTGAACTTGAGCAAGCGCGATATTTCGTTAATAAAAGATCGAAGCAAGCAATCATTGCTCAAGAAGCAGGCGAACTACAACTACATGAGCGTGCTTTAGAGGAAGTAGCTTATTATGAAGGGCAAGTAACTCGATTAGAAGAAATGTATGCAGGTGTTGTAGAGCAAATTGATGAGTTAGAGCGTCGTCTTTCTGAAATGAAAAATAAATTAAAAGAAATGCACGCAAAGCGTATGGAATTAATGGCACGTGAAAATATGGCGCATGCAAATCGCCGTATGAATACTGCGATGCATAAAATGGATGAAAATAATCCATTTTTACGATTTGAAGAAATTGAGGATCATATTCGCGACTTAGAAACTCGTATGAATGAGGAACATGAACGTGACACATTTGATATGAAGATTGCAAAGCTTGAGCGTGAAATGAAGGAAAAGAATGATGTATCGTTAACGAAAGAGTTAACAAAATAATAGTAGTATATTATAAAACAGGCTTATGATATAGTGATAGGAGAAAAGGTATTGGAAAGCAATGCCTTTTCTTCTATGTATATGTGACAAGAAGGGGGGAGCTGAAATGAAGAAACATTTTTCAAAAACACAATTAATGGGGATGCTCCTCATCATATTTGGATTCGGTCTTTTTCTTGATATGATACTTGGACATTTTGAACCAGGTGGTCTCATTTTTGCATTTATTATGCTTATGTTTGGAAGGCATTATCGTAAAAAGAATCGTTATGTACGGGGAAATGTATTTTTATTTGTTGGTGGTATCGTATTTTTATTCTTCTTATTTTCATCAGCAGCATTTGTTCTTGTCGTATTCGCTTGTTTAGCTTTAATTGGTTATCAATTGATTCAACAAGGGCATAAGCAAAAGGCAATGAAAGTTGAAATTAAAGAAAAAGGGATTATAGACGAAGAGAAGCAAATATATCGTACAGAACCATATTTGAAAAATATGTTTGTAGGTAATGTACGAATGATGGATCATATTTATGAACTCGAGGATATTAATGTTCAATATGGTGCTTGCGATGTGGAAATAGATTTAACAACTGCTATGATTCCTGAAGGAGAAACGGTAATTGTTATTCGAGGTGTCGTTGGTAATATTCGTTTATATGTGCCATATGATATTGAACTTTCTTTAAATCATTCTGTTATTGTCGGACGGGTGCTTTTGCCAGGACATGAAGAGACAGGGTTTAACCGCAATGTTACATTTAGAACAGAGCAGTATAAAGAGGCTCCTCGTCGTATTAAAATTATTTCTTCGCTTGTCGTAGGCGATACGGAAGTGAGGAAAGTATAATGAAGAAACAAAAAAATATTTCGTGGATGTATATTCGTTATTCTATGTTGTCCTCTGTTAGTATCGCACTTATTTGTACAATTGTATATGTATGGAAGAGCGAGCAACAAGTGTATGATTTACTATGGAAGGAATCCATCGCTTCTGTTCCAATTGGCTTGTTTATTATGACTACAAGTTTACTTATCGGGGGAATTGTAGGATATGCAATCGGTTACTATATAGAGCAGCGTATACAAGGATTAAATACGTTTTTATTTGAAGTAGAGCGAGGGAATTTTCCGAGCGATGTTTCGTTTACTGCAGATGATGAATTTCATGAAGTGGAACGAAAAGTAATCGGTCTTGCTCGTCGATTAGAGGAGCAAGCTGGACTCTTTCAAAAAGTAACGAATGAACGAGCTCATTGGAATGAAGAGATGAGACAAGAAGCGATTTCCCAAGAGAGGCATCGATTGGCGAGGGAGCTGCATGATTCTGTAAGTCAGCAGCTTTTTGCAATGTCGATGATGATGTCGGCTATTAATGAACAAGTAGCTGAATTTCCAGAAACGACGAAAAAGCAGTTGCAGCTCGTTGAAAATATGGTTGTAAATGCACAATCAGAAATGAGAGCATTACTTCTTCATTTACGCCCAGTACAGTTAGAAGGTAAGAAGCTAACAGAGGGAATAGAAGAGTTATTAACAGAACTTTCTAGAAAGCAACATATGAAAATTGAATGGTTAATCGATCCAATAGAATTGAAAAAAGGTGTAGAAGATCATTTATTCCGCATTGTACAAGAGGCGCTTTCTAATACTTTACGGCATGCGAAGGCAAAGAAAACGGAAGTGCGTCTTCGAAAAATTGATCAATATGCAATTCTAAAAATTATTGATGATGGTGTTGGATTTGAAGTTGGAGTTAATAAAGCTGGTTCATATGGTTTAAGATCAATGCAAGAGCGTGTTCATGAAATTGGTGGGACATTAAAAGTGCTTAGTTTTCCGGCTAAAGGTACGCAAATAGAAGTGAAAGTACCGATTATGATTGAGAGAGGGGGAGAATCATGATAAAAGTATTACTAGTGGATGATCATGAAATGGTTCGAATGGGTGTATCAGCATATTTATCAACACAGCCAGATATTGAAGTAGTTGGAGAAGCTGAAAATGGGAGAAAAGGTGCAGAGTTAGCTTTGCAATTAAGACCGGATATTATTTTGATGGACCTTGTCATGGATGAGATGGATGGGGTTGAAGCAACACGAGCTATTATTCAGGAATGGCCAGAAGCAAAAATTGTAGTTGTAACGAGCTTTTTAGATGACGAGAAGTTGTACCCTGTAATTGAGGCTGGAGCGACAAGTTATTTATTAAAAACATCAAGAGCGAGTGATATAGCAGACGCTGTACGAGCTACTTATGATGGAGAAACGGTATTAGAGCCAAAAGTTACTGGTAAAATGATGTCTCGTATGCGTCAGAAGAAAGAACAACCTTTGCATGAGGAGTTAACAGAAAGAGAGTCTGAAATTTTGTTATTAATTGCAGAAGGGAAAAGTAATCAAGAGATTGCAGATGAATTGTTTATTGCTCTCAAAACAGTAAAGACACATGTGAGTAATATATTAAATAAGCTTAATGTAAGTGATCGTACACAGGCGGTTATTTATGCATTTAGACATCAATTGACGAAATGATAAAGTGAAGGCTAATAATCAGTGGGAGGGCTATCTCACTGATTATTAGTTTGCACCAAATTTTTTTATTGACGATAATAAATGTAAGCGTTATCATTAGGTTGTTAACAGTACATATAAAGGGGAGAATGTATATGTTAGTTCAAACTATATTCGGCATGGATAAGTCTAAAAAACTAGGGGATTATGTGAACGCATTACAAGCGCTTTGTGAACAATATAATGTTGAAACAGATAAAATTGCAATTGTTGAGGCGACAGAAGAGTACTATTTATTTTTAGTAAAGCAAGAAGAGTCCTATGATGTTGTCAAAGTAGAAACGGTGGATACAAATATCGACTATTATACGAAAGCTTATAAAATAAGTAGCTTTAATCATACTGCTTATCGAATGTAAAAAAACTCCCATGCGGGAGTTTTTTTAGGATGCTTTTACTTCATGAGATTCGTTTAGTAAAGGAACTTTTTTTGCACCGCTTAGCTTA
Organism: Bacillus sp. AFS059628; assembly: GCF_002571225.1. Taxonomy (GTDB): domain Bacteria; phylum Bacillota; class Bacilli; order Bacillales; family Bacillaceae_G; genus Bacillus_A. The sequence goes on along the minus strand of NZ_NVEC01000076.1, from coordinate 38,632 downwards.
GCGATTGTAAGGCCAATAAGAGCTCCGGCTAATGCTGGTATTAGCCAGCCAATTCCTTCATTATATAAAGGGATAAACTCAAAATATGGTGTGATAAATGAAATGGAAATACCACCTTGTTTTAATCCATCAAATACGCTTACAATTGCTGCTCCAATTAAAGTACCTACATAAACAGAGCGATACCCACCGAAATATTTATGAAGTAACGATAGTAGAACAAGTACAATCGCAATTGGATATACGACAAGTAGGATTGGAACAGAGATAGCAATAATTTTTGTTAAACCTAAGTTGGCAACTAATAATCCTAATGCGCAAATGATGCTAGCGTACGTTTTGTATGAAAATTTAGTCAATAATGTTGAGAAGTATTGACTACATGCAGATACAAGTCCAACACATGTTGTTAAGCAAGCGAGTGTAACGATAAGAGATAATAGAAACAAACCGTATGGACCGAATAACTGTTGTACGATGACAGTAAGTAATTGTCCACCATTTTTTGCGTATCCGAGAGAGACACTAGTTGCACCGAGCCAGCCAAGTGCACCATATACAAGTACGAGACCGATAGCGGCAATAAGTCCTGCTTTTGCTGTTGCGATGGCAATGGATTTACGATCCTGTACACCTTTAGAACGAATGGCATTTACAACGATAATTCCAAATGCAAGTGCCGAAATGGTATCCATCGTTAAGTATCCTTCCATAAAGCCCTTGAAGATTGGAGAAGTTTGATACTCTTGCATTGCTAGTCCTGATTGCCCGAGTGGTGTAAATACACTTTTAACAAATAACAAGAAAATAGAGAGTAATAAAATAGGTGTTAAAATATTTCCAATGCGATCGACAAGTTTAGATGGATTTAAACTAAGCCAAAATACGATTGCGAAGAAAATGATCGTGTATAAAAATAGTGCTAGACTACTAGAGCGAATTGTTTCTGGTAAGAAAGAACTAACACCCATTTCATAAGCGACATTTGCAACGCGTGGAATTCCCATAGAAGGACCGATAGCGATGTATACAACAACAGTAAAGAAAATTCCGAATAATGGGTGAACATGACTTGCGAGTTGTTGCATACCATTTCCTGATAAAGAAATTGCAATAACAGTTAATAATGGTAAACCGACCCCTGTTAGTAAAAATCCAATTATTGCAGGCCAAAAGTTTTCACCTGCATTTTGTCCAAGCATGGGAGGGAAAATTAAATTACCTGCCCCAAAAAATAAAGAAAATAGCATAAGACCCGTGAAAAAAATATGTTTTTTTGATACAGTGTTCATTGTTTTTCCTCCTTTTTTACATTCATTTGTAAGAACACAAAAAACTCGTCCCTAAAGAAAGGGACGAGTTATATTTACCCGCGATACCACCCTAATTTATACATGTAGAAATGAGTCTATATGTATACGGCTTTACAACGTACAACATGATACGTGTTCCTTGTAACGGGGGACAGCCGGTAAGAACTTACTGTAACATTCGGTTCTACTTCTCGGAGATGATTTTCGGCTACGCACTGAACGTTGGCTTTCAGCAATCGCCAACTCTCTGGGGGACAGTCCTATAACGTACTCGTTCTCGTCAATGAATTTTTATTCAAGTATTCTGACAGTATTGTCACATGTTTTTTTTTGAAAGTCAATATTTTTTTGAAAGATATATTTAAATAGCGAAATATCGAATGTGATTTTCATTGTTGTAAAGGGAATGGTGAATTGTAAAACGAGGGTGAAATTTTGTGGAGAATTGTAAAATTTGTAGAGAAAGTTGATATTTATAGGAGTAAAGAAGGGATTGTTTGAATTTACAGAGAATAATACAACAATCCACTTGCTGGAAAGAACAAACCAAAAGAGGTGACTGAAATGCTTGCGATGGGAGTATTATTTGGCATTATTGCTATAATTGGTTTTATGTGGTTATATTATTCGCGTTCGTTTAAACAAGCAGAAGTTTTACTCTTTCAAAAAGGTAGTTTGTTGACAAATCAGTCTAGATATTTAGTATGTCCGAAGTGTGGAAGTGCACAGGCCAGAAGTGGAGGATATCAAGAGTGTTGCAAAATTAGATTATGAAAGAAGGAAGCCTCACATTATTTTGTGAGGCTTCCTTCCTTACAATTTCATGGCGCTCCAAATTGTCCACCGATCCCTTTCGATAATAGGAGATACGTTTTGCAAGGCAGTCTGTACTTGTTGTAGAAGTTGAGAAAGTTCATGATCTGTTAATTCGAATAGAATAGATCGACCTGTTCGAGGTGATAAATCTTGTAATAATGCTTCTACAGAATCATGTATTTTTCGTACTTCCCATTGTGTTTGAGTGGGGAATACGTGAAGAAAATATTTTTGTAATTCTTGTTGTATCGTGGTGGTTTTTGGACGTCTTTTTGCTTCAATTTCAATGAGTTTTGGAAAGATAGAGAAAAAATATCCACGGATGTGTTCGGGGCTTCCAGGAATTGTACAATCTTCAATGGTTCGGTCTTGTACAATGAATACACCGTTTTTCTTTAATATACGAGAAGCTTCACGTAGAAATATGGGAATGTCGTGTAAATGATGAATAACTGCGCGTGAAATAACAATGTCGAATGTATCATTAGGATATGGAACGCTATGTGCATCACCGTGAATGAATGAAATGTTTGAAAAGCCGCTACAATTTTCTTTTGCAGCTTGTAATATTTCTTTTGAAAAATCAAGTCCAACAACACTTTCTGCTCCCATAAGGGCAAGTTCTTTCGTATAAATTCCGCCACCACAGCCGATATCAATAATTTGCTTGTTTTGTATATTTGTAATACTTTTTATCATCTCTCCCCAAGAACTATGGGCGTTTCGCTGTGCGTATGTGTATTTATTATTTGCATCGTGAAAATTAATGGACATGAAAAAGACCTCCTTTCAATGCTTAGTATAGCGTATTTTATAGTGTGTCACGTTTTGGTTTTTTGTATGAAGATTATAAGAATTTCTTATTATAAAAGGAGGATTAAATTGAAAAGGAAATATGTATTGTTAATGGTTGTTATGTTACTAGCATCCTGTAGTCAAACTGAGCCAAAAAAAGAAACAGAAAAAATAGAAGAGACGGTGAATGAAGTGAAAGAAACGATAGGGGTAACCGTTATACAAAAAAAACATAAAGAGAAAAAGTTACAGAAATCAGAAGCGAAGTTAGTAATAGACATTATGGATAAAGCTGAGAAACAAGAAATAACAGGAAGCTTCGGTGAACCTGAATACGAAATACAAATTAGTAGAGATGGAAAGAAAGAAACGTATTATGCATGGCTAAGAGGGGAAGATAGACGAGGATGGATACAACATAAGCAAGCTATGTATATGCTGAATAAAAAAGATACGGAAAAGCTCTTGGCTATATTTCCAAATGTTTCAGAAAAAATAGAAGGTGAGAAGCAGGTAGGTTCTTTAACGGAAGTAACAAAAAAAGATTTGCAGATTACTGCGTTTCATATTAAAGCAGGAGATCAAAAAGTGGATTATACAGTACGGTATACGATTTCACAATCACTATACAATAAGTTAGAAAAGGAACAAGAATATTATTTGCAAGTCATTTATCCGGAAAAAGTTCAAAAATTAATTGGAGCAAAAGAAAGTAAAGAAATTTCAGGTGAAAAGGTAAAGGAAGGATATAAACAGTATGAACTACACGCTACTGTGCAGGTAAAAGATGCTTCACAATCACAATTAAAGGCATTAGAAACATATTATGAAAATTATGATTTGAAAATATTAAATAGTAAAAAAGAGAAAATAGGTGTTTTTCAAAATATCATTCAAATTGTGAAAGAGTATGGTGAAAAAATGAATTTACAAAGATAAAGTGAAACTTTAATCAGTGGGGGTTGTCTTCATCCCCCACTGATTNNCTAAATTCTTTGCTTTCGCTGCATTTTGAGGTGGGGGTCTTACTGCCCATTAAAGCGGGATAGAGTGAAACTTTAGTTAGCACTTATGGATCGGAATGAATGTGGATTTGTAAAGTCTAAATGACCTTTCCTAGGAAATGATAATAGAGAGGGGAAAAATCCCCTCTCTATTACTTTGCTTTCGCAGATGGCTCATTCATTGATTTTCGTGTAATAAGAAAAGAAATCATAAGAGCGGAAAGGATGATAAGGGCAATAAATACGTGATTGGGCAACAAATCTAATAATAATACGTAACTAACGGTATAAAAAATAAGAGTTGAAGCTAAAAACGATAGAGCGCCTATTATGAGAGATTGTAAATTCATCCGTAAACACCTCCTTTTATTTATATTTTTGTCTAAAATTGGATTATATAAACATTATTTCTAATAATAGAAATAAATATGTCATAATAGAGAAAAGAACAAGCTTTGGTGAATAGAATTCATTAATGAGAGATAAAGGAGAGGAATATGAAAAATAATAAAAAAGGATTATGGGGAATTATTGTTGCAATAGGGCTATTTTTACTTTCTAAGTTAAAGTGGGTATTTGCAATTTTTAAATTAGCAAAGTTTTCAACGGTGTTTAGTATGTTTCTATCACTTGGTGCATACGCAGTTATATATGGTTGGAAATTTGGGGTAGCACTCATTTATTTGTTGTTTATTCATGAAATGGGCCATTTATGGGCTGCAAAAAGAAAGGGTATACCAACATCGCCAGCAATATTTATTCCATTTATGGGCGCTCTTATTGGGATGAAAGAGATGCCGAAGAATGCAAAAGATGAAGCTTACATCGCCTATATGGGACCTCTTTTCGGATTGTTGTCATTTTTACCTGCAATCCCACTTTATATAATAACGAAAGAGCCATTTTGGGCATTAATTATTTTACTTGGAAGTATGATTAACTTCTTTAACTTGATTCCAGTTTCTCCATTAGATGGTGGGCGAATTATTTCAGTTGTAAGTACAAAGATTTGGGGAGCGGGCCTTATTGTATTGCTCGGTTATTCTATTTACTTTAAAAGTATTTTGGGAGGGTTTATTTTTATTATCGGCTGTATGGAATTATATAGAGTAATAAAGAGAGATGGGCCAATTAAGGAATTAGGGTATAGAACTGATGGAATGAAAGAATATGTTGCAAGACTTGAGGAGGAGTTAAAAGAAACTGGTGCAGTACATCGAAATATATATATGATGCAACATGAAATAAATGTATTAAGGCAAAAAGAACGGGAGAAAGAATTAAAAACAGGAGAACTCCAAAAGATTGAAGTGTTAGAGTATCTTTTACGAAAGTTTGAGCCACTTGATTACGTCCCATATGAAGATGAAAAAGAAACACATACCATTCATATAAGAGAAGCATTTGAAATGTCAGAAAGAAAATTACAGGAATGGGATGCGGAAAAGAGACAACAGGAAAACTATTACAAAGTGGATATGAAAACGAAATGGACGGTATGTGCTTGTTATATCGGATTAATGGCTATACTCGGTTACACGGCTTATGAAGGATATGTTGTTTTGCAAGAGCATTTGCCAACGAGAAATGTATAGAAAAATATTGTCGAAATGATAGGAAGGATTTATACAGGAATTATATTTCTACGAGAGAATGTTACAAGTATAGTCATACATTGTAATATTTTTAGTAGAGAAGGAGTTCTGTATATGAAGAAATTGTTACGTGTATTCGGGATTATTATCGTGATGATCATTGCGAGCTATAGTCTTATGAAAGTGTTGTTATATTATGCGAATAAGCCTGCTAAAGTAAATACAATAGCTCAAATAGAAGATGTACAAGAAGAGGCAAAAGTGCTAGATTTTATTCGTATGACACATGAAAGCTATAATAATTTCTTAAATTATGGTAAAGCAGAGAATTATACAGAAGGGGACTGGAACCAATTTAAACAATGGTTTCAACAACAAGAATCATCTTTAAAAAATATACATACAGAAATAAAGAATGAAAAAATAAAACGCGACGTAAATAGAAGCTATGAAATTGTAAAAAAAGGTGTGGAACTTCAAAATATTGAGTATGTAGTTTATGCACATCGTGTATACCATGACTTAGATATTATCGTAAATAAATATACAGGTGAGACGAACATCTGGGGGTATACAGAATTTGGAGGTGGGAAAGATATAAAGGTAATTGAACAAGCTATTCAGTCTAAATAATAAGCTAGCTAGAATTCTAGTTGGCTTATTTTTTTTTGTAAGTGTAATGTTCATATATTTTTCACAAAAACACCGTGTTAATAGTGATTAAAATCACAATCTGTATTATACAATTCAGTTAAACTAAAAACAGTTAAGGAAATAGAGGAGTGGGATACAATGTTAAGTGAAAAAACAATTGAAATCGTAAAGTCAACAGTACCATTATTACAAGAAAAAGGCGTTGAAATTACAACGAGATTTTATAAAATTTTATTTTCGGAGCATCCGGAGTTATTGAATATTTTCAACCATACAAATCAGAAAAAGGGAAGGCAACAACAAGCGTTAGCGAATACTGTGTATGCAGCTGCAATGTACATTGATAATTTAGAAGCTATTATTCCAGTTGTAAAACAAATTGGTCATAAGCATAGAAGTTTAGGCATTAAAGCAGAGCATTATCCAATTGTAGGTACATGTTTACTACGTGCGATTAAAGAGGTCGCAGGCGCACCTGATGAAGTGTTAAATGCATGGGGAGAAGCTTATGGTGTCATTGCTGATGCATTTATTAGCATTGAAGCAGAGATGTATGAAGAAGCGGCACATAAAGAGGGCGGATGGAAAGATTTCCGTAACTTTGTAGTTGTTAAAAAAGTGAAGGAAAGCGATGTTATTACGTCATTTTATTTAAAACCTGAAGATGGAGGGAAAGTTTCTTCATTCATCCCAGGACAATATGTAACGGTTCAAATAAATATTGAAGGTGAAACATATACACATAATCGTCAATATAGCTTATCAGATGCTCCTGGAAAAGAATATTATCGTATTAGTGTAAAGAAAGAAAAAGGTGTAGATACACCGGACGGTAAAGTATCAAATTACTTACATGATCATGTAAAAGAAGGCGATATGTTACCAGTAAGTGCACCAGCAGGAGATTTCGTATTAAATATGGATTCAACATTACCAGTTGTACTAATTAGTGGTGGAGTAGGTATTACACCAATGATGAGTATGCTAAATACGTTAATTGAACAAGATTCAAAACGTAATGTATGTTTTGTTCATGCCGCACTAAATAGTAATACACATGCAATGAAAGGACATGTTGAGGCAGTAGATAATGAATACGAACAAGTTAAAGCATACACTTGCTATTCGGCACCGACTGAAAAAGATTTGGAAATGAAAAACTTTGATAAAGAAGGTTTCATTGAAGCTGAATGGCTGCAAACGATTATTCCGACAACGGAAGCAGAATTTTACTTCTGTGGCCCAGTACCATTTATGAAACATATAAATGCAGTACTAACTAATTTAGGTGTGAAACAAGAGCATATTCATTATGAATTTTTCGGTCCAGCAGCAAGCTTACAATAGATGTAATGTGAATAAGCAAAAAACGAGGTATTATTTTACCTCGTTTTTTATTTGTTCTCGTAATAGTCGATTTACCGTTTCGCGGCGTATACCAATGAGCTGACCAATTTCAGTTTGTGTTAATATTTCATATATAGGAATGTCACCTAAATATAGTGTGAACCATTCTTGTAAGCGATGAAGACGTTCTTTTGGAGAGACGGTCGTCAATTGATCGATACGTTGCTGCATCATTCTTAATTTTGATTGTAATTGCATAGCGATATTTGCATATGATGCAGGATTTGCCTGAAGTTGATCGTACCACTCATTACTCATTATAGGTTCAACTTCTGTTTTCATTAAAGCGATTGCTGTACCGTGATATTCCTTCGGTGAAATTAAGGAATGGTGAGGTATCGTTTCTCCTGGAACGATAATGTTGAATAGAAATGGTGTTCCATCTTCTTCTATCCTTACTACTTTTAATAAACCTGTTTTTATAAAATATAAAGGACCGTCCTCGCCTTGACGGAATAATACATCTCCTTTGTGTAGAATCAATGTTAGCCCCCCATTTAAACATTTCTATTTCTTTTCTTTTAGCGTATATGTATAAAGACAATATGCTATTTAAACAGCAATTTCATTGACGAAATATATGCTATTACAGTAGTATACTATTTAGTGTGTAATAGTACTAGCAATGAATACGCTGTAGGGGGTTTAGTATATTGTTAGATGCGATAAAAATGACGGATATGAGAATTCCGGCGAATGCTATCATTCATGTAGAAGAGATGAAGGGTGGAGTCGTGTTATCCGTTGAAGTGGACGGCCAAATTATTTATACGATGGCTTATGATGAAGAAACAGATAGTTATGCTGAATTATATGATCGAAACGATAAGAGGGCGTGCCAAGTACATGAGGATTTTATGGGATGGTCACTTCTTCACTAAAAAAGATGTCAATATGACATCTTTTTTTATTAAACCGATAGAATATACAAAGAAATGAAATATAAGGATAAAATTTGTAATAAATGATTTTACATTGTTAGCACTTTGTAACTGCAAGTAAACTATTTTTTCGCTATCATAAAGATAACAGTCGCAGTTATAGGAGTGGTCAACGTGAAGAAAGTACATATTTCTAATTACATGCTATTATGTGTTTGTTTCATTTTATTTGTTCTCTTAGGAGGATTTTTATATTCATGTGTATAAGAAAAAACGCATTCTAAAAAGAACGCGTTATAAAAAAGAAGTAATGATTAATCTAGTTCCGAGAATAATTAATGTGATACGTAATAAATTAATTACGGCGTTACCGCTTAATTTTGTATTAATATAAGCCCCGATTTTTCCGCCAATCCATGCACCAGGAATAAGAATTAATGCATAAATCCAGCTGACATTTCCAAGGGATATGTGAGTTGCAGAACTTACAATTGCTGATAGAAATACGATAAACATCGAAGTTGCTACAGCAATATGTGCTGGGAATGCAAAAAGTAGCATCATTGCTGGAACAAGTAAGGCACCGCCACCAATTCCAAATAAACCAGATATAAAACCAACTATAAAGGCGATAAAGATAGCGAGAAGCGGTGGGAATTGATAGTGAACAGTGTTTCCTTCGTTATCTGTAAAAGAACGTTTAATTACAGTCATATTTGATAAAGAAAGGGGTTTTAATTTGTCTCGTAACATAAGAAGAATGGAGACAAAAATAAGGAAAATCCCAAAATATAAAGAAAATGTATCTTGGTTTAAAAATTTATTTGCCCAGGAGCCAATGATACCACCAGGGCCACTCCCGATAAATAAAATAAGTCCACTTTTGTAATCTACTCGTTTATGCTTCATATAAGTAAGGGTGGAAGATAGTCCTGTAAAAACGACTGTTACCATTGAAGTTCCTACTGCAAGTTGTGGTGATAGGCTGTGTAATCCTATTAATAACGGAACAATAATAATTCCGCCGCCAAGCCCGACTAGACTCCCGACTGTTCCGGCGATTAGTCCGACGAAAAGTAACATGATGTATTCCAAAATTGCCAACTCCTCTATATAACTTATCCACCAATTATTATACACGCTTTTTCATGAGAAAAAGCTTTGTTCACAAAAAAGTCGTCTTCCTAGAAAAATAAGGAAGACGACTTTTAATTAAAAGATTAAGTGTAATAAAGAGTAAAATAAAGCAGCTAAAGAAGCTGAAATAGGAAGTGTAATAACCCAAGTAATTAACATGCGTTTTGCAGTTCCCCATTTTACACCTTTCACACGATGAGAAGCACCAACCCCTAAAATAGAAGAAGAGATAACGTGCGTCGTACTAACTGGTAAGTGAATGAATGTTGCCCCGAAAATAACAAGAGATGATGATAAATCAGCAGCTACACCATTTACAGGACGAATTTTCATAATTTGTCCACCGACAGTTTTAATAATTTTCCATCCGCCGACAGAAGTACCAAGACCCATTGCAATCGCACAAGATAATTGTACCCAGAACGGGATGTCGCTAGAAGTATGATAACTATTGGCCATAAGAGCCATCGTAATAATTCCCATTGCTTTTTGCGCATCATTCGTACCGTGTGTATAAGCTTGTAATGCAGCAGTGAAAATCTGGAATAAACGGAAGTTTTTGTTCGTCTTCGTTAAATTGAAGTTTTTAAAGACGACTTTAAAAATACTGTATACGATATAACCGATAACAAAAGCGATAATCGGTGAAATGATTAAAGCCTCAAGAATTTTTATGAAACCTTTAAAGTTTAATGAACTAAAACCAGCAGCAGCGATAGCTGCACCTGCGATCGAGCCAATGATTGCATGCGAAGAACTACTTGGAATACCGTAGTACCAAGTAATTAAATTCCATGCTATTGCCGCAAGTAAAGCAGCTAAAATTACAAGAGAACCATTTGGTAAAGCGAATGGATCAACGATATCTTTTGTAATCGTTTTTGCTACACCTGTAAATGTCATCGCACCTAAAAAGTTCATAATAGCTGCCATAACAATTGCATGTCTAGGCTTTAGAGCTTTCGTTGAAACAGCCGTTGCAATAGCGTTTGCTGTATCGTGAAATCCATTGATAAAGTCAAAAGCTAAAGCGCAAATGACTACTAAAACGGTCAGTATCAAGAGTGTATCCATGATCAAACTCCTTACGCGTTCTTCATAATAATTGTTTCTAGTACGTTTGCAACGCTTTGGCAGCTATCCGCTACTTCTTCAAGCTCTTCGTAAATCTCTTTGTATTGAATAATCTTAATCGGATCTTTTTCACGAGAGAATAAGTGTTTAATCGCATGACGGCGAATATCATCACATTGTGATTCGTAATCCTTAATCTTAATCGCATTTGTACGAATGTCGACTAATTTTTTGTTAGACATTAATTCAACAGAGTTTGCAATTTCAATCGCACATTGATTAATTGCTTCTACGAATTTAATCATGTATTCATCAGCTTCTGTAATAGAATACATTTCGAATAGACCAGCACTATGATCTAATCCGTCTAATACATCATCCATACTCATTGCAAGTTGTAGGATGTCCTCACGTTCAATAGGAGTAATAAACGCTTTGTTTAGCTCCATAATGATTTCGTGAATAAATGAGTCACCTTTTGACTCATACTCTTTCATGCGCATAGAAAACTCTTTTAAATCGCTAGCATTTTTAATTTTATACTCCACGAAAAACTGCGCGCCTTCTTTTAAATTTTCGGAAACATTCATTAACATTTCAGAAAATTTATCTTTTTTTGATTTAAAGACCATTATTAGTTACCCCCACAAAAGTAATATATGTAAAATATATTGGCTAGTCAATTCTAACAAAAAACTGTCGTTTTTTAAAACATTTTATCGAAAAGTTTACAAAAACTTAACATAACTCTTATTGTTGTATTAATAATATTAATAATCAATATTGAATATCTTACTTGTAGAATGTCCTTTTCTTGCAAAAAGTATGAATGTGAAAGAAAAGCTTTACACTACAGGAAAGACTACGTTATTATAATAAATTTAAAAGGAGGTATATTCTTCCTTTTGAAAAGAAGAGTGTAAACAAATGAAGGAAGTGAACGAATGAAATTGAAGAACACTCACTTAAAAAAAATGCAGGAGTGGTTCAATAAGAGAAAGAAACTTCGTAATTCGTTAATTATATTAGGAAGTTTACTTGCTACTCTATTTATTGCTATAAATATAATAATTTCCATTCAAGACATATCTGAATTAAAACAAGCTGTTCCGCAACCGACCTTAATTTATGATGCAAATAATGAAGTTGCGACTAAATTAGCTTCTTCTAAAACAGAAGGCGTTAAAAGGAAAGATATTCCGGATATTATGGTTCAGGCAATTGTTGCAGTAGAAGATAAGGAATTTTTTAAACATCACGGTATTTACTACAGTGGAATTATAAGTGCAGTTTTTAAAAATATTACAGCAGGAGAAGTTGTAGCGGGGGGAAGTACAATTACACAACAACTTGCGAAAAATGTATTTCTGACACAAGACCGCACATACTCTCGAAAAATAAAGGAATATTTTTTAACAAAAAAAATAGAGCGCACGTATACAAAAGATGAAATTATTGAAATGTATATGAACCAAATTTATTTTGGTGAAGGTGCTTGGGGGATAAAAAGGGCAGCTAAATCTTATTTTGATAAAGAGGTAAAAGATTTAACAATTTCAGAAGCTGCAACGATTGCAGGATTAATAAAAGCACCATCTGCGTATTCACCCTATAAAAACTTTAACAAGTCAATTGACAGACGTAATGTTGTATTAAGTTTAATGAAAGAGCAAGGTTATATTTCTGACGAACAGTATAATAAAGAAAAAGAGAGCGGTCTTGTATTAAAACGTGGTGTGGATGATAAATACAAGGGAAAATACTCTCAATATGTAGACTATATTGTTAGAGAAGCGATGGACAAGTACGAATTAACACAAAATGAAATTTTAGCGGGTGGTTATCGTATTTATACAGAGCTTGATCCGAAAAAACAACAGGCTGTAGAAGATGTTGTGAATAATGATAGTTATTTCAAGGATAGTGGATCAGACCAACTGATGCAAACGGGTGTAGTTCTTATGAATCCAAAAACAGGTGGTGTACCAGCTTTAGTTGGAGGCAGAGGGCCATATCAGTTCTTACAGTTTAACCATGCAACTCAATTAAAAAGACAACCTGGCTCAACGTTAAAACCCTTAGCTGTATATGTACCAGCGTTAGAGCAAGGGTATGAAGTATACGATATATTGAAAGATGAACCATTTAATATTAAAGAATATAAACCACAAAATAGCGACCATACTTTTCACGGTGATGTGACAATGTATGAAGCCGTGGCAAAGTCGTACAATGTTTCAGCTGTTTGGCTATTAGAACAAATTGGATTAGATAAAGGATTGAAATCTTTAGAGCGATTTGGTATTCCGTTAGTGCCAGAAGATCGTACGTATCCGATTGCTTTAGGCGGTATGCATGTGGGGACATCTCCATTTGTAATGGCTCAAGCGTATAGTACATTTGCAAATGACGGTGTACAAGTGGAAGCTCATGCGATTAGAGAGATACAAAATGCTGAAGGGGAAACGATTGGAAAGTGGTATAAGAAAGAGACGCGAGTGACAAGTGAGAAAATTTCTCAAAAGATGACATATTTATTAAAAGGTGTTGTCGAAAAGGGAACGGGTGAAAAGGCGAAAGTTAATAATGTTGATACGGCAGGTAAGACAGGTACTACTCAAATTGTAAATGGACCAAGCACTGGTTCAAAGGATTCATGGTTTGTTGGATACACACCAGATTTAGTAGGTGCGATTTGGGTAGGATATGATAAAACAGATAGCGATCATTATGTTCCAGGGGGCAGTCAAACTACCACGACAATGTTCCGGGATATTATGAAAAAAGCGAATGCCAATCCAGCTCAAAAAGCATTCCAGTTATCGCTCATATCTGAGGCTGATTATAAAAAACAATTGAATACAATAGAAGAGGAAAAACGAAGAAAAGAAGAAGAGAAGAGAAGGAAAGAAGAGGAACAACAACGAAAAAAAGAACAACAAGAGTGGCTGGATAAAGTAAAAGAATGGATTCCTTCATTTTGGTAAAAGAAAGAGGCGAATAATGAAATTCGCCTCTTTTTTGTATGAAAAACAAAATGAAACTTTAAATGGTAGAGATTTTCATCTATCCTTATTAGCTATTATTCGTTAAGTATAATGTTCGTACTGCCATAGGATTCGGAATCGTATGTGACACTTATTCTACCTTTACTTATAGGTTCATAAGGTAATTCTTCTTCGTAATTACCGTTATTCTCATTGTGGATAGAAAGTGTAATTTCGTCGATTTCTTTATTTGTATACTGATCTTTAATCGTTTCAGCAATTTGTAGTAACGCTTCGGAACTAGAAGCTTTCGTAATAAGCATTCCTTTTATAACCCTTTTTTTATTATTTGTGGAATTGGAATAAGGGATGTTGCTTTGTTTTGTATACAAAAGTTTGTATGGAATAGTTTTTCTCTCTGCTTTTGATACAGTGGAATATTTTAGAGTTAAAAAAAATCCTACACATAAAATAATGCATACCATAAGAGCAAACCAAATGCGTATTAGTGACATAACTCTCATTTTTATCCCTCTTTCATATCGTAGACTTCACTATTTATCATACAAAATGAGGATTAAGATAGAGTAAATTTGAGGTAAAGAAACGTAAAGAAGGAGCACTTATCCTCCCAAATAAGTGCTCCTTTCTATATAAAGAGAGATTTAATGCACGGTTAATCGATACAGACTATTATAAATATACTTATTGAGTGAAAATTAGTAAATTCGGAATATAGATAGTGTTTGCCGTAGGCTGTATAGAAATCGTTGTATCAGCTTGTAAAGTAACGATTGTAGAGAACGAAACAGCACTACCGATAACATTAGTTGAGAAATTACGAGTAGGTGGTTGACCATTGAATGAAATGCCGAATCCAAATGGTGAAGATCCTGGGAAAGTTGTAGACGCTGAGAAACTAATATCATATACGCCTGTTTCTAAAATTGTTAAAGTATCTGAAGTGTCGTTGAAAGAGATGTTAGTTAATTCAAAAACTTGATTGAATTGGAGGTTTGTTCCAGGAGATATAGTTTGTGGATTTGAGTTTCCAATTGCAGCGATAGTTACAGGAATTGGAGTACCCGCTGGTCCTGTTGCGCCAGCAGCACCTTGAGCACCAGTAGCACCTGTTGCGCCTCCTCCTCCAAGGCAACCTGATCCGTATTGAACTAGGATAGTTTGGATCTCTGTTATGAGTTTAATTAATTTATCGATCGTACAACAATCTACTTTGAATAACTTAGCGATATACAATAAATAATTAAGCAGGCTTTGTAGCTCAACGTACAATGCTCCGCATGAGAAAGGTGTTGTTCTTAAAATAGTTAATAGATTAGCGATAATAGAATTTCCAATTTGTTTTTGTGCTGGAGATAAATCTAAGCAATTGAGGAATTTTTGTAAGTTATTTAGGGCAGCGATTAAGTTATCGATATTATTTTGAGAAGGGTTTTGAAAGACAGCTTGAATAGCTTGGCCAAGAGCTTGAAGAAGTCTAACGAATTCTGTAAGTTCGGACTTAGAAATGTTAATATGACTACAAGCTCTGACTTCGCAACAATCATTACCATAAAATACTTTTCCTTTATTTTTATTGTGTATCTTTTCATTCCTTTCTTCCATAGAATCAATAGTCGTTACTATATATTAAAATGAAATTTATACTAAATTCGTGATGGACAAACTACCATTTCTAAAAAAATAAGAAATTGTCCCATCTAGCAAAAGATAAGTAAGGCATAGGGAAGGTTTTATATAATGTAAAGAAGAAAAGTTCAACATAAAAAACTACATGCCAATTTTTGGGAGTGCTGAACAATTGGCATGCAGTTCGTGGGTTGATCCTTTATATATATTGATTTAATTTTTCAAGGGCTGTTTTAGGTAAGATTGGAATTGAAATAGTGAAAGTTGTCCCATTTTCATTACTAGTCATTTTTAATGTACCGTTATGATTTTGAATGATTTTCTTCGTTACTGACAAGCCTAGCCCTGTACCTGAATCTTTTGTTGAGAAGAACGGATCAAAGATATACTCTTGAATGGCTGGGGGGATACCAATCCCATTATCAGTGAAGGTAATACGAACAAAATTATCTAGGCGATAACTAGTGATTTGAATAGAAAGTTTTTTTTCACCTTGCGCATCGACAGCGTTTTGAAATAGATTTAAAAAAACTTGCACAAGTTCATGACGATCAATATGGACTAATATATCATCTAATTCGGTAGAAAAATTATAATCAATTGAAATGTTATGTAAAAAGACTTCACTCGCTAGTAACTGTTGAATATACTCACGTAAAAATGTATTAATAGGAAAGGGTTCTCTTGTAAATTCACGTGTTTTTGAAATAGATAAAAATTTTGTAATAATACTATTTGCGCGATCTAATTCGGGAATAAGTAAGTTTTTAAATAGTTCTTTATTAGATGAAGAAACACTTTCTTGTAAAAATTGTAAATAACCTCGTACGGTTGTAAGAGGATTACGTACTTCATGTGCAATACCAGCTGCGATTCGCCCTGCTAAAGAAAATTTCTCTGCATCACGTTCTGAGTTTAAATAATGAAAGACACTAATAACTCTAAAAATTTCTCCGTTATAATCACGAATAATTCGGTTGTTTAAAATGCCATAGTTTTTGTCTAAAACTTCTTCATTATATATTTCTGTGCCCGTTCTTAATGTTTCAAGAGCTTTAATTTTCTCTTCTGGCAATTTTAGTAGTTGTTGAATTGGCTTTCCGATTATATCATTTCGTACTACACCAAAATCATCTGCAGCAATTTGATTACATAAAGTTATATTTCCTTTATTATCAACAAAGGTTACATGATGTGAAAAAGCATCAAAAATATGAATAAAGTATGTTTCAAGTTGTTCAAATAAAAATAATGAATCGCAAGTAAGCTGAAAATCAGCCTCTTTATTTTCTTTTCGTATGTCTTGAATGGAATGAGTCGTTCTCGTTTTCTTAATTTGTAAACCAATATGTGGATTTTTGTATGTGAAATGATGTGGTAATTGATTCACAAGTTCTTCATAAAAACGTACTTTATTTTCTAGTTCTTCTATTCGTTTTTCATGAGATACAATATCATCGTTTGGAAGCATAAATAAATAACCCCTCAATTTAAAAATTCTTCCATCTAGTATATCATATTTTTATACGGATACTCTGAAAGAAGAGCTACTTAATGAAATTGATTAGTCGAAGTGTTCAGGAAGTGAGTAGAATGAATAGAAGGTGAAGTGAAAAAGGGAGGGATATATTTGCTTTTCATTGGAGTGACAGGATGGGGAGATCATGATTCTTTATATATAGATCCCTATGAAAGTAGAAATAAATTACGAACATATGGTGAGCATTTTCCTATTGTAGAAGTGGATAGTTCATTTTATGCGATGCAACCTGCACGAAACTATACAAAATGGGTAATGGAGACACCGAAAGATTTTTCTTTTATCGTAAAAGCATATCAAGGGATGACGGGGCATATGAAAGGTGAAATTCCTTTTTCTACGTTAGACGAAATGTTTGATGTATATAAACAATCCATTCTTCCTTTAATAGAAGCTGGTAAATTAAAAACGATTTTATTTCAATATCCACCATGGTTTGATTGTAAAAAGAAAAATGTAGATTTTCTTCGATATACGAAAGAAAAAATGGAAGGTTTGCCATGTGCTATAGAATTTCGGAATCAAACATGGTTTTATCCGGAAATGAGAGATAAGACGCTACAGTTTTTGGAACAAGAGAAATGGATTCATACTATTTGTGATGAGCCACAGGCCGGGATAGGTTCGGTACCGCTCGTATTAGAAGTAACAAATGCAGAGATGGTGTTAATACGTTTTCATGGCCGAAATGTTCATGGGTGGCTTGATAAAGGAGAAAATTGGAGGGCGGTTCGTTGTTTATATCGCTACAACAATAAAGAATTAGAAGAATGGGTAGACAGACTAGAGCAATTAAAAAAGAAGGCAAAGGACATATATGTACTATTTAACAATAATTCGGGCGGAGATGCAGCGGATAATGCGAAACAGCTTATGAAAATGATGAACATTACATATGGTGAGCCGAAACCCGAACAATTAAATTTGTTTGAATGATAATAAACAAGAAAGGCACTGTACAAACAGGGGGAATGTACAGTGCCTTTCTATATGAAAAAGAGGGGTAACAATGTTACTGAGCGTTTGGTTGATTCATCAATTGTTGGCTTCGTAATAAATGATAATGGTTATCATTATCATTGTCAATGGTTTTCCGAAAAATAAATAAAAAACTTTTTATGAGACATTAAAAGTGGGTAGATTTCTAAAAAAAGTGTGGCTGACGTAAAGAAGTTTTTTAGGAAATTTAGTAGACAACTGATAACGTATCAAAAAAAGAACAGCAATTAATGCTGTTCTTTTCCAGTGACGAATTGTTGTAAATCAAAAGGAGTTATCGCTTGGATAAATTCTTTTGAGATAAGTGTTTGAACAAGAGTGCTCTCAGAAATGGAAGCACCTGTTTTCTTTTCATAAGCTTGTTTTAATAAATCAAGTTTTTCAGCCGTTTCTTTCGGTAATTCAATTGTTAATGTGTTCATAATTTCTCCCCCTTACTATTAGAGTACCACTACAATATAGGAGAGACAAGGAAAGAGAATGTGAAACATAAAAAAGGTTACCATTTATAAATGGTAACCTTTTTTATGTATAAGAGCTATTAAGCAATACCGATATACTTTAAAGTTTTTGATGGAGTACTATGATCAAAGAAGTGTTGTAAAAATGCGATATCAACACCTGATTTGTATGCACAATATCCCCAAGTTTTTCGAAGTGTATGTGAGCTAATCCCTTCTAATCCAACTTCTTTTGCAGCTTTGTTTAAAATGTACCATGCATGTTGTCTCGTAATAGATTTTGTTCCTTTTTGAGATTTTAATAATGGTTCATTACGTTTCCAAGTTTTACGTTCTTTCATGTAGTCTTCGATCGCGTGCTGTAAGTCCTCATTTACAGCAAACCATTTATGTTTCTTTACTTTTTCATTGTAAAATAAAATGGAATGGCGAACATTTTCATTTTCATCGATTACATCACTAACTTTTAATTGTAAGATTTCACTTACTTTTAAGCCAGAATTCACAGCTAATACGAATAATAAGCCATCACGTTTCGAAGATTGTAAAAGTATATTTTTGATAGTTTCTAATTGTTTTTCATTTTGAATTGGTTGTCCTGCTTGTTTCATTTCACGCACTCTCCTCTTTTATATGTGTAAAGGAAAGGATTAACTTGTTTCTTACTATAAAGGGAGAGTGTGAATTTCATGTGAACTCCTAGTGAAATTAAGACAAATTATTTGACTTCTTTTACTTTTTGTAAATTAAAGTAGAATACAACACTATTCGTTGTGTTATATACACCGTACTCGGCATGGTGGAGGTCTAAGATGTTTTTTACAATAGATAATCCGAGACCAGTACCACCAGTATGACGGCTACGAGATGCATCTAAACGGTAGAAACGATCCCAAATTTTTTCAAGGCTTTCTTCTGGGATAGGGTTTCCTGTGTTTTCGATTTGTACTTTTATTGTATCTTCCATTTCTATAACAGAAACTTGTATTTTTTCTCCATCTGGCGTATAGCGAATTGCATTGCTAAGTAAGTTCACAACGACTTGCTCAATACGACTACGGTTCGCTTGAACAAATATAGAAGAGTCTCCATCTATGTTCACTTGTAAATGCTTTTCTTCCATGCTAAATAATAACTTTGTATAGACTTGTTGAATTAATTCACCGATCGAGAATGTCGTCATATCTAGTTTGTACGTACCTGACTCTAATTTTGCTAATTCTAACATTTCAACAATAAGTCTGTTCATGTTTTCGGTTTCTTCTAAAATAACATCTGTGTAATACGTCGTATCTTTACTAACGCCATCTTTAATTCCTTCTGCGAAACTTCTAATTACACTAAGTGGTGTTTTTAATTCGTGCGATACACCAGAAATGAATTCTTTTCGCGTTTTCTCTAATTGACGTTCACGTTCAATATCTTGTTGTAATTTTGTATTGGCAACATTTAATCGATCGATTCGGTCTTTTAAGTTTACAGATAACGTATTAATACTACCGGAAAGCCCGCCAATCTCATCGTCTGCTGTTACAGGTAACTTCTCGCTAAAATCAAAATTGGCCATTTTCTTTGTAACGCGATTCATTTTAATTAATGGCTTCACAATAATTTTTGAGTAGTAGAAGGATAATAAAATAATTACGAGAAATACGATGATTAAGGCATAGACATAATAATCCTTTAAAACGAGCATCGCTTCATTAACAGGTTGTAAAGATGCTATCGCAAAAGCGTATTCTGTAATTTTTCCATTTTCTACAATAGGTTTTACAAAGATGCTATTTTTTATATTCTCTCCACCATCTATTATATAAGTGTTCAATTGGTGCGGGTTAGCAGTGCCATTTCTAATAATGTCTGCAAAATATTGAACGGCTTGTAATGTTTCAAAATCATTTGCAAGGCGAACCTCGGCTTTTGACGGAAGCTGTAATTTAGATACAATACCAGTAAACTCAATTTGAGTCACAGTTTTGGATCGGCTTGTAAGTCTATTTTTAGTAGAATTGCCATTAATGGATTGAAAATCTGAATTGAAACGTTCGTTTTGCCATCGATTATAATTTGTTGTCAATTCTAGTGGGGTTATTGTTTTCCCTCGTAGCAAACCGACGACGTTTATCATGCCATCTTTTTTCAATCCTAAGTTTTCAAATTTCTTATATTCTTCGGGCGTTAAAAGATTATTGAGTGGAATGAAATATGTTTCATTATTTTTAGGATTAATGACATCAATGTAGTAATTGTTATCACTTTTAATAATGCCCTCAGAATTTAAAAATTGCATATCAGCATTTGTTTTATCATGAAATTCTTGTTTTAGTTTTCTAATTTCCTCAGGATCTTTATCACTTTTTTCATAATTAGCTACGAATTTTTCAAAAGCTGTTTGGACGGTTTTTACTTTTTTATTAATATAAAATTTCTCTAAAAATAGAGATTGTCCTAAGAAAAAAAGGAGGAATATGATTGTAAATAATGTTGATGTTAATAAAAATAGTTTAAAGACGATACTTCTGTTTTTCACTGCGTCACCTCTTGTGAGAAATACTGTAAATGATTTCTTAATTATAACAAACGTTACAAAAAAGTAGAGGAGAAAATCTGTCTCTTCTCAAAGTAGTTTTTAATAAAAAGTCACATAAAAAGAACTCGACAGACGTATGACGAGTTCTTTAATGTACTATTGTTGAATTGCTGCATCTAAAGCGATTTCAATCATTTCGTTAAATGTAGTTTGACGCTCTTCAGATGTTGTTTCTTCACCAGTAAAGATGTGATCGCTTACTGTTAAGACAGATAATGCATTTACACCGTATTTCGCTGCTAAAGTATAAAGAGCAGTTGTTTCCATTTCTACTGCTAGTACACCGTAATCTCCAAGTTTTTTAACCATGTCCATGCTTTCACGATAAAATACATCTGCTGTTAAAACATTACCAACACGAACGTGTAAGCCTTTTTCAGTTCCAGCATCGTAAGCTTTCTTTAAAAGGTCAAAGTTTGCAGCTGGTGCAAAATCAAAACCTGGGAATGTTAAACGGTTCATATTAGAATCCGTACAAGCTGTCATTGCAATAATAACGTCACGTACTTTTACGTCTTTTTGAATCGCACCGCAAGTTCCAACGCGAATTAAATTTTTAACTCCGTAGCTTTGGATTAATTCGTTTACATAAATAGAAATAGAAGGGACACCCATACCTGTACCTTGAACAGATACGCGTTTTCCTTTATAAGTTCCAGTGAAACCTAACATCCCACGCACGTTATTATAGCAAGTAACGTCCTCTAGAAATGTTTCCGCAATATATTTTGCACGTAATGGATCACCAGGTAATAGAATAGATTCAGCAATTTCGCCTTGTTTTGCCTCAATATGTACACTCATGAAAAAGTCCTCCTTATAATGTATTGATAGAAATCAATATCATTTGCATTATACACTACGAATCCTTTCAATTAAAATCTTTTTATTATTTGTAATATGTGCAAAGCAGGAGGATTTCATAAATCATAATCTAGAATATATATGTAAGAAGTTTTGTATGAATAGAGACAATAAAAATGGTAGGTGATGTTTTGAAAAATCTTGTCATTGGACTTGTTGCTTTGCTATTTATTGTAGTAGGTGGATTTTACATAAAAAAGTATCAGGAAACTACAGAGACTGTAGGTGATGTTCAGGAAGTAAAATGGGATGTGTCATATGGAAAAGGAAATGAGAAAGTAGATATTTCATTTCAATTACTAAATAATAAAAATAACGAAGTTCGTGGTGTGAATGATCAAATGCGGGCGGTTGTTGTAGACGGACAATTAAAGCATGTACAGCAAATGAAACCTACATTTGCTGGGAATGGATCATATAAGGTTTCTTCCAAAATAGAGAAAGATGAAAGATATACAATATTTTTATATGAAGACAAAAATAAATCAGTGAAATCATTTGCGAAGAAAGATTTTGGGAGAGAAGTAGAGGAGAAAAATAAGAAAAAAGCCAAATTTCCAATCGATAGTGTGCTTACAAAAAAAATAGGGGAGTATGAAGTTTCTCTTTTATTTGGTGCACTGCATCCAGATGAACCAGCGACGCTAACATTTCAATTTCAAGCGAAAAAGGGTGAGAAATTGAAATTACATTCAGAAAGAGGAGAAGTGGAGGCGCTCTATATTGTGGATGACACGAGAGAAAACTTTTTATACGCCATGCCTGTTGATATAGATGGGCAATTACAATATCGTATTACATTTCCTGTAGAAGGGACGTATAAAATATGGGGAGATTTCTATATAAATGGTAAGAAATATGAAAAAGAATTTATTGTACAAGTTCAAAAAAGAAAAAACAGCTAACTGTTTAGCTGTTTTTTCTTTTTCCTATTAATTTTGTTACAGAGAGCATTGTAATTGGTAAAGAATGATTCTTTCTAAATGCTAAATATTTACCGCTCCATGCTGGTTTATATTTTTCTTTAAAATGTCGTAACCCGCTGAAACTATACGTATAACGAACATTATTAAAGATAGCAGCAGCAACTCGTTCAGACCAGAAAGACTGTGTCGATAAACCTACATTTGAAAGTGGTGCCATACCAATATTAAAGGAATGGTATTCATTTTCTTTTGCCCACTGGAATAGGTGGATGAAAATTGCATCCATAATGCCGCTAGGTGCATCTGGATAATAGCGCATTAAATCAACAGACAATGATCCGTCTTGATATACGGGCATAAAGGTTGTAAATGCAATGATTTTTCCATCTGCATCAGATAATGTAGCGACAGGTGCTCGGCTAATATACTCACGATCAAAGTATCCGAGTGAAAAACTTTTCTCTTTTTTTCCGCCGAGCCACGCATCTGAAACTTTTCTTAACTCTTCAAATAATTCGTTTGAGAACGGTGGCTGATGAATAGAGAATGTATAGCCTTCTCGTTCAAAACGGTTGAAAGTCGCTCGCATACCGGCACGTTTTTTTCCTGTTATTGTAAATGTGTTCAAGTCAACGACAGCTTCTTCACCGAGCTTAAAGAAGTTGTAACCGAAATCATGATATAAACTCATCCATTTACTTTCGATTTGGTAGAATACGCAAATGTATCCAAATCGATCAGCCTCAGCTAAAAACTCTTGTAACACAGTACGGTAGGAGGAAGGATCCCCAATTGGATCACCTAGCACAACAAGACGTTTTCCAGTTATAGAGAAGAGAAGGAGCGCTTTCCCATCACTACTGAAGAAGAATTGTTTATCTCCTAAAAATCCTAAATGACTAAGTACATTTCCGTTATGTTCATCTAAAAAGTTTTGTAATCTTTTACCATTAGCTGGTTGCCCGGGAAATTCATTTCGATAACGATTGGCAATGAGTGAGCCAATCAGTAAAAATGTAGGAACGAAAAAGGCCGCTGCTAATGCACTTCGTTTCACTTGCGTAATATTACGAACAACAAAATCAGGTTTAAAAGCTTCCTTTGCACCTGCAAATAAAATACCTAAGTTTTTATATAAATATAAAGTTACAAGTAAGAATATAAAAACTTTTACTATATCAGAAAGTGAGACTTCCATTTTCTCGCGTACAAATCTTTTACGAAGCATATATAATACAGCGAGTACAATTAATAAAATAAACGTTTCTTCAATATCAATCCCTTTTAGCGTATTAAAGATGGCGGCTCCGATTAAGGAAATAATCGTCATATAGTAAGAACGCTTTGTTCCATAATATATGCCTCGTGAAAGGATCAGGAGGAGAATACCAAATGTTAGTGATAAGCTAAAAGAAAATTGAATAAGATGTTTTGGAGCTAGAATATGTAAGGCGTGTGCTCTGTTTATACTTGTCGGTAGAATGGTCGATAAAATAACCATTAGTCCAGCAAATACTGTTAGAGCAGCAGAGGCCCATGAACCTAGTTTCCCTAGAAAATCACGTTGCAAAGTCCATATAACACCAGTTGTTTCTAATGCAGGCGCGATAAAAGGTTTATCTTCAAACTTTTTAATGGCCACGCCTGTCATTTCAAAAGCTGCAAAAATAAGGCCAAGGCAGAAAGGTAAAATGTAATAGACGAGGCGATATAATAACATAGCAGGTAGTAATACGCCTGTATCGATGCCATACTGTCCGAGCCCAGTTAAAAAGACGAGATCAAATGAACCAAGTCCTCCAGGTACAAGACTAACAACACCAGCTAAAGCAGCAATTACATACACACCTAAAAACTTTTGAAATTCGATATCAATGCCAAATAATATTAGTATGACGTACATAACAATACCGGCAGATACCCACTCAACTAATGAAACTAATGAGTATAAAACAGTTGGATTTTTCTCTTCTTCTCCTTCTTCTTGACCTTCGGTTTGCTTTGGTTTTCTATTTTTCAGTTTAGAAAAGCCAATGTATATAGGGACGAAAAGGGCGAAGAAGATAAGAACAGGCCATAGCCACGGTTTTTCATGCAAAATAAAACTTGTGTCTAATATTCCAATAAGACCGAGGAAAGAAAGAATTGCTAGTCCGTTAATAAAAGCAGTTGTCATCCAGGCGATACTTTTAATAAGTTTACCATTTTCTTTTATGTATGGACGATAAAGCATTGTACGTACACCAGCTCCAACGAGACCACCAAATCCAATGAACCCATTTAAAGTATTAGCAATCCATGAGATGCGAAAAATCTTTTGGACGGGTATATCAGCTTTTACATAACGAAGCATAACATAGTCATAAAAGAACATCGTTGATACGGCAAATGCACCAAGTGTAATTGCTAAAAAGACTCCTCCGGTTGGAATGTTTTTAATTGTATTGATTGCTTCTAAAAAAGAAATGCCTGCTAATTCTTTTTTTGCTTGAAAGAATACAATTGTTAATACAACAAATGGGAAGATAATTTTCCCGATTTGTAAGAAACGTTTCCATGAAAACGACATAAATACAACTCTCCTTGTATAAGAAAACTGAGACAATAATATTATTATGACAAACTTCAAGAAAAATAAAAAGGTAAATTCCTGTATAAGGAAGCTATTTTTTATGATGGTTATATTTAAAAGAGTATTTCGTTTGTCAGAAAATTAAGTTAAAATGAATTGAAAGAAGGAAGAGAGGGGAAGTAGATGATTATAATAGGTTATGCGGGATATGAGTTAGAGAAAGCAAAGCCTAATACATCAGAAGATTTTTTTAATAGATCTGAAGTGACATATATATTAAATGATAAAGAAAGAACCTTTTCCGTTTTATACGTACGGTATTTTGAAGAAGTTTTACAAGAAATTACTCCTTTTGAAGGAAATCCGGTATATAAAGTAGAAGAACAAGACATATATTTACGGGATATTGTAGCGATATGTTGTTTACTGAAAGAGAATGAACTTCGCATGCAAAAACGTTTGTATTTAAATAATATAGAAGAATTCCAACAATATTTTGATGCGGGAACAGTGGTGAAAGTACAAGAAATATTGGCTGAATTACATAAAAATAAAAGAGTAGAAATAGCGTGAAATGGCAAAGGAGAGGGAAAAAATGTCTAATCTAATGGTTGAAAATCAAACAGAACAAGTTTCTATGTTTTTAGAAGATGTTATTCATTTGATAACCAATTATGTAAATTATCATACGTTGCCTTCTTTATTAGAAGAGACACCAGCAGGGAATGAACAATATTATAAAGGGTTATTAGCGTCAATAAGACGTCTTCTCGTTTTTTGTGAAGAAGGACATGATGCATGTTTTGTTTTGTTAAATAGCCAGCCATTTCGAAAAACAGCAGCTGAAAAAATTCTATATAAAATTTATCATCAAGTAATTGCAGAGTTTTTTTCACCAAAGAGTGATTATTGGTATGAAAATAGTCGATCTGCTTATACAGGGAAAAACTCCATCGTTTTTCAACAAACGCCACCTGCATCTATAGAGCAAGTGATGAAGAGTTTAGAAGGTAAATTTCAATTGATGCGTGAAGAACTAGAGTATTATGAGACGGATTATCAAACAAAGATGTTACACAAATATTAATGGCGAAAAAGAAGCTAAGGGGACTTAGCTTCTTTTCCTTTTGTACAGTTATATAAGGGATTTCCTTTGAATATATTTAAGGGGATAGCATTAAGGAGGTGTAACATGAGTCAGCAAGGTGTATTTACAGATTACTTTCATGAAGTAGAAAACTGGTGTGAAAGTGTTCTTCACGTATTAGATAGCCGTGCAATGGAAGTGTATGATGTCCATATGCTTGCTTATAAAATCCAAACGTTATTAGACCGTATGAAAGAGCATGAGTATGATACAGATGCAGAGTTTATGTATGAAATAAGTGATGATGTAGAGCATATTCAGCATCATTTGCAGGAAGTGTTCGTACAGGGAGAAGAGGAGTATGAACTATATGAAAGAGGAGAAAGTGAACGGGCTGTTCCCATTGGAGGACACACACTTCCACCATTACCTTATCCGTATAATGCGTTAGAACCGTATATTTCTAGAGAAATTATGATGTTACACCATGATAAACATCATCGCAGTTATGTGGAGGGATTAAATAAGGCAGAAAAGATGATGGAAGAAGCGAGAAAAACAAATCAATTTGATCTAATTAAGCATTGGGAAAGAGAAGCGGCTTTTCATGGATCAGGTCATTACTTACACACGATATTTTGGAATAACATGAAAAAAGGTGGTGGCGGAAGTCCAAGAGGGGCTCTTTCACAACAGATTGAACAAGATTTTGGGAGTTTTTTACGCTTTCAAAAACATTTCACAGAAGCAGCTTCTAAAGTCGAAGGATCAGGATGGGCGATTCTCGTTTGGGTGCCACGATCTGGAAGGTTAGAAATTTTACAGAGTACACTTCATCAATTATTTACACAATGGGATACGATACCGCTCCTTGTACTAGACGTGTGGGAACATGCGTATTATTTACAATACCAAAATCGCAAAGATGAATATATTAAAAACTGGTGGAATGTTGTCAATTGGCCTGATGTAGAAAAAAGATTTGAAAGTGCGAAACAAATTGAATGGACACCGTATTAGACGCAGATTCTCTGCGTCTTTTTTATCCCGCATTTAACGGGCAGTAAGACCCCACCTCAAAATNNGTAAAAGCCCGATTGGTGAGCGCTGATAATCATTGGGGGATGAACCAAGCCCCAATGATTAAAGTTTCACTTTATTGGAAGGGGAGGGATATTTCGTTCATATTTTAAAAGGCCAAGCATACACTTGTACAAAAAGTGCCAAAAGGACGTGGGGGGAAATATGAGACGAATTTGTGTAATAATTACGCTTCTTATTATGCATGCAAGCGTTATGCCAATTCCTACATATGCAAAGATGAACAGTAATGTCAGTGCTCGAAATGCTGTATTAATGGAGCAACAATCAGGGCGTGTATTATACGGAAAAGCAGAACATGAGCCACAAAAAATTGCTAGTATAACAAAAATTATGACAGCCTTGTTAGCTGCTGAATCAGGCAAAATGACAGAAATGGTATCGGTTAGTAATGAAGCAGTGAGAGTAGAAGGTTCAGCAATTTATTTAAAGCCTGGACAGAAGGTGAAGTTAGAGGATTTAGTATATGGGCTCATGCTTAGATCCGGAAATGATGCGGCACAAGTAATTGCTGAAAATGTAGGAGGGAGTATAGAAGGGTTCGTATATTTAATGAATGAAAAGGCGAAACAAATTGGAATGAAAGATACGCACTTTTCAAACCCACATGGCTTGGATGGAGATGGATCTCATTATTCGTCTGCTTATGATATGGCACTATTAACGAAGTATGCGATGGGGAACGAAACCTTTAAGAAGATTTTTGGGACAAAAACGTATAAATCAGATTCTTGGGATTATCCGTGGAAAAATAAACATAAACTCGTGACGTCGTATTATGAATTTGCGACAGGAGGAAAAACAGGTTTTACGAAGAAAGCAGGACGAACGCTTGTTACAACAGCATCAAAAGATGGACTAGATCTAATTGTCGTAACTTTGAGCGCTTCTAGCGATTGGGACGATCACATGAATTTATTTGATAAAGGT
Organism: Bacillus sp. AFS059628; assembly: GCF_002571225.1. Lineage (GTDB taxonomy): Bacteria > Bacillota > Bacilli > Bacillales > Bacillaceae_G > Bacillus_A. Next base: position 10,249 of record NZ_NVEC01000076.1, on the reverse strand, counting down.
TTTGAACGTTTCAAGCAAACTAACGTTGTAGGACAAGGAGCTCTTGCTGAAATAACGGAAAAGAAATATGCCAATCATGTATATACGAAAAACAGTTTTGCGGTGCCGTTAACTGAGCAGGAAAGAAAGCATGTCGTATTAAAAGTTGAACTCGATAAAAGTGCAAAACTTAAAGATGGAGTAAAGGTTGGGAAGACAGAAATTTATGTTGGTAATGAGAAAGTTGGAGAACGGAATTTATTTTATAGTAAACGAAAGTTAGTAGCCACAACGGGACTGTATTGGAATAATGTGAAAGAAATTTTTTCTCATATGATAGGTGTTGGGAGCGATGGTTAATCTCGTATGGGTAGCGATGGCAGTCATAGGGATTGTTTATGCCATGATAAATGGAACGATGGAAGCAATAAATAAAGCGGTATTTGACGGGGCAAAAGACGCAGTAACAATTTGTATAGGACTTATTAGTGTATTAGTATTTTGGCTCGGTTTAATGAAAATTGCAGAGGAAGCAGGGTTGTTAAAAAAGTTAGTGGCACTTTTTATGCCGATAGTAAAAAGGCTGTTTCCAGAAATACCGAAAGATCATCCGTCAATGGGTTTTATTTTATCGAATATGATGGCGAACTTTTTTGGATTAGGTAATGCAGCGACTCCTCTTGGTATTAAAGCAATGGAACAATTGAAAGAGTTAAATGGAGGAAAGGATTCGGCGAGCCGTTCCATGGTGACGTTTCTTGCGCTAAATACATCAGCGATTACTTTAATTCCTACAACCGTTATTTCTATTCGAATGACGTATGAATCAGCGAATCCTACTGAAATTGTTGGGGTAACATTCATTGCACAAGTACTCTCTATGATTGGAGCGATTTGGATTGACCGCTATTTTTACCGAAGAAGGAGTAGGAAGGGGCGGAAAAAATGAGCATTGTAAATACGATATCATTATGGGTAATCCCTTGTGTAATTGGTTTTATCCTGTTATATGGGACGATTAAGAAAGTGCCAACTTATGAATCGTTCGTTGAGGGAGGAAAAGAAGGAATTCAAATTGCGATTTCCATTTTACCGTTTATGGTTGGGATGCTTGTATCTATTTCTATATTTCGAGCTTCAGGTGCATTGGATGCAATGATATCAGTAATGAAGCCGATGTTAGATTTAATTCACGTCCCAGCAGAAATTGTTCCGTTAGCACTTATACGCCCTATTTCAGGCTCTGCTGGTTTAAGTATAACGACTGATTTAATTGCCACATATGGGCCAGACTCGTTTATTGGAAGGTTAGCTTCTACGATGCAAGGAAGTACAGATACGACTTTTTATATTTTAACAGTATACTTCGGAGCTGTTGGAATTAGAAAAATGGGAGATGCATTAAAGGTGGGACTTTTTGCCGATTTGATCGGAATTATTTGTTCCATTGTGTTTGTTTCTTTAATGTTTAAGTAATACTATTCATTTTTTATGCTATTTCGCTTATAATACGTATACGACCACTATTAAGGTGTTGCTTAATAGTGGTTTTTTTATGCGGTATTTTTGACAAAATGATGAACTTTTATTGTGAGAAATATGAAAAAGATGGACAATAATAAAAGGTAAAAACATGATTTGACCTTTATATGTTTATTATCATCGCTATGTTGTTTAAGTGAGATGAAGCAAAGAACCGTCAAGCGTATGCGGTTGCCAAGTCTTTCTAATGTAAGGTAAGATAAATTCGAGGTGAAAAAAAGAAATGGAACGATTACAAAAAGTGATTGCGCAAGCAGGTATTGCATCGAGAAGAAAGGCTGAGGAATTAATTCAGCAAGGAAAAGTGAAAGTGAATGGAAAAATAGTGAAGGAGTTAGGAACGAAAGTAACTCCTCAAGATAAAGTAGAAGTAAATAACATCCCTCTTGAAAAAGAAGAACCTGTTTATTTTTTACTATATAAACCAACTGGCGTAATTTCAAGTGTATCAGATGATAAAGGAAGAAATGTTGTAACAGACTTTTTCCCAGAAATTACACAACGTTTATTCCCAATCGGACGTTTAGATTATGATACGTCTGGCGTATTATTAATGACAAACGATGGGGACTTCGCAAACGTATTAATGCACCCTAGATATAAAGTTGAAAAAACGTATGTTGCAAAAATAAAAGGTCCACTAACAGGTGAGAAAATTCGCATGTTAGAACGCGGTGTTATGTTAGAAGACGGAAAAACAGCACCAGCGCGTGTGAAAATCATTTCTTGGGACAAGCGTAAAGAAATGGCGATTGTACAATTAACAATTCATGAAGGACGTAACCGTCAAGTACGTCGTATGTTTGAAGCGCTAGATTGTAAAGTAGTGAAACTAAAGCGTGAACGTTATGCTTTCTTAGAAGTAGGAAGCCTGCGACCTGGTGATGCAAGAGAATTGACACCACATGAGGTGAAACAATTACGTGCATTGGCTTCTACAAAGCCTCGCTAATCGATATTGTGAAACTTTCACCAGTGGAATGCTCCGCTGGTGATTTATTAAAAATACATATATTCATCACTCGTCGAAGAGAGGGGAGACAATATGAAAAAAAATCGTTTATTATTTCGTGTTATTATTCTGCTCATTTTAAGCGGTGCTGTAGGATTTACACTTTATCAAGGATATTTCACTAAAGAAGAGAAAATGCAAATTGGAAAAGAAGCACCTAATTTCGTTGTAACAGATTTAGAAGGAAAGAAAATTGAATTAAAAGATTTAAAGGGAAAAGGTGTATTTTTAAACTTTTGGGGAACTTGGTGTAAACCTTGCGAGAAAGAAATGCCTTATATGAATGAATTATATCCAAAGTATAAAGAAAAAGGCGTTGAAATTATTGCGTTAGATGCAGATGAAACAGATATTGCTGTTAAGAATTTTGTAAAACAATACGATCTTAAGTTTCCAGTCGCAATTGATAAAGGTGGAGAAATTATAAAAACGTATGGAGTAATACCATTACCAACAAGCTTCTTAATTGATAAAAATGGTAAGGTGATTCAAGAGATTAAAGGTGAACAAACGAAGGAACAATTAGAAGCTTATTTAAAGAAAATTACACCGTAAGAAAGACTTACATATGAGGTGCATAACTATAGTGCCTCTGGTTTAAAAATTCTGAGTATTGCGGTAACTTAAGGTTAGAATATACAATAGTAGATATAGATACAGGGGCGGTGAGAGTGTTGAAAGAAATTAAATGTGAATGTGGACATGTGAATCCAATAGGAACTGTTTTTTGTGAAGCTTGCGGGAAACCATTTGAAAGCAATGAAAATGTAAAACTATTGGATATGCGCTATGAGGGGAGTGCTCGGCGATCTCTCACGCAAACAAAAACGATTGTCGATAAAATTTGGAGCTTCTTCTCTTCTGTAAAAGTGGGTGTATGGCTTATTGTAATTACTTTAGCTGCATCGGCGATTGGAACTATTTTTCCACAAGAAATGTACATAACTCCAGGGGTTGCACCCGCTGAATATTATAAGCAAGAATACGGATTTTTAGGGCAATTATACTATCAATTAGGATTTAATAATTTATACGGTTCATGGTGGTATATGATTTTAATTGCTTCAATTGGTATTTCGCTTGTGATATGTAGTTTAGATCGTGTCATTCCGCTTTATAAAGCTTTAAAGAAGCAAGGGGTGAAAAGACACCCTAGCTTTTTAAAGAGACAAAGATTATACGGCACTGGTACACCGCAAGATGGTGATTTAGAAAGAATCCAAATGAATTTAAAGAAAACGAACTATAATGTGAAAGTGGAAGATGGAAACGTTTTAGCAGAAAAGGGACGTTTTTCTCGCTGGGGTCCATATGTAAATCATATTGGTCTTATTATTTTTTTATTCGGTGCGATGCTTCGTTTTTTACCGAGTATGTACGTAGATGAAGCGCTTTGGTTACGTGATGGTGAAACGAAAGAAATACCAGGGACAGATGGTCAATACTATTTGAAAAATGAGAAGTTTATAAAGGAAGTTTATGATAAGAGTAAGGACAAGGAAGTTTTTGATGAAGCGATTGATCGTGTAGGTGATAAAATGATTGCGAAGAACTTCCAAACGAATGCTGTACTGTATAAAGCGGTCGGCGAAAATATAGCTGGACAAAAACCGAAATTAGAAAAAGTAAAAGAGGCGGAAATTCGAGTGAATGAACCGCTGAAATTTGATCAATTTGCTGTATATCAAGTGGATTATAAAGAAAGTGAATTTAAAAGCATGTCTTTTAACTTGCAAAACAAAGAAAATAATCAAAAGTGGGGACCAATTAAAGTGGATTTAACGAATCCTACAGAAAAATTTGATTTAGGAAATGGTTATTCTTTAGAACTATTAAGCTATTTCCCTGATTTTTATTTTGACGAGAATGGAAGACCAAATACAAAAACGAAATTACCAAACAATCCTGCATTTGTGTTTAAAATGTTTACACCTGAAACACCAGATGGTGAAGTGAGTTTTGTTGGTATTCAACAAAATATAGAACCTGATGGAAATAATAAGTTTAAAATGTCGTTTGCAGGTGTGGAAATGCAAAATGCAACGGCACTTACTGTAAGGAAAGATTTAACGCTTTGGATTCTCGGAATTGGAGGATTTATATTTATGGTTGGTGTCATTCAAGGAATGTATTGGAATCATCGCCGTATTTGGATACAACGCGTTAATGATGAATGGTGGATTGCAGGACATACGAATAAAAATTGGTTCGGTTTAAAGAAAGATATTGAAAGAGTACTAGAAGGTACAGCAATTCCGCAGCCAAACGATAAAGTAGTAGATAAAAAAATTAGTTAAGGTGGGGAAACGATATGGTACAAATAAGTAGTAACTTTCTCTTTACCGCATTTATTTTATATTTGATTGCAACTCTATTTTTCGGGGGAGCAATTAAAGAAAAAGGTCATAAATGGGCAAATGTAGGAATAACGATTACAATTTTAGGGTTTATTGCACAAACAGTATATTTTGTTACAAGATGGATTGCATCAGGACATGCACCAGTTAGTAACTTTTTTGAATTCGGTACGTTTTTTGGTATGATGCTTGTCGGAGCGTTTATTGTCATGTATTTTATGTACCGCGTAAGTATAATTGGACTCTTTGCATTACCAGTTGCGCTTTTATTAATTGCATATGCGAGTATGTTTCCGAGGGAAATATCTCCGCTTATTCCATCTTTAAAAAGTAATTGGTTACATATTCACGTGACGACTGCGGCTGCAGGACAAGCAATATTAGCAATTAGCTTTATTACGGGCGTTATGTACTTATTAAAAAATGTAGATCAATCAACGAGAAGCAAACGTACATTTTGGTTAGAGACTGTCGTGTTCACACTTGTTTGTACAGTTGGATTTATTGGAGTGACAACGGTATTTTCTAGTATGAAATATGAAGCGAAGTTTCAATGGATTGATAAAAATGAACAACAAGTAGAAATGAAGTACAATCTTCCGGCTTTAGTGGGGCCGCATGAAGGAAAGTTATTGACAGAAAATAAATTAGAACCAAAAGCTGAAGTCCCAGCAATTGTAAATGCGAAAAAATTAAATACTGTAATTTGGTCAGTGTTAGTTGGGACGTTACTTTATCTTGTATTAAGACTTGTTTTACGGAAACGAGTATCAGCGGCGCTGCAGCCGTTAGTAAAAAATACAAATAGTGATTTACTAGATGAAATTGGATATAGATCTATTGCAATTGGATTCCCTGTTTTCACATTAGGTGCATTAATTTTTGCGATGATTTGGGCTCAAATAGCATGGACACGTTTTTGGGGCTGGGATCCAAAAGAAGTTTGGGCGCTTATTACTTGGCTCTTTTATGCGGCGGTATTACATTTACGTTTATCAAAAGGGTGGCACGGAGAGAAGTCAGCATGGTTAGCAGTAATTGGTTTTGCAATCATTATGTTTAACTTTATTGTAGTAAACTTAATTATCGCGGGTTTACATTCATACGCATAGAGAAATAAAATAGGAGAGTAAATGTCACTTTCCTATTTTATTTTTGTCAACTTTTCTTCTTTTTTGAGAAAAACATGACAAAGTAGCGGTTGATTTTGTAAAATGATGTCGAGGACATTATATACCGTTCAAAAAAAATACATAGTTTTGGAAAAAAATTGAACAAACTTTATTATTCTTGTGAAGCATAATATAGAAAGTGAAACATTTAGAAGATTGCTTAAATAAACGAGAATAGCGCAACATAATAGTGTAGAAGGGTAGGTGTGAACCGTTGTGGTAAAAGTACGCAACGGGTAAAAATGGAAAATGAATCAAGAATTTTAATTGTAGACGATGAGGATCGTATTCGTCGTTTATTGAAAATGTATTTAGAAAGAGAACAATACACAATTGAAGAAGCGGATAATGGTGATACAGCTTTAGAAATGGCGTTACAAAATGATTATGATTTAATCTTATTAGATCTTATGATGCCTGGTAAAGATGGTATTGAAGTATGTAAAGGGGTTCGTGAGAAGAAAGCGACGCCAATTATTATGTTGACAGCAAAGGGTGAAGAAGTAAACCGCGTACAAGGGTTTGAGGTAGGAACGGATGATTATATCGTGAAACCATTTAGCCCACGTGAAGTAGTGCTTCGTGTGAAAGCGGTCTTACGCCGTTCTGTACCAACAACATTCTTTACACAAGATACAACGACAAAAGATGTTACGGTGTTCCCTCACTTAACAATTGATAATGATGCACACCGTGTTACAGCAGATGGTAATGAGGTGAACTTAACACCGAAAGAGTACGAATTACTATTATTCTTAGCGAAAGCGCCTGATAAAGTATTTGATCGTGAGCAATTATTAAAAGAAGTATGGCAATATGAATTCTTCGGAGATTTACGTACAGTTGATACGCATGTAAAGCGTTTACGTGAGAAGTTAAGCAAAAAATCACCAGATGCTGCGAAGATGATTGTTACCGTTTGGGGCGTAGGTTACAAGTTTGAGGTTGTGAACGACTGATGCTTTGGAGAAGTGTAGTAGGGAAGTTATGGATGACCATATTACTTCTCGTTTCGTTTGTGCTCGGATTTGTTGCGATTTTACTTTCACAGTTTTTTAGAACATATTATGTTGATATGAGTGAAGCTAGGCTTCAAAAGGTTGCAACAAGTGTTTCGGAGTTAATTGAAGAAGGTGCCGATGTAAAAACGATTGAGAATATCGCGTACAAATTCTCTGATCCACTTTCAAGGATCATTATTGTGGAAGATGGTAAAGAAATATCTTCTTCGCCGAAACAAGAAGGGTTAGTCACTCTTACAATAGATAATTTGAAAGAAGATAAAGAATTAGCAGCTGTTTTTACAGACAAAAAAGAAATTAAAAATAACATTAGAAAAGCCTCTAATAGTAGGAAGAATAAAAACACTGAAAATGATATTATGATTGTCGGAAAACCAGTACAGTCAAAAAATCAAAGTGCGGTGTTCGTATACGAATCTTTACAAGTACCGATACAAGGTATGGAGAGAACGACTGATTTTATATTCTTATCAGCAGGGATTGCAATTATATTAACAACTTTCTTTGCATTCTTTTTATCTACTCGAATTACAGCACCACTCCGTAAAATGCGCGAGGTTGCTTTTGAGGTGGCGCGTGGGAAGTTTGATGCGAAAGCTCCTATGGTATCTCAGGACGAGATTGGGGAGCTTGCAACGGCTTTAAATCAAATGGGAAAACAGTTGAAGTTTAATATGAATGCCTTGCAGCAAGAGAAAGAACAGTTAGCTAGTATTTTAAGTAGTATGGCAGATGGGGTTATTACGTTAAATCAGGAAGGTGAAGTTGTTGTAATCAATCCGCCAGCTGAACATTTTCTGCAAGTTTGGCAAGAAGAAAAAGAAGTAGAGCTCAGTAAAAAACTACCTTCTGAACTTGTTGAACTATTCCATCTCGTTGTAGAAAGCGAACAACAACAGGTGGTTGAAATTAATTTACAAAAAGGCAACTATGTAGTACTTATGACGCCGCTTTACAACCAAACGAAAATTCGTGGGGCGGTAGCTGTATTGCGTGATATGACGGAAGAACGCCGTCTAGAGAAGATGCGTCAGGACTTTATTGCGAACGTATCACATGAACTTCGTACACCGATGGTAATGCTTCAAGGGTATAGTGAAGCAATATTAGATGATATTGTGCAAACGAAAGAAGAAATTAATGAATTTGTTCAAATCATTTATGATGAATCCGTTCGTTTAGGTAAACTTGTAAATGAATTATTAGATTTAGCACGTATGGAAAGTGGTAATGTAGAGTTACATATCGGTGAAGTAGATATTCATCCTTTCGTTGAAAAAATAGGTCGTAAATTCCAAGGGATTGCAAAGGATAAGGGAGTCGAATTAACGGTTGATTTCCAAAATCCAATTGAGCAATACCCGTTTGATGCAGATCGTATGGAACAAGTATTGACGAATTTAATTGATAACGCAATTCGTCATACGAATGCAGGCGGACATGTAACGCTTGTAATTGATACGAAAAATAATGGACTTATTTTTGAAGTACAAGATTCGGGTGCTGGTATTCCAGAAGAAGATATTCCATTTTTATTTGATCGTTTCTATAAAGCTGATAAAGCAAGAACACGGGGGAAAAAAGGTGGGACTGGACTCGGACTTGCGATTGCAAAAAATATTGTGCAAGGTCATGAGGGGAAAATTGCTGTTTCAAGTGTTGTTGGAGAAGGAACTACATTCTCTGTATATTTACCGAATCTTATAATTTAGATATGTGTTTTTAAAGTTGATAATGAATAAAGTTCTACTGTTTTTTATTTTTTTGTAAAATCAATTAAATAAATAATAGTAGAACTTTTTTTCTATACTTAGTCGAATGAAGAATAATAAGAGGAGTGTCGTAAAGCGATGAAATTATATACGAAAACAGGAGATAAAGGGGAAACAAGTGTAATAGGTGGCAGAGTGGCTAAAGATGATATTCGAGTTGAAGCATATGGCACGATAGATGAGGCGAATTCTCATATTGGATATGCAATGACGAAGCTACAAGGCGGGTCTTTCGGAGATATTTACAATGAACTTGAAAATATTCAACATGAACTATTTGATTGTGGAGGAGACTTGGCAATAGTAGCAGGAAAAATTCCTTATAAAGTAACGATTGAAATGGTCGAAAGCCTAGAAAAAAGGATTGATTTGTATATAGAAGAAGCACCGCCTTTAGAGCGCTTTATTTTACCAGGTGGAAGCGAGCTGGCAGCTGCTATTCATATTGCACGTACGGTTGTAAGGCGGGCGGAGCGATGTATAGTGTCTTTACAAAAAGAAGGGAAAATAAATGAAGTTGTTTTAAAGTATGTAAATAGATTATCTGATTATTTGTTTGCGGTAGCTAGAGTAATAAACGCTCGATTACAAGTAAAAGATGTGGAGTATAACCGCAGTGCAATCGTTTTTCGTGATAAAAATGAGAAGGAAGTGGAGTGATTTACTTTCTTTTTTTGTATACTTTTTTCTGTAATATACCAAAATAGAGAGGGTATAGTGGTAATTAGAAAACGGAGGATGTATATGAAAGTGTTAAAATGTGGCGTCATGTTATTGACAGTATTATTTTTATCTCAATTACATGTGTACGCAGAGGGAAATCGATGGGCATGGCCTGTTGAAGGACAGATAAGCGATTATTTTGGGACAAGGCATGGAAAACACTACGGTATAGATATAGCGGCACCGATCGGCACGCCTGTGGCAGCTATTCAAGAAGGTAAGGTAACAAAGTCTTATTATTCAAGTAGTTACGGAAATGTTGTATTTATTAAACATGGAGAATATGAGGCTGTATATGCACATTTAAATAAGAGATATGTAGTTCAAGGGGATTATATTTCGAAAGGAGAAATAATTGGAGAAGTAGGAAATACAGGAGAATCTCGGGGTGCACACTTACATTTAGAAGTTCATCAAGGGAGATGGACGATGGCGAAAAAAAATGCGATGAATCCATTGCTTGTTTTACATGAACAAAGAAACGAAGTTGTTTCCTCATCGTTATATGTCGTTCAAAAAGGGGACACTTTAGTTAGCATTGCAAGGAAATTTAGTATGTCAGTTAAAGAAATTAAAGAAAAAAATGGGCTGCAGCAAGAGCTCATTTATCCGAATCAACAATTATATGTAAAGTAAAAAAGAGCTAGTTCAATGAAGTGACCCCTAAAAG
>NZ_NVEC01000075.1 GCF_002571225.1 Bacillus sp. AFS059628 | reverse complement strand
CCCCTAAAAGTCCGATTGGTGAGGGATGATAATCAGTGGGGGATGAAGAAACCCCCCACTGATTAAAGTTTCACTTTATCTCATTCTACTGCTGCCCATATCCTTCAAACTTCTTCGCCAAATTCTCCATCTCATCTTCTGGCAATAACTTCGGTTCTCCGATGCTTTTCGTTTGATAATAAATTTGCGCACAAAACTCAATTTCTTCCGCAACAGTAAATGCCATTTTGATGTTATTTGCACCTGCAATTAAACCGTGGTTCGCAAGTAATACTGCACGGCGATCGATCATGCCCTCAAAAGCAGCCTCTGCTAATTGCTTCGTACCAAATGTTTCATACGGTGCACAGCGTACATTTGGGCCCGCGAAAGCAATTAAATACGATACAGCAGGAAGTTCCCATCCTAATGATGCAATCGTCTTCGCATACGGAGAATGTGTATGCACAAGCGCATTTATATCTTCACGATTTCTATAATAAATAAGATGCATATCTAGCTCACTTGATGGTTTTCTCTCTCCCTCTACCACTTCACCATCTAAGTTTAATATAACAACATCTTCCGGCTTCGTTTCATAATAATCTAAACCACTTGGACTCATTGCAACAAGACCTTGCTCACGATTGAAAATACTAATATTACCGCCTGTCCCCTTTGTTAAACCACTAGAAATCATTTTCTTTCCATACGCTACAATTTCTTCTCTTTCTTTCTGTAATAACATATACATCCCCCTAAGTATGAAGCTTATGATGACTGACTTTTTCATTCTATCTATTTATTGAAATAACTTTTTTAAGTTCTCCGTAAACGGTGCTTTTACAATCCCTTTTTCCGTAATAATTGCTGTTATATTTTCATGTGGCGTTACATCAAATGCTGGATTATATACTTTACTTTCTTTCGGAGCAGAATATTGTCCAAAACGATTAATTACTTCAGAAGCATCTCTTTCCTCAATCGGAATTTCTTTTCCTGTCGGTGTTTTCAAATCAATTGTCGGTGTTGGTGCCGCTACATAAAACGGAATGTTGTAGTATTTCGCTAAAATAGATACGCCTAATGTCCCAATTTTATTTGCTACATCACCGTTTGCTGCCACACGATCGCACCCAACAATCACCGCATCAATCTTCCCTTGTGACATGACCATAGCTGCCATGTTATCCGTAATGACAGTAACATCAATTCCCGCTCGCTGTAGTTCTAATGCTGTTAACGTTGAACCTTGTAACCTAGGACGAGTTTCATCTGAATAGATTTTCAAGTCCCATCCTTTTTCTTTTGCTAAGTACATTGGAGCTGTTGCAGTACCATACTTAGTCGTCGCTAACGCACCAGCATTACAATGTGTTAAGACTCCCATTCCATCATGGAATAATGTTAATGCATGTTCTCCAATTTCACGGTTAATTTCTTCATCTTCTCTATGAATCTCTTTTGCCTCTTCTAGTAATCTATCTTTCAACTGAGCAATTGATAAATGTGAGTTCTCTGCCGCGACTGCCTCCATTCTTTCAAGTGCCCAGAATAAATTTACTGCTGTCGGCCTTGATGTTGCCAAATATGCACATACCTTTTTAACTTCCTCTATAAAGTCTTCCATCGTATTTTGAATAACTTCCTTTGTTCCTAAATACACACCATAAGCTGCTGAAACACCAATTGCTGGCGCTCCTCTTACTTTCATTACTTGAATGGCATCCCAAACGCTTTCAGCTGTCTTGAAAGATTCATAGACAACCTCATTCGGTAATAATGTTTGATCTAATAAAACTAAAGAATCATCTTTCCACTGAATGGGTATTAATTGCTCTTCCATCATCTTCTCCCCTTACTTCGCGTAGTGCATTGACTGTTCTTTTAACGTTTCTACAAAGCTTGTGCCTGTTTTATATTGATTAGCCCGTAAAATAAATTTCTTCGCTACTTGAAGACAAATGCGTTCTGCTCTAGCACGTGCTTCCTCATTCTCGATGCAAGTAATATCCTTTACTTTTGCTAGCCCAACAATACGACGAATTAACTCAAGCCCCGTCACTGCAGCTGTATCCTCTAATACAGATTGTAAATATACTTCGTTAAAGCCTTCTTCTTTCGCCATAATCTCGGTCACATGAATATCCCAAGCCTCTAAAAACTTCTTCTTAAACAAATCAATTACCTCTACCATTGTCGATTGTAGCCAACTCATATACGTATCCTTCTCAGCACCGGGCGACATGGTTGCATCTGCATTCACCCAAGCGAACATTAAATTCGCCATTACATTCCCAACGTCATATCCCATCGGTCCATAAAAGGCAAACTCAGGATCAATAACCTTTGTGGAATCATTTTTCACAAAAACAGAACCAGTATGCAGATCACCATGAATAAGTGCCTGTGCATTCGTCATAAAATAAAACTTAAGTTTTGCTGCCTCCATATGAAGCTCTTTATCACTATAAATATGCTCTCTAATCCATCCTTCATTTAACGGAAACAGCTCATTACGCTTATTATGATTTGTAAATGGCTCAGCGTATACGAGGTCCTCTGTAATCTCACATAATTCAGGATTTATATAATTCTTCACAAATTCCTTCTTCTCTTTATGATTCATTACAACATCCGATGTTAATAAAAGTGTATTTACCAAAAAGGTCGTTAAATCATCCGCAAGCTTCGGAAACATTTGATGATTTATAAGTGCTGTACGTAATATTGTGTGGTCCGATAAATCTTCCATTACGCAACAATTCATCACACTATCAAACAAATACACCTTTGGAACGAGCCCAGGTGCTAACCCCTCCTCTAACTGCAAAACATCTGATTCTATACGAATACGATTCGTCGACAACTTAAACTCATCTGAAATCCTTGCTGTATCCCCAGCTTGCTTTACAATGACAGAAATATTCTTCTGTTCATCCCAAACGCGGAATACATAATTTAAATTACCATCACCTATTTCTTTACACTGTAACCCCTTTGCATCCTCAAACTTAGATAATTTCTCTTTCACATATACAATCACATCATTAGCTTCCATTAAAAAATACTTTGTGAACTTAGACATGGTTTCCCCTCCACACCAATTGTAAGCGTTTTCTAAAAGCTATAAAAAATAATAGGTTGAAATTTTTTCATCCTATATTATATCGTCTTTTTGAAAGGTATATCTAGGTTTTATTATATCTTGTTAACATCTTGAGTCAATGTTTCTATACCATTGCAATATGCTTCCTAATTATATATTTGAGATGACAAAAAATGTTCAAAAAGATTCTAATTCATTTTATTTTATTTATCGCACAATTCTTTGTAAAATAGAAATAAGCAATCCCTTTTCAAATCCACAACTTCTAAGAAATATTCCCTTCCTAACAATTTATACTTACACCATGTCTCTAACATACGCACTACACTTTTACATAATCATTGAAAATCTATTACATGAAAACTACCTTTTCATTCTCTAACAACCTTAATTGAGAATAAATATTAATTAAATTGATATAAAGTTGGTTTATTCTCTTGACAAAATAACCACTTCTATATGATAATTAATATCGAATTAGAATTATTATAGTTAATTAAAAAATATATTTTATGAGCACACTATTTTTTGATGCTCAAAACCAACATTTAGGAGGAATTTTAATATGTTATTAATCGGCACAGAAGTAAAACCGTTTAAAGCTAATGCTTACCATAATGGAGAATTTATCCAAGTTACTGACGAAAGTTTAAAAGGAAAATGGAGTGTAGTTTGTTTCTACCCAGCTGACTTCACATTCGTTTGCCCAACTGAACTTGAAGACTTACAAAACCAATATGCAACTCTTAAAGAGTTAGGCGTTGAAGTATACTCTGTATCTACAGATACTCACTTTACTCACAAAGCATGGCATGATAGCTCAGAAACTATCGGCAAAATCGAATACATTATGATTGGTGACCCAACTCGCACAATCACTACAAACTTCAACGTTTTAATGGAAGAAGAAGGTCTTGCTGCTCGTGGTACATTCATCATCGATCCAGACGGCGTTATCCAATCTATGGAAATCAATGCTGACGGTATCGGCCGTGACGCAAGCATTCTTGTTAACAAAATTAAAGCAGCTCAATACGTACGTAACAACCCAGGTGAAGTTTGCCCAGCTAAATGGCAAGAGGGTTCTGCAACACTTAAACCAAGCCTTGACCTTGTAGGCAAAATCTAAGGAGTTCGATCAAAATGATACTAGATGCAGATATAAAAACACAACTTTCCCAATACCTTCAGTTAATGGAGAACGATATTTTACTTAAAGTAAGCGTAGGAGACGACGACGTATCTAAAGATATGTTAGCTCTAGTAGACGAATTAGCTACTATGTCATCTAAGATTACAGTAGAAAAAGTTGAATTAGAGAGAACACCAAGCTTTAGCGTAAATCGCCCTGGTGAAGACACTGGTGTTGTATTCGCTGGTATTCCATTAGGACACGAATTCACTTCATTAGTGTTAGCTTTACTACAAGTAAGTGGACGCGCTCCAAAAGTTGAACAAAAATTAATCGATCAAATTAAAAACATTCAAGGCGAATATCATTTTGAATCTTATATCAGCCTAAGTTGTCATAACTGTCCTGATGTTGTACAAGCTCTTAACGTAATGAGCGTTCTAAACTCTGGTATTACACATACTATGATTGATGGCGCTGCATTCAAAGAGGAAGTAGAAAGCAAAGATATCATGGCAGTACCAACAGTATTCCTAAACGGCGAATCTTTCGGAAGCGGTCGTATGACACTTGAAGAAATTTTAGCTAAAATGGGTAACGGTCCAGATGCATCAGAGCTTTCTGATAAAGATCCATACGATGTTCTTGTTGTTGGTGGCGGCCCTGCTGGTGCAAGTGCAGCAATTTATGCAGCACGTAAAGGCATCCGCACTGGTATCGTTGCTGAGCGCTTCGGTGGTCAAGTAATGGATACTATGGGCATTGAGAACTTCATCAGCGTAAAACGCACTGAAGGTCCTAAGCTAGTAGCAAGTCTTGAAGAGCACGTTAAAGAATACGACATCGATGTAATGAATCTACAACGTGCGAAACGTTTAGAGAAAAAAGAACTTATTGAAGTGGAACTTGAAAACGGCGCTGTTCTAAAAAGTAAGAGCGTAATCGTTTCTACAGGTGCTCGTTGGCGTAACGTTGGCGTACCAGGTGAAGCTGAGTTCAAAAATAAAGGTGTAGCATACTGCCCACACTGTGACGGTCCATTATTCACTGGAAAAGACGTAGCAGTTATCGGTGGAGGTAACTCTGGTATTGAGGCAGCTATCGACTTAGCAGGTATTGTTAAGCACGTAACTGTTCTTGAATTCATGCCAGAATTAAAAGCTGATGCTGTATTACAAGAGCGTCTTAACAGCTTACCAAACGTAACTGTTCTGAAAAACGTTCAAACGAAAGAAATCACTGGTACTGACAAAGTAAACGGTATTTCTTACATCGATCGTGAAACTGAAGAAGTTCATCACATTGAATTACAAGGTGTATTCGTACAAATCGGTCTTGTTCCAAACACAGACTGGTTAGGCGAAACAGTTGAACGCGTTCGCGGTGAAATCGTAACAGACAAGCACGGCGCTACAAACGTACCAGGAGTGTTTGCTGCAGGTGACTGTACAAATAATCCGTACAAACAAATCATCATCTCTATGGGTTCAGGTGCAAACGCAGCTTTAGGTGCATTTGATTACTTAATCCGTAACTAATTATATAGACGTGAGTAAAGAAAAGCGGGTGCCTTGGCACCTGCTTTTTTATAATCTTAATGTATAAATTAAAAATCTCTCATTCCCATTCTTCTCATAAGCACCTGGCAATCTAACTTCTTTCTTCAGCTCAAACGCAGTCTGATTTTCTAAGAAGAAAATATAGTCCTCAGAAGGATAATACAAAATAATATCCACTTCTCTCTCTATTTCCTCTACCGAAAGCAAAATGTTATTTACTACGTTCATAAACACTTGTACAGAAAATGGATTGAAGAAATAAAAACGGTTATCACGTGGATCAATCTCATATTCCTGCGCTAAACAGCATTCAAACTCTATTTTATCTTTACTGTTTCTTACCTTGCGTGCATAGCGCTCAAGATTATCCATTGCTTCTTTATAAAACTCTTCATTCATTTCAATTCCAACCGCTGAAGCGCCACACTTATGGTGCATGTAAAAGTTTAATCGTCCTTTTCCACATCCAAAGTCTACAACCCTGTCGCTACTTCTTATTTCATATTGATTCAATAGCTCATCTAATCCGCTATATGGCGTCGGTTCATAACGGTGATAATGCATAGACTTGTTAAAGCCCTTTTGCTCGCCGACAGTTTTTATATGTAATACAGCATCATAATATTGTTCGTTCATTTGTTTTCTCCTATTAGAAAATGGTACTTATTATTATACACCATGTACCGGAGAGGGATTTTTCATTGCATTAATTGGTGCGTGAAATTATATCGACGATTTTTTTAATATATCGACTTACCGACAATTCACGAAAAAACAGGAGCTCTCTAGCCCCTGTCCTCTAATACCTTTAATACAGTTTGTTTCAATATTTCTACTCCATCCATAATACAACTATGATCGAACTTCATATACGGATGGTGTAATCCAGGTTGTAAGTTTGCCCCGAGTCCGAGCATGACAGCTTTTAAATGTGGTCTCTTCACTGTGTAGTAATGAAAATCATCGCTTCCTGTCGTATACAGCGGTCCAGTGCCCCCCTCTTCCCCGTATACTTCAAGAATACCTTTTCGCATAAAGCGCTCAGCTTCTTCTGACACTTCAGCTCCTGGCGCAAGGTCAATCCATTTGTATGAAGTTTCCGATCCCATCGATGCGGCCGATTCTATTACATGTTCTATTTTTTTCTTCAATTCATCTAATAATGTATTACTCTCCGCTCTGACATCTAAGCTAAAATGGCCATTTCCCGGAATAATATTTAAATTATCTCCACCAGCTTGGCATCTCGTCATCTTCACTGAATAGGAACTTTGCGGTGGTAGCCATATATTTTTCAAACCAATGTTGATCATAGAAATGACATCGATTGCATTTATCCCTTGATGTGGGCGTGCCCCATGTGCATCATCTCCATGAATTGTTCCTTCTAAAAATCCTGCTGCTCCGTGACGAATAGATGAGGCAGCTTGTTTCAAAGGCAGTTCTTCAATCGGTCTTAAATGAACACCAAATAAGAAGTCAGCATCATCCACAGCACCCTTCTCTACCATCTTTAAAGAGCCATTTCCTTTCTCTTCTGCCGGCTGAAAAATAAATCTAACCGTTCCGCTATCCCATCTCATATTTTTCAATTGTAAAATAAGCCCCATCACAATTGTCATATGTGCATCGTGACCACATGAATGGTTCGCTTTAAATTCTCCATCTACTTCTTGCCATAATGCATCCATATCGGCACGAATCGCAATAACTGGGGTTCCGCTTCCGATTTCTGCGATCACGCCTGGACAATCATCAAATATTTTATATGAAATTCCTTCTTCTTTTAAAAAGTTAGTAATATACGCTGTTGTTTCATACTCTTTCCAACTCACTTCAGGGTTTTCATGTAAATGCTGAAAAATTTCAGTTAAACGCTCTTGTAATTCTAATGTTTTCAAAGCTACATTCTCCTTCCCAAATTCCAAAACCATTCAGGTTAATTATACTTATGAAAAACAGATGTTTTTATGAACATATTGAATTTTAAGAAAAAAGTCAATTGTTTATTTTTAAATACAATCGACAACTTATTCATACTCACTTTATAACGATAGAACATTCCCTATTTTCTGTTTTTTTATTGACGCTTACGTTAATTTTTAGTTATTATAACTTAATAACGTCTATTTTGCGACAATTCTAAAAAATACAAACATACATAATGAGGAGGAAGTTTATGAAAAAAGAAATACCTTTTGGCGTAGCAATAATCCCTATTATCATTACCGTTGCAGTTATGATGGTTACAATTGTTGTATTAAAACAAAGCCCTCACGTTCCACTTATTATCGGTACAACCGTTGCTTCTATTGTCGCTGGGCGTTACGGTTACAAATGGAATGATCTTGAAGAAGCAATGTATAAAGGGATTCGTCTTGCATTACCTGCTATCGTCATTATTATTCTTGTTGGCTTAACAATTGGTGCTTGGATTGGCGGCGGAATCGTCGCAACGATGATTTATTACGGTTTAAAAATTTTAACTCCATCACTATTTTTAGTTTCCATTACCGTCATTTGTTCTATCGTTGCATTAGCAATTGGTAGCTCTTGGTCTACAATGGGCACAATTGGTGTTGCTGGAATGGGAATTGGCCTAAGTATGGGAATCCCAGCTCCAATGGTTGCTGGTGCCATTATTTCAGGCTCTTATTTTGGCGATAAAATGTCACCGCTTTCAGATACAACTAACTTAGCCGCAGGATTAACAAATACAGATTTATTCGCACACATTCGTCATATGTTATTTACTACAGTTCCAGGTTTAATTATTACTCTTATCGTCTATGCTCTCTTAGGAAGAAACTTCGGCGATAACAATATTGATGCAAAAAGTATTGATCAAACGTTACAAGTACTGCAACAAAACTTTGTTATCTCGCCCTTCCTATTAATTATCCCTGTAGTCGTTATGGTATTGGTCGCTAAAAAGGTCCCTGCTATACCAGCTATTCTCGTAGGTATTATTTTAGGTTTTTTATCACAAGTCTTTATTCAAGGTGGTTCTGTCTCCGCCTCTGTCGGTGCGCTCCATAATGGATTTGTTATAGACACTGGTAACAAACTAGTAGATGAACTCTTTAACCGCGGCGGCTTAGATTCGATGATGAATACCGTTTCTATGACAATTGTCGCTATGACTTTCGGAGGAGTACTAGAACATACTGGCATCCTTCGCTCAATTGTAAATCAAATTTTAAAATTAGCGACATCAGCAAAAGGGCTTATCGCTTCTACTATCGCATCTTGCTTTGCAACAAACCTTACTTGCTCTGAACAATATATTTCGATTGTTGTTCCTTCAAGAATGTACGCAAATGCATACACAGAAAAAGGACTACATTCTAAAAATTTATCCAGAGCATTAGAAGATGGCGGAACATTAACTTCTGTTTTTGTACCTTGGAATACATGTGGTGTATTTATACTCGCAACACTTGGAGTTGGCGCATTCGAATATGCTCCTTATGCTATATTGAATTTCATCGTACCTATTATCTCGATCATTTACGGTATAACTGGTCTCACAATTACAAAACTATCTGACATTGAAAAAGCAGAACTATTAAAAAAACAAAAAGCTCAATTAGAAGCTTAAAGATAACGGTAAATTCAGTTCATATATTGCGCGAGGGCGTCCTTGTTGATAGGGCATTTCCTCGCCGCAAATATGAGCATACCCATAATCAACTAGTTTCTTTAATAACCTTTCTGTTGATCGGCGAGTCACTTGTAAGTATTCAGAAAGATCTGCTGCTGTAAACTTCAATGAAGAATGTGATTGACTAAATTGAATAATTTTTGATAAGTTTGCTGGACTAAGTTTCGTTTCCTTCGCTATTTTCATTAGTTCCGGGTTTTCATTCTTCAAACTTTGTACTCTCTGTTCTTTCGGGAACGGACCAAATAGTTCTTTATCACTTGTTAGTATATAAAAACAGTGGTCTATTAGATTGTTCTTAGCAAAATCTTGAGCGATTTTAGCATTTTGCTCCGCTTCTTTTACGGTTTTTCCGTAACCAAATCCAATAGCTATCGTTCCTTCTATACTCGCAAATAAATTATTTATCATATTTGTTTTTATAATCGATTCTATATCACCACGAGTCGTATACAAAATGAACGTCATTTCATCAATTTTTTTAAATGAACCATGCAGTTCTTTTGAAATGACATCTAATTGCTCAAGCAAACCTTCTCGTAATTCTAAAGAAGAAATCATACAAGCGCCAACAGTAGCTGAATGGCTTTTTGCTAACTCAGCTTTTATTTTTGCATCTTTTAGCCCATGTATAATGGACTGTGTTGGATCAATCATACGCTCTGAAGGAACACCTATTTTTTGAAGCTCGTCGTAAACAGCGTGAATACTAGTTAAAGCTAAATGAGCCTTTCCAGATTGATATTTAGCTACATGAAAATCGATAACTCTATTTATTTCATCTTTACTCCACAGCATATTTTGATAATCAAACACTTGTGGCCTTTCTTTTATACCGATATCATGGAACACATTTGTAATGAATGAACAGTCTACTAAATCAATTGAAATTTGATGTGGTTGAATACCTTGGTGATACATGACAGAAAGAATGGAAGATGCGACAGTTGCCTCGTCTTGCTGTAAGTACGTACTTGGAATTCGTAATTGTTCTCTTATTTCTTTTGCCATATAATAAGGTAAAGCACCTGAGAAAAAGATGAAATCACAAGGCTTTAAACGCTTTAATAGTTCAGAAGATTCTGCCGGATGAAGGTAAATATATGGATCAATCTCTATTTCTTCTAGTTTATGAGCAACAGGTAAAAGTGTCTCCATAAACTCTTTTGAACCGACGACTGCAATTTTTATCATCATTTCTCTAACTCCTTATCATCAATTAACGACTATTTAACGTCAACTATATCAAATGTACAAAACTATTGTAAACAGGAAGGGGTCTCTACCTAATGAAAATTACAGCTATTCATCTTTATGCAATTCGTTTACCGCTTCGCGATCCGTTTGTTATTAGTTATGGTTCTTATTCTGATATGCCTTCTATTATCGTCAAAATGGAAACAGATGAAGGCATTATCGGTTACGGTGAAGGCGTTGCTGATGATCACGTTACAGGGGAATCATGGGAAAGTACTTTCCATACTTTAAAACATACACTTGCTCCTGCGCTCATCGGATGCAATCCAATGAATATCGAGAAAATACACGATATGATGGATAATACAATTTATGGTGTTCCTACTGCGAAAGCTGCCATTGATATCGCTTGTTTCGATATAATGGGTAAAAAATTAAATCAACCTATATATCAATTAATTGGCGGACGCTACCATGAAGAGTTTCCTGTCACTCACGTCTTAAGTATCGCCGAACCTGAAGAAATGGCTAAAGAGGCTGCCTCTATGATTCAAAAAGGTTACCTATCTTTCAAAATGAAAGTTGGTACAAATGTAAAAGAGGATGTAAAAAGAATTGAAGCTGTACGTGAACGTGTAGGAAATGATATCGCAATCCGTGTTGATGTAAACCAAGGTTGGAAGAATAGCGCAAACACATTAACAGCACTTCGTTCATTAGGTCATGTAAACATCGACTGGATTGAACAGCCTGTTGTCGCTGACGATATTGACGCAATGGCCCACATTCGTTCTAAAACAGACTTTCCGCTTATGATTGATGAAGGATTAAAGGGCTCTCGTGAAATGCGCCAAATTATTAAATTAGACGCTGCTGATAAAGTAAATATAAAACTAATGAAATGCGGTGGCATATATCCAGCTGTAAAACTTGCTCATCAAGCAGAAATGGGAGGCATTGAATGCCAAGTTGGATCCATGGTCGAATCATCTATTGCCTCTTCCGCAGGATTCCATGTCGCTTTCTCAAAGAAAATCATTACGAGCGTTGAACTTACAGGTCCATTAAAGTTCACGAAAGACATCGGAAACTTACATTACGATGTACCATTTATTCGCTTAAACGAAAAGCCAGGACTCGGCATTGAAATAAACGAAGATACATTACAAGAACTAACCGTATTTCAAGACGTTGTACGCTAAAGGAGGACTAACGCATGACAGTTCTATACAAAGGATCATTAAAACAAAATAACGATCCATTTCATGTTACATTACTATCCAAAGAGCACATCGAACAAATTTTATTACTACAGAACGTTGTAGTTGAAGCACTAGAAGATAAAAGTCGCTTACAACCACTCTCATTAGAAGAATTTCAATACATTCTAGAAGGAAACGGCATGATGATCGGTGCTTTTATCGAAAACGAACTCATCGCATTTCGTGCCCTACTCGTCCCTCCTATCGACGAAGAACATTTAGGACTTGATATTGGCATACTAGAAAACGAACTACATCGCGTCATCTATCAAGAAATCTCAAACGTTCACCCGAACTGCCGAGGAAATGGAATGCAAAAAATATTAGCGAAAGTCATCATGGACGAATTACAAAAAGAAGGCAGCAAATACGACTATGTTTGCTGCACCGTTGCCCCTTTTAACATTCCAAGTTTGAAGGATAAGTTTGCGCAAGGGATGGAGATTGCTGCATTGAAAGAGAAATATGGCGGGAGTATGCGGTATGTTTTTGTGAAGGAATTGCGTGGGGACAAGGAAAGAGATTGGACGGAGATTAAGAGCCTTCCGATGAGTGATGCTGGTGGACAGCAGGCATTGCTTTCGAACGGTTATCGTGGGTATGGAATGGAGAAAGTAGACGGAGATTTTGTTGTAAAGTTTGGACGATGATTTATATACCTGAAAAAAAGGAGATGTCTGCTGTGACCTCTCCTTTCACTTTCTCTTGATTGAGCATATCGATCGCAACCTATATAAAGTGCACCACTAACCACTAAACCGTCATCTTCCAACTAGATAACGCTAACCAATTCTCCATTTCCTTATAATCAGGCATGATCTTCCCGACAAGGCGCCAAAAAGAGCGATCATGATTTAAATGAACCATATGGCACATTTCATGAACAACTACATAATCAATTACTCGCTGTGGTGCCATCGCTAGCTTCCAATTGAATGTTAGCTGTAAATTTGAATCGCAAGTGCCCCACGTACGACTACTATCTGTAATACGAATAGAACGCGGTTTTGTTTTAAAGTTACTTTGATGTGCTTTAATACTCTTCTCTACTAATGACTTACACTGCTTATAGTAAAATCGTTTTAAAGCTTGCTGTATTTTCTCATATTTAAGCTCTTTCACATAAATATGTAGCTTATCCTTTTCAAACACTGCATTGTCTTGCTTAATGTTTGCGTCTTGAGAAATTTGTATCGGATACGTACTTCCTAAATACAAAAAGCCTTCTCCTTGATCATAATCCTTTTCCTGTGGTCCACGCGCTCGCTCCGCCATTTCCTTACGTGTTGTCTGAATCCAATCCCACTTCTCTTCTAGCAACTGAACTAAGTATTCAACAGGTGTGCCTTTCGGAGCTTGCACTTCCACATTTCCGTACGAATCTACAAAAAGACGCACCGACTTTTTCTTTTTATAAGTTATATGAAAATTAATCGTCTCACCTAAATAAGTATGTATCATTTCATCACCTAACGTATTATTTTGCAAATAAAAAAGAGTAGGATACGAAAGTCCTACTCTATCTATTATATCATTTACCGCTTTGGCGGACTCATTATCCTCTATACTTTACAGCTAATCCCTTAATGAAGTTCCTTGCATATCTATCGCCGCACTCTTTGTAATTTTTATGGCCTTTTTTTCTTAATAGAGCGCCTAGTTCTCCCTTAGTCACCGTAACGCCTACACTATCTAATATATCAAGTACATCCTCACTCGTTAAAGATAGTGCAATTTTCATTTTCTTTAGTAGAAGGTTGTTAGCACTCTCTTTGCTTTGTACAGGGGCTGGCTGCCCAGGTTTCGGATCTTGCTTCCCTCTTTTTAAAGTAATAAACCCATTGAAAAATGCCTCTAACATCATCATATCGCATGTTTTTACGTACTCATCTTCAGCTACCTCATCATTTTCAGCTTCATGCTGAGGCGCTCTCTTTATTTTTGTAAGCATATCAACTACGTCTTCTTTCGTTACTTCCATTCCGCCAAGTTTAAAGATTTCTACCATATCTATATCTTTTATATCTAAAGCATATCTTACTCTTTTTAATATATCATTATTGCTCATTGCCATTGTTTTTCCTCCTGAAATGTTAATTATTTATATAGCTGTTAAAGTTTATCCTTTAATCTGCTTTAAACTATCTTACTTAATATAACCTTTTAGTTATTGTCCACTAAATTAATACTTTAACATTTTAAAGATAGGTTTTATAGTCTTACCCGAACTTTTCTCTATCATTGTATCTACAGAACACTTACATGTTTGTTAAATACCTATAAAAAGATTTCTCTCTTAATATTAACTAAAAGAAAGAACAGTGCTTTGATTTCTCAAATACACTGTTCCCTTTAACTCTATGGCTTATTTTAAGTTCAACCAAGCTACACTACAAATAAAATGATGTAACTCCTTAAAAGCTACACCGTTTCACTACCTTCTACTACATTCAAACTCGCCTCAAACTTATCAAGCAATGTACGTACTTCATCAGTCGACTTCGTACTCATCAATTGATTTCTCAATTCAGCAGCTCCAGGGAAGCCTTTTACATAAATTTTGAAGAAGCGATGAAGCCCTGTGATTGAGCGTGGCAGTACTTCTACATATTGATCTTGAAGATCCAGCTGCAGTCTTAAAAGATCAAGATGTTCTTTACTACTATGCTCTCTTGGCTCTTTTTCGAAAGCAAATGGATTTTTAAAGATTCCTCGTCCGATCATTACGCCATCAATGCCGTATTTTTCAGCAAGCTCCAGCCCAGTTTTACGGTCAGGGATGTCACCATTTATTGTTAGGAGCGTATTGGGTGCAATACGATCACGTAATTTTTTAATTTCCGGAATTAGCTCCCAGTGCGCATCCACTTGGCTCATTTCTTCTCTTGTACGTAAGTGAATAGAAAGATTTGCAATATCTTGTTTGAAAATATGCGTTAACCAATCTTCCCACTCGCTTAACTCTTTAAAGCCAAGTCTTGTTTTTACGCTGACAGGTAATCCGCCCGCTTTTGCTGCTTGAATAAGTTCTGCCGCAACGTCTGGACGCAAGATAAGACCACTACCTTTTCCTCTTGATGCAACGTTCGGTACAGGGCAACCCATGTTAATATCGATACCTTTAAATCCTAACTCTGCCATACCAATACTCATTTGACGGAAATATTCAGGATTATCTCCCCAAATATGCGCCACGATCGGTTGTTCATCTTCTGTAAAAATTAAACGGCCACGTACACTTTTCATACCTTCTGGATGACAATAACTATCCGAGTTTGTGAACTCTGTGAAGAATACATCTGGGCGACCAGCTTCACTTACTACGTGACGGAACACAACGTCCGTTACATCTTCCATTGGTGCAAGTACGAAAAATGGTCGTGGTAAATCACGCCAAAAATTATCTATCATTTCAAATTCAAATCCTCTCACTATGAATACAATTTCAAACTCTCAATAAACCAAAAAGCAGATGGTATAGATTTTCCTATATCAACTGCTTTCCTATTATACCAACTTCAGCCAAGCTACACACTCCACATGAGTCGTATGTGGGAACATATCAACAGGTTGTACTTCCTGCGTTTTATATCCGCCTTCTTCTAGTACTTTTAAGTCACGCGCTAATGTTGCTGGGTTACATGATACGTATACGACGCGTTTTGGTTTCATGTCGATGATTGTATTAAGTAGTGCCTCATCACAACCTTTACGCGGTGGATCTACGACCATCGTGTCAGCGATTACGCCTTCTTTGTACCATTTTGGAATGACTACTTCTGCTTCTCCTACGCCAAATTCAGCGTTTGTCATGTTGTTTAGTGCTGCGTTACGCTTTGCGTCTTCGATTGCTTCTGGGACGATTTCAACGCCATACACTTTTTTCGCTTTTTGCGCTAGGAATAAAGAGATTGATCCAATTCCGCAATAGGCATCAATTACTGTTTCATTGCCATCTAATTTTGCGTATTCTAACGTTTTATCGTACAGCACTTTCGTTTGTTCTGGGTTTACTTGATAGAATGAACGTGCTGAAATCGCAAATTTAATGTCACCGATAAAGTCATAAATATATTCTGATCCGTACAGTACTGTCGTTGTATCTCCGAAAATAACGTTTGTACGTTTCGGATTCACGTTTTGAACAATTGATTTTACTTCTGGGAATTTCGCAGCAATTTCTTCAATGATTGCTTTCTTGTTTGGTAATTCTGCTGTACGAGTAATGAAGACAAGCATAATTTCCCCTGTCACTTGTCCGTAACGAGCCATTACGTGGCGAAGTGTTCCTTTGTTACGCTCTTCGTTGTATGCTGAAATCCCGTGTTTTTCAAAAATACGTTTTACTTCTTGAATTAATGTATCATTTTCTTCTGCTTGAATTAAACACGATTCCATATTAATGATGTCATGTGTTCCTTGACGATAGAATCCAGCTACAAGTCCACCTTCACGTTCTCCAATTGGTACTTGTGCTTTGTTACGGTATACCCACGGATTCTTCATGCCAAGTACAGGATGAACAGGAACATCACTTAATCCGCCGATGCGCTGCATAACGTCGCGTACTTGTTTTTCTTTCGCTTGTAATTGTCCTTCATATGTTAAATGCTGAAGCTGACAACCGCCGCACTGATTGTACACTGGGCATTCTGCATCTTTACGATATGGGCTCTCTGTATGAAGCTTCATTAAACGACCGAATGCGAAGTTTTTCTTCACTTTAATAATTTTAATTTGTGCTTCTTCACCTGGTAATCCGTTTTTAACGAAAATAGGATAGCCTTTTACTTTCGCAACACCGGCACCATCATGTGTTAAATCTTCAAATACTACATCTATAAACTCGTTTTTTTCAACTGGTGGCGTCATTTTTGTACTCATTTTCCGACCTCTCTTTTTCATAACACTGCGTTACATTTTATCATACTTATATGGTCTATTTCTATTGGAAGAAAAAAAGCTATTGACGATAGTTCTCTGTTAATGTTACGCTACTACTAATTTAATACGGACGATGTTACCTCATATATACTCGATAATATGGATCGAGAGTTTCTACCCGGCAACCTTAAATTGCTGGACTATGGGGAAAACTAATGAATATTAGCCTACGTGCAAAAAAGGACTCATATTGATTAGCTTTCTCTCATAGATGAAAGTGAATCCATATGGGTCTTTTTTTATTTTTATTTTTCTAAAAGGTCAGACATCTTACGTATGACATAAAACCTCCTTGTTTTATTTTTAGTAATATAACGAGCGTTTTATGTACAAACTTTATACGAACTTCTGAAAGGGGCAACCACATGCAATATGTAATGAGCATTATCGGTATTCTTGTCGTTTTAGGTTTATGTTTTGCTTTGTCAAACAACAAAAGTAAAATCAACTTCCGTGCAATTGCTATTATGATTGGTTTTCAAATTTTAATCGGTTGGTTTATGTTTGGCACAAAGATTGGTCAACAAATCATTATTTTCATTGGTAAAGTTTTCAACAAACTAATTAAACTTGGTACGACAGGTGTCGATTTTCTCTTTAATGGGATTCAAAGAGATTTTGTCTTTTTCTTAAACGTACTATTAATTATCGTATTTTTCTCAGCACTACTTTCTATCTTTAGTTATTTAGGTGTTTTACCATTCATCGTTCGCGTTGTCGGCGGTGCAATTTCAAAAATCACTGGTTTACCACGCGTTGAATCATTCCATGCGGTAAACTCTGTATTCTTCGGTTCAAGTGAAGCGTTAATCGTTATTAAAAATGATTTACAACATTTCAATAAAAACCGTATGTTTATCATTTGTTGTTCTGCAATGAGTTCAGTTTCTGCCTCTGTTACAGCATCATACGTAATGATGTTAGATGCGAAATATGTACTAGCAGCTCTTCCGTTAAACTTATTCTCAAGCTTAATCGTTTGTTCGCTATTAACACCAGTTGATACGAAAAAAGAAGATGAAGTGATTCAAAAATTCGATAGAACTTTATTTGGTGACAGCTTTATCGGTGCAATGATTAACGGTGCACTTGACGGTTTAAAAGTAGCTGGTATCGTTGCTGCATTAATGATCGCCTTCATCGGTGTGATGGAAGTTGTAAACTACGTAATTAGTGCCGCTTCAGGTGCAATGGGATATGCTGTTACGTTACAACAAATCTTCGGTTATATACTTGCTCCATTCGCGTTCTTAATGGGTATTCCAACTCAAGATATTATCCCAGCTGGTGGTATTATGGGTACGAAGATTGTATTAAACGAGTTTGTAGCAATACTTGATTTAAAAGGTGTTGCATCAACATTATCTCCACGTACAGTTGGAATCGTTACAGTATTCTTAATTAGCTTCGCAAGTATTAGCCAAATTGGTGCAATCGTTGGTACAATCCGTGCCCTTTCTGAAAAACAAGGAAGCGTTGTTTCTAAATTTGGTTGGAAAATGCTATTTGCATCAACACTTGCTTCTATTTTATCTGCGACAATCGCTGGATTGTTTATTTAATAAAAAATCACCTTACTCGTTGAAGTAAGGTGATTTTTTTATCTATTGTTACTTTTCTCATTCCATACATTTTCTCCAAATGCTATGATGAACAAGGGTATGTCCCCACCTCTCTTACAGCGGTGGGGATTTTAAATATAAATATGTAACATAATACACAATAGAAGGTGATTTTATGAGAAAATATGTAGCAATCGCTTTATGTACATCTGCCATTCTAGCAGGTTGTAATACTAGCAATGTAAACCAGGAACCTAAAAAAGAGAAAAAGGTTCAAGAAGTTAAGAAACAAACAGAAACTGTGCAAGAACAAGGTAAAATTTCTTATCAGCCCATTACACACGAGTCTACAAATACTACTATTCATATGACAGATATAAAAGATACTTTAAGTGAAGTACAATATAAAATTTGGCGAACAGCTGATGGGAAGGAAATTGCTAAATCTTTTTCTTCTAAAGAAAAGGAGAAGCAATTTTCACTTCCCTTTGACATAAAAGAATTTGAAGGAAAACGCGGTGAATTTCAAATTGAAGCAATAGGAATAAAAGAAGATGGGAAAACCATCCCACTCACAAAAGCTGCTATTACTTTCGAACAAAATGTTCCCGTTCTTATGTATCATGCAATCGATGATTATCACGGACAAGGCATTAAAGATTTATTCGTCTCACCTGCTAACTTTGAAGCCCAAATGAAATATTTAAAGGACAACGGCTATACATTACTAACTTTTGAACGTTGGGGTGATATTAATAAAGTAAATAAACCTATCTTTGTTACATTTGATGACGGTATGAAAAATAATATGAATGCATTCCATGTTTTACAAAAGCTAAAAGACGATACATTTAAACCAACAGCAACAGAATATATGATTGTTGATAACGTTGATGTAGAAGGATCACTGTCTACTTCTGAAATAAAAGAAATGGTCGATTCCGGCATTTTCTCAGTGCAATCTCATACAGCGACGCATGCAGACTTACCGAAAATTACAAACTATGAAGAGGAATTAAAAGGATCAAAAGAAAAGTTAGAAAAAATAACAGGTAAGCCCGTTATCGCAGTTGCTTATCCATTCGGTCATGTAGATGATAAAGTCGTTGCAGAAACGAAGAAATATTATCAATTTGCGACGACAACAAAACCCGGAAAATTCATTACAAAAGGTGAACCCGATGAATTGTTAAAAATGAAGCGTGTTCGCATACACCATACGACGACCGTAGAACAGTTTGCTTCTTCGATTAAATAACGATGAGGGCTCAATATATTTTGAGCTCTCTTTTTACGCTATATTTATATATATTTTTTGAATTTTCTTGTATTATATATAGTAAGAAATCTTTCAAATTAAAGGAGATTATACATATGTCATTTGAACAAACGTTAGAGAAATATGCTGCCCTTGCAGTCAATGTTGGTGTTAATATTCAACCAGGACAAACATTATCAATTAGCGCACCTCTTGAAGCTGTACAATTTGTACGCCTCGTTACAGAAAAAGCATATAAATCTGGTGCAAAACACGTATATGTGGATTGGAATGATGAGACGTTAACACGCTTAAAGTTCGATCTAGCTCCTGAAGAAGCATTCGCTGAGTTCCCATCTTGGAAAGCAAACGCTCGTGAAGAATTAGCAAAAGAAGGTGCTGCATTTATGTCTATTTATGCAGAAAACCCTGATTTATTAAAAGGTGTAGAACCAACGCGTATCGCAACAGCTCATAAAGTAGCTGGTGAAGCAATGAAAGTATACCGTGATTACATACAAGCTGATAAAGTAAGCTGGTGTGTCATTTCTGTTCCTACGAAAGAATGGGCTGCGAAAGTATTCCCTGACGTTGTACCAGAAGAACAAGAAGCAAAACTATGGGATGCTATTTTCAAAGCTACTCGTGCTGATTTAGAAAATCCTGTGGAAGCATGGAAAGAACACGATAAAACGTTACATACAAAAGTTGATTACTTAAACGAAAAGCATTATAAAGCTCTTCACTATACAGGTCCTGGAACAGATTTAACAATCGAACTTCCAGAAAAGCATGTATGGGCTGGTGCTGGTAGCTTAAATGAAAAGAACGTACCATTTATGGCGAACATTCCAACTGAGGAAGTATTTACAATGCCGCTTAAAACAGGTGTAAACGGCCAAGTATCTAGCACAAAACCGTTAGCATTTGCAGGTAACATTATCGATAACTTCACGTTAACATTTGAAAACGGACGTATCGTAGACTACAAAGCTGAAGCTGGTGAAGAAGCTTTAAAACATTTAGTGGAAACAGATGAAGGTTCCCACTTCTTAGGAGAGGTTGCTTTAGTACCGCATGATTCACCAATTTCAAACACAAATATTTTATTCTACAATACACTATTTGATGAAAACGCATCTTGCCACCTTGCAATCGGAAATGCTTATGCATTCAACTTAGTTGGCGGAAAAACAATGTCTAAAGAAGAACTGGCGGAAAACGGAGCAAACACTAGTATTACACACGAAGACTTCATGATTGGCTCAGCTGAGCTTGATATCGATGGTATTACAGCTGACGGAAGACATGAACCAAT
The DNA here is from genome assembly GCF_002571225.1 of Bacillus sp. AFS059628. GTDB lineage: Bacteria > Bacillota > Bacilli > Bacillales > Bacillaceae_G > Bacillus_A. Next base: position 42,167 of record NZ_NVEC01000075.1, on the reverse strand, counting down.
CTTCCGTAAAGGTAACTGGGCATTTTAATACAAATAAAAGGCTATCTTCCACACCGGAAGATAGCCTTTTATGATGCCGATGAAACCTTAAGTCCAATTACGCCTAAAACGATAAAGAGAATACAAAAGGCTTGGAATAAGCTAATGTGCTCTTTAAAGAAATACACACTAATAATTGTAATAAGTAACGTTCCAACGCCAGACCAAATTGCATAAGCAATACTTAAATGAATTTTTTTTACAACGATAGCAAATACGCTGAAACAAATTCCATAAAATACGAAAATAAGTACACTTGGAACAAGCTTTGTTAAACCATTTGATAACTTCATCGCAATTGTTCCTGCTACTTCAAAAATAATTGTTACGAGTAATAATAGCCAATATACCATACTAGAATCTCCTTCTCTGTTACCTTATAGAGATTCTAGTATACTACTTATAGCCCTAATGAAATATATTTAATTTCTAAATATTCCTCGATACCGAAATGGCCTCCTTCACGGCCAATACCACTTTCTTTAAAGCCACCGAACGGTGCTTGTGCAACTGATGGAAGTCCATCATTTAATCCGATAATACCGTACTCTAACGCTTCGCTAATTTGGAATGCTTGACTAATATCTTTTGTGAAAATATAAGCAGCCAAGCCATATGGTGTATGATTTGCGCGTTCAATTACTTCTTCAACCGTTTTAAATTTCGCAACTGGTGCCACTGGTCCGAATGTTTCTTCGTTCATACAAAGCATCGTATCGTTCGCCAATCCGATTACAGTTGGTTGCATAAAGTGTCCATCTAGCTCGGCAACCTTTTGACCACCATATAAAACTGTTCCACCCTTTTGAATAGCATCTTCAATATGTTCCTGTACTTTCGAAACTGCATTCTCGTCAATAAGTGGTCCTACAGTCGTCCCGTCACCGAAACCATCTCCTACTTTCAACTGCCCTACTGCCTTTTGAAACTTCTCTGCAAATACTTCGTAAACTTCTTCCTGAACAAATACTCGGTTTGTACATATACACGTTTGTCCTGCGTTACGGAATTTCGAACCGATTACCGCTTCTACCGCTTTATCTAAGTCCGCATCGTTCATAACAATAAACGGCGCGTGACCACCTAACTCAAGTGAAACCTTTTTCATCGTTTGTGCAGCACTGGCCATTAATTCCTTCCCAATCTCAGTTGATCCTGTGAAGGAAACTTTTCGAACACGTCCATCTTCCATCCACGTATCAGCAATTGCTTTCGCACTACCTGTCACAATATTTATTACGCCTTTTGGAATATCTGCTTCATGAGCTAATTCAGCTAATTTTAACGCAGTTAACGGCGTTTGACTTGCAGGTTTTACAACCGCTGTACATCCTGCCGCAAGCGCCGGAGCTACTTTTCTCGTAATCATAGCGGCCGGGAAGTTCCAAGGCGTAATAGCTGCCATAACCCCAACTGGTTGCTTCATAACTAAAATACGTTTATTCGGATGAGAAGCAGGAATCATTTCACCGTATACGCGTTTTCCTTCTTCTGCATACCATTCAACAAAGCTATTTGCATAATTCACTTCACCAAGCGCTTCTGCAAATGGCTTTCCTTGTTCTCTCGTCATGATCGCTGCAATCTCTTCTTTATTTTCATCAATAAGTGTGAACCATTTTTTTAACTTCATTGCACGGTCTGCTGCTGTTAACTTAGACCATGATTTAAAAGCTTCATGGGCAGCATCAACAGCTTGCTTTGCCTCTGTTACCCCGCCCTTTGGCACCGTTGCAAATATTTCTTTCGTTGCTGGATTATTTACTTCGATTTGTTCTTGCAATGTAATCCACTCACCATTTATATACATCGCCTTTTTCTCTACATTTACAAACGTCGCTTTTTTATCCAATGTTTTCTTCCTCCTCTATAAGTCTCTTTATTTTCCTAGTGGCAGCAGATTGACTTATTTTTAAAAACTCCGCTACTTTATAACTCGATCCATATGTTTTATATGCTTTTAAAATAATATTCCGTTCTACTTCTTCTAACATTTTATAGAGACTTTGACCGGACTGTTCAACTGTTGATTCTTGCATCGCTATTGGTAAATCTTCTATCGTAACGATATCATCAGCAGTTATAACAATTCGCTCAATCACATTTTCAATTTCTCTATTATTTCCTTCCCACGGGTAACTAACAAACATTTGTAATGTGCTAGGTGCTAACTTTATATTCCGGCCATATTTCTCGTTAAAGTGTTGTAAATAATGATAAATGAGTGGCAAAATGTCTTCTGTTCTTTCCCGAAGTGGCGGAATTACAATTGGGATGACATTCAGACGATAATATAGATCTTTCCGAAATGTTCCTTGTTTCACCATCATACTTAAATCTCTATTTGTTGCCGCTACAATTCTAACATCCACCTTTTTTAATTCTCTTCCGCCTATAGGGCGAAACGTTTTTTCTTGCAACACTTGCAAAAGCTTCGCTTGAATTTCAAGCGGCATTTCGCCAATTTCATCTAAGAATAGCGTTCCTTTATGCGCTGATTCTAATAGTCCTTTTTTCCCTTCACGATTCGCACCTGTAAAAGATCCACCTGAGTATCCAAAAAGCTCTGATTCAATTAAATTTGTCGGCAATGCCGCACAGTTAATTTCATAGAAACTTTCATTCTTCCGGTTACTCACTTCATGTAAATGACGTACCAATCGACTCTTCCCTACTCCTGTCTCACCTAAAACGAGAACAGTACTATCTACTACAGATACTTTCTTAATTGTCTCGACTATTTTTTGCATAGCGATACTCTTAAAAATAAGTCCTTCATGTTCATATGTTTCTCTTAATTCTTTTTTATATGTTTTTAACTGATTATCCATTTCCTCTACCTTTTGACGTAATTGGTAGAGCTCTGTAAGATCACGAGAATAACTAATTACTCTTCTTAAATTTCCCTCATCGTCAAAAACAGGTCTTGTACGAACGTGTAAATACTCTCCTGATTTTGTCGTCTGAACGAGTTCGATTGGCCTCTTTTTTTCAATTACTTCTAACGTTGCTGATGGATAAAAGATACCATCCTTCTGCAACTCTTTTACATGCTTACCTACTAATTCTTTAGCAGCTAATTGATAGTGTCTTTCACATGTACTATTTACACGCACAACGATTCCCTTTTCGTCAGTTACAAAAATTTCGTCAAACGCATATTCAAATACATCTTGTAAATCCATTAACACTCGTTCCTTTTCTGCAACCATCCTAGCCACCCCTAACTTCCAAAATCCATCGATTCACTTCACTACCTTTATTATAAAGTGAATTTTCTGCATTTTATATAGAGTCAGCTAGAATGTTTGCGATTTATTATTTAGCTTTTAAACACGAGCAGTATTTGCTTTCTCATAGCATACTTGCAATGATTCTTCAATGATTGTTAATCCTTCTTCAAGTTGCTCATCTGTAATCACTAATGGCATTAACACACGAATAACATTACCGTATGTTCCTGCTGATAGTAGAAGTAATCCACGTTTGTTTGCTTCTGCACACAAATTAGCTGTTAATGTTTTATCAGGTGCTTTCGTCTTACGGTCTTGAACGAGCTCGAATGCACACATTGCTCCTAAACCACGCACATCACCAATGCAATTATATTTATTTTTCATCTCTTCGAATCGGTTCATTACGACTTTTCCTAATTCTATCGCTCTATCATTTAAATTCTCTTTTTCTATTACATCCAGTACTGCTAATGCTGCCGCACACCCTAGTGGGCTTCCCGCATACGTTCCGCCAAGCTCTCCCGGTGCAGACTCATTCAAAATTTCTTTGCGCCCAATAACACCACTAATCGGTACACCAGCGCCTAATGATTTAGATACCGTAATTAAATCTGGAACGACATCATAATGATCAATCGCAAAATACTTGCCTGTACGGCTAAATCCTGTTTGAATTTCATCCGCGACAAATAAGATGCCGTGTTCTGAACAAATATTGCGTACTGCTTGCACAAACTTCTTACTTGGTACGATAAATCCGCCTTCCCCTTGAACAGGTTCCATGACAACGGCTGCTATTGTTTCTGGTGCTACTTCTGATATGAAGAAATTCTTAAACTCTTCAATCATAAAGTCATCGTACTGCTCTTCAGTTAGTCCTTCTGGGCGACGATATTCATAAGGGAATGGCGCTTTATATACTTCTGGAGCAAATGGGCCAAATCCAAATTTATATGGTTTTACTTTACTTGTCATCGTCATTGTCATTAATGTACGTCCGTGGAAACCTTTAGAAAATGCGATAATACCAGGTCTTTTTGTATATTTACGAGCGATTTTCACCGCGTTCTCAACCGCTTCGGCACCACTATTTAAAAATAGTACTTGCTTATCAAAACTTCCTGGCGCTAATGCCGCAAGTTTTTCTGCTAATTCAATATATGGCTCATACATCATGACATTAAATCCAGTATGAATGTATTGATCTACTTGTTTATGAAGCGCTTCTTTAACAGCTGGATGACAATGGCCTACATTAATTGTTCCGATTGCTCCTGCGAAATCAATGTACTGATTACCATCAACATCTGTTACAAGAGCACCATTTGCAGATTGTACAAACGTTGGGATACCGTTACTTACTCCTTTTGGCACTATATTTTGACGGCGTTCTAATAAAGACGCTGCTTTCGGTCCAGGAATTTGTTCATTTACTTTAGCAAATTTTTTTGTGTTCATTACGTACCCCATCCTTTTCTTTACATTGTTTTCTCTTTTCTTTGCAAAATGTATGCCAACATTCTTTTCCAGCATTCATCCTACATACCTTCTATGTCGACATAAAAAATAAGTCTATAAAGACTCATCAAGAGTCCTTATAGACTTATTTTTCTTACACACTAGACTTTCCTTGTTCCCAGATTAACTCACCCGAATGAGAAATAAACTCCCCAACAGATTGTACGACTAAATCAGCAAGTGGTTCTAACGTTTGACGATCCCCTGTACCTGATAGTACTCCAATTGCATAACAATCGCCGCCATTTTTCGCTAAATATAAATCAGTTGGTGTATCCCCAACGACTGCCACCTCACATGCTTCTAAATGAAACCTCTCACAAAAAGATTCTATAATTCTTTTATCTGGTTTTTGTGCCGGAAACGTATCTGAAGCTACAACATAATCAAAAAAAGAATCTAATTGATACTGTTTTAAAAATAATTCTGTCGGTGCGAAATCATCAGCTGTCACAACACCTAAAATAAATCCTCTATCCTTTAAACCTTGTAAAATCCTCGGTAAATCCGCCGTCATTTTCATATAGGAACGATGCTCGTACATAAGAGAAAATAATTTTTCACTTACCCACTCATGCATTTCCTCTTCCTTACATGACGTAATATACTTACAAAGCCCCTTTGCAACATCAAGGCTTGTTCCTGCCGCTATTGCGCTAAGAGGGTTCACAAATGCCCCATCCACGCCGATTTCTTTTAATAAAGTAGACTTCATTGACTTTGGCAATTCATATAAATTTATACATTCCGCCACAAGTTCTTCAGCTACTTTTATCCAAATTGAATGAAAATCCATTAACGTCCCATCTTTATCAAATAGTATTGCTTTTACCTTCTCCATAGCACCCTACCTCTCGTTTCTTATCTCCTCCAGTGTATCAATAAAATATGGATATAAAATAAACGAATTGTAAAAATACCATAAAAATCAAACTAACTCCCAATTTACAATTCCTCTATATAATAAAAAGGATGCCTTTACAGGGCATCCTCTTGGTGTTCAGGAACAAAGAGTTCAAGACAATGATACATATTTTCGAATTCCATTGGTGCGTCTCCACCGTATTCACCATCTAAATTAATCATTAGTTTATCTGGTGAATGTACTTTAATTCGATTCGCTTGTGTGTATAGCACTTTTGGATTATTAATATGTTCACCACGCTGCGCTTGTGTTGCTGCCTTAATTAAGTCAGCAATAGAACCTTTTTTCAACACTAATAAATCAAATAAGCCATCGTTAATTGATGCATATGGTGCTACCTTTTCAAAGCCACCCACTGAACGAGTATTCGTAATTAAAAACATCGTAATTTCTTCTTGTAGTAATTTTCCATCATACTCAATTTCAACATATGTTGGATGTAATGATGGTAACATTTCGATACCTTTTAAATAATAAGCAAGTTGTCCTAATACTGTCTTTAGCTTACTCGGTACTTCATATGTTAATTCTGTAATACGACCGCCACCAGCGATATTAATAAAATATGTATCGTTTGCTCTACCAAGATCTAACGGAACTGTTTTCCCTTCACAAATAATATCCGCAGCCTCTTCAATAGCACGAGGTACACCGATCGCACGCGCAAAATCATTTGTCGTTCCAACTGGAATAATTCCAAACTTTGGACGATGTTCATGTCCTACTAAGCCGTTCACCACTTCATTTAATGTACCATCACCACCAGCTGCGATAACAACATCAAACTTACGATCCGCAGCTTGCCTCGCTGCCACAGTCGCATCTCCAGGACCAGTTGTCGCATGACAAGACGCTTCATATCCAGCTTGTTCTAATTTTTGTAATACTTCCGGTAAGCTCTTCTTAAATAGCTCGCGCCCAGAAGTAGGATTATAAATAATTCTTGCTCGCTTCATCATTTATTAGCACAGGAAATTTCTTTATGCATTAAAAAAGAACATACCGAACTTCTATTCAGTATTCCCATGCCTACCTCCTCTCATCTTCCTATCCTTTTTTTATCTCGCTTAAACAGGCAGTAAGAACCCGATTCGTGTAGCCCATCAAAAATAAATATTCATTTTGATGGTTTTGTTTTATTTAACAAAAAAATTTATGTCCATCTATTTCCTCTTAACAATTTACATATAACGAATAATAATTATCTATTATTTCATGAGATGAAAAAAACCTCTATGTCTAGATTTATCATTATTCCCACCTTTTTGCAACTATCATACCATAGTTGCTATACAAACATTTTTCCACTTTTAACAGTTAATCAAACGTTTGTTTAAACGATTTTCTCTCATTTAAACAAACGTTTGATTAACCTAGAAAAACACCCATGTACGGGTGTTTTTCTACTTAACCTTTAAAAGTTACTACTATTATCGCTTATTAATCTCTTCAAGTAAGATTTTGTTAACAAGCGGTGGATTTGCTTGTCCTTTTGTAGCTTTCATAATTTGACCAACTAAGAAGCCAATTGCACGGTCTTTACCGTTTTTAAAGTCTTCGATAGATTGCTCATTATTATCAAGAATTTCTGTTACAACTTTACGAAGTGTACCCTCGTCAGAAATTTGAACAAGACCTTTTGCTTTAACGATTTCTTCTGGGTCTCCACCTTTTTCAATTAATTCATTAAATACTTTCTTCGCGATTTTAGAAGAAATTGTACCTTTTTCAATTAATTGAACCATTTTAGATAAACCAGCAGGCGTTAATGCAACGTCTTTTAATTCTTTTTGTTGTTTGTTTAAGTATGCAAGTACTTCACCCATTAACCAGTTTGATGTTAATTTCGCATCAGCCCCGTCTGCAACAGTTGCTTCAAAGAAATCAGACATTTCTTTCGTTAATGTTAATACATGTGCATCATAAGCTGGTAAGCCTAATTCTGCAACGTAGCGAGCTTTACGCGCATCTGGAAGTTCTGGAATAGAGGCACGAACCGCTTCTTTCCACTCATCATCGATGTAAAGTTCAACTAAATCTGGCTCTGGGAAGTAACGGTAATCGTCAGATCCTTCTTTCACACGCATTAAAATTGTTTTCTTCGTTGCTTCATCATAACGACGTGTTTCTTGTTGGATGATACCGCCAGATAACAATTCTTTTTCTTGGCGCACTTGCTCGTGCTCAAGACCTTTTTGTACGTAAGTGAATGAGTTTAAGTTTTTCAGTTCCGCTTTTGTACCGAACTTTTCTTGTCCAACTGGACGAAGGGAAATGTTCGCATCACAGCGTAAGGAACCTTCTTCCATCTTACAATCAGATACGCCAGTGTATTGAATGATTGATTTTAACTTCTCTAAGTATGCATATGCTTCTTCTGGCGTACGCATATCTGGCTCAGATACGATCTCGATTAAAGGCATACCTTGACGATTGTAATCTACTAATGAACCATCAGCTGTATGCGTTGATTTACCAGCATCTTCTTCTAAATGAAGACGTGTAATACCGATACGCTTCTTTTTACCGCCTACTTCGATTTCAATCCAACCATTTTCACCGATTGGCTTATCAAATTGAGAAATTTGGTAAGCTTTCGGATTATCTGGGTAGAAATAGTTTTTACGGTCGAACTTCGTTTCCGTTGCGATTTCACAGTTTAATGCCATTGCAGCTTTCATTGCAAAGTTAACTGCTTCTTTATTTAAAGTAGGAAGTACCCCTGGGTATCCTAAGTCAATTACACTTGTTTGTGTATTTGGCTCCGCTCCGAATTCTGTTGGACTCGCAGAGAAAATTTTCGAATTTGTTTTTAACTCAACGTGAACCTCTAAACCAATAATTGTTTCTAAATTCATCTATGCTCGCCTCCTTACAGACTTGCTTTTTTTGTATGATAGTCTGTTGCTTGCTCAAACGCATGTGCAACGCGGTAAATTGTCGCTTCATCGAAGTGTTTACCAATGATTTGTAGACCAAGTGGCATGTTGTTAGCACCGAATCCACATGGAACAGAAATCGCTGGAACACCCGCTAAGTTTACTGGGATTGTTAAAATGTCATTTGCATACATTGTCATTGGATCATCAACTTTTTCGCCCACTTTAAATGCCGGAGTTGGCGTTGTTGGTCCAATAATAACATCGTAGTTAGCAAATACATTTTCAAAGTCGTTCTTAATTAATGTACGTACTTGTTGTGCTTTTTTGTAATATGCATCATAGTAACCAGAGCTAAGTGCAAATGTACCAAGCATAATACGACGTTTTACTTCATCACCGAAACCTTCGCTACGTGTGTTTTTGTATAGATCTAATAAATTATTTACATTATCAGAACGAACACCGTAACGTACGCCATCAAAGCGTGAAAGATTAGCAGATGCTTCAGAAGAAGATAATAAGTAATACGTTGCTAGAGCGTATTTAGAGTGTGGAAGAGATACTTCCTCCCAAGTTGCGCCCATACCTTCTAATACTTTTAAAGCAGCTAGTACTGACTCACGAGCTTCTTCGCCAACACCTTCTCCTAAGTATTCTTTCGGTACAGCAATGCGTAAACCTTTAACGTCGCCTGTTAAACCAGCTAAGTAGTTTCCTACTTCAACGTTAGCAGAAGTTGCATCCATACGATCAATGCCTGAAATAGCTTGTAATAAGTATGCATTGTCTTCTACTGTACGTGTAATCGGTCCGATTTGGTCAAGTGAAGATGCGAACGCTACTAATCCGTAACGAGATACGCGTCCGTAAGTTGGTTTTAAACCTACAACGCCGCAATATGCAGCTGGCTGACGGATAGAACCACCCGTATCAGAACCTAGAGAGAATAATACTTCTCCTGCTGCTACAGCTGCTGCAGAACCACCACTAGATCCGCCTGGAACGTAATCTAAGTTCCATGGATTTTTCGTAGCGTAGAAACCTGAGTTTTCATTTGAAGAACCCATTGCGAACTCGTCCATATTTAATTTACCGATTGTAATTGTGTCAGCAGCTTTTAGCTTTTGCACAACTGTCGCATCATAAATTGGATCGAAGTTTGCTAACATTTTGCTCGCACAAGTAGTACGAAGACCGTTAGTTACAATGTTATCTTTTACACCAATTGGCATACCGAATAATAAACCATTATCTTCAGCACCAATTTTCGCATCTAATTCTTTCGCTTTTGCGCGTGCATTTTCTTCATCTAATGTAAGAAAAGCTTTTACGTTATCCTCAACATCCGCAATACGTTTGTAAGATTCTTCTACTAAATCCGTAACGGAAATTTCTTTGTTGTTTAATTTCTTATGTAACTCTGATACTGAATGATCAAATAATGACATCGAAATTCCCCTCCTCTATTCTAATACTGCTGGAACACGGATTTGATTATCTTTGTGATCCGGTGCATTTTTTAATACTTCTTCAACTGGTAAACCTTTTTCTGGTATATCTTCACGCATAACATTTTTCATAGTTAATACATGAGTTGTTGGTTTTACATCTGTTGTATCTAATTCATTTAACTGTTCTGCAAATGTAACAATTGCATCTAGTTGTTTTTGAAATTTTTCTGCTTCTTGATCAGTAATTGCAAGACGTGCTAAATGTGCTACGTGCTTTACATTCTCAACGGAAATTCTTGACACGGCTAGGCCACCTCCATAATATATCGTTCAATCTACAATACTATTGATGATACCAAATTTTCAGTACTTCAAGCAAGTCAACACACGGCACTTACGGCATTTTTACATAAAAAAAGAAAGGCAAATGCCTTTCTTTACAATTTACTCTTTATCCAACGGTTTATTTTTCGGAAATCTCTCGTTATCTTCTTCATTATCACGAATTGTTTTTTGTAATACAAAACAAGACATCGTTAAAAATAATGTTCCAATTAAATAATATCCTTTTACACTAAGCGTTTCATCTAACGTATAAATTCCAATTAGCATACCTGAAAGCGCGCAAACAAATGAAGTCCATGCTAAAAACGTGAACGCTTGCGTATTACGTCTTCTCATTGTTCTCCCCCTCGTTAGCTGTACATCCATTATAGATAAGTATATTTACTATGATGGATTTTTATCCCACTTTAATGNNATAATCAGTGGGGATGAAGAAAACCCCCACTGATTAAAGTTTCACTTTATGTAAATTCTCGTTTTATATTTATAAATCTATCACAAAAGAATACTATTTTAAAGTTAGTTTTCTGTCTAATCTGAAAAAACAGTTAAAACTATTGACATTTATTTCAATTCTGCATAAAATAAAAACAAATATTACGAACCTCGAAATATACGGGAGTGGAAATAATTGTTGCAATACGAACATTTTTTAGACTTACTGCTAGATAACGCCAAGAAACTTTTTTATCCTGAAGAATGGGTAAGCCTAGATTTAACACTTTCTAAAACAGAAGTATTTTGTTTACTTTGGATGGAGCGAAATACAGATACTACAATGACAAAAATTGCTGACCTTCTTGATATACCGATGAGTACAACGACAGGTGTTGTAAATCGCCTTGTAAAAAAGGGATATATCGAAAGGTACCGTAATGAAAGCGACCGACGCATTGTATTCATTCGTTTAACAGAAAACGGTGTAATGCTCGTTCAAGAAGTAAAACAAAATGCAGCCCATTACTTTAACCTAGTGACAGAAGCATTATCAGAAGAAGAAAAAGCATTCTTACTACAAATATTGCAAAAGATTATGAATCACATTGCTACGTCACAGCAAAGAACAGAAGAAAGAGTTTCTACACCTAAAATGAAAAACATTCCGATTGAATAAAAACCCTAATAGGGTTTTTATTCAAAAAAATATTTCGTAACTCGTAATATTCGATACTCGAAACAAAGGGGGTAGAATAATGAGAATTATTTTGTATACAGGTAAAGGCGGCGTAGGAAAAACTAGCATTTCAGCAGCAACAGCACTTCAAAGCGCAAAACAAGGATTAAAAACATTAGTAATGAGTACAGATCCTGCTCATAGTTTAGGAGATTCATTTGGTATAAAGCTATCTTCTGAGCCATTAGCAATTCGTGAAAATTTGTGGGCACAAGAAATTAATACGATTTATGAGATGGAAAAAGGCTGGGGAAAGCTACAGAAATATATTACACTACTCTTCACTTCAAAAGCAGCTGATGATATTACCACAGAAGAGTTAACGATGTTTCCTGGTATGGAGGATTTAATTAGCTTACTTCGCGTACTCGATTATTATAAACAAAACACATTTGATGTTATTATCATTGATTGCGCTCCAACAGGAGAAACATTAGCAATGCTCAGCTTTCCAGACATGCTCGGCTGGTGGATGGAAAAACTCTTTCCTATTAAAAGAAAAGTTTTAAAAGTTGTTCGTCCTGTAGCTCAACCACTTCTTGGTGTCCCCCTTCCAACCGATGATATTATGGACGAATTAACAAATACACTTGAACAGCTCGGAGAAATGAGAGATATTTTATCAAACCGAGACGTAACGAGTATCCGCATCGTTGTAAATCCCGAAAAAATGGTCATTAAAGAGGCTCAGCGTAGCTTTACTTATTTAAACTTATACGATTATAACGTAGATGCCATTATGATTAACCGCGTCATCCCTAACACTGTCACCGATCCTTATTTTCAAGCATGGAAAGATACCCAAAAGAAATATAAAACATTAATTCAAGATAGTTTTCAGCCCCTTCCTATTTATGAAGCTCCAATGTTTGAACAAGAGGTTGTCGGTCTATCTATGTTAGAACGTGTAGGAGACGCTTTATTTAAATCTGACTCTTCTCCTACAGAAGTGAAATTTAACGGTCGCACTCAATATGTAAAAAAAGATGGCGATGAGTATATTTTCGTTCTCTCCATTCCCTTCTCAAACAAAAGTGAACTTTCATTAAATCAAAAAGGCGATGAGCTTATCATTCGTGCTGGTTCTGTTAAGCGGAACATCACATTACCAAAAACGTTAACACATCTTTCTATTCAAGGAGCAAAATTCGAAGATGATGTACTAAACATTCGATTTGGAGGTGTAGTGCATGCGTGAGGAACTACTAAGGAAGGTCATTCATGCAAAAATAAAAGTCGGTATGAATATATTAGAAGAGTTACCTGCACCAATCCAGCAATCAGCTAAGCAAATGCTAAATATTTTACAAGAGGAGCTAGCTGCTTATCCGCAAGAACAAGAGCATCATGAAGATAATTTAAAAAGTATCATAATTGAATGAATATCTCTGGATAGAGGGCCTTTGTAGGCTTTCTATCTCCATATTGGAGTGATCTAAGTTGTTGAAAAAACATTCCACTATTATGTTTTGGATTATTCCCTTGTTATTTTTCATTCATAACCTAGAAGAATCTTTCCAAATGCCACAATATCTTGCTAATCAATTTTCAATTCATTTTATAACAAGCCAACAATTTTTCATTGCCATTTCCGCATTAACAATCTTTGTCTTACTTATCGTCTTTCTATATCAACTAAACTTCTTGTCTTCTATATACTGGGTTATTTTTATACAAGGGGCTATATTCTTCAACTCCGTTCAACATATTATTTTGTTTTTCATTTACCGTTCCTATAACCCTGGCGTAATATCGGCAGCTTTCATTTTTATCTTTTCGATTTTCTTTTTTTCATCCCAAAAACACTTAATTTATCAAAAGAAATTCGTAATTACACTCATTTTCAGTTTATTTTCTTACCCTGTTATAATTTGGATTACCTTACTATTCGCTAGATACTTTCATTCATAAAAAAAGACCAGGAAAACTCCTGGTCCATTACTCTACTTAACAAACATTGGATTCTACGTTACACAGAATTGGAAGGTACAGAATTAGGGTTTGTTTGTTAAGTAGATTATATGTTGAACGAACTAACAGCGGAGGGGTTCCTACTGTTAGTCGTTAAACCCGATAATTATTTTACGATTCTTTCAAGCTCATCAAGTGAAAGATCTACTGAAATGGAACCATCATTTGTTTCTTTTTTAATTGCATCTGTTACTTCTTTTGAATGATATAGTTCAATTACTTTTTTCAGTGTTGGATCATCTTTGTCTTTCGTACGAGCTGCGAAAATATTAATATATGGCTTTGCATTTTCATTCTTTGGATCTTCTAAAAAAATCGGATCCTTCGCTGGATCTAGTCCAGCTTGACCAGCAACACCGTTATTAATAACTGACGCTGCAACATCTTTTAATACACGAGGTGTTTGCTGTGCGATAACCGGTGTAACTTTTAACTTCTTTGGATTTTCAGCAATGCCGCTTGGATCTCCGAATAAGCCAAAGTCTTTCTTAAGCTTTACTAATCCAGCTGCATCAAGAAGTTTTAATGCACGCGCTTGGTTCGTTGGATCATTTGGAATCGCAATTTCTGAACCATCTGGAATTTCATTTGCTTTCTTATATTTTTCAGAGTATAAGCCCATTGGTGCAATTTGCGTTGTACCAACAGCTGTAATATCTAACTTATGCTCTTTTTTAAACTGCTCTAAGAAAGCAATATGCTGGAATGAATTTAGTTCAATATCTCCATCAGCTAACGCTTTATTTGGCGTTGTGTAATCAGAGAACTCAACCAGTTTAATTTTAATCCCTTCTTTTTCAGCTTTCCTCTTCAAAATTTCCCAAACGTCTCCATCCGTTCCAGTTACACCGACGCGAACTACTTTTTCTTTCGCTCCTGCCCCTGTGTCTCCACTTGAGCAGCCACTTAACGCTGAAACCCCTACAATTGCTGATAATGCAAATGCTAAAATTTTCTTCATTTCCTTTTCCCCTCTTCCCTTTTATGATCTGCGTAAAAAGACTTTCGCAAAGTAGTTTCCTAAATTTTGAGCTACCTGTACGAGAATAATAAGTAAAACGACTGTTACGAACATAACTGATGTATCAAAACGTTGATAACCATATGTCATCGCTAAGTCACCAAGACCGCCACCACCGACAAGCCCAGCAACTGCAGAAAATTCAATTAAACCAACTGTCATAAATGTAACTCCTAAGATTAATGGTGCTAACGCTTCTGGTACAAGAATTTCAAAAACAATTCTAAATGGTGAAGCACCCATTGCTTGAGCAGCTTCAATGACCCCCTTTGGAACTGAAATAAGATTTGTTTCAACCATTCTAGCAATACCAATTGATGCAACTAACGTCATTGGGAAAATTGCTGCTGCTGTTCCAATCGTCGTTCCGATAACACTTCTTGTTAGTGGGCTTAAAGCTACTAAGAAGATGATGAATGGAACCGGACGAATTGTATTAATAATGATATTAAGAATAGAAAAGATCCATTTATTTTCTAAAAAGTTTCCTTTCCTCGTTACATATAAAAGTAAACCTAGGGGTATACCAAGAATTGTAGCGAATATTAAGGTTACAATTACCATTAAGAGGGTATCCCCCGTCGCATCTACTATGCGGGGCCAAAATATACTCCAATCAACTCGCATGAGCTTCTACCTCCTTCAGCTGCACTTGTAGTCTTAGATGTTGTAATGCTTTTTGAATTTCTTTCTGCTCACCTTGCAGTTCTACAAGTAGATTTCCAAATAACACATTTTGAAGTTCAATAATATTTCCGTACAGTACGTTTACATCGACGTTATAGTTTTTCGCGATATACGATAGTACCGGCTGTCCTGTCTCTTCGCCAGTAAATGTTAAGCGATAAATCTGTCCACCATTTTGAATTTTCCCTAGAACACTTTCCGGTAAATGATCATTAATGATAGAGCGTACAAAGTTTTGAGTCGTCTTTGTTTTTGGTTGTGTAAAAACGTCAAACAGTTTTCCTTCTTCAATAACCTTTCCCTTCTCCATTACAGCTACACGGTGACAAATTTCTTTCACAACATGCATTTCATGTGTAATAAGAAGAATTGTTACATTGTATTCTCGATTTACTTTCTTTAATAAGCTCAAAATTTCTGTCGTTGTTTCTGGATCTAAAGCTGATGTTGCCTCATCACATATAAGGATATCAGGTGATGTCGCCAGTGCCCTAGCAATACCAACACGCTGTTTTTGACCACCTGATAGTTGCTCTGGATAATAGTCTGCTTTATCTTCTAACCCGACAAACTTCAGCAGTTCATTTACTCTTTCTTTTATCTCATTCTTTGGTACTTTCGCTAATTTTAATGGATACGCAATATTCCCAAACACTGTCCTTGAATTAAATAAATTAAAACTTTGAAAAATCATCCCTATTCTTTGTCTTAGCTTCCGTAATTCTTTCGTCGATAGTGATGTAATACCTTTATCATCTATTGAAATCGTTCCTGCTGTTGGTCTCTCTAACATATTTACTAAGCGTAATAACGTACTCTTTCCAGCGCCACTAAAACCGATAATGCCGAAAATTTCGCCCTTTTCAATCGATAACGTTACATCCTCCACCGCATGAACAGATTGCCCACCTGATTCATATACTTTGCTTACGTTGTTAAAAGAAATCATTTTTTCCCCTCCTATATGCTGTAAAAACTTGAAGTAGAGCTTTCGAGGTAAAATAAAAAGTGCTCTCCTTCTTATCAAACATAAAGATAAGAAGGAGAGCACTTATATGTACTCGTTCACATCTTCTCATCTTCCAAGCCTTTATAAGGCTTGCTGGAGTTAGCACGGTATTAAAAAACCCGTTGCTGAGGTATCATAGGGCCAGTCCCTCCACCTCTCTGGATAAGAATGTATCGATTTAATTGTCGTTTAATTAATTCTCATTATAGAACTCAGAATAATAAGAGTCAATACATTTTTTAGAAAAGTATTAATTATTTCTTTATTATAATTTTCAGATGAAATTCCGTGAGAAAATCGTAATTTTTAAAGTTATGTAAAATTCTCCTCTCGCATATTTTTTAAAAGGATAATCTTCTCTACTAATTGAATACCATTATTTGAATATAAAATCGGAGGAAGATAAATATATGAAAACAGCCCTTTTACTCGTTGATATTCAAAATGATTATTTTCCACAAGGAAAGATGGAATTACGTAATCCGGTAGAAGCAAGCAACTATGCTAATCAGCTACTACAACTCTTTAGAACGAGAAATGAACCTATTTTTCATATTCAACATGTAGCAATAAAGGATGACGCTACTTTTTTCCTACCAAATACAGAAGGTGTACATATTCATAAAAGCGTACGCCCACTTAGAAATGAAACCGTTATAATCAAACATTATCCAAATAGTTTTCGGGAAACTGATCTTCTAGAACAATTACAACGTTTAAACATCGAGCACGTCGTCATATGTGGGATGATGACTCATATGTGTATTGATGCTACCGTAAGAGCTGCTTTTGATTTCGGCTTTCAATGTACCGTTATACATGATGCTTGTGCTACAAAAGATCTTTCTTTTAAGAATGCTACTATACCAGCCGTTTATATTCATAATACAATTTTGGCTAGTTTAAATGGCGTATATGCAAATGTAATGAGCACAGAGGAGTTTGTAGCTACAAACAAACACTCCCTTCAGTGAGCAAAACCGAAAGGAGTGTTTCTTGTCAAACCATAGATTTTCTTTCAAATTGTATTATACAGGAAATCCTTAAAATGAATACTAAAAAATGTGACTAATAAGTCAACTTTTCTCATTGTTTTGTTTCTATTTACATGTTTATCCCGATATGAATAGGGTTTAGCTAGTTCTATTCGCCAATTAGTAATATATAGTAAATCGTTTTTCGTTCAAACTAACTAGTCTCCCCTATTATTTATCTGTTTGTTTTTGCTTCTTTTTCAAATATTCCGCACGCAATTTTTCAATTTGCTGCTTTTTATCAAATTTGACAGGCGTCTGTTTTTCATGAAACTTTGCCACAGCTACTTGGCTTTTATAATCCAATTGATATTTTCCCACTTTGTTCACCTACTTTTCTTGTCTTTAAAGAGAATTTATTTAACCAATATAATATACCTTATTTTACTGAAGTAAACCTTATTAGTTTTTCTACTGATATCTATCTTGATCCATATATAGATAATTTTTTCAAAAAAAGAGATCTTCGCAGACTGCGAAGATCTCTTTTACTATTTCTTATAAAGTTTCAGAAGTAGTTTTTGCTTGCATGTGAAGTGCTAAGTAGTCAGGGCCACCAGCTTTAGAGTCTGTACCGGACATGTTAAAGCCACCGAATGGTTGGTAACCTACGATTGCACCAGTACATCCACGGTTGAAGTATAAATTACCTACGTGGAAGTCTTCACGTGCTTTTTCAATATGGTCACGGTTGTTAGAAATAACTGCTCCTGTTAAACCGTATTCTGTATTATTTGCAATTGCAAGTGCATGGTCAAAGTCTTTTGCTTTACAGAATGCTACTACTGGTCCGAAGATTTCTTCTTTCATTAGGCGAGCATCTTCTGCAACGTCAGCAACGATTGTTGGTTGGATGAACCAGCCTTTAGAATCGTCTCCTTCGCCACCTGCTAAGATTCTACCTTCTTCTTTACCAATTGCAACATAGCTCATTACTTTATCGAATGCAGCTTGGTCATTAACAGGACCCATATTTGTACCTAATACAGCTGGGTTAGCAACTGTTAATTCTTTCGTTAATTCAACAGCACGATTTAATACTTGATCGTATACATCTTCGTGGATTACTGCACGAGAACATGCAGAACATTTTTGTCCTGAGAATCCAAATGCTGATGCAACGATAGATTTAGCTGCTAATTCAAGATCTGCTTCTTTATCAACAACGATTGTATCTTTACCGCCCATTTCAGCGATAACGCGTTTTAACCAAATTTGGCCTGGGTTTACTTTCGCTGCGCGCTCATAAATACGGATACCTACATCACGAGACCCAGTGAAGCTAATGAAACGTGTACGAGGGTGATCTACTAAGTAGTCACCAACTTCAGAACCGCTACCCGGTACGAAGTTTACTACACCAGCTGGTAAGCCAGCTTCTTCTAATACTTCCATAAATTTCGCTGCTACTACAGGAGTTGTACTAGCTGGTTTTAGTAATACTGTGTTACCAGAAACTAAAGCAGCTGTTGTCATACCTGCCATAATTGCGAATGGGAAGTTCCAAGGAGAAATGATAACACCTACTCCTAATGGAATGTAAGAGAAACGATTATATTCAATTGGACGGCTTTCTACTGGAATTCCGTCTTTTAATTTCAACATTTGACGACCATAATATTCCATAAAGTCGATTGCTTCTGCTGTATCAGCATCTGCCTCATTCCATGGTTTACCTGCTTCTTTTACAAGGATAGCAGAGAATTCATGTTTTCTGCGACGAACGATTGCTGCAGCACGGAATAAAATGTCTGCACGCATTTCTGGCTTTGATTTTCTCCAAGTTTGGAATGTTTCATCCGCTACTTGCATTGCTTTTTCAGCTAACTCACGGCTTGCTTTTGAAACGCGACCAACAAGTTCCTCTTTATTTGCAGGGTTTACAGAAACAATTTTGTCTTCTGTAGTGATTTTTTCTCCCCCAATAATTAATGGATAGTCTTGTCCAAGATAAGATTCTACTTTCTTTAAACCTTCTTCAAACGCTAATTTGTTAGCCTCCACTGAAAAATCTGTAAATGGCTCATGTTTGTATGCTACTACCATTCTTTTTAGCCTCCCCTTAGAAAAACGTTTACATTTTACAACATTATTCTACACGATAATTTAGATTTATTCAAATATTCCTAGACTTATATTTTAAAAATTAATTAATTTTTAAAATATAATAAAAAAACAGAGTTATACAAATGTATAACTCTACAAAATATGAGTATATTCCAAAATGTTTTTGCTAATCAATAAAATAGTTACTAACAAAAATAAAGTTCTTACGTATCCAACACCTTTTTGAACCGCAAACTTCGATCCAAAATAAGCGCCCAAAATCATTGATAATCCCATAATAATACCGTATTCAAAATGAATTACATCTAAAAATAAAAAAGTGATTAACGATACGATATTACTAACAAAGTTCAAAAGTTTTCCAGATGCTGCCGCTTGAATAAAATCCAAACCAATTAATAAAAATGCAAAAATTAAAAAGGATCCTGTCCCTGGCCCAAAAAATCCATCGTAAAACCCTATCATTAAAATAACAAAGAAAAATATTAATATTTTTCTTTTCGTCATCTTCTTATAGGTAGATACACTTCCCCAATCTTTTTTCGCAATAATATAAATAGCAATGAATACCAACATCACAAGCACTAACGGTCGTAAAATATCCGGCGGAATAAACTTTACTACTAAAGCACCTGCGACTGCTCCTATAATAGTTAACGGGATTAACTTTCCTACAATTTTAAAATCGACCTTTCCCGATCGAATGAAATAAATCGCACTCGTAAACGTCCCCATCGTTGCAGCTAATTTATTTGTTGCAATTGCCGAAGCTGGTGGTAAACCAACAAACATAAGTGCCGGAAGCGAGATTAATCCTCCGCCGCCAACAACTGAATCAATAAAAGCTGCTAAAAAGCCGAATGCAATTAATAAAATAATGACTTGAAAACTTAATTCGTCCATGCGCTTTACCCCTTACCCCATTATTTATAACATTTTAAATTATAACAAAATTAACCAAGAAAAAAAGCCGTTCCACAAAGGAACGGCCCTTCTATTTAATCTAAAATTTTCACAAATGGTTCATCTTGCTTCGCTTCACGTATAATAATCGCTTCTGGGCGTTCTACAGATTTAATCGTTACTTGTACTTTCATATAATTCGGGAAGTATTCCATAACAAGCCCAGCTACATATTGTGTAAAGCCAATTATTTCTGCTTTCCCATTAAACTGGACAGGAATATCAAGCTTTACTTCTCTTAATTCATCGTCTCTATACATACCAGTACCGATAACAGCTGTATAGTCACCTTGGAAATAATCTCCTAATTTCGCTTTGAAGTTTGATACTCTCGCCAGATCTTCACGTTTATTATCTGTTTTCGCTTGTTCAGATGGGAACAAATAATATTTCTCATTAATTTGTTGCCAATCCTCAACCGTTTCACTGCCTTTTTCAACATTCGCATAAGAAACAAAGTTACCTGGCACGAGTGAAGCCTTTGGAGCCTGACGATAAATTGCAAATGTTATCGGAAGGGTTTTTGTTTCAGGTTTTTTTTGATGCATAACTTTCAAAATTTCTTGCGCCATTTTTTTCCCTTCAGCTAATATTTTTGCTTGCTCAATTTTAGCTTCACGCGGATAACCATGCTCTTCCTCGTAATAATGAACCGAATTCATTGCTAAACCAACTACAATCCCTTGGCGTTCATCTTTTTCGCCTTTTTTCACATAATAATCATGCTCTAAAATATTTGAAATATATATTGGATTTTTTTGATTCTTTGCCTCTAATGATTCAGATCCTCCGCCTAACGCTGGGTTTAAACCAATGTTTGGAAATTTAACTGCATCCTTTTTTAATTTGTCCTCTAGTTCCTTTTGCTCAGCATCTGTACGCTTTCTTTTAACAAGCATTTGTATAGTTTGAGCATCTAGAACATCTCCACCTTTAAAGAAATGATCTTTCGTACTAAAGGATTCTTTCGCAATACGCATTAATCCTGTTTCAAATTCATCTATATCAAGGCGATTACTTACTCCTTGTACAACTAATCCACGTGCCGCTCCTGCTTCAAATGGAATAGTCGCTTTATAATATTCATCCGAAATAGCGTACTTCGGAACGATTGCTTGTTCTTTTGCTTTCCCCGATTTCTCATCTTTATCGGCACCTGAACTACACCCACTTACAAGTAGGCCAAGGCTTAATACCGCTAATGCTATTTTTTTCATGGTAAGTTTGCACCTCTTACTTATTTAGCTCTTGTAAGAACCTCTCTTCATTCCAAACCTCAACATTATGCTTCTCTGCTTGTGCTAATTTCGAACCTGCTGCTTCACCTGCAACAACTAAATCCGTACTTTTACTAACACTTCCTGTTACTTTTCCACCTAATGCCTCAATCTTTTTCTTTGCTTCACTACGTCCCATCACTTCTAATTTACCTGTTAAAACGACAGTTTTTCCTGCGAAGTACGACTCAACATTTTGTAAATCAGCGATTTTTATACCTTTGTATGTCATGTTCACGCCGTATTCCTTAAATTGTTGTAATAACTCTAATACGTCTTCATTATCAAAATACGTCACAACAGATTGAGCCATTTTTTCACCAATCTCATTAATTGCTTTTAGTTCTTCTTCCGTCGCTTTCACAAGTGCATCCATCGTTTCAAAATGCTCTGCAAATGTACGTGCTGCTTTCGCTCCAACATGGCGAATACCAAGACCAAATAATAATCGCTCTAATGAGTTTTCTTTAGAATTCTCAATTGCTTGTACTAAATTCGTTGCTGATTTTTCACCGAATCGTTCTAACTGCAATAATTGCTCTTTCGTCAACGAATATAAATCAGCGAATGTACGAATATAATCAGCATCAAAGAGTTGTGTAATGACACGTTCTCCAAGTCCATCAATATTCATTGCATTTCTTGAAACGAAGTGGATTAACCCTTCTCGAATTTGAGCTGGACAAGTTGGATTTATACAACGAAGAGCTACCTCTTCTTCTAAACGAACTAGTTCACTCTCACATGCTGGACAATGCGTTGGCATATGATATTCTTCTTCCTCACCAGTACGCTTATCAAAAATAACGTTCACAACTTCAGGGATAATATCTCCGGCCTTCTTTACAACTACGTAGTCACCAATTCGAATGTCTTTTTCACGAATTAAATCTTCGTTATGTAAAGAAGCACGACGAACGATCGTACCAGCCACTCTCACTGGCTCTAGCTCTGCAGTCGGTGTTACAACCCCCGTGCGACCAACACTTAATTCAATACCTGTTAATCTTGTTACAACTTCTTCAGCCGGGAATTTATAAGCAATTGCCCATCTTGGACTCTTTGCTGTAGTTCCTAGACTTTCTTGAAGAGCAACATCATCTACTTTTATAACGATTCCATCAATCTCATAATCAAGATGCGGGCGTTTTTCTTGCCATTCTTCTACATAAGCTATAACTTCTTCAATTGTTTCACATGTGCGTCGATTTGGATTTGTTTTGAATCCAAGTTCACCTAAGAAATTAAGCGATTCACTATGTGATGGAATTGTTTTTTCCTCTACATTCGCAAGACCGTATACAAACATAGATAAGTTACGCTTCGCTGCAATTTTTGGGTCCAGTTGACGTATTGATCCCGCTGCTGCATTACGCGGATTCGCAAATACATCTTCACCATTTTGCTCTTTTCCTTCATTTAATTTAACGAATGAACGCTTCGGCATATAAGCTTCGCCTCGTGCTTCTAACGTTACTTCTTCATTTAAACGAAGCGGGATCGCTTTAATCGTTTTTAGATTTTGGGTAATATCTTCACCTGTTACACCATCACCACGTGTTGCCCCTTGAATAAAGCGTCCTTTTTCATAATGAAGTGAAACAGCAAGCCCGTCAATTTTTAATTCGCATATATATCTTACATTCGCACCATCAATTCCTTGGCGTACTCGTCGGTCGAAATCACGTAAATCTCCTTCGTTAAATGCATTTCCTAAACTTAACATCGGTGACTTATGTGTTACTTTTTCAAATATATCAAGAACAGTCCCCCCAACGCGAACGGAGGGAGAGTCTTCACTCATAAACTCTGGGTTCTCTGCTTCTAATTTTATAAGCTCCTGCATATTACGGTCGTACTCCGCATCAGAAACAGAAGGATTGTCTAATACGTGATATTGATAGTTAAATGTATTTAACAAATCACGTAATTCTTCTATACGTTTTTTTGCTATCTCTTTTGACATATCTTCATTCCTTTCCTATTGTTTCGTCACAGGTGCAAATTTTGCTAACAAACGTTTAACACCAATTGGGCTTGGGAACGCAATATCTAATTCTTTTGCATCACCTTCACCTTTTACACTGACAACTGTACCGACTCCCCATTTTTGGTGGGAAGCTTTATCGCCTACTGCCCAGCCAATTTGCTCGCCGCCTGTCGTCTTAGCTGCAGGACGCGCGAAAGCTGAACGAGAGCGTGTTGTAGTTGTGACTGTCGTTTTACTGCTACTAGCCGTTCTTCCTTTTGTACCAAACGAAGTTTCACGCTTTGGTGCTGTTTCATTTAATGATTCCACTAGTTCTGCCGGGATTTCCGTAATAAATCGAGATGCGGCGTTCATACTTGTTCTACCAAATAAAGTGCGCATTTGTGCATTGGATAAATATAACTCTTCTTCTGCACGAGTAATACCTACATAAGCAAGACGACGCTCTTCTTGCATTTCATCTTCTTCCATTAGAGAGCGAGTATGTGGGAATATTCCTTCCTCTAAACCAACAATAAAGACAACTGGGAATTCTAATCCTTTTGCTGAGTGCATCGTCATTAAAATAACTTCCTCACCAGCAGTTGGATCTTCATCTACACGATCAATATCAGCAACAAGTGCTAAGTCTGTTAAGAATGCAACAAGGCTCTTATCTTCGCTTTGAGATTCAAATGTTTGCGTAACAGATAAAAACTCATCTAAGTTCTCTAGACGACCCTCCGCTTCTAAAGTACGCTCGTTTTTCAACATATCGCGATAGCCTGTTTTTTCAATAACTTCTTCCACTAATTCTGTAACAGATAAATACTCTTGCATATTTACCCAGTTGTGTAATAAACCTGCGAATTCTTTTACTGCCTTTGTAACCTTTGCACTTACTCCAACATGCTCAATCTCATCAAATACAGCTGTTAATGAAATTCCATTTTGCACACCGTAATTAATAATTTTATCGATAGAAGTCGCACCAATTCCGCGCTTTGGCACGTTTATAATACGTGCGAAACTAATCTCATCATCTGGATTTCCAATTAAACGTAAATACGCCAAAATGTCTTTAATCTCTTTACGATCATAGAACTTCGTACCGCCGACAATTTTGTAAGGAATATTAGATTTCAGAAAAATCTCCTCGACCATACGAGACTGCGCATTCGTACGATATAACACTGCAAAATCAGTATATTTTCGTTTCCCCATTTGAATATCATCACGAATTTTTTTCGCAACAAAGTACGCTTCGTCTTTTTCCGTTGCAGCACGATAATATGAGATTTTGCTTCCAACTTCATTATCAGTCCATAACTTCTTCGGTTTACGATTCGTATTTTTTTCAATAACAGCATTCGCTGCATTTAAAATATTTTGTGACGAACGATAGTTTTGTTCTAACAAAATAACTTGCGCATTCTCATAGTCTTTTTCGAATGACAAAATATTAGAAATATCCGCACCACGCCAGCGATAAATAGACTGATCAGAGTCACCTACAACGCATAAATTTTTAAAACGTGCCGCTAAATGTTTAACAAGAAGGTACTGTGCTTTATTCGTGTCTTGATACTCATCCACGTGAATATACTGGAATTTACGCTGATAAAACTCTAGTACTTCTGGAACACGTTCAAATAATTGAATCGTTGTCATAATTAAATCATCAAAGTCTAATGAGTTATTTTTCAGAAGACGCTTTTGATATTCTGTATATACATCGCTCGTTAATTTTTCATATGGATCAGCAATTGTAATTTTTTTTGCGTATTTATCCGCAGATAGCAATTCATTTTTTGCATTACTAATGCCAGCTAAAATAGAGCGAGGCTCAAATTTCTTCGGATCAATATTGCGCTCTTTCATAATTTTTTTGACTACAGTTAACTGATCGCCTGAATCTAAAATTGTAAAGTTACGATTAATACCAATACGATCGATATCACGTCGTAAAATACGAACACACATAGAGTGGAACGTAGAAATCCAAATATCTTCCGCTTCTGGTCCGACAAGTGTATCAATACGCTCGCGCATTTCACGAGCGGCTTTATTTGTGAAGGTAATAGCTAGTACATTCCACGGTGCTACACCTTTTTCACCAAGTAAATACGCAATACGATGTGTTAACACACGTGTTTTACCACTACCTGCACCTGCCATTAATAGAAGTGGTCCGTTCGTTGTTTGTACTGCTTTTTGTTGCTGCGGATTTAAACCATTTAATAACTTATCTGTCATACTCATATACGCCTGCACCTACTCTCCTTTTACTGCTTTAACCGTTTTTATCGCTGCTTTTATATCATCGTAAATAATATTTCCAACAACTACCGTATCAGCGTACTGCGCCATTTCCTTCGCTTGTTCTGCATTAGAAATACCACCGCCATAATATAACTTCGCTTGTTTCAATTGTGCTTTTACATTTTTAACAAGTTCAACGTCTCCATACGTACCGCTATATTCTAAGTAAAATATCGGTAAACGTAATAGCTTGTCTGCTAAACGCGCGTATGCAATCACATCATCTTCTGTTACATCACATTTCGCATCTGTAAGCTGAGCTACTTTCGCTTCAGGATTTAAAACACAATACCCTTCCATGAAAATTTCGTCCCAATCCATAATATCCCCAAATTCTTTCAAAGCCTCATGATGAACGCCTGTTACCCATTCTACCTTTCGGCTATTTAAAACGCTTGGGATATAATAAAAATCGAATCCTGGTGTAATTGCTTCTACATCAGAAACCTCTAACACACAAGGAACTGCATATCTACGAATGCTAACTAACATGTGTAGTACATTATCAATTGTCACTCCATCACTTCCGCCTACAATAACAGCATCTGTTCCAGACTCACAAATCATTTCTAAATGTTCGTCACTTAGCTCCTTATTTGGATCAAGCTTAAATACATGTTTCCACCCGGAAATATCGTACATGAAAACACCCTTTCTTTTCTCAAGTTGTATATATTTCTGTTCAAAATAACAGTTTATTTTCATTAGGATTTTTTAACTTCATTTTAAATATTTGTTTAAAACGGAGAATTAAGTTTGGAATTCCCTTTTCCGCATTTTTTAAACGAGAGGATTTAATTTTGAACTTCCTTTTATGCATTCTTTCATTATAACAAAAAAAGCTACTTACACACACGCACAATCCAACATCTTTTTCCACGTCAAATGTTGGATTACATATCCCAAAAATCAAACGGGATACTAATAAGAGAAATAGTATTATCTATTTCAACTTTCATAAAAAGGAGTGTTTTTCTAATGAAGCAAAATATCGGTACAATAAATGCCCTAATTCGAATTACACTCGGACTTGTCCTCTTCGGTTGTAGTGCCACGAAACTCGTACGCAAACCTTGGTGCACTTGGTCTAACATTTTGCTATGGATTGGTGCAATGAAAATTGCAGAGGGAATTGTTCGTTTCTGCCCTGTTGTTGAAATGTGGAAATTCGGAAAATACATGAATATGGGGGCATTTAAAATGCCTAGCATGAATTTCGCTGAAAAGGGACATACTAAAGAAGAAGTGAACCAAACTTCCAATCATGACAAACCACGGTCAAATGGAAGTTATGACGCTTCTGACAAAGAGATTGAGTCAGCGATTGAAGATATAATCCTGGCAAAACCGCTTTGAATCATTTGTCACGATGTAAGATGCTCTCAAAGGGACTTAGCTGCTGCAGTGGGCGGTTAAGTCTTCTTTATTTTACCACAAAACAGAACGTACATTCTTATCTTAATCCTTAAAATATACATAAGATATACCTAATCAATAAAATTCAGAAAATTAGGTGTAAACCTCTTGCTTAAAATAATATAAAAGTGATATCATTTTTATATCAGGAGGCGATCATATGAAAGAAAAACAAGTATTTTATGTTAATGGTTTTCTTGGGATTATTGGCATTTTAATTTTAGCCGCTATCGGTGTATTTTTCCTCGCGCAAGAAATTTTCATAGGAGCAGCATTAACTATTATTTTAGCTGCAGTTCTTGCTACAGGTATTGGTATTGTTCAACCAAATCAAGCAAAAGTCATTACGTTTTTCGGTAATTATTTAGGAACAATTCGTCAAAACGGTTTATTTTTAACGATTCCGTTCGCATTCCGTCAAACTGTATCGTTACGTGTTGAAAACTTTAATAGTAAGAAATTAAAAGTAAATGATGTTGACGGAAATCCAATTGAAATTGCAGCTGTTATCGTCTATAAGGTTGTTGATTCTGCAAAAGCGATGTTCGGCGTTGAACATTATGATCGATTTGTAGAAATTCAAAGTGAAACGGCAATCCGCCACGTTGCAACGAAATATCCTTATGACAATTTCCAAGATGAAACCAGCGTTACATTGCGTGGAAATACTGAAGAAGTCTCTGAAGAATTAAAACGTGAATTAGAAGCACGCCTTGAAATTGCTGGCGTAGAAGTATTAGAAACTCGTTTAACACATTTAGCTTATGCAACAGAAATTGCCCATGCAATGCTACAACGTCAACAAGCAAAAGCAGTATTAGCTGCTAGAAAAGAGATTGTTGAAGGTGCTGTGAAGATGGCAAAAGATTCAATCCATATGCTAGATGAAGAAGGCGTACTGGAATTAGATGACGAGCGTAAAGCAAATATGGTAAACAACTTATTAGTTGCCATCGTTTCAGATAAAGGTGCGCAACCGGTTATTAATACAGGAAGCCTATACTAAAAGGTTGTAAATCATTATGGCTAAAAAGAAAAGCTTTCCATTACGTATTGATCCTGAATTACACGCAGTCATCGAAAAATGGGCGAATGATGAGTTTCGTAGCGTCAATGCACACATCGAATATTTACTTCGAGAAATGGCAAAGCAAAAAGGGAAATTGAAGAAAGATAAAGATGCATAAAAAATCCCGCTGAGAAATCAGCGGGATTTTTACATATTAGCTTCTCATCATCTCATGACCAATTGCACGATATCCTATATCACTTCGGTAAAACAGACCATCACTCTCAATTTTACCGATTTCTTTATACACCTTATCTTTCGCTTCTTGTAAACTATTTGCCTTACAAGCAACAAATAGTACACGGCCACCGTTTGTTACAAAATCACCATGTTTCATTGCTGTACCCGCATGGAAAACAATCACATCTTGCAATGCATCTAACCCGTTAATAATGTCACCTTTTTTATATGCTTCCGGATATCCTTTCGAAGCAAGTACAACACCAATTACCGCTTCCTCTGACCATTGTAACGTTAACTCACTTTCATCTAATATGGCGTTACATACATCAACTAAATCATTTTCTAAGCGGGGTAATACAACTTCTGTTTCAGGATCACCAAAGCGTGCATTAAATTCAATTACCTTCGGACCATCATTTGTTAAAATAAGTCCCGCATATAAAATTCCTGTAAACGATCGATTTTCTTGGATCATCGCCTTAGCAGTTGGATGCAATACCGTTTTTATCGCCTCTTCAACTGCTGATTCCGGAATTTGTGGTACCGGAGAATACGCACCCATTCCGCCTGTATTTGGACCTTTATCACCATCAAAAGCTCGTTTATGATCTTGAGCGATTACCATCGGATACACAGTTGTTCCATTCACAAATGCCATTAATGAAAATTCTTGTCCATCTAAAAATTCTTCAATAACAACCTTTTTACTTGCTTCGCCGAACTTTACATCTTGTAGCATTTCTTTCGTAGCCTGTAATGCTTCTTCAAGCGTCATCGCTACTGTTACACCTTTACCAGCAGCTAGGCCATCCGCTTTAATAACGATTGGTGCACCAACTTTTTGAATGTACTGTACTGCTTCTTCATAATCTGTAAAAGTTTCATATGCCGCAGTTGGAATATTATACTTTTTCATCAATTCTTTCGTAAAAGCTTTACTACCTTCAATAACAGCAGCCGCTTTATTCGGACCAAATACGCGAAGCCCCTCTTCTTTAAAACGATCAACGATTCCATTCATAAGTGGAATTTCTGGTCCAACGAAAGTTAATTCTACATGATTCTCTTTAGCAAATAAAACTAATGCATCAAAATCATTTTCATCAATATCAACTGGCGTTGCAACATCGCGCATACCTTCGTTACCCGGTGCTACATATACCTTTTCTACCTTTTCAGATTGCGCGAACTTCCAAGCTAAAGCATGCTCACGCCCACCGCGACCGATTACTAAAACATTCATATTTCATCCCCCGATACTTAAATAAGTACAAACTAGAAGCTATGCTGCTCCTAGTTTGTTTTCATATAAATAAAAGTTTAAAAAAGAGGATCAAGAGAACCGAGCAGGTCGAGGCGCATTTGACAGGAGGACACGGAGTGTAGTTTTCCTACATGAGTACCGCACTGGCAATGCAACGACGACATGCGACTGTTATCTTGACCGGACTTTTTAAACATCCTCTATTAATGTTTAAAATGACGTACGCCAGTGAACACCATAGCAATCCCATACGTATCTGCCACTTTAATAGAATCTTCATCACGGATTGATCCACCCGGTTGAATGATTGCTGTAATCCCTGCTTTTGCTGCTTCTTCTAATGTATCTGGCATTGGGAAGAAAGCATCAGATGCAAGCGCGCTACCTTGTGCTTTTTCACCAGCTTGTGTAATTGCGATTTTTGCAGAACCTACACGGTTCATCTGTCCCGCACCGACACCAATTGTCATATCATCTTTCGCTAAAACAATTGCATTTGACTTCACATGCTTTACAACTTTCCAAGCTAGTTTTAAATCTTTCCATTCTTGCTCTGAAGGTTCACGTTTCGTTGGAATTGAAATTGTACTTTCATCTAACGATAACGTATCTTCCTCTTGAACGAGAAGTCCACCTTGTACAGAAGTTAGTTTTTTGCTTGCATTTGTCGCTTTTTCAATATTTACAGTTAGTAAGCGTAAGTTCTTCTTACTTTGTAGCACTTCTAAAGCTTCTTGCGAGAACGAAGGTGCGATAACAATTTCTAAGAAAATTTCATGTAACTTTTCTGCTGTAGCTTTATCAATTTCACGATTTGCTGCGATAATACCTCCAAAGATTGATACTGGATCTGCTTCATAAGCACGCGTGTATGCTTCATGAATATCAGTTCCTACTCCAACACCACATGGATTCATATGTTTTACTGCTACTACTGCTGGCTCTGTAAATTCTTTCACGATACTAAGCGCTGCATCTGCATCGTTAATATTGTTATAAGATAATTCTTTACCGTGTAATTGTTCTGCGTACGCAACAGAAGAAGTTGCTGCGAATGGTGCTTTATAGAAAGTTGCTTTTTGATGTGGGTTCTCGCCATAACGTAAATCTTGCTTTTTCTCAAATGTCACTGTTAATGTTTCTGGGCTTTCTTCACCCATTTGCTCTGTTAAGTAGTTAGAGATTAACGCATCATATGCCGCTGTATGACGGAATACCTTTGCTGCTAATTTACGTTTTGTTTCTTCTTTTACTTCACCGTTCTCTTTCAGTTCTGCTAATACAACATCGTAATCTACTGGATCTACAATTACCGATACAAATTTATGATTTTTCGCAGCAGAGCGAATCATTGTTGGACCACCGATATCAATATTTTCAATTGCATCAGCAAATGTTACATCAGGCTTAGCGATTGTTTCTTTGAATGGGTATAAGTTAACAACAACAAAATCAATCGGCTCCATACCTAACTCATTCATTTGTGCTACATGCGTTGCATTATCGCGAACTGCTAATAGACCACCATGAATATTTGGATGTAATGTTTTCACACGGCCATCCATAATTTCAGGGAAACCAGTTACTTCAGAAATACCAATTACTTGTAAACCGTTTTCTTCTAGTAACTTTTTCGTACCACCTGTTGAAATAACTTCAATCCCTTGTTCTAGTAACCCTTTAACAAATTCTACTACTCCTGTTTTATCTGAAACACTTACTAATGCACGCTTCTTCATTTATCCTTCACCCCTGGTTGTATGTTAGTTAACAGTTGGTTCTTTCACAGATTGAACGATTTGATTCACTGTATTTACGTATAATTTATGTTCAACTTGTTGAATTTTCTTTTGTAAACTTTCTCTCGTATCCCCTTCAGAAACAACCACTGCTTCTTGCGCAATAATTGGCCCTGTATCCATACCTGCATCTACATAATGAATTGTTACTCCAGTTACTTTCACACCTGCTTCTAACGCTTGACCGACAGCATCTTTACCCGGAAAGCTCGGTAGTAATGATGGATGAATATTAATAATCTTCCCGCCATATGCTTCTAGTAACGTCGGCCCGATTAAACGCATATATCCAGCTAAAATAACATAATCAATTTCATATTCTTCTAGCTTCTTTAATATCTCTTTTTCAAACGCTTCTTTTGACTCATATGCTTTCGCTGAAAAAGCAAAACACGGAATATGATGATAATTTGCCCGTCCAACAGCGCGTGCTTCTGGTTTATCACATACTAATAAACTAATTTCTGCATCCAATCTTTTTTCTTCTACCGCATTAACGAGAGATTGAAAGTTAGATCCGCTTCCAGAAGCAAAAACTGCTAATCTACTCATAGTGCTGTGCCCCCATTGAAGGTAACGCCAGCTCCTTGTATAGTACGTCCAATAATACGAGCAATTTCTCCTTGCTCTTCAAGAAGACGAACAACATCTTTTGCATCTTCTTCCTTCACCGCTACTACCATACCAATACCCATGTTAAAAATATTGAACATTTCTTTCTCTTCTAGTTTTCCAATCTCCTGAAGTAAACTAAAGATCGGTTGAATTTCCCAAGATCCTAATTCAATTTCTGCACCGATTCCTTCTGGTAACATACGTGGAATATTTTCAATAAATCCGCCACCTGTAATATGCGCCATACCGTATACTTCATATTTTTTCAATAGTTCTAAAATAGGTTTGACATAAATTTTCGTTGGTTTTAATAACTCTTCACCAAGAGGTAGTTCTAAGCGGTCATAAATACGCTCTAAAGATAGTTCTCCATCTTCTAGTAACACTTTTCGTACTAAAGAATAACCGTTACTATGAATACCGCTAGATGCTAAGCCAATTAGCACGTGACCAGCTTCAATTTTTTCACCTGTTACAATTTTCTTTTTATCAACAATCCCAACTGTAAAACCAGCTAAATCATATTCTTCCGTAGAATACATTCCTGGCATTTCAGCTGTTTCCCCACCGATTAATGCACAACCAGCTTGGCGACAGCCCTCTGATATACCTTTGACGATGTTTTCAATTTTACTAGGTTCAGCTTTACCACAAGCAATATAATCAAGGAAGAAAAGCGGCTCTGCTCCTTGGACAACAATATCATTTACACACATCGCTACTGCATCAATACCAATTGTGTCATGTTTATCTGCCATAAAAGCGAGCATCAATTTCGTTCCCACGCCATCTGTTCCAGATACTAATACAGGTTCTTCTAATGCAAATTTTGATAGATCAAACATACCTCCAAAACCGCCTAAACCGCCTAGTACTTCTTTTCTCATTGTTGTTTGTACGTGTTTTTTCATGCGAGATACCGCTTCATATCCAGCTTCAATATCTACTCCTGCTTGCTTATATGCATTCGCCATCGTTATCTACACCTCGTCTTTTAATTTCTCCCTATCCTGTGCGGGACATTTTAAGAAAGAAGCTAGCTTCTACCTCAAAAGAAGTAGAAGCTTTTTCCTTCTTATTTCATACTTTCAAAAAGCTCTTGCTCATAATCATAAAGGGCTGTTGGATAATCTCCATTGAAGTACGCCATACATAGGCCGCCGTATTTCCCTTCATATGGACGTCCAATTGCATCTACTAATCCATCTTCACTTAAAAATGTTAATGAGTCTGCACCAATCATTTCACGAATTTCTTCTACTGTATGATTTGCTGCAATTAATTCTTTTCTCGTTTGAATATCAATGCCGTAGAAACATGGATATTTCAAAGGTGGTGAAGCTATTCTTACGTGAACTTCTGTCGCTCCAGCCTCACGAAGCATACGAACAATTCGTTTACTCGTTGTTCCTCGTACGATAGAATCGTCAATCATAACAACCCGTTTTCCTTCAACTACACCTCTTACTGCTGAAAGCTTCATCTTAACCCCTTGCTCTCGCAGTTCTTGCGAAGGTTGAATAAATGTACGTCCGACATAACGATTTTTAATTAATCCTAACTCATATGGAATGCCTGTCGCTTCCGCATAACCAATTGCTGCTGAAATACTAGAGTCTGGTACACCAGTAACAACATCAGCTTCAATAGGAGCTTCTGCCGCCAAACGTTTTCCCATGTTTTTACGTGCTGCATGGACGTTAACACCAGCAATATTTGAATCTGG
The DNA here is from genome assembly GCF_002571225.1 of Bacillus sp. AFS059628. Taxonomy (GTDB): domain Bacteria; phylum Bacillota; class Bacilli; order Bacillales; family Bacillaceae_G; genus Bacillus_A. The sequence continues at coordinate 8,205 of NZ_NVEC01000075.1, read as the reverse complement.
GCGTGCGAAGTAAATGTATTCCATACTGCAAATTGCATGTTCTACATCATTTGTGAAACGATCTACGTGAATTCCTTCATCATTAATGATAAGTAATTCACCCGGTTCTACATCACGAATGTATGTTGCACCTACTACATCAAAAGCACATGTTTCTGATGCTACAACGTAAGCATCACCCATCTTTCCAATTGAAAGAGGACGGAACCCATTTGGATCTAACGCAACAATCATTTCATTTCCAGTTAGTAAAAGATACGCAAACGCACCCTTCACTTTATTTAAAGCCTCTTTTACACTTTCAATTAATGAATCTTTCGTACTACGTTTAATAAGATGTAAAAGTACTTCTGTGTCTGAACTTGTTTGAAAAATACTTCCCTCTGCCTCCAATTCGCGGCGAAGCATTTTTGCATTAATTAAATTCCCGTTATGAGCTAATGCCATACTATGATCAGAAAAACGGAATAATAGCGGTTGAACGTTAGCTACTTCACTTCCACCAGCCGTCGCGTATCGTACGTGTCCGATTGCTGATTTTCCGTTCAATCCTTCTAGCTCACCTCTTGAAAACACTTCCGATATTAAACCTAACCCCTTGTGACCGACGATTTTTTCCCCATTATTTACGACGATGCCCGCGCCTTCTTGCCCACGGTGCTGTAAACTATGCAATCCGTAGTATGAAACTTGTGCCGCATTTTCATGCCCCCAAATTCCGAAAACGCCACATTCTTCATTTAACCCCTTTATTTCAGCAAGCATGGGATTGCCCCTTTCCAAGCCTTTCTCATTTCATCTACATTTGCTGTAAGTAATACTTCATTTTCTTCATTATGAATTGTTACTTCATTTGTATTTGTCACTTCTCCAACTTGAATTGCTTCTACCGCTTTCTCGAACGCTTCTTTATTTTCACGTTTTACTGTTATCACGAAGCGAGATTGTGATTCAGCGAATAATGCTGCTGTTTCTTCTCCACCTAATTTCACAGTAGCACCTAAGCCGTTAGCACCAATTGCACTTTCTGAAATTGCAACTGCTAAACCACCTTCAGCAACATCATGAGCAGATTGAACAAGGCCAGCTTGAATTGCTGCTAATACTTGTTTTTGACGTTTTAATTCTACGTCTAGATCGATACTTGGTGATTGGCCGAAAATTTTTCCGTGGATCATTTTCTGTAATTCACTTCCACCAAACTCGGCTTTCGTCTCTCCGATAACATAAACTAAATCGCCAGCTTGCTTAAACTCTTGTGTTGTTACATGTTTTAAGTCATGTACTAGTCCGACCATCCCAACTGTCGGTGTTGGATATACCGCTTCACCACTACGTTCGTTATACATTGATACGTTTCCGCCAATAACTGGTGTTTGTAATGTGCGACAAGCTTCACTCATACCATCTACTGATTTCTCAATTTGCCAGAAGATTTCTGGTTTCTCTGGATTACCGAAGTTTAAGCAATCTGTAATTGCAAGTGGCTCTCCTCCAGAACATACGATATTACGTGCTGCCTCTGCTACTGCAATTTTACCGCCCATTTCTGGATCTAAATAAATGTAGCGAGAGTTACAGTCTGTCGTCATTGCTAATCCTTTTTCTGTACCGCGTACACGTACAACCGCTGCATCTGAACCTGGTGTAACAACTGTGCTTGTGCGAACTTGATAATCATATTGATCATAAACCCACTCTTTACTTGCAATCGTCGGTTGTTGTAATAGAGCGAATAACGTTTCTTTATAATTTTCTACTTTTGGTGTTTCCATTTTCATCTGCTGGAATTCAGCAAAGTATGCTGCTTCTTTTGATGGTTTATGATAAATTGGCGCTTCTTCTGCAAGGGCATCTGCTGGCACTTCAGCTACCATTTCACCTTTATGGAATAAACGAAGCATTTTGTCTTCCGTTACTTTCCCCATCGTAACGGCTGCAAGACCATACTTCTCAAATAAATCTACTATTTCTTGCTCTCTACCTTTTTTCACAACAATTAACATACGCTCTTGTGATTCAGATAGCATCATTTCATATGGTGTCATTCCTGTTTCACGCTGTGGTACATCATCTAAGTACATTTCAATACCCATTCCTGCTTTACTTGCCATTTCTGCAGAAGATGATGTTAAACCAGCTGCACCCATATCTTGAATTCCAACAAGTGCATCTGATTGAATAAGTTCTAAGCAAGCTTCAATAAGAAGTTTCTCCATAAATGGGTCTCCTACTTGAACTGCTGGACGCTTCGCTTCTGAGCTTTCAGATAACTCTTCAGATGCGAATGTTGCACCGTGAATACCGTCACGACCAGTTGATGCTCCTACGTACATTACTGTATTTCCAGCACCGTGTGCTTGCCCTTTTTTAATATCTTCGTGGTTAATTAAACCTACACACATTGCATTTACAAGTGGATTTCCTTCATAACATGGATCGAACTGTACTTCGCCGCCAACAGTCGGAATACCGATACAGTTACCGTATCCTGCAATCCCTGCTACTACTTCTTCGAATAAATATTTCACACGTGGTGATTGTAATTCCCCAAATCGAAGTGAGTTTAATAGAGCTACTGGACGTGCTCCCATAGAGAATACGTCACGGATAATACCACCAACGCCTGTTGCTGCTCCTTGATATGGTTCAATAGCAGAAGGATGGTTATGGCTTTCCATTTTAAATACAACCGCTTGATTATCACCGATATCTACAATTCCAGCACCTTCCCCAGGTCCTTGCAAGACGCGCTCACCTGTTGTTGGGAATTTTCTAAGCACTGGTTTTGAATTTTTATAACTACAATGTTCTGACCACATTACAGAGAATAAACCTGTTTCTGTATAATTTGGCAGACGACCTAAAATCTTTTCAACCATGGCAAACTCTTCGTCTGTTAGCCCCATTTCCGCATATATGCGCTCTTCTTTAATTTGTGTTGGATTTGGTTCAAGCATTAACGACATATGTTTCCCTCCACTGTTTTAAGATAGATTGAAAGACTTTTAACCCTTCAGCACCGCCAAGTAATTCATCTACAGCACGCTCTGGGTGTGGCATCATACCAAGTACATTTCCTTTTTCGTTCACAATACCTGCAATATCTGAAACGCTACCATTCGGGTTTTCCACGTAACGGAATGCGATTTGATTATTCTCTTCTAATTGTTTAAGAGTCTCTTCATCACAATAGTAATTCCCCTCACCATGTGCAATTGGAATATTGATTACTTCATCTTTTTCATATTGTGATGTAAACATCGTTTCATTATTTTCAACACGTAACTGAACAGTGCGACACATAAATTTTAAGTTTTCGTTTCTCATTAACGCTCCTGGTAGTAATCCTGATTCAACAAGAATCTGGAATCCATTACATACACCTAAAATTGGCTTTCCTTGCTCAGCGGCTTTTTGCACTGCTTTCATTGCATTTGCAAAGCGAGAGATAGCACCGCAGCGTAAGTAGTCACCGTAAGAGAATCCACCAGGTAGTAGAATTGCATCATACTCATCTAAATTCTCTGTATCGTGCCAAACGTAATCTACTTCTTCGCCAAGCTCATCTTTAATTGCATGGAACATATCAACATCACAGTTCGAACCTGGAAATACTATTACGGCAAATTTCACTGTGCGACAACCTCCTCAACTTCATAACGGAAGTCTTCCATTACAACGTTTGCTAATAGTTTTTCACACATTTCCTTTACCTTGCTATCTAAGTCAGTTACCGATTTATCAATTGTTAGTTCCATGTACTTTCCAATTCGAACATCTTGTACTTCTGTGAATGAAAGGCTATGAAGTGCTCCTTTTACGGCTGTTCCTTGTGGATCTAATACGCTTTCTCTTAATGTTACATATACCTTAACTTTATACATGTGAAATTCCCCCTAAACGTTTTAAAATTTCTTCATAAGCATCTGTTAAATTTCCAAGGTCGCGACGGAATACGTCTTTATCGAACTTTTCATTGCTCGTTTCATCCCATAAACGGCAAGTATCTGGTGAAATTTCATCCGCTAAAATAATTTCTCCTGCTTCCGTTACACCAAACTCTAATTTGAAATCTACTAATCTTACACGACAGCTTGCGAAATGATCAATCAACACTTGATTGATTTGTAGAGCCATCTCTCGTAATACGCTTACTTGCTCTGGCGACGCAACGTTTAATACACGAATATGATCTTCCGTTACAAGCGGATCTCCTAAATCATCATCTTTGAAGTAAAATTCTACGATTGGTTCTGCAAGTACAGTTCCCTCTTCCATTCCTAATCGTTTTGAAAGACTTCCTGCAATTACATTTCTTGTGACAACTTCTAAAGGAATAATACTCACTTTTTTAACAAGTTGCTCTGTCTCAGATAACTTCTCAACAAAATGCGTTTTAATTCCCACTTCTTGTAACTTTCTGAACAATAAGGTTGTAATCTCATTGTTCAAACGACCTTTTCCTGTAATCGTCTCTTTTTTCTCCCCATTGAAAGCAGTCGCACTATCTTTGTACTCTACCCAAACCATATCTGCTGATTCTGTACGATAAATTCTTTTTGCCTTACCTTCATACAGCAATTCTAGCTTTTGCATTTCGCAAGCCCCCTGTAGTTTGAAAAATGTGAATAATGTTTTTATAAAGAATGGCACAGAATGACTCTATTCTGTGCCATATGAAATTTTACGCTTCGTTTAATCCTAGGCGTTCAAAGATTGTATCAACGTGTTGCATATGATGCTCATAGTTGAAGCATTCATTAATTTCTTCTTGTGTTAACTTGCTTGTAATACGCTCATCAGCTTCTACAAGCTCTTTAAATTGTACTTGTGTTTCCCAAGCTTCCATCGCTTTAGGTTGTACGATATCGTAAGCTTCTTCTCGTACCATACCTTTATCGATTAATGTAAGCATTACGCGCTGAGAATAAATTAAGCCGTATGTTCTTGTCATATTGCGTTTCATATTCTCTGGGTATACAGTTAAGTTTTTAACAATATTACCAAAGCGGTTTAGCATGTAATTTAACGCGATTGTAGCATCTGGTAAAATTACGCGTTCTGCTGAAGAGTGAGAAATATCACGCTCATGCCATAATGGAACATTCTCATAAGCTGTCATCATATAACCGCGGATAACACGAGCTAAACCAGTCATATTTTCAGATCCAATTGGATTACGCTTATGTGGCATTGCAGAAGAACCTTTTTGACCTTTGGCGAAAGCTTCTTCAACTTCACGTGTTTCACTCTTTTGTAAACCACGAATCTCAACTGCCATCTTTTCGATAGATGTTGCGATTAATGCAAGTGTTGACATGTAATGAGCATGGCGATCACGTTGCAATGTTTGTGTTGAAATTGGTGCTGCTTCTAATCCTAAGTTCTCACAAACATACTTTTCTACGAATGGATCGATATTTGCATATGTACCAACCGCACCAGATAATTTACCAACGCGAACTGTATTAGCAGCTTGCTTGAAACGCTCTACGTTACGCTTCATTTCTTCATACCAAAGACCAAGTTTTAAACCAAATGTTGTTGGTTCTGCATGAACACCATGTGTTCTTCCCATCATGATCGTGTATTTATGCTCTTTTGCTTTGTTAGCTAAAATGCTTACAAAGTTTTCTAAGTCTTTTAATATGATTTCATTCGCTTGTTTTAAAATATAAGATAACGCTGTATCTACTACGTCTGTAGATGTTAAACCGTAATGAACCCATTTACGTTCCTCGCCTAATGCTGGTGTTTCTGATACAGCACGAGTGAATGCAACTACGTCATGACGTGTCTCTTTTTCAATTTCATAAATACGATCAATATCAAATGATGCATGCTCACGAATTTTCTTAACATCTTCTTTTGGAATATCGCCAAGCTCAGCCCATGCTTCACAAGCTAAAATCTCAACTTCTAACCACGCTTTAAATTTGTTCTCTTCCGTCCAAATTGCACCCATTTCTGGGCGTGTATAACGACTAATCATCTTTTTCCCTCCAACAGTTGTTCTTGATGGTCCCAAATATGCAAACTCTTCGCTTTTTCTAGAGCGACTTCAATATTATCATTTAAAATATTAACATGCCCCATTTTTCGCTGCGCTTTTGCTTCTTCTTTTCCATACAAGTGTAAATAGCACCCGGTTAATCTATTCACTTGTCTTAGGACCCCTTCTATATGTTCGCCTAAAATGTTTACCATGACAACTGGTTTTAACAAATTTGTTTCTCCAAGAGGTAAATTACAGATTGCTCGAATATGTTGACCGAATTGACTCGTTTCACATGCATCCTGTGTATAGTGTCCTGAATTGTGAGGTCTTGGTGCCAGTTCATTAATGTAAATCTCACCATCAGCTGTAGCAAACATCTCTACCGCTAGTGTTCCCACAAGTTCTAGTTCATCCGCGAGCACTTTTGCATAAGCAATTGCTTTTTGAGAAAGTTCTTCTGTAATGCGAGCCGGAACGATAGATTCATGCAAAATGTTATTTACATGAATATTTTCCGCTACCGGGAATACTTTCGTTTCACCACTTACACTACGAATGACAATAACTGATACTTCTTTTTCAAAAGGCACCCATTTCTCTAAAATACACTCTGCTGCATTCGCAAGCTCTCGCGCTTTATCAACGTCAGCCTCACTTCTTAAAACAACTTGACCTTTCCCATCATATCCGCCTGTCGTCGTTTTTAATACGGAAGGATATGATAACTCAGTGATTGCTTCAGTAAGCTGATCTTGATTTTGAACGAATCTATACGTTGCTACTGGTAGCCCCGCCTTCTCAATCGCATTCTTTTCTGTAAAACGATTTTGCGTTTTACTTAACAACTGACTGCCTTGCGGTAAGTAAGCATGTTTTTCAAGCCATTGTAAACAACTATAATCAATATTCTCAAATTCATATGTGACGACATCACTGATCTCCGCTAAATGCTGAATTGCTTTTAAATCGTCATATGATGCAACAATTTCAATATCAGCAACTTGTGCACATGGTGAATGTTTTGTAGGATCTAAAACAGCAATTTTATATCCCATCTCCTTAGCTGCCAATGCCATCATTCTTCCTAGCTGGCCGCCTCCAATAATGCCGATTGTTTTTCCAGGTAAAATGATTCTCGTCATACTAGCTCACTACCTTCACGCACATCTTTTTCAATTGCTTCTCTTCTCAATTCTAATGCATCATGTATATCATCATGGAATGATCCAAGTATTTGTGCAGCAAGTAAACCAGCATTTGTTGAACCAGCCTTACCGATTGCAACAGTTGCAACTGGAACCCCTCCTGGCATTTGGACGATGGATAATAATGAATCTAAGCCGTTTAACGCTTTTGATTGAACTGGAACTCCGATTACAGGAAGATTCGTCTTCGCTGCAACCATTCCTGGTAAATGTGCTGCTCCACCAGCTCCAGCAATAATAACTTTCAATCCACGTTCACGAGCCGTCTCTGCATATTCAAACATATAATCCGGAGTCCGATGAGCGGATACAACTTTTTTCTCATACGGTATATTTAATTCATCTAAAATGTCACAAGCATATTTCATTGTTTCCCAGTCTGACGTGCTTCCCATTATGACTCCAACTAGTGATTTCATATTAGAATCCCCCCGATTCAAATAAAAAAAGCCTGAAATAGAACAGTTTCTCTTTTTACTATGAGAGAAAGTGCTCTACTCAGGCATACGTATCCCTTGTGAATAGAAAAATACCGAGTGACTTTCCCTCATAGTCTAACGAATAACGGTCGTTAGGTAGAGACTTGCAGGCCATATCCCCGCGATTATATGAGGTCTTATATATTATTCTTTCTATGGCTATATTAACAATATTTCATAAACAATGTCAACAAATAATCGAATGTTTTTTTATTACTCATTAATAACGTTCGTGTTTTAGTTATATTCAAAAGAATAATTGTAACTATATACAAGAAGGATCGGAAATTAGAATATGTATTTCTAGAGATCTATCATACACATAGCAGTTTATATACTAATTCGGTACGCTTTAATATAAGCATATCATTTTCATTCCTTTTATTTATACTAAGGATAATAATGAAAGAATATCAACACTCTTTTCATATTTATTCCTTTAAATAGCCTCATTTTCATTCTTTTTCTTCTTTCAGGTTATTGAATATATGAATTATGATATTTGGCACATAAGAATAAA
>NZ_NVEC01000074.1 GCF_002571225.1 Bacillus sp. AFS059628 | reverse complement strand
CGTAACAGTTAGTTACCCTTTCTTTTTATTATATAGAAAAAGAAAGGAAGGCAGAAGTGTTTTTTAAACGATCGATTTATTAGAAACACTCGCTTCGAATTTACGTTTTGAGATTACATAGTTTATAGCAATTCCTAACGAAAGGATCAATATGAAACTTAGTAAATAAAACGGTACCATGACACCTACTTTAGAAACACCAGCTGTAAACAACATTAACAATACAATTCGAATTCCCGTGCCAATTAACCGAAATAAGCTATCCACTCTTCCCATTACTTCGTTTGGAATTTCCTCCATCATTAATACATTTCTCGCCACTCTTGTACCTGCATTTCCCATTGCATGAAAAATTGCAAGTGCATATAACAACATTACGGAAAGTTCAACAATCATTACGGTAATTGAAATTACATATGTGAGCATCGTCATGACGATTGAAGTTTCTATTTTGACATATTTCATCATAATTGGAATACTAATTCCGGCAAGAACCGCTCCGACACCATACATCATACCTTCTATTGCGTATACAGAAGCACTGGCTTTTAATATATCTGAAATATATACCGGGATTAAATAATTTGCCATCATAACACCGATAAACGGCATATAAGTCGCAAGTAAAAACCAAAAGAACTTAGGACGCTTTTGCATAAAGTGAATCCCTTCGAACAATTGCTTCTTAAATGTTACTTTTCTTTTCACTTCCTTTTTCTTTACATACGGTATACATAAGAAAAGTACGAAGGCTCCTACAAAAGTTAACATATCTACTAACAAAATCCATTTTAAAGAAATAATTTCAATAAGAAAGCTAGCAACAGCTCCTGAAATAACTTGCGTTAATTGTCCTTGTATTTCCATTGTTCCACTTAAATTTTTATAATGTTCTGCTTGAAATATCTCTTGGTTGAACGCAAATATTGTAGGATAAAATAATAAATAGTAAAACGATCCAGCTATATATATAAGAATATAGTGAATAGAATGATAGGGTTGCCCAGTAAATCCCCATATTGCCATCATTCCTATAACAACTATTCCAATACCTTCATTACATAATAATAAAGATTTTCTTGAAAAACGATCAATACTTTGCCCGATAAACGGTGTTAATAAAAACATAATAAGAGTTGAGATGATAGATACATAACCAAACGTTGTCTCTCCCCCACTCTCTTTAATTAACAGCCATGGAATCGTTATCATTACAATGCCGGAACCAATAGCTGATAGACTATTGGCCCCTAGTATGAAATACAAGCGTGAATCTTTATACAGAGATGACATATCACTCAACTCCTAGTTGTTTTTTTACCTCTTTATATACGCCCATATATGCTTTTAATTCTTTAACTAAATCATGAATTAATGGTTTTGCATCTTCTCCCAGTTCACCGTCTTGTACATGAAGTCCATCAAGTACAACTTGTTTTGGGATTGCATTTGCGTATACCCCTCTAGCAACAGTGCGCATACTGTTTAATGCGTTAATTCCACCTTTACCGCCCCCGGCAACTGCAAGTAATGCGACAGGTTTATGGACGAATTCACTACTGCTTAAGTAATCTAACGAATTTTTTAGCGCTCCACTCATTGCATTATGATATTCAGGTGTACATAGTACTACACCGTCTGCCGCTTTCACTAACGCCTTTAATTTTTTTACCACTTCTAATTCACGTTGTGATTCTTCCCCATTATATAAAGGCAATTCCTCTACTGCCAAATCGTATAACTCCCCTTCAAATTGGTCAGCAATATATTTTGCCACCACACGAGTTCTACCGAATTTTCTTGGCGTACCGTTAATAACGACTAGTTTCATAATCATTTCTCCCCTTTGTTTTCAAGTTATACTTATATATTATCAGAAATTTCTATACAAAACACAATATAAAGAGGGAATTAGCTTGATAAAATAGTATGATAAACAAAAAAAGAACTCATACGAAAGTATGAGTTCTTCACAATTACTTTTCTCCTCCTTTATGGCTCAGTCTATCTATGCTTCCTTTCGCTTCAAAATGGTTATACGCTTCTTCTGCTAATTTCATACGTTCTTCCGGTAATTCTATATATGTCATAACGTTTTCTATTATTTTTTCGTACGGAGTAAATACAATTCCCGGCCACTCTATCTCGTCCTCAGGATTACTATTTTCCGAAATAATAAATTTCTTATTTGCCACTGCATAAGAAACTCGAGGAGTTTCAAGAATGCCCGATAAGTAAAAATGAATATTTAATATAATTTTAGACCTGGCAATTAACTCATTTTTAACAATTCCCCACGCATTATTTTTAAAAACAATATTTAAATGCGGAGCGACTGCTTTTAATTGGTTAAAAATAGCTTGCCGCCTTGGGTTAAGAGCACCTATAAACAGTATATCAATGTCTTCAATTAACTCTTCATCAAACGCATCTTTTTTTATTTTTAGAGTTGGAGCATAGTTCATTTCCACATGTTTTATTTCTTTTCCAACTCCTTTTTGTTTTAACCATTCTATATTTTGTTTACTATAATCCCAAACTTCCTTATCTTTTAATAACATTAAATAAAGGGGATGCGCATAAGGACTTCCTTCATATAGCTGTTCTAAATTATAAATAATCGCATTTTTCGGAAGTAAATTCGGGTTATGTGCATATGTATGCGCTCCAAAAACAATTGTATTTTTCACATTTTCTAATATTGTTTCTGATATGATTGCAGTATTTCCCTCTTGCTCCAATCGCCATTTCAACGCTCGCGCGACATCTATAAAGCTACCATACGTCTTTGGGCATATAAAAAGACAATAATCATATTCTTTATTCAAATAAGCTTCCATTAGTCTTAAATTATTTTTATATAAATCCACATCCGGATATTTAAGTAAAAGCTCCCTTGCATGTTTTTTTGCTACTTTATACATTCCGGCATAATAAGCAGCAATGCACCTTCTTAATTCGATTTTTTCCCGATGCTCTTCTGCTACGTCCATGTCTAAAAGAAGAGTTGCGATACAATACGCTTTTAAATGATCACGATCATAATAATAATCTAGTAGTGGCATCAATTCTTCATACGTATTTCCATGCACAGCTTCCCCTAACTCTAGCGCCCATCGTATTAATTCCATTATTACTCCACTACTCCTTTAACCGAAATTGTATTTAATAAAATTTCGCATTACTTTCAACCATATTTGCTATATGCAACGGTAGCTCTTCTTTTTTCGATTCCAAAAATTTTTGTGATACAGCACCTAAATGCTTTTTATGTGGTATATAAAAAGCACTTATAGAAATCTCATAGTCAAATAAGTAATCATACACATGATAATCTACAAATAGAAGATCATTTTTTGGAAAAGGAATTTCCTTCCCTTGCAACGCATACATCAAGGCAATATTATTTTGAGATTTTAATCGATACATTCTTGCAAGTTGGTATAATGGCTCAGCTCGAGTTGGTCTATATTCCCACGCTTTTTGAAAATAAAAAATAGCTAATGCTGTATATTGCTCTTCTTGCATCTTAGCATTTTCTTTTTCATCCGCTTCTGTTACTTCATATTGTTTATTTGCTGAACGGTTTGCTAATTGTTCATAACAAAATCCTATTCGCAATAACGAATAGAACACCTCTTCAACCCATCCACCTGCTTCCACCCGTTTTTTATACCATTTAATCGAATCTTCAAATTGACTTAAATGAAAATAAGTTTGGGCTAAATAAAATAAATATCTTATATGCAAATCTGGCGTTGTTTCTGGATCACTCAATCCTTGTAACAACAACCTCTCATCTCTCTCAAATTTATCAGCTTTACTACCACCATCCCCAGGATCGTTAACGACAAGCGTTTCTAACCTAGCTACCCTCGTATTATAATTCGCGCCAACCTTGGAGCGATCTATATCCCAATACTCATGAGTAACACCGACAGACTTCCATGGTAAAGAAGCTTTTAGAAGGCGTGTAAGCCAATACTTAATATGAATATCATATTGCAATGTAAGATAATGGTCTTCCGTTAAACTAGTCTTATCAAACTCGGGATCAACTTCTAATATCATATCTGCATCTAATATTAATAAATAATCTGCTTCCGGATATGTTTTTTGTGCCAATGACACTGCTAAACTTCTGTTATAACCAAAGTTTTTAAATGGTTCATGATGTACTGTTCCAGGGATTTCATTTTCTTTACACCAATTTTCAATAATTTCAGGTGTATGATCAGTTGATCCCGTATCACAAATAGAAACAAAATCTACAATTGATTTTGTAGCATTTAAACATCTTTCCATAATTCTAGACTCGTTTTTAACAATCATACAAAGACATAACTTTTTTTCTTCCCCTGCATTCTTCACTTGCTCATTTCCCATTTAACCACCTCATATTTTATTAACACGTTCTATTCATATGTAACACCATTTCATAGCTACACTGATGACATAATCATCCTTTTACTATTTATGAAAACTTCATTTTATTTATTCTTACTTTTATGTTAGGACATCTTTCATGCTGCACTATATATTTGATACAATCAGTACAAATAAACAATGATTGGTATTTTTAAAGTAGAGATTTCTTACACTAAAAAAAGAAACTTGCGCCTTTGCACAAGTTTCTTCTCAAAAATCATTTTCTATTTTTTCACAACTTCATGTCCACCGAACTGATTACGAAGAGCTGAAACTACTTTTCCGTGGAATGTATCATCTTCTTGAGAACGGTAACGCATAAATAATGACATTGCGATTACCGGTGCTGCTGCTTGCAGTTCAAGTGCTGTTTCCACAGTCCATTTCCCTTCTCCTGAAGAGTTCATCACACCTTTAATACCATCCAGTTTTGGATCATCTGCAAATGCCTTTTCAGTTAAGTCCATTAACCAACCGCGGATAACCGATCCGTTTGCCCATACTTTTGCAACATCTTCATAATTGAAATCAAAATCACTTTTATCTAACACTTCAAATCCTTCAGCAATTGCTTGCATCATGCCGTACTCAATGCCGTTATGAACCATTTTTAAGAAATGACCACTTCCGACGCGGCCTGCATAAGAATACCCATTCTCTACTGCTAAATCTTTAAATAAAGGTTCTAATTGATCGTAAATTTCTTTTTCTCCACCAACCATTAAGCAAGCTCCGTATCTAGCTCCTTCTACACCACCTGATGTACCGATATCAACGTAATGTAAACCAAAGCTTTTCGCTTCTTCAGCACGGCGTAATGTATCTTTATAGAATGAATTTCCGCCTTCAATAACGATATCGCCTTCCTCTAATAATGGATATACATCTTTTAATACTGATTCAACAACTTCTCCCGCAGGTACCATTACCCAAATTGTACGAGGGGCTTCTAGTTCAGCAATCATTTCTTTTAATGTATGACGTGCAGTAATTCCTAGTTTTCCTGCCTTTTCAACAAGCTCTTTATTTACATCGTATACAACTACTTCATGCTTGTCTTCATATAAGTGTTCAGCTAATGGGAATCCCATTTTTCCTAATCCAATTAAACCTAGTTTCATATTAATCAATCTCCTATTCTATACAAATATATTTAATATCGAAATTAGCCCAAGTGCTACTACAGATAATATAGTCTCCATTGCAGTCCATGTTAATAATGTTTCTTTCACAGTCATTCCGAAATACTCTTTAATCATCCAAAATCCTGAATCATTCACGTGTGATAAAATTAATGACCCTGCACCAGTTGCAAGTGCTAATAATTCAACATTTACACCTGGTATACTTGCTGCAATCGGCGCCACAATACCAGCTGCTGTCATCATAGAAACAGTTGCCGATCCAGTTGCAATTCGGATAAGTGCCGCAATTCCCCAGCCTAATAATATCGGTGAAATATGAGATTCTTTCGCCATTTCTGCAATTGTCGTTCCAATTCCAGAATCTAATAATACTTTATTAAATGCGCCGCCTGCACCAATAACTAACAGTATGTTCGCAATAGGCCCAAGGCAATCGTTTGTAAATTGTAATACTTTATCCTTTGAGAAACCTTTTGCATAACCAAGACTAAAGAAAGAGTATATCGTTGCAATTAATAACGCGACGATTGGATCTCCAATAAAGTGCAATACTTGTGCAAGTTGACTTGTTTTGTTTAGCGCGACTTCCGCAATTGATGCACCTAGCATTAGAAATACTGGAAGTAAAATTGTAAACAATGTATTTCCGAAACTAGGAAGCTCCTTCTTCTTATCTCTTTCAATAAATTGCTCCGCTATATCTAATGGTACTTCTTTATGTATACGAGCACCAATCCATTTCCCGTAAAGCGGACCTGAAATGATTGCAGTTGGAAGTCCGACGATTAAAGCATATAAAATTGTCTTCCCTACATCTGCTTTAAAAATACCTACTGCTGCCATCGCTGCTGGATGTGGCGGAACGAGTCCGTGTACAACAGATAAACCTGCTACTAGTGGTATACCGATTGTAATAAGTGATACCCCTGTTTCTAACGCAATTGTAAATACTAATGGAATTAACAGTACAAATCCAACCTGGAAAAACACTGGAATCCCTACTAAAAATGCAACGAACATCATTGCCCAGTGAACACGTTTCTTCCCAAAACGATCAATTAATGTGTTAGCAATTCGTTCAGCACCGCCAGATTCGGCCATCATTTTTCCAAGCATCGTTCCTAATGCTAATACTATCGCTAAAAACCCTAACGTATTACCAAGCCCTAGTTTAATAGAATCGATAATCCCTGGATCTTTTGGTGAAGTTCCAATCAATGGCATTCCCATTGCTAGTCCTACACCAATTGCTGTTAAAATTAATGCGACAAATGGATGCCATTTTACTACTGTAATAAGTAAAAGTAGTATGACAACTGCCGCTAGTACGATTCCAACTACCATTTCTCCCAATCCCCCTATTGTTTACGTTGGAAAGCAGCTATACAATCAAATTCTTCTTTCAAGCGATTGTAAAGTCGTTCATACATATAAAACATTTCTAAATATATAGCCGTATTTTCTTTATTCGGTACATGATGATGAACGATATCAATCCAATCCTTTACCTCTTCAAGAGAATCAATTTTTCCTACAGCATATAAAGCAACTGCTGCTGCCCCAAGCGCAGATGCTTCATGACTTTCAGGAACAAGCAATTCTTTTCCCATCATATCGGATAACATTTGTCTCCAAAATGCAGATTTCGCAAAACCTCCTGAAACGCGTATTTCAGTAAGTGGACCTGTACAATCCCTGATTGCGAGTGCAACAGAATATACGCTCATACAAACACCTTCCATGACTGCACGTATAAAATGTTCTCGTTTATGCTGAAGGTTTATTCCAAAAAATGTACCACGAGCATTTGCATTCCAGTACGGTGCACGCTCTCCAGATAAAAATGGTAAAAATAGCAATCCACCCGCTCCAGCTGGTACACTTTCCGCATATTTAATTAATAAATCATACGGATCAATGCCAAGTTTTCTTGCAACTTCTTGCTCTGGACTACCAAATTCATCACGTAACCATCTCAATAATATGCCACCGTTATTCGTTGGTCCGCCGATTACCCAGTGCTCGTCTGTTAATGCATAACAAAACGTTCTTCCTTTTTCATCTGTATTAACACTAGATGAAATTGTTCGAACTGCACCACTCGTTCCAATCGTAATCGCAGCTGAACCAGGCGATATTGCCCCAACGCCTACATTCGCAAGAACACCATCACTTGCACCAATAACAACTGGAGTATCTTCACGAATACCCATCTTTTGTGCTATTTCTCGTTTCATACCCGATAAAATATATGTAGTTGGTACTGGAGTTGATAATTGTTCTGAAGAAATATTTAACATTTCCAACACATCAACATCCCAATTTAGCGTTTCTAAATTGAATAATCCTGTAGCAGAGGCAATAGAATAATCAACTACGTAGCGTGAAAATAATTGGTAAATCACATACTCTTTAATAGAAATAAATTTATAAGCACTTTTATATAATTCTGGCTCCTCTTCTTTCATCCATAACAATTTAGATAGCGGCGACATCGGATGAATTGGTGTACCCGTTCGTCTATAAATGTCATGCCCATTCATATGTTGTAATAAATCTTCCGCTTGTTTCGTACTACGATTATCTGCCCAAATAATAGAGCGCGTTAACGGCGCACCGTTTTCATCTACTGCAATTAATGCGTGCATAGCCGTACTAATACCGATTGAAGAAATATCTTCTGGTAATACATTACCTTTTTCAATGGCAACGCTTACACTTTTATATACAGCGGCACATATTACATCAGGATCTTGCTCAGCCCATCCTACATTCGGTTGAATAATTGGGTAATCGATTGCATGTGATGCAATGACTTTTCCTTTTTCTGTGAACACAACCGTTTTTATACTTGTGGTACCGATATCAATCCCGATTACTCTCCCCCTTGTTTCCATGCGAATCTTCCCTTCATTTCTAGCAAAATACGATTTAGTAAACCGTTTACATAAATCAGTATATAAAATATTTTTTCATTTATCAAGTTATAAAAAGAAAATTTTTTTCACAACAAAAAATAAATCCCCTCATTCCATTTCATTTACATACTATATATAGCTTTTCCGTTCGGTAAATTTACATAATATCCGTTTCAAAACACACTCTTTTTCTAGTTTTTGAGTAACTTGTTCTTTAGCTTAATAAGTATGTGGTTTGTTGTACAAACTCAACATTTTTAGTAAGATTTCGTAAGGTGTTAGGGGACAAAAAGTTTTAAATTTCGTGAGCAAATTGTAGTAATAGATTAGATCAAAAAACGCCATCCTTTCTTATGATTCTATAGAAAGAATAGCGTATTTTTTCATTTTAGGTAGAATTTTATTTTGTTAACTTGATGATACTGTGCTTCTATCCCACATCGTCTCTAATTTAAAAACATTTATTCCATTTAATAATTCTTTAATGAAAATAACCTAACTGACATATTCAAACAACTCTATTGACACTTAACACTACACTTCATTAAGGTACATTATTCTAAATTTATTGATGTAGTTGAGATGGACTCACTTTTTGAATTTGAACAAGTATATCAAACGCTTTACCTAATGATATATCAACTGTTTTTGGTATATCAGGCCCTTCGGTAGTTACTCCAGCGAAAATTGGATGTTGTTCGTTCAACCAAGTTTTTGTCACGCCGTTTGCCTTACGTAAATCAATAAAAAATTGATCTTTTTTAACTTGTCCAAAGATGTAGTTATAACTGTTTGGATCATCCGATTTTAATATTCCATATGGGCCAAATTCACCATCGCTATTCTTGACATTGTATTGTCCTTCATAAACTGATGTTCCAATAGATACGTACCGTTTTCCATAATACTCTGCTAAATACTGCCCAGCTACTTTAGGGTATACAAAAGGAAGCATATTTTTTTTCGAAACGTGGCCATTATGCCCCCATACAATAGCTTTTCCTAAATGTTCTTCAGTCCACTTCGCATTTTCATACATTGCAATATCATGTTTCAAATATAAATCAGATGGTTTATCAGGAGGTGACGTTAACATTGTAGTAAACTGTTCAATAATACGAGCATTTTGTTTTATCCATGCGAACTCTTTAGATTTCCCATTTAAATAACTTTTATTTCCCTCTAATAAAGCACTAATTTGTTTAGCATCTGAAATATACTTTTCTTTTTCTTCTTTCGTAAGGCTTTCAAAAGTATTCATATCCTTTGTTACAGGAATAAGACCTTTTATCTTCTCTTCTATCCTCGGCACAAGTTTTGAATTGGTTCTTTTAATATATTCTATTATATTACTATAAACATTCTCGTTTACTGATTGAATGTCCATCCCGATGATACGCACTTTAGATTTATGTTTTGGATTAGCATTATATTGCCGAATCCAATCAAGTAAATCTAACATTTCTTTCGTCTTAAATACAGGTGATAGATGTTGGCTTGGATTTCCCTCACCAGTAAGAACATATCGATCAAGTTCTAAAGCTCTGTCCCACCCCTCTTCTAAAACTAGGTTGGTAAAGCCCTTTTCAGATACTAAATAATTCACAATACGGTTTTTCATCGTAAAAACTTCATGAGCCCCATGCGTAGCTTCACCTAAACCTACAATTGAAGCTGAACCTACCATATTCTTAAGTGGTTTTAAATCATTAAAAGGTGAATTAGGATTCGTTGTTTTTAAAGGCTTCGCGTGCATTTCTAGCCATTCCGCTATTTGATTTTTATTGAAGGGAGCTGTAACAGAAACTCCTGTTTTCGAGTCTGCATAAGTACTTCCTACAAAATTAGTCAGTATTATAGCAGAAACACCAAGTGCAGTAATCATTTTCTTTTTCATAAAACCCTCCTGAAATATTTTCTTAAAACGATAGCGTTCTTTCATACTTAATTACGAGTATTAAATTTTTTAGAGCAAGTTGTTTTTTGCACCAAAATGATATATTTTAAACTATAAACCTATGACAAAACTTATCCATTTCGCCTTTTTGCCTACTTCCTAAATTCAGCAAGTAAAATACTTTTAAAAGGATCAGGATTACTAAAGTTAAAGCTGTTCAAATTGACGGCCAATGTATGTTTGCCTCCAAGTGTTCCACCAACAAAAGTGGAAAACCCTAGAACACTACCTCTATGTCCCCATACCGAGGCACCATTCGGAAGCTTAAATTCAACGATTCCAAGACCATATCCCGTTCCTTCTCTATCTGTAGGAACTGTAGTAAGCATTTGATTTAGCTGCTGTTCCTTCAGCAATTTACCACTGAGTAAGTATGAAAAGAATTTATTTAAATCGTCAGCAGTAGAAATCATATCCCCATCCGAGCTACCTGGGTTAATATACGTAACGTCTTTTAGCTCACTTGCTCCGTCTAGTTGGATATAGCCACGGGCATGCTTCGTGCCTGGAATTACGCTTGAATTACCAGGTAGAAATGTATTTGACAAATCAAGCGGTTCAATAATCCGATTTTCAATCTCTTCCGCATAGCTGTTGCCAGTTACTTTTTCAATAAGGATTCCCAGTAATACGTACCCTGTGTTTGAATAAGACCAACCCTTTCCTGGGGCAAATTCTGGGGGAAGTGAAATCCCCATCTTTACAAATTCTTCAGCCGTATACGATTTTTTTGTATCCATAATATCGAAGTCTTTTGAATTCATATAGTCAGCAATACCACTTGTATGATTCAATATTTGCCGGATCGTAATCTGGTTACCATCATATCCGTTTCCTTGAATGACACCAGGCAACCATTTTTCAATGGAGTCGTCTAAATTCAAACGATTCTCTCCAGATAATTGAAGTAGAACTGTTGCAATGAACGTTTTCGTCACACTGCCAATACGAAAGCGAAAATCTGTTTTCATTGGTTTCTT
>NZ_NVEC01000073.1 GCF_002571225.1 Bacillus sp. AFS059628 | reverse complement strand
ATCGATTAGAAATACCGAAGTTTATGAGTAAAACGCTCGCATCAATACAATCTTTAAATTTGGAATCAATACGAAAAATTGAAATGATGAACGACACCCTGGTGAGATCAATTTATGAAATGGATGGGAGGGAGTCAAACCTATATTATGAAGAATTGAATCGGACAATTGAACAAGCCAATCTACGTGAAGTATTAATAGAAGAAGAAGTTCTTAATGTCATATCAGATAGTAAGTTGAAGAGTTTATGTTATAAGCTAACAATGGGATTTATTATTATTTTGATGTCGAGTACTCTTTTGGAGGAAGATATCGAGAAAGTAATGACATATTTAGGTTTTATCCTAACGACGATAGGGACTTGGAAAGCTTTTCAACCAGTTCCGGTTCAAAAGGTAGAACACCATCATTATCATCACCATTATCATTATGATGAATGAGATATTTAAATGTTTAATTGCTTGATAGAATGAACAAATCGCGGACGATTCGCGAACTATTTACGGACTATTTTTGTTTTTTAACATGTTATATTTGTATTGTGAGAAGTGGCGGAAAACACAACTCATAAAGATTCCTTTATAATCTATATGTTGTCTAAACGGTTTCATAATGAAGGCACATAAAATCCGAAACTAGCAGATGGTAACGATTGAATGATACCTTTATTAAGGAGAGCTTTTGCTCTTCTTCCAATTACCTAATAATTTAGGTACAGATAAACGCAACAACATTAGGTGATTGGGAAAAGAATAAAACTTCACGTACCACAATCGAAATGTAAATGAACAGTTGAGAAAAAAGCATCCATTCGGGTGCTTTTTATTTTGGAGGGATAAAGGATGGAACTAAAAAAATATGATTTATTATATTTAGAGGGAACGTTAAGGGATTTAAAAGAAGATAAAAAACAAGAGTTATGGATTGTTGGTAATAATTTAATGCAAGCTGAAGAAGCTTGGAAAAGAATAAAAAAACATTTTGGAACAACTCATGTAATACCTCGTTTCATATCTAATAGTGCGTTCTCTCTTGATGGGATTAATCCAATCAATGCACGAATAGTCTTGTTAGATAAATGGTGGCAAAATAAAAATGCTGTTAATCTCTTAAAACACTTTATCCCTTTTGCTAGACAATGCCGTCAAATTAATATCACTTAAAAATTAAATCTATTAAGGAGTGTTGAAGGATGGAAAAGAAAAATGTTGTTTCAGCTCACATCGATATTGATACGACAGAAGCAAAAGCGAATATAGAAGAACTTACATTAGCTATCAATGAATGTGTAGGTGCATTTGAGAAGTTAGAAAAGGTTATGAGCAAGTATACAGGTGAAGCTGAAACCGTTGAATTATATCTTGATGGTAAATCTGTAGCTCGAACGATAGTTCAAAGTGATGACTGAAAATAAAACAACACAACAACGAAAGTTCTACGATAAATACAAGCGGGATAAAGAAGCGAAGAAGTTCTATGACAGTACAGCTTGGCGAAGGTGTAGAGAGTTGGCATTAACACGAGACAACTATCGGTGCCAAGAGTGTATGAAGCACGATCCATTGATACCAGTACCTGCTGATATGGTCCATCATATCAAAGAAAGAAGTGAATATCCTGAACTTGCATTAACATTGGATAACTTAATTAGTTTATGTAATCCATGTCACAACAAAGAACATCCTGAAAAGGGTGGAGGGAAAAAGAAAAATAAAAGAAAGATTCAGTTCGTAAAAGTAAAAGCGAACAAAGAATTCATATAGCCCCCCTCCTTTTATTGTTCAGAGCCGTTTCCGCCCAGACCGGACGCCTCCTTCGTGGGTGGCGCAAGTGATGTTTCTAAAGGGGGTAAAGCCTGAAAATAAGAGCTTTTTATTTCTGAATTGGTACTTTTTATCCATAAAATGTAAGTGAGGTGATATCGTGGATAAAGGATTGATTGAGAGGAAACCGCCTACGCATTTAAAAAAGGTAGGAAAAGATACTTGGATTCGTATTTGGTCTGTTTTAGAAGTTGAAGGAAAGGCTGATATCAATGATCCTATTGTAGTTGAAGCGATTGCCTTCAGTTATCAAATGTTTAGAGAGATGGCAGCTAATGTTAAAAAAGAAGGTCTGACGATGGAGTATACAAATAAAGCTGGTGCTACAAATCTGACTAAGCACACTTTGATACCAGAGATACCTAAGTATTTACAACAGATTCGACAATATTTAGGGGAGCTAGGGTTGACTGGGGCAAGCCGAAAAAAGCTTCAGGAAGAGCTAACTGGAGATTCTGATGATGATTACGACAACTTCTAAGCCCTCTGAAATAGCTAAGTGGTATAAAAATTGGCGAAATGAGCAGATACAGCATTTTAATATTTTAGTAGATCCATCTCCTGAACTAAGAACAACTTGGTATGCAGAACAAGTTGTGAAAGGAAACATAATAGCTAGTAAGAAAAATATCTTGTCTTGTCAACGTCATCTAAACGATTTGAGGAGACAGGGGACTGAGGAGTTCCCTTGGGTTTTTGATGAAGAAAAAGCGCATCGACCTATACGATATATCGAAAAGTTTTGTCGTCCATCAAAAGGGGATTATAAAAGGTTGGTTCTTCAACTGTGGCAACACTTTGTTATAGGTTCTTTGTATGGATGGATTCATAAAGATACAGGTTATAGGCGCTTTCGTGAGGGCCTTATTTTTATTGGACGTAAAAATGGAAAAACTACAATGATTTCTGGTTTATCTAATTATGCTGTTGCTAAAGATAATGAACCAGGTGCTCGTGTTTATGTTTTAGCAAATACAAAACAACAAGCTGGGGAGTTATTTGATGAAAGTCGTGCAATGGTTCAAAAATCACCCCTTCTTCGGAAACATTTACGCGAAAATCAGAAAGGTATTTTCCATGATAAAACGCATTCTAAAATTGAACCTCGTGCATCAGATAGTAAGAAACTAGACGGATTAAATACACATCTTGGTATTTTTGATGAAATACATGAATTCAAAAACTTTAAGTTAATTAATGTTATAAAAAAATCACGTGGTGCACGTAAACAACCAATGATTGTTTATATCACTACGGCAGGATATCAGCTTGAAGGACCACTTGTTCAATACTATGAAATTGCAACTGATGTTTTAGAAGGAGTTATTGACCAAGATAGAAAGTTTTATTTCATGGCTGAAATGGATAGCGTGGATGAAATTGAAAATCCTGAATTATGGATTAAAGCAAATCCTAATATGGGAGTTTCGTTAGATCTTCCATCGCTTATTGATGATTGGAATACAGATAAGCATACAGATGCTGAAAAGAATGACTGGATTACAAAACAATTTAACATCTTTGTTGATAATGATGAAATGTCCTTTGTGGGTATTGAGATATTAAAAAGGAATGAAGAAGTTATTGATATAAAGGGATTAGCTGGTAAAGAATGTGTTGCAGGTTATGATTTATCTGCAACAGAAGATTTTACAAGCGCTTGTTTAGAGTTTCCTTTAGATGATGGAAATGTTTTTGTGCTATCTCACAGTTGGGTTCCGCAGGCTAAAGTTGATCGTGATAACGAAAATATTAGTTTCAAAGAGTTTAAAGACAAAGGTTGGCTCACTATTATCCCTGGTGAGTATGTGAAATATGAGTATGTTTATGATTGGTTTGTTGAGCAATCCGAACACTATTTCATAAAGAAAATTACTTATGATCCAGCAAATGCCTATCGTTTAAATGAAGATTTGAAAGCATATGGATTTAAAACCGAACCAGTTCGACAAGGGCATTTAACTTTAAGTCCAGCATTAAAGGATGTAAAAGAATTGTTGTTGGATGGAAAAATAATCAGTAATAAAAACCGTCTCTTCCGTTGGTATATGAACAATGTAAAGCTTGTGGAAGACAGAAACGGGAACTTTTTACCATCTAAACAGAGTAAATATCGAAAGATTGATGGCTTTGCAGCTTTTTTAAATGCTCATACAGAAGTAATCCCTATGTTATCTCAATTACAAGGTGATGGAAATATTGAATTTATATCAGTTAACGATCTTTTTAAATAGAAAGGCGGTGAGAGATTGAAACTGATTAATCGTGTTAAGGGAGCGATTAAAGGAGCTTCATTGGGATGGAAAGGTGCTGGATATAACTTTTCTTCATGGTTTGGAAGGAAGTTTTGGGGTATTGATAATACAAAATTAGCTACAAATGAGACGATTTTCAGTGTGATTAGTAGATTATCTAATACGGTAGCATCTTTGCCATTAAAGCTCTATAAGGATTATGACACTGTTGTTAATCAAGTGTCTGATGTTGTGATGAATGAACCTAATCCAAACATGACCGGATTTGAATGGATAAATAAAATTGAAGTTTCAAGAAATGAAACTGGAAATGGATATGCAGCTATCATTCGTGATATTAGATTTCAAGTGGAATCATTAATCCCTATTGAATCTGCTTATGTAACGCCTTTTTTAAATACGGATGATAATAATTTGTGGTATGAGGTACGTGGGATTGAAGGAACGTATTACATCCACAATATGAACATGTTTCATGTCAAACACATCACAGGTATTGCAAGATGGAAAGGTATTTGTCCAATTGATGTTTTGAGAAATACTCTTGAATATGATAAGGCAGTACAAGAATTTAGTTTGTCAGAAATGCAGAAGAAAGATAGTTTTATTTTGGATTATGCGACGCAGGTCGATAATGAAAAGAGACAAAAAATCATTGATGATTTTAGACGGTTTTATCAAGAGAATGGTGGTATTTTATTCAGGGAACCAGGTGTCAATATAGAAGAGATGGAGCGGAAATACTTCGCTTCAGACACGTTAGCATCCGAACGAATTACACGTTCACGGGTTGCTAACGTTTTTAATGTTCCGGTTACATTTTTAAATGACACGGAAGGACAGAGTTATAGCAGTAATGAACAGCTGATGATTCAGTTTGTTCAAATGACTTTAACCCCTATTGTTCGTCAGTATGAGCAAGAAATGAATCGTAAGTTGCTGAATAAAAAAGAACGACAAGAAGGCCATTACTTTAAATTCAATCTTGGAGGACTGTTAAGAGGTGATACAGCTTCAAGAACAGCTTATTATCAAGCCGCAATTAGGAGTGGATGGTTATCACAAGATGATGTTCGTCAAAAAGAAGATGAACCGCCTGTGGGTGGTAATGCTTCAAAACTTTGGGTAAGTGGTGATTTATATCCAATTGATATGGACCCAACTCAACGGAAGGGGGTGAAAAACGGTGGCAAAGAACAAACAGAATAAGTTTTTTCAAATGAAAGCATCGGCGAATGGTAAAACGGCTGATGTTTTTATTTATGGAGAAATTACAAAATATGCATGGGAAGAATATGGCGAGGTGTCATCTATTACTTTCAAAAACGAATTGGAAGCATTGGGTGATGGCATTGAGACTATCAATCTATACATTAATAGTCCTGGAGGTAGTGTGTTTGAAGCAATGGCTATTATCGCTATGTTAAAACGACATCCAGCCGATATTATATCGCATATTGATGGGGTAGCGGCATCTTGTGCATCTGTTTTACCAATGATTTCAAAACGTATTATTATGCCAAATAATTCATTAATGATGATTCACCATGCAATGACAGGAGCTTGGGGTAATGCTAAGCAATTAAGAAAAGCGGCTGATGATGTGGAACGTATTAGCCAGGCAATGTGCCAGTATTATCTTGATCGATCTGGTGAAAAAATGTCAGAAGAAATGTTATACGAAATGCTTGAAGAAGATACATGGTTAACAGCCGAACAATGCTTAGAATTAGGGCTTTGTGATGAAATTGTTGAAGCTAACCAAGCTGTTGCATATGCATTTGATGACAAGTGGGCGAAACAATATCAGAATGTGCCACAACAACTATTACAAATGCAATCCGATAAATCAATTATGAGCATAGAAGAAAAGGAATTACGAGAAAAAATCGTTGCAGATTCAAAAGCAAATCTTGCCTATTTAGAAACAATATTTTAAAAAAACGGGGGAATTAATTTTATGAAAACCATTTATGAGTTAAAACAAGCAATGGCAACAATTGGCCAACAATTGGCGAAAACAGAAAATGAACTGGCTACAAAGGCTATGGATCCATCAGCTTCGTTAAATGATATCAAAGTATTGCAAACATCAAAAGCAGACTTACAAGCTCGCTTTGATGTTGTAAAACAACAACATGATCAACTAGAAGCAGAACAAACAGCTAAATTTGCTCAACAGAAAAATGTTATTACTGGTATTGAAGATCCGAAACAAAAAGAAGTAGCGGCAAAAGCAGAATTTATTCGTGCGGCAGTACAAGGTCGAGCAGTATCAGATGATGTTAAGGCTTTAATTGCTTTACCAGCTGGTAATTCAACGGGAGGCGATAAGTTTTTCCCAACAAATATGCAAAAGGAATTGGTACATGAGCCTTTTGCGAAAAATCAATTACGAGAAGTTTCTCAAGTAAGTGCGATTAAAGGCTTAGAATTACCTAAAATTTCATACACACTTGATGATGATGATTTCATTACAGATGAAGAAACAGCGAAAGAAATGAAGCTTACAGGTGATACTGTGGCATTTGGGCGTAATAAATTTAAGGTGAAAGTAAAAATTTCTGATACAGTTATTCATGGTACCGATGTTGAACTCACACAATATGTAGAAAATGCATTACGTTCAGGATTAGCCGCGAAAGAGAAGAAGGATGCACTAGCAGTTACACCGAAATCTGGTTTAGGGCATATGTCATTCTATAATGGATCTGATGTAAAACGTGTGTCAGGTGAAGATTTATTTGAATCTATCACTAATGCAATTGCGGACTTACATGAAGATTATCGTGAAAATGCTAAGGTTGTTATGCGATATGCAGACTATTTAAAAATTGTTAAATCGTTATCTAACGGAACAACAAATTTCTTTGATACACCACCTGAAAAAGTAATGGGTAAACCTGTAGAATTCGTTGACGCGGCAGTAAAACCGATTGTAGGAGACTTTAACTTTTTCCGTATCAACTATGATGCAATGACATATGACACGGATAAGAATGTGGATTCAGGAGAATATCTATTTGTATTAACAGCTTGGTATGATCAAAAACGTTCTTTAAACTCTGCATTCCGTATCGCAGAAGTTAAAGTTACGCCCTAATCCGCCCCAAACTCCAACAGGATTAAAAGTTGATTCTGCAACAGTAACAACGGCCAACATTAGTTGGTCTCCTGTTGTGTATGATGGGGGCATTAAAGAATATCAAATATTACGTAATGGCAAACAAGTAGGAACGTCAGTAGCAACAACTTATAAAGATACAGGGTTAACAGGTGATACAACATATTCTTATCAAGTGAAAGCTGTTGGGAATAACGGATTAAGTTCAACGTTAAGCGTTGAATTATCAGCGAAAACAAGTGCTTCAGGATCGTAGGTGATACCATGCTGGAGCTTATAAAAGGAAAATTAAAAATTGATGGGAATGAAGAGGATATAATTATCCAACTTCTAATTGATGGAGCAAAAGAAGTCTTACTAGGTTCTGGTGTTCCTGAAAGTGACAAGGCCCTTTACAAAATAGCGGTAATTACGCATGTTTTATTAAACTATGAGAATCAAGATAAATCATTAAATGTCCCTGCGTTAAAACAGTCATTAGAAACTACCATATTACAATTAAGGGACTATAATAACGGTGATAATCATGAATCCAAGTAAATTAAATAAAAGAATAACAATTCAACAGGAAATCACAAATAAAAAAGATGAAGAAGGGAATCCAATTCCACCAGAATGGAAAGATGTTGTCACTGTTTGGGCAAGAGCAAAAACACCATTTGGAAAGGGATTTAACTATGAAATATTCGCTGGAAATACCGAAAATGCGGTACGTACAGTGAATTTTTTTATGCGATTTCGTAGGGGAATTGATTCGAAAATGCGAGTTTTGTATGATGACCGACTCTTTGAAATAAAAGCTGTTGTAGATGTTGATGAGCAACATAAAGAGACATGCTTGGTGTGCGAGGAGCGATCTATATGGCAGAAGTAACAACCTTTGGGATACAAGAAGCTATTCAACGTTTTGAAGCTTTAGGAAGAAGTGTAAAAACAATTGAAAACTCAGCATTAAAGAAAGGTGCTGAGGTAGTAAGGGATGCTCTGGAGGTAGAAAGTCCAGTAAGTGCACATCCGAAACCACCTTCACCAAAAGAATCATGGAGAACAGGTAAACATGCAAAGGACGAGGTTTTTGTTGGAAAAATAAAAACTCGGAATGGAGTCAAATCAATTAGTGTGGGGTGGGAAAGAGATGATAATTCCCCCCACTTTTATATGAAATTCCAAAACTGGGGGACCAGTAAAATGCCATATCCACCACATAAAGGGTTTATAGAGAAGACAGTAACTCACACGGAAGTAAAGGCAGTTCATGAGATGCGAAATGTCTTTGCAGCAGCGTTGCATATTGTATGAGATTTTTAGAAAAAGATGTGTTACGTGCACTTACAACGCCTTTTATTGTAGAAAAAATTGGTGGAGAATATATCTACAATATGGTTCGTGGTGACGATAACGGAAAAACATGGATTACTTATTCTGAGTTAGATAATAGTGCTAGCAGATACGCGGAGGGTGCGGAATCTACTAGCACTATTTTATTTCAAGTAGATATTTGGTCCTTTAGCCCTGTGAAGGGTGATTTAAAAGAAGCGGTAAACACTTCTATGAAAAATATAGGATTTCAGCGTATTACAACAGCAAATTTATATGAACCAGATACGAAAATCTATCATTATGGTATGAGGTTTCGTACAGAATTAAAAATTTAGGAGGAAAACAAATATGGCAATTGCAGTCGATTTTAGAGATTTACATTATGCGATTTTGACAGAAACACCAGATGGTAAGTTTACGTATGCAGCACCTAAGAAAATTGGAGATGCAGTAAGTGGCAAGGCTTCACCTAAAAATGAATCCGTAACGTTCTATGCAGAAGGAGGGCCGCTAGCAACAGCAAGTGCCTTTGGTGGTGTAGAAATCGAATTAGAAACAGCGGATATTTCATTATCTACTTACGCTGAACTATTAGGAAAGAAACTAATTAAAGGTCAGGTAATCGATAATGTAAATGATGTTGCTCCATATGTAGCGTTATTATACCGTTTACCAAAAGACAATGGGAAAAACCGTTTTTATTGCTACTACAAAACGAAATTTGAAATTCCTGAAGATGAGCACAAGACAGCTGAAGATAAACCAACTTTCCAATCGGCTAAAATTAAATGCAAAGCGATCCAACGTTCAGATGGAAACTGGAGACATCGTTTAGATGAAGAAGAAACAGGATATGATGCAACCGTTGCAGCGAATTGGTTTAAGACAGTTCCAGCACCACCAACAGAAACAGCACCAGCATTAAGCAAATAAAATTATAAAAAGGGTGCAGCTCAATGCTGTGTCCTTTATTTATGAAGGGAGATTCAATTATGCAAGAAAATCAAAAGACAGAATCGTTTAAATTGGTTTTAAATCTACCCACTGGTAAAAAAACTTTCTTTTTACCAACATACATTTCGTCTACTGACGGTTTTGAAGCAGCTGAATGGACAGAGAAATTGAGTGTTGAGAATGTTCACTTTGATGTACTAAAAGAAGCTACTCATTTTGTTGTTAAAGTGTTTGGGAATCGATTTACAGTGGAAGAGTTTCTTGAAGGAGTACACATTTGGTTTTTAACATCAACTATCTATGCAATTTGTTTAGCGATTGTAGGTCGTATTGCTGAGGCTGTGGCAGTTATTAATGCTATTGATTCAAAGACTAATGCAGCAAAAAAAAAGAGACAGAGGAACAGAAAGAACCGTTCAAACCTACAGAAATGATGTTTGGGATATATAGTATGTTACAAGATTCTGGCATGTCCCAAGCGGATATTAATCAGATGGATCTAGTACTTTTCTTTAAAACGTTAGCTTATAAGAAAAAGCAAGAAGATAAAAATGTAGTCCGTACAGCAAATCAAGCACCAGATTGGTTGTAAAGGTAGGTGAGATAAATGGCTGGAGATATGGAAATTGGCGCACGAGTCACGTTGGATACCCAACGTTTTGAAAATGGAGTAGCAGGAATTAATCGTGGTTTACGTTTATTAGATTCAGAGTTCAATTTAACGAGTGAAAGAGCTAGATTACTTGGTAATTCTGTTGAACAGTTACAAAATAAGTTAACTCATTTGAATGAAAAATTCACATTACAAGGACAAAAGGTAGAACATTACCGCCAAAAGATTGAACAAGCAAGACAAAAACAAGAACAATTACAAGCTTCAAATTTAACATTGGCGGCATCTATGGAACGTCTTGAAACACAGTATGATCAGGCTGTACAAAATTTCGGACGTAATTCCCAAGAAGCCAAACAATTAAAGCAAGAATTAAAACAACTTCAAGCTGAATACACATCTAACGGTCAAGCACTTCAACGATTAAATACGCAAATCGATAACAATACGATTGCTATGAATCGTGCTGAAACAGCTCAAGAGCGGATTCAAAATGAAATAAGAGAAACGAATCGTGAATTAGCCGAGCAACAAAATCGTTTTCACCGTACCGGGGAACGGATGCACGATACAGGAAATAAAATGCAAGATGTAGGTGGACAGGTTGGTACTACCTTTGCAGCCATGACTGGAGTTATTGGTGCTGGACTTGCGATGGCTGTAAAGGAATCTATGAATTTCGAGCAGAAGATGGCTGATATTCAAGCAGTTTCTGGTGCAACTGGCGATGAAATGAAGAAAATTAGCGAACTTGCAGTACAGATGGGAGAAAAAACAAAATATTCATCTGTGGAAGCAGGGCAAGGTATTGAAGAGCTAATTAAAGCAGGGGTAAGCCTCACTGACATTATTAATGGCGGTTTGGAAGGAGCTTTAAACTTAGCGACAGCAGGGGAATTAGAATTGGGAGATGCAGCAGAAATTGCTTCGACAGCTCTAAATGCATTTAAGGATGATAACTTATCGGTAGCACAAGCAGCCGATCTATTAGCTGGTGCAGCAAATGCTTCAGCAACTAGTGTTGGAGAAATGAAGTTTGGGTTATCAATGGTTTCAGCGGTTGCAGCTGGTGTGGGACTTAGTTTTAAAGATACAACAACAGCATTAGCCTTATTTGCACAGAACGGGTTAACATATAGCCCCGTTGTGGAGAGATTCGCAGCGTAAAGGACGTGAATTCGGTGGAAGCTAAGGCGAAAGCTATGCTAATACCGAGCCAAGCTGGATAGGAATATTCAGAAGGTGTAGAGACTAGAGGGAGTAAACGAGAACCGTCGAAACCTCCACGAGCGCGTTCCATCCTAACGTAAAAGGCGAGGATGATGATATAGTCCGATACTCCAATGAAAGTTGGAGAATATGAGATAAAGAGCTCATATATAACGAATGTAAAAGGTTCTGATGCAGGTACTTCATTAAAAACCATGCTAGCAAACTTAATTCCTAAATCTAACGAAGCATACGATATGTTTAGTGATTTGGGATTAATAACAATTGATACTGGAAAAGCAATGCAGTTTCTTGGAGAAAAAGGTATTAAACCAACTTCAAATTCATTTAAAGATGTAACTGGTGCTTTATCTGAATACGCTGCAAAACAAGCCGGTGTGAAGGTTGGATCTGAAAAAGCAGAGAAGGCGTTCCAAAAGTTGACTTTTGAAACTGGTATTATGACAAATGCCTTTTTCGATTCAAATGGTAATTTGAAAGAAATGTCCGATATTGCTGAAATTCTTCAAATGGCGATGCAAGGATTAACGGCTGAGCAAAGACAATCATATATGTATACATTGTTTGGATCAGATGCTATTCGTGCAGCAAATATTCTTTATAAAGAGGGTGCAAATGGCGTTAAAAACATGTATACAGAAATGTCTAAGGTAACAGCATTAGAAGTTGCTGAGACAAAGATGAATACAACAAAAGGAAAAATCGAAGAATTAAGTGGTGCTGTAGATACTCTTAAAAAGTCATTTGGTGATGCGTTATTGCCTATTTTGGTTGATGTAGTATCTGGTGTTCAGGGGGTCGTAGATTGGTTTAATAATTTAGACGAATCAACACAACAAATGATTGCAAAAAGTGCTTTATTGGCTTTTGGGATAGCAGGGGTAACAACAGCTGTAGGGTTTTTAGCAATGGGGATAGGTGCTTTATTAGCAAACCCGATTGCTTTAGCTATTACTGGAGCTGTTCTTGCTGTGGGGGCGCTAGGTATAGCAATAGTTGATCTGAACGAAAAATCCAAACAGGCACAAAATGATATGGATAAGTTTGGTCAAAGAGTAAGTGACGCAACGAGTAAAGCAGCTGGTGCCTATGTGGATTTAAAGGATAAAGCTATCAATAACATGATGGATTTAAAACTTAAAACAGGTGAAGAAGCGAATAAAGCAGCGGACGAAACCATTAAAGCTTTTCAAAGAATGACTAATGAAGTCATTAAAGAATTAGAAGGAAAGAAAAGCGAATTTAATAAAATGTTTAGTCAGTTAATGGGGACTGTCCCTGAGAGCGCAAAACAAACCTTAGAACAGGTGAAAAATAATGTCATTGAGTCCATTAATAAAGAGATTGAAGTTGCTACACAAGCGGAAAAGATTTTAGAAGAGGGTATTAAAAGGTATCAAGGTGATACCATGAAAATGCCGAAAGATTTCGCTCAAAAATTCGAACAAGCCTTACAGGTTGCTGATAAAAACGTTCAACAATTTTACACAAAAGCAAAGGAAATCACGTCTATTTCGAAAGAAATCGAAGCTGGCGGTATGCTTTCTTTAGATGCTGGAAAAAAACGGTTTGAAAGCATCATAAAGGTATATGAAGATGGTGTTAAATCTTTAGAAAAGCAAACCAAAGGTTGGCGCGAAAATGTAGAAAAAGCGTTTAAATTAGGTGAAATTAAACCGGAAGAAAGAAAAGCGACATTAGATGCTATTGCACTTTATGAATCAAAACATGTAAATGACTTGCAGACTATTAGAAATGATGGATTTAAAGTGTTGCAGCAACATATGAAGGAAGAAGATGCTGAAGTCTTAGCGTCACAAGCCAAAAGGATTGAAGCGGAGGATAAAGGGTGGAGCGCACGATTTAAAGCAGCATATGGATTTCGAGAAAAAGCAGCTGATATAGAGCAAAGATTTAGAAGTGATCAAGAAAAGGCAGAAAAAGATTATCAAGATAAATTACTTCAGTATGAGTTGCAATATGGTAAATCTAAAATTGAAAGCATAGGAATGTATCTTTCTGAATTAAAAAAGGGTACAGAGTCATCTAGATTGTTAGCCGAATCAATGGCAAAAGAAATTGATGGCAAAATGAAAATTGATTTGGGACCAGCTGGACAATTCACAATTGATACATTTTTACAGAAGCTTCAAAAGGGTGAACTGGATTCTTCAGCTGTAGCAACCGCAAATGCTAATAAATTAAAAGAAGTTTATAAAGTGGATTTATCACAAAGTGGTATTGAATCCATGCAAAAATGGATTGATGGTATTAAAACAAAAGATACTGGTGAAGTAAGAGAATTCCTAAGTAAAAATATGCAAGGTAATACCACAATCGATTTAGGAATCTACGGGAAAATGACAATGGACTCGTGGATTACAGGACTTCAAACAGGGACTTTATCTTTTGATACTGTATTCCAATTCTTTCAACAAAACGTTAAAAATGGAATGAATGTTGATGCTACTCAAGAAGGTCAGAATAACATTCAAACTTTAATTAATGGAATGCAAATTAGGGCATTATCTTTACCACAAGTCGCACAGACTATGGGGCTAGATATTAAAAGTAATGTTCAAGTGGATCTTGGTGAAGCTGGACAATTTAATGTACAGACACTTGTTCAAGGTATGCAAAACGGTTCCATCAACGCTGAATTAGCAGCGAAAGCAATTGCTTTACTAGTTGAAAATGGAGCGAAGTTAGATTTAACGCAAGTTGGATTTGATATCAGTCAAACGCAGGCTAATGGTATTGCTGGTAATACAGCTCCTGAAAATGCGGCAACAGGAAAGAAACAAGCCGTAGAGGGTATCATGGGAAGTACTACAGATGGTGGTGGTGGAAGTAAGAGTGGAAGCGAACTAGGGCAAGGTATTATAAGTCAAGATGGTTATATCAGGGGGAGCGCTTTGCAAGTGGTTGCTAGTGCTCATACCGGTTTTAACACAATCAATGGTAACCCAGCAGGTAATCAAGGTGGACAAGGTGTGGGAAGTGGCATTGTTAATCAAAAAGGATATATCAGAGGAAGTGCTCTAGAAGCTGTAGCTTCGGCTCATGCTGGTTTTAATACAGTCAATGGTACTCCACAAGGTCAAAAAGGTGGTAGCCAGTTTGCACAAGGTATGGAAAATACAAAAGGGCAAGCGAGATCAAGTGGTTCTAATGTAGCAGAAAGCGGTAATTCTGGTCTGAAAAGCGTTAGTTCGGTTAGTCCTGGTGAAGCGTTTGCGAGTGGATTTGCTAAAGGTATTTCTAATGGTGAATGGAATGTACAAACTGTAGCGTCTAGTTTAGCACGAGGGGCATTTGAAGCGTTAAAAGCTACATTAAATGTGAACTCTCCATCAAAGTTAACTAGGGATCAAGGAGGTAAACCTTTTAGTGAAGGGTTTGCTCTAGGGATTCAAAAAGGATCTTATATGGCTGAACGTGAGAGTCGTACGCTTGGTTCAAGGGCAAATAATGCTTTAGTAAATGAATTAGCGTTAGGTAGCAGTTCAAATAAAATGCTATTTACAGGCGTTCAAATGGCAAGCGGAATTGCAGAAGGGATTAAAACGCAATATTCTGTTGTACGGGATGCATTACAAAATACAGTATCTGGAGCTATTGATAGTATTCGTTCTATAAAACCAGAAGAAATATTTAGTTTCCAAGGTGATGATCCATTAACAAAGTATTTTAATGCTATCTTTGTGGATGGTGATTATCTAAACGATTGGATTACACATATCCCTGAAAGTATGCGTGATGCGGTGAGAGAAATCGGGCGTCAAATGGAACGATTTGAAGGACTTTCAATTCATGATGTTGGCAACCTTTCTAGATGGAGAGAAGTGTTATCTGACAATCCTAATGTTATTCAATATAGACCTGACAATGATAATCCTGATAAACAGCCATATACAAAATCAGAACCTACTTATATTGAAATTCCCGTCATACTAGAAGGTAGGGAAATAGCGCGTGTAAGTCATCCGTATGTAACTGAATATCAAAATAGGGCACAAGCAAGAAACTCAGTCTTTTAGATTTGGGTTTCTTTTCTTTTTGTAAAAGGAGGCAAACAATGAGTTCTTTTGTATTTAATGGGGAACGAAAAAGTTATATTCACATCAAAAGAGGATGGAGTCCACCGACATGGGCGCCTTTAAGGAGGAATTTTCTGAAGACCCCTGGGTATCCAGGTGCAAGGCTATTAAGTACAGATACTGAACCTCGTCCTCTTCCTGTACCTGTGGGAATTATTGTTCCAAATGGGACAAATCTAGAAACATTAAAAGAAGAAATAACGGAGTGGCTTATTACTGAAAATCCAGCAGAACTGATTTTTGATGTAACACCAGATAGAACATATATGGCAATTATAGACGAAGATTTTGATATTGATAAATTTGTAGATATTGGACAAGGGACTTTAAAATTCATTTGTCCTATGCCTTATAAATTAGGAAAAGTACAGATTCATGCATTTAAAAGAGAAGCAACTACAGAGGTTACTTCTTATTTCGTAAATAAAGGGAGCGTAGATGCACCTGCTTTAATTGAAATTGAAGCATTGGAACCGAGCACATTTTTAGATGTATGGTATGGTCCATATCCAAATGAACGGGATTATTTCCGCATTGGTTATCCTCAAACAATTAATGAAACACCAGTACAAGAGCGGGAACGTGTAATGTGGGACGATATGTCAACAACTATAGGATGGACTCCTGTTACTGGACAATTCGATGATATGAAAGGAACAGGTGAACTTAAAGTAAAAGATGGAACAGCACTTTACTGTCCATATTATGGGCCGGAAGGAACAGCAGGGTTTCATGGTGGCCTTGCTAAAAAAAATATCCCTGGTGGTCCACTGCAAGATTTTGAGTTAGAAGCCTGGGTGCATTTACAATCTAAAAATGCAGATCAAATGGGACGTGTGGAAATCATTTTGCTTGATGAAACGAGCAATATGGTAGCGCAGATTAATATGAGCGATTTATATTGGGATGCCGAAATTACTAAAGCGCATGCAACAATTGGTGATAATGCAGTTCCAGGAAGTAGACGCCTATTAGTCGAGACAAGTGGTGCGCATCCAAATACATTTAATAATTTTTATGGAAGGTTACGTATTGCACGAAGAGGAAATGAATGGTCGGTTTATGTTGCGAGATTTCGAGATGGAACAGAAATTGATGATGCATCACTAGTTGAACGTTGGATTGATGAAGTAGGAAACCCAATGACAGGCCGTAAAGTTGCACAAGTTATGATTGCTATTTGTCGATGGGACAGAAATACGCCCGTTTATACAATGCAAATAGATGATTTAAAGATATGGAAAGTTAATAAAGTACCATCTAATACGAAACCTTATATTTTCGAAGCCGGAGATAAAATTGTTATCGATACAGAAAGAAGCTTAGTTACGATCAATGGAATAGACGCGATTAACTTAAAAGATTTTTTTAGTAATTTTCCGACAGTAATACGAGGTGAGAATCGTATCGATATCGTACCACCAGATGTAAATGCAACAGTTAGTTATAGGGAGAGATATAGATGAGAACACCAAGCGGAATTTTGCATGTCGTAGATTTTAAAACAGATCAAATCATATCAGCTATTCAACCGAAAGACTATTGGGATGATATTCGTCATTGGGAACTTAAAAATAATATAGACACATTAGAATTTAAAGTATTTGACGGAACGCCTCACGCCATTGCTTTGCAACAACAGAATTTAATTGTAAAAGAGGTCCGTGATGGTCGAATGGTTCCATACGTGATCAACAATGAAGTGGAAAAAGACTCTAACGATCGGTCGATTACAGTTCATGCATCTGGTGCGTGGGTACAAATAGCGAAAGACGGTTATATTATGCCGCAACGTATAGAAGGTAAAACCGTTAATGAGTTTATCGATATGGCTCTCGTAGGGATGAAATGGGAGCGCGGAATAACAGAGTACGCTGGATTCCACACGATGACAATTGACGAAATTATAGATCCGCTTACATTTTTGAAGAAAATTTCCGCATTATTTAATTTGGAAATTCAATATCGTGTAGAGGTAGTTAGTTCTAGGATTACTGGTTGGTACGTTGATATGATAAAGAAACGTGGTAGGGAAAACGGTAAGGAAGTAGTTTTAGGCAAGGACTTAGTTGGTGTGAGACGAATCGAACATTCACGAGACGTTTGTACAGCTCTAGTAGGTTTTGTTAAAGGAGAAGGCGATAACATTATTACGATAGAGAAAATTAATAACGGCCTTCCTTATATTACAGATAGTGATGCATTCCAGCGTTGGAATGAAAGTGGGAAACATAAATTCGGATTCTACACACCGGAAACAGAAGACCAGAATATGTCTCCTGAGCGACTTATGACTTTGATGAAAACAGAGTTTAAAAAGCGTGTAAATACATCTGTTTCTTATGAAGTAGAAGCTGAATCTATAGGGCGTGTATTTGGATTGGCGCATGAATTGATTAATGAGGGCGACACAATTCGAATTAAAGATACGGATTTTACACCTAAGCTATACCTTGAAGCACGGACTATCGCCGGTGATGAATCCTTTACTGACCCTAAACAGGATAAATACGTATTTGGTGATTATCGTGAAATTGTTGATTCGAATGAAGAATTAAGGAAGTTATACAATAAAATTCTTGGTTCTTTAGGAAATAAGGCTAATAAGGAACTGTTAGAACAACTAGAAAAATTGGTGGAAGAGAATGAAAAAACGATTGAGACCATCCGAGAAGAGTCTAAAGCAGTTAAAGAGTTAGCTGAAAAAGTCCAGGAAAATTTAAAAAATAATACGGTAAATATTATTGAATCTAAAAATCCACCAACCGATAACCTTATAGTAGGTAAGACATTATGGCGAGATATTAGTAACGGTAAACCTGGTATTTTAAAAGTATGGAACGGAGAAGGTTGGGAGCTTCTTATTCCTGATGTGGAATCAATAAAAAAAGAAACACTGGAGCAGGTTAATAAGGATATTCAATCTACAAAAGAAGAATTAGATAAAAAAGTAGAAGAAGCTCAAAAAGAGACAAATGGACAATTCAAGGAAGTAACAGAAAATCTTCAGGAAGTTTCTCTAACTATTAAAAATGTACAAAACTCTCAAGGTGAAATAGATAAAAAAGTTACTAGCTTGCAGCAAACTAACGAAGGTTTCAATAAATCTATTGAAGCATTAACAAAAAAAGATGGTGAGATCACTGAGAAATTAAATACAGTAGTAGAGACTTCCGAAGGTACAATAAAGAAAATCTCTGAGGTGCAGCAAACAACAAGTGAGCTTAAGAAAACAACAACTGAAATAGAAGAGAAGGCTGGAAAAATCACCGAAAAACTTACAAGTTTAGAGACAAGAGAAGTTAAAGTCCGAAACTATGCAATTAACTCGGATTTTTCGAATGATAAAAACGGATGGAACGGAATCACAAATGCGGTTACTACTAAAATTGTCGATGTTACAGTACCAGGTGTTCCAGAAATCAAGAAAGGTTTGCAGTTAACAAGTAATGGCGCTTTTGTCACTCAGATTTTACAGACAGAGCCTTTTATAAATAAAAAAGGGGTTGCTTCCTGCTATGTGGATGTAAAAACAGTAACCTCTACATCTGAGTATCCGCGTTTGTACATGCGGTTTACTTATGACCAAAATGGAAAAGAGCAAAACTATTATTCTATTTTTCCACAAAAAGAGGTAACAAATGGTTGGAAACGAATTTCAGTTAAATTTGATACGACTAAATATACAGGTACTTTGAAAGAGGTACGTGTAAATATAGCGACTGCCAATACAACAACTGTAGATGCAACGTTTACAGGAATAATGGTTACATTCGGAGACTTACTTGAATCTTGGAATCTTGCTCCTGAGGATGGAGTAACACAAGGTACTTTTCAATCTAAAACAACCGAGATTGAAAAAAGTGTGGATGGTATTAAAGAAAGCATTAAAACGGTAGAAAAAACACAAACCTTTTTTGATGAACGTGTTAACACTGTAGAAAAGAATGCTGAAGGAACAACTGCAAGTGTGAAAAAATTACAGGAAACACAAACGCAACAAGGAAAGCAGCTGAGCGAAGCTACTTCAACAATAGAACAACATTCTGAAGCGTTGAAATTTCAGCTGGAAATGAAAGATGTGGAGGAATATGTAGGTGGTCTTAATTATATAAACTTAATTCTTAACTCTGTATTAAAAGAAAATATAAAACACTGGTATGTACCAACAGAAACAATCAGAGACGTTTCAGTTCTTTATAAAGGTGCTGTTTCATTTAGAACGATTGCTTCTGGTCTTACAGTTGATTCGTATAAAGGTGCAACTCAAACAATCATAAATAACGGAGATAACTGGGACTTCGTTTATTCTGCCTATTTTTATACAGATAACAAAGCTAGCGTTGATAAAGGAGCAATGATCGAAGTTATTTGTCTGGATGGAAACGGAAATAGATTGAAAACCTATCAACAAGAAATAACTTTGGTGCAAGGTGTATGGGCTCGTTCGTTTGTAACAGGACAAGTTGTGGCGGGTACAAAATCAATACAAGCAAAACATTGGCTTAGACGAAACGGTCGTTTATGGGGGGCTCAACCGCTGTTTCAATCAGGCGATAAACCTTCTTCATTTATGGAGAATCCTGTTGATATTGTGGATAAAGATAAAATCATGGAAGAATTGGCCGACAAGATAGCAACTGAAGATTATACTAAAAAAGTAACAGAATTAGAAAGAAGTATCAGTGCAAATAAAGATGGCGTTTCAATTATCTCTGGAAAACAAGAAACGTTTATAAATGAGACTTATAAAGCTTATGTAACGAAAACAGAATCTAGGTTAGAAGTTTTAGATGAAGGGATTCTAGCGCAGATTTTAAAGGATGGTATCATTACTTCTATCAATATGTCACCTGGTAAGATTACAATTGATGCCGATAAGCTGAATATTAATGCCGATACAATGGTGAAGTGGCTAACTGCAAAAGGTATTGATACGAATCTTATTAGAATTAATGGTGATAAAATAACCATCGATAAAAACGGTGTAACTGTTAAAATGCTAGATTTCCTATTCCAAGATGAATGGGGAACGAAAACAACCGCAGTATCAAGACGAAACTTAATAGCAGATCCAGACTTTTCTAGTGTTAAAAAGAAAAACATTAATCATCCCGATTATTATGGGTTTGAAGGTGGATATGGTCTTACTTGGAAGTCGTGGGGTAATGTCGTAATAGAAAAGAATACATCTATATTTGATTACGAGCAAATGGTGAATGCTGCAAGGGTAGATATGTATAACTATCCAGAAGCTATTGTAAACAATGGAATTCATCCTGGTAACGAATATACAGTTTCTGCTCACTTTAGAACATCTATGATAAATGGTGTACGTAAAACAGGGAAACCACGTTTACATGTATGCTGTGTGAAGTTTAGAGATAATGTTTCCTATGATATATGGAATGAACAGAAAATGGACTTCCCCGAACCAAGTACTTTCTATGGTGAAATTAGGAGATATTCATTCACTTTCAAAGTACCAACAAACTATATACCGCAAGAACACGCATTGATTATTAAAGTTTATTCTGGAAGTGCTGATATAAGTAAAGGGACAGCAATTTGTGTAAGTGGTGTAACGCTATACAGTGGCAAATATGCATCTATGTATAATTGGGATCGTGCTGCAGCAGAAAGAGCAGATGGCATTCAGCCGTTTAACGCACTTGCTATAGGTGGTGTAAATAATAATATAGCTCCATCAGCAGACGGCCAAACATTTGATATAAGTACAGAAAAGGATGTAAAGGTTTATTCTAATATAAGAGCAATGCAAGGAATTAATTTAGGTGGCGGTGGATTCCAACAATGGGGGCATATTCGTTTTGTAGAAGGAAATCGAGGGTTAGGGTTCTATGTCTGCAACTCTAATGGATGGCATTTCAATGCTCTCGGATAGAAAGGAGTAATAGTACATGAATCAGAATCAAAATTCACCTGTT
Organism: Bacillus sp. AFS059628; assembly: GCF_002571225.1. GTDB lineage: Bacteria > Bacillota > Bacilli > Bacillales > Bacillaceae_G > Bacillus_A. Next base: position 47,416 of record NZ_NVEC01000073.1, on the reverse strand, counting down.
GCACCTCCTCAACCTGGGGATGTAACGCAGTTTATGGGCTATCTAGTAGACTTAGAAAGATCAGATAATGGAGTCTTCGTAAATATTCCAATCAATATATTGGATAACGCGGGACTTGCAAATGGCATGAATACGGTTGAAGTATGGAGGGAATGGGATGGAACTGTTTGCCTGAGAATTGCAACAAAATGCGAAATATGTAAACGTGGTGCACGTGTATATGAACTAGATATGGGATTTGCGAAAAAGCACATTTGTATAGAATGTTATACATCGCTTACGGGGAATTATCCATCACAAAAACCACCAACTAATGAAAATACAATACAAATAGAGAAGGAGCAGCTATAAGTTGTTTTTTGTTTTGAACAAAATACGGCTTTTACAACAAACCAAAGCGTGCAGAAGCAGGCTTTTTTATTTTTAGAAAAGGAGTTGAACCAATGACGATTGAAATTGGTGTGCTAATTGCGGTGTTATCCCTTGCGATTAGTTACTTGGCGTATTCTTTAAACAAAACAAAGTCCATCAAATCTGATGGTCAACAAAGTGCGGAAATGAAAGCGGAATTAGGATATATCCGTAAAGGTGTTGATGATATCCGTATCGATTTAAAAGCTAGTGAGAAACAAATGATCGCTCTTGGAGAGCGTGTAACACGAGTAGAAGAAAGTTCTAAACAAGCGCATAAACGTCTTGATAATTTAGAAAAGGAGGCTAATTAAACATGAAAGAAAAACTTAAAAATCGAGGGTTATGGGTTGCTCTATTTGCTTTGTTAGGGATGGTATTAATGGATACTATCCCTCATTTTAATTTAGGAAGATATCAGGAATATGTAGATATAATCTTATTCATTTTAGCTGCTGCGGGTGTTATTTCTAACCCGTCAGCTGGTAAATGGTTTGCTGATAATCATAACGAAGGAGAGGATAAGTAATGGGACACATTATAGATATTTCAAAATGGAATGGAAACATTAATTGGGATGTAGCAAAGCAATATATTGATTTCATCATCGCTCGTGTACAAGATGGTTCAAATTATGTAGATCCATTGTATAAAGGATATGTACAAGCCATGAAGCAACATGGTATTCCTTTTGGTAACTATGCATTCTGTCGCTTCGTTTCTGAAAATGATGCACGAATAGAAGCTCGTGACTTTTGGAATCGTGGAGACAAGAGCGCGACAGTATGGGTTGCGGATGTGGAAGTAAAAACAATGAATGATATGAGAGCGGGCACACAAGCATTTATTGATGAATTACGCCGATTAGGTGCTCAGAAAGTTGGTTTATACGTTGGTCATCATATGTATGCTCCGTTTGGTATGGCAAATGTAAAATCTGACTTTGTTTGGATTCCTCGTTATGGCGGTAACAAGCCAGCTTATCCATGCGATATTTGGCAATACACCGAGACAGGAAATGTACCAGGTATCGGAAAGTGTGATTTGAACAAATTAATTGGTAGTAAATCATTATCTTGGTTTACAGGAGAGAAACAACCAGAACAAGCTATTGCCAATGGTGGCTATCAATATGTTAAATCTGGTGGTTTTGGTATTTCATTGGTTCAGGAAGTCGTAAATGCTATGAATGAGCGTGGAACAAAAGGGAAGGTCGTCTCTGATCCATTAACTGGTTTAGCGTACTTACAAACTGAAATACTACCTAATGGCGAGCTTGATAAGATTACAGCTTGGATGGATGAAAGAAACTGGTGGTACGAGTACATTAAAAAATAAAACAAAAGAATAGTTTGGTGTATAAAAAAGTCGCCCTAATTGAACGGCTTTTTTATACACGTTTACTTTTGCTATATCTTACTACATTATAACGACTATGACATAGTTATTGTATTTGGTTTCTATTATAAATTGGTATTAAATAATTTAATTGAAGTGCATTGCATTTCTACCCATTCATTTGCTATATCTTGCTCGATTCCTTCTATATCAATTAGTACTATACTATCATAGACATTTAGTGTTGCTAAGTTATCCTCACTGTTATAATCTAGCTTAGCGATGACTTTAAAGCCTTCCTCATTCTGAATTATTGCATTTGCATTTTCATCTGAAAAGGCTATATTTGTATTCCATATAAATTCATCATCTATATCTATTTCGACATTATAGTTTTCATTTTTTTCTGGTTTATCGCCATCCCACTCAGCGATAAATTGACTGCTATCAACTTGAACTAATACTTTATATCCATCTAATAACTTTTCTGATATATCTACTATTTTTACATTCATTGTTTATTACTCCTGTATTATTTTTTATAGGGTACTCTAACTATGTAACAGCAAATAAAGCCTATGTGTATGTGAGGTAAAGTGAAAAAAGGCTCTCAGTTAAGAGAACCTTTTTATCTATCTTCAACGCCATTCTATATCATCTGAATCAAAGTAGCAGCAGGTACCCTAATTCCTTCTAATTGATTATTTTTAGATACAAGCCAATTGTTTTCATCCAATAGGATTGGATTTACATCATCTGAAGGTGGATTATTTTCATAATTTAGATTTTCGTTATTCCCCACATACTGAATTCATAATGATATTCCGTTCTTTCGATACATACGCCGAATTCTAAATCATCACCAACTAATACAAAATCCGCATACCCAGTTAGAAATCTTGATATGGTTGATAACTCTTCTAAATTATCAAATACTTCAGCAATGTTTAGCTTAACTGCTTCAATTTTACCACCCTTAGAGAAAAAGAGTCTCCCTTGGTTAACTGGAAATTTAATGGTTTTAGCTGTTTCTTTTAACAGCGCTATTGATAGTCTTCCGTTTTCTTCATAATCAGTGCTACCAAATTTTTTTATGTTTGAATTTTGTTCTAGCGTATTAAATAATTCTTTACAAAATAAATCATTAGATTCTGCATCCATAAATGAGTCCATAGAAATCGTAACAATATTAGAAAGTTCATCTATCAGTTCTTTTCTACTAGCGTTTCTTTTTGCCTTCATTTTTAGAATTTCGATTCGGCTTTTATTCATATTACTCAAAGCTTTTCACACCTTTAGTTTCTTATTTTTTTCCTTTTTTCTTGTATCCTTCAAAATCTTCCGGGTAATGTCCAGGGTGTTGATTATATCTTCCTTTTTCCAGGGGGCTTCCTTTTTCATCGTCTGCAGTATGGAAATGGGAACCCCTTCCCATTTTATCTTCTCTATGCTCAATTATATATACTTTTTCATTCTTAATATTAGAATATTCTTCTACCCACCTATGTTCGCTAGTTCCATCAAAGATTTGAGTAGGTTTTTGGCGTGGAGTAGAGTTTGGGATTCCGGCGTTACGTCTAGCTTTACGATATGCGCCATTACTAGTTAATAATTTGTCTTGTCTCTCAAGATGAGCTTTATAATTTTCAGTAGCTCTAGCAGTTTTAGCAGCTTTAGTAGCTTGAGCTGCATCCGCAGTCATTTTTACACCTTTTCCAACTTTAGCGAGTTTTCCAAGAGGTGTGATTCCAGCTACTGCCATTCCGCCTGCAAAAATTCTATCCCAGGTTGAAAGTTTTTCGCCAGTAGATGGATCGACACCATCCCAAGCACGTCGAATATCATACTCACCAGTTAATTCACCAGTAATATCTCGAGCTAGTTTACCGCTATCAAAGCCTTTTTCTTCAGAAGAAGGCTTACCACACATTGCCCCTTCTTCCATTGTAACATCTTGATTATCTGTGTTACGGAATTTTTCAGCAATTCGTTTTAAATCTTCTTCCACTTGTATAATTGAATTGATAGATGTAAAAGCTTTTGGTCTCGCATCATTGAACATTTGAACGAATTGTTGATTAGAGGCACCAATCCATTGAAAACACAATTGATCAATTTCATTACATAAATTATTATGTATAGATTCTAATGCGATTCTGGTATTATTTGCACGATTAGCAACTTCTTCTAGCATTTCAGGTGTTACTTTGATTTGGACCATTTTTTTCCTCCCTTTCCCCAATTAAAATTATGAGATAAAAAGAAAAAAATGTAAATACGGAAACTTTAGATTAATATAATAATATTCGCGTGAAATAGAATCTGCTTAATTGTAAATGAAGTCTATATATGTTAAATATTTTCTTACAAAAGAATAGTTTTATGAACAAAATTATTATCTGGTTCTATATGTAGATAATTATATATTGATTTTCATCTTTATAAATGTTAGTGTAAATATACACCGTTTCTTATTTATCTATGAGTACTGTCTGTAGAACGAATAGAATAATTTGAAAAAATCCCCTTTTGCACCTATATGCAGAAGGGGATTTTAATATTTATGAGATTTAAAATTTACTTTTGGATAATGCTTTTAATATTGGATTTATTATTCTACTCAACAAACGAAATGCGTTAAATATTGAACGAGTGACTTTCATAGAGGTAGAATTTCTTTTTATTTTAAACACCTACTTTTTATGTACTAGTTATATTTTTTCTGTAGAATTTAGTACCTGTTCCTTTTAGGATCAATGTGTTTCCGGAATCAGCTTCAGCTTGCCTGAATTGCTCTATCTGTTGTAACGATGCAATTGTATTAGATTATTTTTTTTCGCAAGCAAATCCGTCTTTATCACGATCTAACTTAGCGCTGTATGCCGGATGAGAAGATGGTACTCCATTCGGGTATTTTTTTCGTAATTCTGTACAATTTGAGAAACTTTCACTAGCATCGCTGTTATTAATGGTAGATTTACTAGTAGATTCCTGTTGTTTTTGAGCTTCCTCAAGTTTACGTTGTTCCTCTTGTTTTTGAGCTTCCTCAAGTTTGCGTTGTTCCTCTTGTTTTTGAGCTTCTTCTTGTTTACGTTGTTCCTCTTGTTTTTGAGCTTCTTCTTGTTTACGTTTTTCTTCAGCAGCCTTTTTCTCTTCTTTAGCTTTTATTTCCTGCTCTTCTTTTTCCTTTTCACTCTTCTCTTGCTCTTGTTTTTCTTTTAATACTTTTTCTTCAGTTCTTTTTTTATCAATTGCAGCTCTTTCTTCTGGATTTATTGACTTATTAGCAAATACACCTGTTAAAATAAACGAAATGAATAATATCGGTAAGAAAATTAATATAACTAGACCTCTTGTTTTTTTGTTGCCAAAACGAATTACTTTCCCTGGTTTAATTAGACCTATAATCAATGCAATTATTGCTAGCACTGATAATAGTAAAAATAAAAATGTTAATGCACTAAACAAATAAAAAACCTCCTAGATGAAATAATAACGATATTATTATATCAAACTTTAGAGATGTTAGGGTTGTTTATGAAATAATAAAATATATACTTTGGAATTTTTGCTTCCATATTATGAAGTTATAACAATTTAACTAAGCATGATTTATATATAATAGAAGAAATAAAAAATTCCTTCTTTTGTTATCACCCTGTTGGAGTCAACCTCATGCGCCTAATGGCAACAAAAAACATCTACTTCGTTCCATTCGGTCAAGATGCACCAGAGAAAAAACCGAACTCAATGGTAGCTCGCATGGAGCTACTGGAAGATACAGTGTTAGAAGCGCTGCAAGGGAAGCAATTGCAACCGGTTGTCGTAGAAAAATTCAGATATATGAATTAAGAAACGAAAAAAAACGGACAATTTTTGATGAAACCATCATTCTTACTGTAGAATATGATAAAATTAACGTTATTAAGATTAGAAGGGGTATTGTATACTCCTTCTGATTCTAAGTTATAGAAGGATTGGTATCTAGAAAGGGGCATAGTGATGGAAAAGCAAAAAACTTTTCATGTCGCTGTAGTTGGAGCAACCGGCGCAGTTGGTGAACAAATGTTAAATACTTTAGAGAAACGAGAATTTCCAATCGGGAAATTAACGTTACTTTCATCTAAACGATCTGCAGGTAAGAAACTTGTATTTAAAGGCGAAGAATTTACAGTTCAAGAGGCAACTCCTGAAAGTTTTGAAGGAGTAGATATCGCACTATTTAGTGCTGGTGGATCTGTATCAAAACAATTAGCGCCAGAAGCAGCAAAGCGCGGTGCGATTGTTGTTGATAATACAAGTGCATTCCGTATGACAGAAAACGTGCCACTTGTTGTACCTGAAGTAAATGAAAATGACTTAAAAGAACATAATGGTATTATCGCAAATCCAAACTGTTCTACAATTCAAATGGTAGTAGCTCTTGAGCCAGTTCGTCAGCAATATGGTTTAAAACGAGTAATCGTTTCCACATATCAAGCTGTATCAGGTGCTGGTGCGGCAGCGATTGAAGAACTTCATGAACAATCACAAGCAATCTTAAATGGTGAAGAAGTGAAGGCGAATGTTTTACCTGTATCAGGTGATAAGAAACATTTCCCAATCGCTTTCAACGCGATTCCACAGATTGATAAGTTCCAAGATAATGGATTTACATTTGAAGAAATGAAAATGATTAATGAAACGAAAAAAATTATGCATATGCCTGAATTAGAAGTAGCAGCAACATGTGTACGTTTACCAGTTGTATCAGGTCACTCTGAGTCTGTTTACATCGAAGTAGAAAAAGAAGGCGTAACAGTAGAAGAATTAAAGAACTTACTTGCAAATGCGGAAGGTATCGTTCTGCAAGATAACCCAGAAGAGCAATTATATCCAATGCCAGCTACTGCAGTAGGTAAAAACGAAGTATTTGTTGGAAGAATCCGTAAAGATTTAAATAACGATAAAGGATTCCATCTTTGGGTCGTATCTGATAACTTATTAAAAGGCGCTGCATGGAATTCTGTTCAAATTGCAGAGCGCTTAGTAAAATTACAATTAGTGTAAACGGCTAAGAGAAGGTGCAAAATATGAAAATTATTGTTCAAAAATTTGGTGGCACATCTGTACGTGATGAAAATGGACGTAAGCATGCGCTTCATCATATAAAAAAATCGCTAGATGTGGGTTATAAAGTAGTTACTGTCGTATCTGCTATGGGTCGTAAAGGTGAACCATATGCAACGGATACTTTGTTGAGCCTTGTAAATCAAGAGGAATCTCACATTTCTAATCGTGAGCAAGATTTGTTATTATCATGCGGAGAATTAATCTCAGCAATCGTTTTCTCTAACATGTTAAATGAGAACGGTATAAAAGCAGCGGCATTAAATGGTGCACAAGCTGGTTTTGTAACAAATGATGATTTTACAAATGCTAAGATTATTGAAATGAATTGCGATCGTATACATGAAGAGCTAGAAAATGTAGATGTAATCGTTGTTACAGGATTCCAAGGGCAAACGAAAAAAGGTGATACGACAACACTTGGACGCGGGGGTAGCGATACTTCAGCTTCAGCGTTAGGTGTTGCGCTTCATGCTGAATTTATTGATATCTTCACAGATGTAGAAGGTGTTATGACTGCGGATCCTCGCATTGTAAAAGATGCACGTCATCTTCAAACTGTAACGTATAACGAAATTTGTAACATGGCTTACCAAGGTGCAAAAGTGGTTCATCCACGTGCAGTTGAAATTGCGATGCATGCGAAAGTGCCACTTCGTGTACGTTCTACGTATTCTGATAGTGAAGGTACGCTTATTTCAGCATCTGACGGTGCGACAAAAGGTCGTGATGTAGAAGAACGTCCTGTTACAGGTATCGCACATGTATCAAATGTGACGCAAATTAAAGTGCTTGCAAAAGAAACAGCATATGATTTGCAGCAGCATGTGTTTAAAGAAATGGCGAATGAAGGAATCAGTGTCGATTTAATTAACATTTCACCTACTGGGGTAGCTTATACGGTAAGTGATAATGTTGCAAATCGTGCAGTTGAATTATTACAAAACCTTGGATACGAGCCAATTGTGACAGAACATTGTGCAAAAGTATCTATTGTAGGAGCTGGAATGGCAGGATACCCAGGGGTTACTGCGAAAATCGTTACAGCTTTAGCTGAAAAAGGTATTCAAATTCTGCAATCAGCAGATAGTCATACGACAATTTGGGTTCTTGTAAAAGAAACGGATTTAGTGGAGGCTGTAAATGCATTACATAGTGCGTTTGAGCTTTCAAAAGAAAAGCAACTGGAACAATAAGGAGTGAGACCATGATAGATTTTGGGACAATTGCAACCGCGATGGTAACTCCGTTTGATAAAAACGGAAATATCGATTTTGCAAAGACAACGAAATTGGTAAATTATTTAATAGATAACGGTACAACAGCAATCGTGGTAGGAGGAACGACAGGAGAATCTCCTACATTAACTTCAGAAGAAAAAGTAGCGTTATATCGCCATGTCGTATCTGTTGTCGATAAAGGGGTGCCCGTAATCGCTGGAACAGGTAGCAATAATACGCATGCTTCTATTGACTTAACTAAAAAGGCGACAGAAGCTGGTGTTGATGCAGTAATGCTAGTAGCACCGTATTATAACAAACCGAGTCAAGAAGGAATGTATCAGCACTTTAAAGCAATTGCTGAAAGCACGCCACTTCCGGTTATGCTATATAACGTTCCAGGACGATCTATTGTACAAATCTCTGTTGATACAGTTGTTCGTTTATCAGAAATAGAAAACATTGTTGCGATTAAAGATGCAGGCGGCGATGTGTTAACAATGACAGAAATCATTGAAAAAACAGCGGACGACTTTGCAGTATACAGCGGTGATGACGGTTTAACGTTACCAGCTATGGCAGTTGGAGCGAAAGGTATCGTTTCTGTAGCATCTCATGTTATCGGAAATGAAATGCAAGAAATGATTGCAGCATTCCAAGCAGGTGAATTTAAGAAGGCGCAAAAATTACATCAATTACTTGTAAGAGTAACGGATTCATTATTTATGGCGCCAAGCCCAACACCAGTAAAGACGGCATTACAAATGGTTGGATTAGATGTAGGTTCTGTACGTTTACCACTTCTTCCATTAACAGAAGAAGAAAGAGTAACGTTACAATCTGTTATGCAATCTATCCCTCGTTAATAAAAAATGACCTAGTGTAGAACTAGGTCATTTTTTTATAGGATGAAAATCTTTTCTCACCTATATGTGTTCTTATTTAGATCATTAACTGTTTCTTCATTATGAATTGCAACATGTATAAGAAAATAATCGTCCTCTTGAAATGAAGCAAAAACGAAAGTGGTTATAGAATAAACATTTGTACAAACGTAATAAACCACCGCTTCTGTTTTTTTAGAAAAATCCCCTCAAATGTGACGTAATTCATAAAAAAACTCCATTTTGTAAGTGTTTTTGTTCAATTCTAGGAAAATAAGTCTTGAAAACACATATTATGAAATTAATTTAGTGTAATTATGGCTATTTCTTCAAAATAATATGGAGTATAAAATCGAAGCAAATATAAAGGAAATACGTTCAATACTTTTGTTATAATTCCGTTCTTTTACCTATTCTTTCGCACGATTTAACTTGTGTTCTATTTCTTGTATCAGGTATAATATGGCTAAGTAGCTTAGTACGGGTATGCTTAGCAAAATTGGTAAAAATTATAATTTGATTACATTTTCATATCATATCGAATAAGATATTTGATTTATATAATGAAAGAGAGGTGAAACCTGGTTTAAAAAATAAACAAGGACATGATATCGCATAACGGTAAGGACATTCGTCTTGGACGGTGAATATATGGTGGTTGTAGAGTTTCCCCTGGTGTCTCTGCAATTTTAGTGAAATCAGTGTTTGAAAGATTTTTAAACCAGGCAACAACATGAAGAGAAAAGAGAATGAGTCTGTTAAAGTATTTGCTCTTGGTGGAGTAGGTGAAATCGGGAAAAATATGTACTGTGTTGAAATTGATTCTGAAATCTTTATTGTGGATGCAGGGTTAATGTTCCCAGGAGATGAGATGTTTGGAATTGATATCGTTATTCCTGATATTACATATTTAGTGGAAAACCAAGAGCGAGTTAAAGGTTTATTTATTACTCACGGTCATGAAGATCATATTGGTGGTATTGTTTACGTACTTCGTAAATTATCTATTCCAGTGTATGCAACGAAATTAACAGTAGGACTTATACAAGAAAAACTTGGCGAAGCGGGTATGTTAGGCCGTGTAGACTTAAAAACAATCGATTCAAATTCAACAGTAGAGTTTAATACTACAACGGTGTCATTCTTTGGAACGACACATAGTATTCCAGATTCTGTTGGTGTTTGTTTCCATACATCAAAAGGTGCGATCGTATATACAGGAGACTTTAAATTCGATCAAACCCCAATTGGAAATAGTGGGGCAGACCTTGGGAAAATGGCTCAAATCGGAAATGAAGGCGTATTATGTTTATTATCTGATAGTACAAATGCTGAGCGTCCAGGCTATACAGGTTCTGAAAAAGAAGTTGGTGTAGAAATTTCTAAAGTGTTCTACGGCGCAGAAGGACGTATTATCGTTGCTTCATTTGCATCGAATGTACATCGCATTCAACAAGTATTTGATGCAGCTGCAGAAACAGGACGAAAAGTAGCGGTTGTAGGACGTAGTATGGTGAAGGTAGTAGATATCGCAAGACGTCTTGGTTATTTAGATGTTCCAGAAGGTATGGTTATTTCACTACAAGAAGTAGACAATTTCCCAGAGAAAAAGGTAGCTATTTTAACGACAGGTAGTCAAGGTGAACCGATGGCGGCCCTTTCTAGAATGGCGAAGCAAGCTCATAAACAAATTTCAATTCGTAAAGGTGATACGGTTATTATCGCGGCATCTCCAATTCCAGGTAATGAAATATCTGTATCGAAAATTATTGATTTGTTATTTAGAGCGGGAGCTGAAGTTGTTTATTACGGTGAAAGAAAAGTTCACGTTTCAGGTCACGGTAGCCAAGAAGAATTAAAATTAATGTTAAATTTAATGAAACCGAAATATTTTGTACCCGTACATGGTGAGTTCCGTATGCAAAAAGCACATGCATACTTAGCTGAAGATGTAGGTATTGCAAGAGAAAATATCTTTATCGTAGAAAAAGGCGATGTAATTGGTTTTGGTGACGATGAAGCGAACTTAGTTGGCAAAGTACAAGCTGGCAATGTGTTAATTGATGGATTAGGTGTAGGTGACGTTGGTAATATCGTTCTTCGAGATAGAAAAATGTTATCTCAAGATGGAATATTAGTAGTTGTTGTAACACTTGGTAAAGATGAAAAGAAAATTATCTCTGGTCCAGAAATCATTTCACGTGGATTTGTATATGTACGTGAATCAGAAGCGTTAATTGACCGCTCTACAGAGATTGTACGTATGATTGTTGAGCAATCAATTAAAGAATATTCAATTGAATGGTCTATGTTAAAACAAAATATTCGTGAATTATTAGGACAGTTCTTGTACGAAGAGACAAAGAGAAAACCTATGATTTTACCGATTATTATGGAAGTATAAAAAAGATCACCTTTACGGGTGATCTTTTTTCTTTTTAAACTCTATCGAATGAAATTTATAACTTAAGAAATAATAGTGATATACGAGTGAAAGGGGATGCGATATGACAGAACGTGATCGTTATACAAATGAAGAGAAAGAGGCTGAACCGAAAGAAACTGGAAAAGAAGCTTCAATAGTGGAAAAAATTCAACAGCTTGGACAAACGAATGTACCACAAATGAATGAATCACGTATTCATTGTTTAACAATTGTTGGACAGGTGGAAGGTCATGTTCAGTTGCCACCGCAAAATAAAACAACGAAATATGAGCATATAATTCCGCAAATTGTTGCGATTGAACAAAATCCGAAAATTGAAGGCTTGCTTTTAGTGTTAAATACAGTTGGAGGTGACGTTGAAGCTGGGCTAGCAATTTCTGAGATGGTCGCTTCACTTTCAAAACCGACAGTATCTTTAGTTTTAGGCGGAGGGCATTCTATTGGTGTACCGATTGCCGTTTCTACGGACTATTCATTTATTGCGGAAACTGCGACGATGACAATTCATCCGATTCGTCTAACAGGTCTTGTTATAGGTGTGCCACAAACATTTGAGTATTTAGATAAAATGCAAGAAAGAGTCATTCGATTTGTGACGAAGCATTCGAAAGTAACGGAAGATCGTTTTAAAGAGCTTATGTTTGCGAAAGGGAATTTAACGCGAGATATTGGTACGAATGTAATTGGTGGAGATGCAGTGAAGTATGGCCTTATAGATGATGTCGGTGGTATCGGAAATGCGATTCGAAAATTAAACGAATTAATAGATGGTCGCGTGGGTGATAGTGCAGAAGGGAAAATGTTACAATGATTTTATATACAATTATGCCAGAGCAACTCGTGTATCCAGCCGATTATTCGCAATGTGAAAGTCAAAAAGTCGTAAATATAAATGGTGTTGAATTAATGGTTTCAGAAGAAGAACATGGGTATTATTCGATTGTGCGTGTACTAAGTACGGATCCGTTTCACTACTTAGAGTTTGAGCCTGGACAGAAAATAACCTTTTAGCAAAAAGAAGGATTTTGTTTAGAAGCTATGGTATAATATAAAAAACAAGACGGTTGAGCAGCCATGAGAGGGCTGCTTTCTTCTGTTTATTTAACATTTTACAAGAAGTGTAAAAATAGAAGATATAGAGACCTGAAAAAATAGAGAAAACAGACATATAAGTAGAGTTTTTAGGAGGCTTTACATATATGTAGAACACGAGGTGAAGAAATGGCAAAACAAAAGCAAAGAGGGACGAAGGCAAAGGCAAGACGTACGATAAAGCCAACTTTGTATTATGAAATCGTCGGTTTAACTCTTTTTGCACTTTCAATCATTACGATTTTACAGCTAGGTGTTGTAGGAAAATCGTTTGTGTTATTTTTTCGCTTCTTCTTTGGTGAGTGGTACATAATTGGTGTGTTAGGTGTAATAGCTTTATCAGTTTCATTCGTTATAAAACGTGGATGGCCGAACCTTTTAAATAAACGGCTAATCGGTTTTTATTTAATAGTATTGGCGATATTAATGTTTAGTCATATTACATTATTTAACCTTCTTACGAAAGATGGAGCAGTGCAAAATACTTCTGTTATTGTGAGTACAAAAGATAATTTCTTTCTTGAAATGAAAAAAGGACCAGATAGTGTTCATTTAGGTGGTGGCATGTTTGGTGCGCTTATGTTCGCGACTTGTTACTTCTTATTTGACGAAGTAGGAGCTTATATTATTGGTATTATTTTAGTTATTCTCGGTATACTTTGTATAACAAATAAGCATATTGGAGAAGTATTAGCTCCAGTTGGTAGAATCCTTAGAAGTCAATTTCAAGTGATGCAAGGGGACTATAAAGACTGGAGAGCGAAAAGAACGGCTGAACAAACAGAAAAGAAAAAAACCACGAGAAGCACAAGGAGTAAACGTGCTGCAGAACAAGAAGAAGTTGTGGAGCCGATGGAAGAAATCTCAATTGATCCTCCGATTATTTCAAATTTCACTGAAAATTATCCGGCAAATGAAGAAGAGGATAAACGAATTGAAGTAGAGGAAGAAGAGTTAATCACTTCACCATTTGTCGAAGAAGCTCCGCCAATTGAAGAGCCGAAGAAAAAGCGTGGAGAAAAAATCGTTGAATCGCTAGAGGGAGAAACACAAGCTCCTCCTATGCAATTTTCAAATGTAGAAAATAAAGATTATAAGCTACCTGCACTTGATATATTGAAATTTCCAAAGAATAAGCAAGTTACAAATGAAAACGCGGAAATTTATGAGAATGCTCGTAAATTAGAACGTACTTTCCAAAGCTTTGGAGTGAAAGCTAAAGTAACAAAAGTACATAGAGGTCCTGCAGTTACAAAATATGAAGTGTATCCTGATATGGGAGTAAAGGTAAGCAAAATCGTCGGTTTAAGTGATGATTTAGCGCTTGCTTTAGCTGCGAAAGACATTCGTATTGAAGCACCTATTCCCGGGAAATCAGCTGTAGGAATTGAAGTTCCGAACTCAGAAGTCTCTATGGTAACGCTTAGAGAAGTTCTTGATTCTAAAGCTAATAATCATCCAGAAGAGAAGTTGTTAATTGGTCTTGGACGAGATATTACAGGTGAAGCTGTATTAGCCCGCTTAAATAAAATGCCCCATTTACTAGTGGCCGGTGCGACAGGTAGCGGGAAAAGTGTATGTATTAACGGTATTATCGTTAGTATTTTAATGCGTGCAAAACCACATGAAGTAAAATTAATGATGATTGATCCGAAAATGGTAGAGTTAAACGTATATAACGGTGTGCCTCATTTATTAACACCAGTTGTAACGGATCCGAAAAAGGCATCACAAGCATTGAAAAAAGTTGTGAGTGAAATGGAGCGCCGTTATGAGTTATTTGCTCATAGTGGTACGCGAAATATTGAAGGATATAATGACTATATAAAAGAGCATAATAATCAATCAGAAGCGAAACAACCGGAATTACCTTATATTGTCGTAATTGTGGACGAGTTAGCAGATTTAATGATGGTTGCTTCATCGGATGTAGAGGATGCGATTATGCGTCTAGCGCAAATGGCTCGTGCGGCTGGTATTCATTTAATTATCGCAACGCAGCGTCCATCAGTTGATGTTATTACGGGAGTTATTAAAGCGAATATTCCATCGCGTATTGCATTCGCTGTATCTTCTCAAACAGATTCTCGTACAATTCTTGACGGTGGTGGTGCAGAGAAACTACTAGGTCGTGGAGATATGCTGTTTATACCAATTGGTGCATCGAAGCCTGTACGTGTACAAGGTGCGTTTTTATCAGATGATGAAGTTGAGAGAGTTGTAGAATATGTTATTGGTCAGCAAAAAGCGCAATATCAAGAAGATATGATTCCGCAAGATGTTCCTGATACGAAGCAGGAAGTAGAAGATGAATTATATGATGAAGCAGTTCAGCTCGTAGTGGAAATGCAAACAGCATCTGTTTCTATGTTGCAACGTAGGTTTAGAGTTGGTTATACGCGAGCTGCCCGTTTAATTGATGCAATGGAAATGAATGGTGTAGTAGGTCCGTATGAAGGTAGTAAACCACGAGAAGTGCTCATTAATGATGTACAAGAAAAAAGTTCATAAAAAAAGCCTAATTGTTTTTACAATTAGGCTTTTTTATATGCTGGTTTTGTTATATACTATATTCACCGGTAAAGAAAGGGCTTACATTTAAAGTGGTTCTTTAGAATACGAATACTTTGGTGTAGTTTTTTATAAATGTTCGATATTCAATGTAGAAAAATGTTAAATTTTGTTGACACGTATGGGAGCAAGTGGTAAGATTACTTCGAAAAGAATCACTGCCTCATATAATCTTGGAGATAAGGTCCATAAGTTTCTACCCGGCAACCATGAATTGCTGGACTATGAGGGGAAAAGTGTGTAACAAAGGATGTAAGAGATCTTTGTGCCGAACTTTTTCTCGAAATGAGGAATGTTTATGGTGCAAAGTTTTTTTTATGCAGTAAAGAGTGAAAATTTCATCTTGAAAAATTATTAATATTTATTCGACAATTGCGCTTGTTTTTAGTGTTTAGTAATTTTTATTATGTTGTAAGTTGAAAAAAGAGAAAAGAAGTCTTACATCAGAGGTCGAATAATTGAAATGCGGGGGAGTCTTATGTCAGTAAAATCCGATAGTCGTCACCTATATTTACGGGTGATTGATCACATCAAAGAAAAAATTAAAGATGGAGCTTACAAAGAAAGACAAAAGTTACCATCAGAGTTTGATTTAGCGAAAGAACTTGGCGTAAGTAGAGCGACTTTAAGGGAAGCGCTACGTATTTTAGAAGAAGAAAATGTTGTCATTCGTAGACATGGTGTAGGGACGTTTGTAAATGCTAAGCCGTTATTCTCTTCTGGAATTGAACAACTTTCTAGTATTACAGATATGATTTCTAGTGTGGGGAAAACACCAGGAACTATCTTTCTATCATCATCTACAACAAGTCTAACAGAAGAAGAAAAAGAGAAGTTTAATAGTGAAGATGGTTTTAATGCAGTGATGATCGAGCGTGTGCGTACAGCAGATGGGGAACCTGTTGTATATTGTATCGATAAACTTGCAAAAGAAATCTTGCCGGATTTATCGGGATACAACGAAGAATCATTGCTTACAGTGATACATAATAATACGCACAAACGTATCACATACGCAGTTGCTCATATTGAGCCAATTGGCTATCATCCGAAAATCTCACCGATTTTAGAATGTGAACCAGAGACAGCACTGCTAGTATTAAAACAAATGCACTATGATCAAAATGATGAGCCAATCTTATATTCTATCAATTATTTTAGAGCTGATAAGTTTAGCTTCCACGTACTAAGAAAACGTATGTAGGTGAGTTCCTTTTTAGGGAGGTGACAGCAAGAAGTTAGGGACAGCAGCGTATAAAAAAATAGACAAATCATTTCAGGAGGGGTTTCTAGTATGAAGAAAAAAACAGGTCTTTTATTATCATTAACATTAGCAGCAAGCACGGTGTTAGGTGCATGTGGTAACTCCGATAAGGCGAGCAGTGACAAGAAAGAAGATAAAGACTTCAAAGTTGGTATGGTAACGGATGTTGGGGGCGTGGATGATAAATCATTCAACCAATCTTCTTGGGAAGGTTTGAAAAAGTTTGGTAAAGATAATGGATTAAAGGAAAAGACAAATTATCGCTACCTACAGTCTGAAAAAGAAGCAGATTATATTCCAAACTTAAAGAAATTTTCAAAAGATAAGTATGATTTATCTTTCGGAATCGGTTATAAATTAGAAGGTGCAATTAAAGAAGTTGCAAAAGAATCTCCAAAACAACAATTCGCAATCGTTGATACTGTTGTAGATGCACCGAACGTAACAAGTATTACATTTAAAGATCATGAAGGATCATTCCTTGTGGGTGCGGTAGCAGCTATGTCAACAAAATCGAATAAAGTAGGATTTGTTGGTGGAATGAAAAGTGATTTAATTAGTAAATTCGAAAATGGATTTAAAGCTGGTGCAAAGGCAGTAAATCCAAACATTGAAATCGTATCTGAATATGCGGAAGCATTTGATAAACCTGAAAAAGGTACAGTTCTTGCATCAGCAATGTATGGTCAAGGTGTAGATGTAATTTATCATGCTGCTGGTGGTACAGGTAACGGTGTGTTCACTGAAGCGAAAAACCGTAAGAAAAAAGGTGAAAATGTTTGGGTAATCGGTGTTGACCGTGACCAACATCAAGAAGGTATGCCTGAAAATGTAACATTAACTTCAATGATTAAACGTGTGGATGTAGCTGTAGAAAAAGTAGCTAAAGAAGCAAAAGATGGAAAATTAAAAGGTGGAAAAATTGAAGCGTTTGGTTTAAAAGATGACGGTATTGGTATTTCAAAAACAACTGATAACGTGAAAAAGGTTAACCCTGAAATTTTAACAAAAGTAGAAGAGTTTGAAAAGAAAATTACAGATGGTGAAATTAAAGTACCGGCTACAGATAAAGAGTATAAAGAATATGAAGCTTCTCTAAAAAAATAAATAGAGAAATAGCAAAGGTTAGTTCATAGAACTAACCTTTGTATGTATAAAACTTCCAAATTGCTTAATAAGTTAATAGTGTAATAGGGAATGTTCCCTGTTAAAAGGAGGAACGAAATGGAATACGTAATTGAGATGAATAACATTACGAAAGTATTCCCAGGCATTGTAGCGAATGATGATATTACGCTGCAAGTAAAGCAAGGAGAAATACATGCTTTACTTGGAGAAAATGGTGCAGGGAAATCCACATTGATGAATGTACTATTTGGTTTGTACCAACCAGAACAAGGTGAAATTAAAATTAAAGGAAAGCCTGTAAAAATCACAAATCCGAATATAGCAAATGACCTTGGTATTGGAATGGTTCATCAGCACTTTATGCTTGTTCATAATTTTACAGTTACAGAGAATATTATTCTCGGAAATGAACCAAAGAAAAAAGGGAAAATTGCTGTTGACGAAGCTGCTAAAGAAATTCAAAAACTGTCTGAACAATACGGTTTAGCTGTAGATCCATATGCGAAAATACAGGATATTTCAGTTGGTATGCAACAGCGAGTTGAGATTTTGAAAACTCTTTATCGTGGTGCGGAAATTTTAATATTTGATGAGCCAACAGCTGTGTTAACACCACAAGAAATTCATGAGCTCATTCAAATTATGAAAAAGCTTGTGCAAGAAGGAAAATCTATTGTTCTTATTACACATAAGTTGAAAGAAATTATGGAAGTTTGCGATCGTTGTACGATTATTCGTAAAGGAAAAGGGATTGGAACGGTTGACGTTGCAAATACGGATGAAAATAAACTTGCAGAATTAATGGTCGGACGTCAAGTGAATTTTAAAACAGAAAAAATAGACGCGAAACCAAAAGAAGAGGTACTTTCAATTGCAAACCTTGTTGTTCACGATGCACGTCAACTACCTGCTGTAAAAGGCCTTGACTTAACTGTTCGTGCGGGAGAAATTGTTGGAATTGCAGGGATTGATGGAAATGGACAAAGTGAATTAATAGAAGCAATTACTGGTTTACGAAAAGTTGAGTCAGGTTCTATTGCAATTAAAGGAAAAGAAATAACAAATTGGCCTGTTAGAAGAATAACAGAAGAAGGAATTGGTCATATTCCAGAAGATCGTCATAAACACGGCCTTGTTCTTGACTTTTCTGTTAGAGATAATATAGTGCTGCAAACGTACTATAAAAACCCGTTTTCAAAGAAAGGGATTTTGAATTTCAGTAAAATTACAGAAAAAGCAAAGGCGCTTATTGAACAGTTTGATGTACGTACACCTAGTGAGCAAACGTTAGCACGCGCTTTATCTGGGGGGAATCAACAAAAAGCAATTATTGCACGTGAAGTAGACCGAAATCCAGATTTACTAATCGCGGCACAGCCCACACGTGGTTTAGATGTAGGAGCAATTGAATTTATTCATAAGAGATTAATAGAGCAAAGGGATAAAGGAAAAGGGGTATTACTTTTATCGCTAGAGTTAGATGAAATCTTAAATGTTAGTGACCGAATTGCTGTTATTTATGAAGGGGAAATCGTAGCAATTGTTGATGCGAAAGAAACGAATGAACAACAGCTTGGGTTGTTAATGGCTGGAGGAACAAAGAAGGAGCAGGTGGGTACAAATGGCTAAAAAACTTTTAACAGAACGAACGATAAATATTTTAGTCCCAGTACTATCCGTTATTTTCGGCTTACTTGTCGGAGGAATTGTAATGCTAGTTAGTGGTTATGACCCAGTTGTTGGTTATAGTGCGCTTTGGACAGGGATGTTCGGTAGCGCGAGTGCGATTGGTGAAACGCTTCGTACAATGATACCACTTATTCTTGCTGGTTTATCAGTGGCGTTTGCATTTCGAACAGGTTTATTTAATATTGGGGTAGAGGGCCAATTGCTGGTGGGTTGGCTTGCAGCAGTTTGGTTCGGTTATGCAGTCTCGCTACCAGCTGTTCTTCACATTCCGTTATCAATTTTATTTGCAGCATTAGTAGGTGGAATTTGGGGTTTCATCCCTGGATATTTAAAGGGGAAATTTCAAGTTAATGAAGTTATTGTAACAATTATGATGAACTATATTGCGTTATACGTAACATATGACATTATTAAGCGTTTCTTACACGAGGGTAATGATAAAACGTATGACATTAAAGAGAGTGCGTCATTATCTTCAGACTGGCTTGCTAGTATTACTGACGGTTCGCGCCTTCACTGGGGAATTGTTGTGGCAATTTTAATCGCTATTTTAATGTGGTTCTTATTAGATCGAACAACTTTAGGTTATGAATTAAAATCAGTAGGATTTAATCAACATGCTTCCAAATATGCTGGTATGAAAGTTTCTCGCAATGTAGTATTCTCTATGACAATTGCTGGTGCATTTGCGGGGATTGGTGGCGCGATGGAAGGATTAGGAACATTCCAAAGTATGACAGCAATGTCTTCGTTTACAGGAGTAGGATTTGATGGGATTGCCGTAGCCTTACTTGGAGGGAACAATCCGTTTGGTATTATCCTTTCAGCTTTATTATTTGGTGGTTTGAAAAGTGCTTCCCCTCAAATGAACTTTGAGGCAGATGTACCATCAGAGCTTAT
Organism: Bacillus sp. AFS059628; assembly: GCF_002571225.1. Lineage (GTDB taxonomy): Bacteria > Bacillota > Bacilli > Bacillales > Bacillaceae_G > Bacillus_A. Next base: position 27,364 of record NZ_NVEC01000073.1, on the reverse strand, counting down.
TAATGTAATTATTGCATGTATCATCTTCTTTGTTGCATGTAGTTATGTGTTAAGATGGGCGCTTACACGCATGAGCAAGGAGGGGAAATAAATGAGCTTTTTAGATATATTAGCCATTCTTGTGACGGGTACGTTATATACATCGGCACCTATAATTTTTACAGCACTAGGTGGTGTATTTAGTGAACGATCGGGTGTTGTAAATATCGGATTAGAAGGACTAATGCTATTTGGTGCATTTATTGGAGTTGTTACAAACTTATTAATGGGTGATACTTGGGGCACGATGACTCCGTGGATTGCGTTATTATTTGCGGCAATTGGTAGTGGTTTATTTGCATTACTTCATGCGGTAGCATCTATTACATTCCGAGCGGATCAAGTTGTAAGTGGTGTAGCGATTAACTTCTTATCTCTTGGATTAACGGTATTTGCAATTAAGAAGATTTTTGATAAAGGACAGACTGACTTTATTCAGTACCGTATTGAAAAGATTGACATTCCAGGCCTTTCAGATATTCCGGTTTTAGGGAAAATATTCTTCTCTAACGTACCAATAACGTCGTATATTGCAATTATTTTAGCATTCGTTGTTTGGTATGTTATTTATAAAACACCGTTCGGTCTTCGTCTTCGTGCAGTTGGTGAGCATCCAATGGCAGCGGATACGATGGGGATTAACGTATATAAAATGCGCTATATTGGCGTTTGCATATCAGGGGTGTTTGCTGGGATTGGTGGAGCAATTTTTGCAATGTCAATTTCTAATAACTTCTCAGGGGCAACTATTACTGGACAAGGTTTCTTAGCATTAGCTGCTATGATCTTTGGGAAGTGGAATCCACTAGGTGCATTAGGTGCAGCACTATTCTTCGGTTTTGCACAATCGTTAAGTGTAACTGGTGGAACAATTCCTGTATTAGATCAAATTCCGAGTGTTTTATTAACGATATTACCGTATGTCTTCACAATATTAGCGCTTGTTGGTTTTGTAGGTCGTTCTGAAGCTCCGAAAGCATTAGGAACTCCTTATGAAAAAGGAAAACGATAAGTATAAAAAAAGCTCGCACATTAGTGCGGGCTTTTTTACATAGACTATATTTAATACGGAATTTTACTATTTTCCTTACATATTCAAGTTTTTAGAAAGAGACTAATGTAAGTATAGTGAGGAAGAAAAGTTGATTTTTTATTTCTAAAAACTGTATATTGAAGAGGAATATTCCTACATACGTAAAGGAGGGCTATAAATGAAACTAATGGAACAACAGTTACATGAGTTAGGTGGTTTGCGAGTACATATTATTCCAACTGATAAATATAAAACAAATACTTTTGTATTTCGTTTTAAGGCACCTTTAAATGAGGAGACGGTGACAGAGCGTGCCCTATTGCCATACGTATTGCAAAGTGCGACAGAAAAGCTTCCTTCTGTAATTCGTCTTCGTCAATATTTAGAAGAATTATATGGATCTTCTTTAGCAGTAGATGTAAGTAAAAAAGGAGAAGACCATATTATCTCTATTTATGTAGATATTGCAAATGAAGTTTATTTACATGATGCACCACCGCTATTTGAAAAAGCACTTTCTATGTTATCGGATATCGTTTTGCACCCAGCAACAGAGGGGAATGGTTTTCTACCTTCTATCGTAGAAAGTGAAAAGAGAGCGCTCTTGCAACGAATTGAAGCTACGTACGATGATAAAATGCGCTATGCAAACGAGCGTTTAATTGAAGAAATGTGCAAAGTAGAACCGTATCGTTTAAGTGCAAATGGGAAAAAAGAGAGTGTTTCTTCTATTACAAATGAAAGTTTGTATCAATATTATCAAAAAGTGTTAGCAGAAGATGAAATGGATCTATACATTATTGGTGATATTTCAGAAAACGCAGTGGATCTTGTAAGTAAGTATTTTTCTATTTCAGCACGTCCTGCGAGAGAAAGAAATGTACTTCTTCATAAGAGAAATAATGAAGAAAAAGAAGTTGTTGAACAACAAGAATTAAAACAAAGTAAATTACACATCGGTTATCGTACGTTTATTACGTATAAAGATGAAGATTATTTTGCACTGCAATTGTTCAATGGATTATTTGGAGGATTTTCTCATTCGAAGTTATTCGTTAACGTTCGTGAAAAAAATAGTTTAGCGTACTATGCAGCATCCCGCTTTGAAAGTCATAAAGGCTTATTGTTTGTCATGTCAGGGATCGAAGCGAAAAATTATGAAAAAGCTGTTGAGATTATTAAAGAACAAATGCTAGCGATGCAAAATGGTGATTTTTCTGAAGAAGAGATGCATCAAACGAAAAGTGTTATTCAAAATCAAATATTAGAGGCGATTGATACACCACGCGGATTTGTGGAAATGCTGTATCATGGTATTATTTCAGATCGTACGCGTCCGGTTGAAGAATGGCTTACAGGTATTGAAAGTGTGACGAAAGAAGAGATTGTGAAAGTTGCTAAAAATATTGAACTAGATACAATTTACTTTTTACAAGGAACGGAGGGAGAATAAATGGAGAAAATTGTTTATGAGCAATTAAAAGAGACGCTCTATTATGAAAAACTTCCTAATGGATTAGATGTATATATTTTACCGAAGCAAGGATTTAATAAAACATTTGCAACGTTTACGACAAAATATGGTTCTATGGATAATACATTCGTACCACTAGGCAAAGAAGAAATGATTCGTGTGCCTGATGGAATTGCTCATTTTCTTGAGCATAAATTATTTGAAAAAGAAGATCACGATGCCTTCCAATTGTTTAGTAAACAAGGAGCATCGGCAAATGCTTTCACATCGTTCACAAGAACAGCTTACCTTTTTTCATGTACATCAAATGTAGAACAAAATTTAAATACATTGTTAAACTTCGTACAAGAGCCTTACTTTTCTGAAAAAACAGTTGAAAAAGAGAAGGGGATTATCGGGCAAGAAATTCAAATGTATCAAGATAATCCGGATTGGCGCTTATACTTTGGGTTAATTGATAGCTTGTTTGTAAAGCACCCAATTAAAATTGATATTGCAGGGACAATTGAGTCGATTAGTAAAATTACGAAAGACTTATTATATGAATGTTATGAAACGTTTTATCATCCGAGCAATATGTTACTATTTGTTGTGGGTGCAATCGATCCAGAGGAAACAATGGATTTAGTACGTGAAAATCAAGCGAAAAAAGATTATAAAAATCAGTCGGAAATTGTACGTTCATTTGAAGAAGAACCAGATGAGGTAAATGAAAAGAAGAAGATTATTTCAATGCCTGTACAAACACCGAAATGTTTAGTTGGTATTAAAGCGACAAACTTAAAAGAAAAAGGGAAAGCCCTTTTAAAACAAGAAATTGCGCTTACGTTACTTTTAGATTATTTATTTGGGAAGAGCTCCGTTCATTACGAATCTTTATATAATGAAGGGCTTATTGATGATTCGTTCTCGTATGATTATACGGAAGAGAATAACTTCGGTTTTGCAATGGTAGGCGGCGATACGAAGCAACCTGATGAGCTGGAAGAGCGTTTGAAAGGGATTTTATTAAATACAAATTATGATCAATTAGATGAGGCGGTATTAGAACGAGTAAAGAAAAAGAAAATAGGTGGCTTTTTACGCTCCTTGAATTCACCTGAATATATTGCAAATCAATTTACACGATATGCGTTTAATGAATCTAGTCTGTTTGATGCATTGACTGTATTAGAAAGTCTAACGGTTCAAGATTTACAAGAAGTAGCCAAATTATTATTATCAGAAGAGAAAATGAGTGTTTGTCAAGTTTTACCGAAAAAATAAAAGGTTTCACAATAATACCCTCATCTTATCATTGATAAATTGTAAGATGAGGGTATTATTTATTTGTAGGAGAAAGATTTTATTGAGATAAGAGAGGAATTGTATGAAAAAGTATGCATTAGTAACTGGGGGAAGCGGAGGAATTGGCTCTGCTATTTCAAAACAATTAATTCAAGATGGATATACAGTATATATTCATTATAATAACAGTGTAGAAAAAGTGAATGAGTTGCAGAAAGAATGGGATGAAGTGATTCCTGTTCAAGCCAATTTAGCTTCTGCTGATGGAGCAGAGCAATTGTGGGACCAAATTGAACATCCTCTTGATGTTATCGTATATGCAGCTGGGAAGAGTATATTTGGACTCGTAACAGATGTAACGAACGATGAATTGAATTACATGGTAGAACTTCAAGTGAAGAGTATATATAAAGTATTATCAATGGCACTGCCTTCAATGATTCAGCGGAGAAGCGGTAATATTGTACTTGTTTCATCTATATGGGGACAAATTGGTGCATCATGTGAAGTGCTGTACTCGATGGTAAAAGGTGCGCAAAATTCATATGTGAAAGCTTTAGCGAAAGAAGTTTCATTAAGTGGAATAAGAGTGAACGCGGTGGCGCCAGGTGCAATTGAAACGGAAATGTTAAATGTATTTTCAGAAGAGGATAAGAATGAAATTGCTGAAGAGATTCCGTTAGGTAGACTGGGATTGCCAGAAGAAGTAGCAAAAACAGTGTCATTTCTCGTATCACCAGGAGCATCTTATATAACGGGACAAATTATCGGAGTGAACGGCGGTTGGCATTGCTAAAAATTTCTTACATAAAAAATGAAAAACTGTACAAATTAAGCATGATTCTATTACTAAGTAGTGAGGTGCTTACACATGTCAGTTTTAGATAATTTTGATCAATGGAAGAGCTTTTTAGGAGAACGTTTAGAACAGGCGCAAGGAAAAGGTCTTGATGGTGGTGCTGTATCAGATATGGCATTTCGTGTTGGTGACTATTTAGCAAATGAAGTAGAAGCACGCAACGATCAAGAGAAACTATTAGCTGAGCTTTGGAAAGTTGCTGATGAACAAGAGCAACATACAATCGCAAACTTAATGGTAAAGTTTGTACAGCATAAGTAAAAAATAGAGAGGAGATTCTCCTCTCTATTTTTTTTGTATAATAATAACGCAGGATAGATTATACATTTAGCTTCCCTATTAAGGTGAAATCATATAATATAGTACGTAGGTGTAAAGTAAGCAAGGGGAGTGATCTTGGATGATTGAATGGTATTTTGAATATGAAATACATAAAAACCGACCTGGCTTGCTTGGTGACGTTTCTTCGTTAATCGGTATGCTCGGCATTAATATTGTCACAATTAATGGTGTAGATAATGAACGACGTGGATTACTCCTTATGTGTGATAATCAAGAGCAAATCTCTAGACTTGAATCAATTTTAAATACGATGGATAATATAACGGTAACGAAATATCGTCCGCCAAAGCTAAGAGACAAGCTAGCGGTTAGACATGGTAGGTACATACAACGAGATGCAGATGATAAGAAGACATTTCGGTTTGTGCGTGATGAATTAGGGTTACTTGTAGACTTTATGGCTGAAATAATGAAAAAAGAAGGTCATAAACTAATCGGAATACGAGGAATGCCTCGTGTCGGAAAAACAGAATCCATTGTTGCCGCAAGTGTTTGCGCAAATAAAAGATGGTTATTTGTATCATCTACTCTTATTAAGCAAACGGTTCGTAGTCAATTAATTGAAGACGAGTATAGCGACGACAATATTTTCATCTTAGATGGAATCGTGTCAACAAAGCGTGCTAACGAAAGGCATTGGCAGCTTGTTCGTGAAATTATGAGATTGCCTGCAACGAAAGTTGTGGAACATCCTGATGTATTTGTGAGTCAGTCAGAATACACATTGGATGATTTTGATTATATTATTGAGTTGCGTAACGATTATGATGAAGAAATTCAATATAATTTAGTAGATGAAATTGAGCAAGGTACGCAAAATAATTTCTCTATGTTTGACTTTTAAAGAAATATTGAGGTGTTAGTAGTGACAGAATTAGGACAAAAGCTGAAAGAAGCAAGAGGAACGAAAGGCTTGTCTATTGATCAGCTGCATGAGATTACAAAAATTCAAAAACGCCATTTAGTAGCGATTGAAGAAGGCAATTATGATGTATTGCCAGGAGCTTTTTATGCGCGTGCATTCATTAAACAATACGCAGATGCGGTTGGATTAAATGGAGAGGAACTGCTTGTAGAATATCAGAGTACGATACCACAATCTGAAAAACGTGACGTTCCACAAGTATCAACAGGGCAAAAAACGCAAGAAACAATGCAAAAATCTTCATCATGGCCAATTGCAGATCACATGCCGAAAATTTTAGTTGCGCTGTTAGTAATCGCAGTTGGAGTGGTAATTTGGTTTGTTTTCCAAGCGTTAACTGGAAAAGATGATGAGAAAGTTCCGAATACTCAAAGTGAGAAAATTGAAGTTAAAAAAGCGGAAAACTCTCCGTTAGATACGAAGAAAGATGAAGTGAAAGCGGAAGAGCCGAAAAAAGAAGAACCGAAAAAAGAAGAACCGAAAAAAGAAGAGCCAAAGAAAGAAGAACAACCATCACAGCCAACTGGACAAGAAGAAGTGAAAGTAGTTGGGACAACTGGTAAAGTATCTACTTTGGAAATTCATAATAATAAAACATTAGAACTGGAAATATCGGGTAAAGGTACGAGTTATGTAGATGTTAAAGATGATGCGGGGAATGAGATTCTAAACACTACATTACAAGAGGGTCAAATAGAAAAACATAATGTATCAACATTAAAAGAAGTACGACTTAATATTGGAAATGCAACGAATGTTGAAGTTAAACTGAATGGCCAAGTGGTTGCTTATCCATTGGATCCAGAAAAAGAACTTCACCAAAGATTGGTGATAAAAAACCAAGGGGTAGAGCAACCTGCACAATAACAGTCATCGCTTCGATGACTTTTTTCAATGAACAAATGTTTTTGATATGATGGAGGAATAGCTGTGAATTTACCAAATAAAATTACAATATCTAGAATCTTCTTAATTCCAATTTTTATGGTAATTATGTTAGCACCCTTTGATTGGGGTTCATACACAATTGGTGATGTTGATTTACCAATTCAACATTTAGTAGGAGCACTTATCTTTATTGTTGCTTCGGCTACAGATTGGATTGATGGACATTACGCAAGAAAATATAATCTTGTAACGAATTTAGGGAAGTTCCTTGACCCATTAGCTGATAAATTACTTGTTTCAGCTGCACTTATCACGTTAGTGGAAATGCAATACGTACCAGCTTGGATTGTTATTATCATTATAAGCCGTGAGTTTGCGGTAACTGGTTTACGTCTAGTACTTGCTGGAACAGGAGAAGTAGTTGCAGCAAATCAGCTAGGTAAGATTAAGACATGGACACAAATTATCGCGATTGCAGCATATTTATTACACGATGTACCTTTAAATTTAATCCATATTCCGGTAGCTGACATCTTTATATGGATTGCATTAATTTTTACTGTTATTTCAGGATGGGATTATTTCTGGAAAAATAGAGCTGCTTTTGTAAACTCAAAATAGAAGTTTATGGGGGAATTGGGATGAATGCGGAGATTATTGCGGTTGGAACGGAATTATTACTTGGACAAATTGCAAATACAAATGCCCAGTTTTTATCTGAAAAGTTAGCTTCAATCGGCATTAATGTATACTGCCATACTGTAGTTGGGGATAATAACACACGATTACAGCAGGCGATTGAAGTTGCGGAAAAACGTGCGGACATGCTTATTTTTACAGGTGGATTAGGCCCGACAAAAGATGATTTGACGAAAGAAACGATATCTTCTAGTTTGGGTGGAGAGCTAGTGTATGATGAACAGGCATTAGCATCAATAAGCGATTACTTTAAGCGTACAGGTCGCGAGTTCACGGAGAATAATAAAAAGCAGGCGCTCGTTTTGGATGGAGCGACTGTATTTGCGAATGATCATGGTATGGCACCTGGTATGGGGTTAAATAAGAACGGAAAAGTTTATATTTTATTACCAGGGCCACCGAAAGAAATGAAGCCGATGTATGTAAGTTATGTAGAGCCTTTTTTACGTAACTTTACAACAGGAGAAAACATTTATTCTCGTGTGCTGCGCTTCTTCGGGATTGGGGAATCTCAATTAGAAGTGAAAGTTCAAGATTTAATTGATGGACAAACGAATCCGACAATCGCCCCTCTTGCAAATGATGGAGAAGTGACATTACGTTTAACTGCCAAGCATCAAAAGGCTGATGAAGCGGCGAAGCTCATTCAGCATACAGAAGATTTGATTTTAGAAAGAGTAGGAGAATTTTTCTACGGATATGACCAAGAGTTTCTGCATGATAAGGCGATAGAGTTATTGAAGAAAAAAGAATTAACTTTAGCATGTGCAGAAAGTTTAACAGGTGGTCTCTTCGGTAATCAAGTAACAGAAAGTGCTGGTGTGTCTTCAATATTTAAAGGCGGTGTCATTTGTTATCATAATGATGTGAAGCAACATGTTTTACATGTACCTGAGGAAGTGTTGTCTACTGACGGTGCTGTTAGTAAAGAGTGTGCTCGTTATCTTGCTGAAAATGTTAAAGAATTATTAAAAGCGGATATCGGAATTAGTTTCACTGGGGTAGCAGGACCAGGTGCTTCAGAACATAAAGAGCCAGGAACAGTATTTGTTGGATTGGCAATTAAAGATGAACCAACTGTAGTCTTTCCTCTTAATTTAAGCGGAAGTCGTCAACAAATTAGAGAACGCTCAGTAAAATATGGGTTTTATCATTTGTATAAAAAGCTAGAAGAGATATAAGTCTCTTTTAGCTTTTTTTATGGTTAAATGCAGTTTTATTTAATGGAAAATAAAAAAATCGAATAAATGTTCGATTTTTGTTGGCAAATTGAATTGAAAATAGGTATAATAAGATTAGCAATTCAGTTAAGGAGGAATTTTGAATGAGTGATCGTCAAGCAGCGTTAGATATGGCGTTAAAACAAATAGAGAAGCAATTCGGTAAAGGTTCAATTATGAAATTAGGAGAACAAGCGGAGCGTAGAGTTTCTACAGTTTCTAGTGGTTCTTTAGCACTTGATGTGGCACTAGGGGTAGGCGGATACCCACGCGGCCGTATTATCGAAATTTACGGACCTGAAAGTTCAGGTAAAACAACAGTTTCATTACATGCAATTGCAGAAGTACAACGTCAAGGTGGACAAGCAGCGTTCATTGATGCAGAGCATGCAATGGATCCTGTATATGCACAAAAATTAGGTGTTAACATCGATGAATTACTACTATCACAACCTGATACAGGGGAGCAAGGTTTAGAAATCGCAGAAGCACTTGTACGAAGTGGTGCGGTTGATATTATCGTAATTGACTCTGTAGCAGCTCTTGTACCGAAAGCTGAGATCGAAGGAGACATGGGTGACTCACACGTAGGTCTACAAGCTCGTTTAATGTCTCAAGCACTTCGTAAACTTTCAGGTGCAATCAATAAATCAAAAACAATCGCAATCTTTATTAACCAAATTCGTGAAAAAGTTGGGGTTATGTTCGGAAATCAACTACAAGTTGCTTAATCGTAAAGATTAAGGAGTTTACCATGGGTTTCCCTTGCTAGTGATAGCATGTTAAAAAACCTTGTGAACCTTATTGCCTAAGGGTGTAACTATTCATATAGTTGCTAACGGTGAAGCCCACCATTATTTAGGGTAATACCGTGCCAAGCTCCATATTTATATGGGGAAGGTGTAGAGACTACCGAAAAGGACTTTTAGTTAACTGAGTAGGGTACGGCAGATGATAGGCTACTGCTGGAAGTGCAAGGCTCTCTGTAAAGAGATGAAGAGATAGTCCGGACTATAGAGATGGAAAATCTATAGATAGTGCCAGAAACAACTCCAGGTGGTCGTGCGTTGAAATTCTATTCAACTGTTCGTCTTGAAGTACGTCGTGCGGAGCAATTAAAGCAAGGTAACGACATCGTTGGTAATAAAACAAAAGTAAAAGTAGTTAAAAATAAAGTGGCACCACCATTCCGTGTTGCTGAAGTTGATATTATGTACGGAGAAGGTATTTCAAGAGAAGGCGAAATCTTAGATATGGCTTCTGAACTTGATATCGTTCAAAAGAGTGGTGCTTGGTACTCTTATAATGAAGAACGCTTAGGACAAGGTCGTGAAAATTCAAAGCAGTTCTTAAAAGAAAATACGGATTTAAGAGAAGAAATTGCCTTCTTTATTCGTGAGCATCACGGAATTAGCGAAGATTCTGGTGCTGAAGGTATGGAAGATCCAAATCTTCTTGATTAAAAATAAAAGACACGGCTTCGTGTCTTTTATTTTTGTATCATTATGAAAGCGTTGTATATCGTTGGAGGTAAAATATTTAATCCACCTAAAAGATTATGTATAAAGAGGGATATATGCACGTTTTACATGAATAAACTGGAATTTACTAAGGTTTTCCAGGATAATATGCTGTCTGCTTTTTAAATTCATATATGAATTAGGGCTGAAGGTAAAGAAAGTAAAAGTAGACAACGCTTGACAATGAAAATTGCGATAGATACAATGAGAATGTATATTTTTTCTTATATACGAAACACTCTTCTCAAGAAGAGAAGTAATATTCGGAGTAAGACTTAAATCTTGCCGAAATAATAATATGACATTTTAATTGTGAAATGAAGAAAGTCCCTTAAAAAAGCGGGACGACGGTCTTTGCTGTATGTTGGTATTCAATGTACATGCCGACAGTCTTTTTTCATTCATAGCAAGGGGAGGTGAAATCATGAGTAGTACAGTTTGGATACTCATCTCCATTTTGCTTGCAACAGTCGGTGCAGTTGTTGGCTTTTTTGTTCGAAAGTCTATTGCTGAAGCGAAGATTAATGGTGCAGCCAATGAAGCGAAACGTATTCTAGACGAAGCGAATCGTGAGGCTGAAGCACTTAAGAAAGAAGCGCTTTTAGAAGCAAAGGATGAAATTCATACACTTCGTACAGAAGCTGAATTAGAAATTCGTGACCGTAGAAGCGAATTACAAAAACAAGAAAATCGTTTAATGCAAAAAGAAGAGAACCTTGATCGTAAAGACGAAACGCTCGATAAACGCGAGCTACAGTTAGAAAAGAAAGAGGATTCTCTTGTAGCGAGACAACAACAGATTGAAGAGTTGGAAAGCAAAGTGGGAGAGTTAGTTCAAAAGCAACAAACAGAATTAGAGCGCATTTCCAATCTGACACGCGAACAAGCGAAAGCAATTATTCTTGGTAAAGTAGAAAGTGAAGTTTCTCATGAAATTGCCGTAATGGTAAAAGAAAGTGAAGTTCGTGCGAAAGAAGAAGCAGATAAGAAAGCAAAAGAGATTTTATCTCTTGCAATGCAGAGATGTGCAGCTGATCATGTTGCTGAAACAACCGTTTCGGTTGTAAATCTTCCAAATGACGAAATGAAGGGACGTATTATCGGACGTGAAGGTCGAAATATTCGTACGTTAGAAACGTTAACAGGTATTGACCTAATTATCGATGATACACCAGAAGCGGTTATCCTATCTGGATTCGACCCAATTCGTCGTGAAACAGCTCGTATCGCTCTTGATAAACTAGTACAGGACGGACGTATTCACCCAGCGCGTATTGAAGAGATGGTCGAAAAATCAAGACGTGAAGTGGACGAGTATATTCGCGAAGTCGGAGAGCAAACAACGTTTGAAGTGGGTGTTCACGGATTACATCCAGATTTAATTAAGATTTTAGGTCGTTTGAAATACCGTACAAGTTATGGGCAAAACGTCTTAAAACACTCTATGGAAGTGGCATATTTAACTGGACTTATGGCAGCAGAGCTTGGTGAGGATGAAAAACTAGCAAGACGTGCTGGTCTATTACATGATATCGGTAAAGCGATTGACCATGAAGTAGAAGGTAGCCACGTTGAAATTGGTGTTGAACTCGCAACGAAATATAAAGAGCATCCTGTAGTTATAAACAGTATTGCATCTCACCACGGAGACACAGAGCCAACTTCTATCATTGCAGTTTTAGTTGCAGCAGCAGATGCATTATCAGCTGCAAGACCGGGAGCTCGTAGTGAAACACTTGAAAACTATATTCGTCGTCTTGAAAAGTTAGAAGAGATTTCAGAGTCTTATGAAGGCGTTGAAAAATCATTTGCAATTCAAGCAGGACGTGAAGTTCGTATTTTGGTAAAACCAGATACAATCGATGATTTAGAAGCTCATCGTTTAGCTCGTGATATCCGAAAACGTATTGAAAATGAACTGGATTACCCAGGACATATTAAAGTAACGGTTATTCGTGAAACACGTGCAGTGGAATATGCAAAATAAAGTGGTGAAACACCACTTTATTTTTTTGTGTTGGAATTGGATAAAATAAAGACAGTTAGTTATATAGCATAAAAGTGAAACAAACTTATAATAAACATATTATAAGGAATTTACTTAATGCTATAGCAATAAAAAATGCAGTACATAGAAAGGGTAAGACATATGAGAATATTATTTGTTGGGGATGTAGTAGGATCTCCTGGTAGAGGTATGATTCAACAATACGTACCGGCATTAAAGAAAAAATATACACCTACAGTAACAATCATTAATGGAGAAAACGCAGCAGGTGGCCGTGGAATTACAGAAAAAATATATCGAAACTTTTTAGAGTGTGGGGCGCAAGCAGTTACACTTGGAAACCACGCTTGGGATAACCGTGAAGTATTTGAATTCATCGATGATGCAAAATATCTTGCAAGACCAGCTAACTTCCCAGAAGGAACTCCAGGAAAAGGGCTTATTTTTGTGAACTGTAATGGAACAGAAGTTGCAGTTATTAACTTACAAGGACGTACATTCCTTCCTCCAATTGATTGTCCATTCCGTAAAGTGGATGAATTAATTAACATTGCGAAAAAACGTACGAATATTATCTTTGTTGATTTCCATGCGGAAACTACAAGTGAAAAACAAGCGTTAGGTTGGTATGTAGATGGTCGTGCTACAGCGGTAGTAGGTACACATACGCATGTTCCTACAGCAGATAATCGTATTTTACCAAGCGGGACGGCATATATTACAGATGTTGGTATGACAGGACCGTACGATGGAATTTTAGGCATGGACCGAGAAGCAGTATTGAAGAAGTTTTTAACAAACTTACCAGTGCGATTTGAAGTGACAAATGGTAGAACACAATTAAGCGCAGTGCTAATTGATGTGGATCCTAATACAGGAAAAGCTAAGAAAATTGAGCGTATCTTAATTAATGATGACCAACCATTTTTTGAGTAATCTCTGTTAAAATTTAGATAAGTTATTATTTTTTAATTTTTTAGAAAAATTACAGAAATTTAGCAGGAATACGTGTCATTCCTCGTGAATATAAGTTAAAGTGAAATAATTGCTAATACTTTTTATAGAAACGAGGAGGAAACGCGGAATGGAAATATTAAAAGTTAAAGCAACGTCGGTCCCTAATTCTGTAGCTGGTGCACTTGCAGGTGTTATTCGCGAACGCGGAACAGCAGAAATTCAAGCCATTGGTGCAGGTGCATTGAACCAAGCGGTAAAGGCAGTAGCAATTGCAAGAGGATTTGTAGCGCCTAGTGGTTTGGACCTGATTTGTATCCCAGCGTTTACGGATATCATGATTGATGGGGAAGAACGTACAGCAATAAAATTAATTGTAGAACCTCGTTAAGTTTAAACAACCTGTTTGCAGTATGCAAACAGGTTGTTTTTATAATGGAGGAATGAAAATGAAAATTTTTGATGCTCATTGTGATGTGCTTCTTCAGTTATGGAGTGCACAAGGGAAAAAGGATTTTAAACATGATTCGCAATTACATATTACATTTGAACAGTTAAAGAACAGAAAAGGAAGTATACAATGTTTTGCTATATATGTGCCAGAAACAGTGGCATATGAAAACCGATTTGAAGTAGCATTGCAAATGGTAGATATTTTTTATAATGAAATTTTATCCCTACCAGGTGTGAAGTTTATTCAGACAAAAGATGATATTAACATGTTAAAACAGAACGAAATTGGAGCGATATTAACCCTAGAAGGATGCGAAGCAATTGGAAAAGATGCAATGAAATTACGGTTGTTGTATCGCCTAGGAGTACGTTCTTTTGGACTAACATGGAATTATGCCAATCTATTAGCTGATGGTGCGCTAGAGACACGTGGGGCAGGTTTAACGACTTCTGGTAAACATGTTGTACAAGAACTGAATGCGTTACATGTATGGACTGATGTGTCTCATTTGAATGAAAGAAGTTTTTGGGATGTTATAGAAATTGCAAAAAATCCTATTGCTTCCCACTCAAATTGTATGAAACTTTGTAAGCACCCACGTAATTTAAACGATGAACAACTTAAAGCTCTTATAAAGCGAAATGGCATGATCGGTGTCACTTTTGTACCGCAGTTTCTAACAAATGAAAAACAAGCGAATGTAGCAGATATAGTAAGACATATCGAATATATTTGTTCATTAGGTGGAGAGAACAATATAGGGTTTGGTTCGGATTTTGATGGGATAGTAGAAACAGTTGTAAATGTATCAGCGTATCGAGATTATGAAAATGTAATGAATGAGCTTTGTAAACACTATGCTGCATCTACTGTAGAGCGATTTTTATATGATAATTTTGTTGAACATATCGGCTTTTAAGATTTTTGTTTTAAAAATCCAGAAAAATTAGAATTAATTCATTTGATATTATTGCTTTTTTTAAGACCTAATACTAGAATGAAAAACAAAATAGCTTTATACTAAAGATTCAGGGAAATCAGAAGAGGCATAATTTGCGTCCATTGTAGTTTATTTGCATAAAAAATGCTAAACTATTACTGTAAAAAAATACACTACAATGAATGCAGCCAAAAGGGGTGTAGGAGATGATTAGTCAACTTTCATGGAAAGTTGGAGGCCAACAAGGTGAAGGAATTGAAAGTACAGGAGAGATCTTCTGTATTGCATTAAACCGATTAGGTTATTATCTATACGGTTACCGCCACTTCTCATCACGTATTAAAGGCGGCCATACAAATAATAAAATTCGTGTAAGTACAACAGAAGTACGCGCGATCTCAGATGATTTAGATATTTTAATTGCTTTTGATCAAGAAACAATTGATTTTAACTTCCACGAACTACGTCCGGGCGGGATTGTAGTTGCAGATGCGAAATTTAATCCGACAATACCTGACAATACAGATGTAAATCTATATGTGATACCGTTTACAGATATTGCTTCAGAATTAGGTACATCATTAATGAAAAACATGGTTGCTGTTGGAGCCTCAAGTGCGGTATTAGGATTAGAGGAAACAGCTTATTTAGATGTTGTTGAAGAGATCTTTGGTCGTAAAGGAGAGCAAGTTGTTCAAAAGAATATGGACGCAATTAAGCGCGGCTCTCAATATATGAAAGAGTTACTAGGTGAGAAAGTAAACATGATGCAGCTTGAAAAAGCTGATGGTCAGAAGCGCATGTTTATGATTGGGAACGATGCAATTGCATTTGGTGCAGTAGCTGGTGGTGCTCGCTTTATGTCTGCATATCCAATTACACCTGCATCTGAAATTATGGAATACTTAATTAAAAAATTGCCAAAAGTCGGCGGAACAGTAATCCAAACTGAGGATGAAATCGCAGCTTGTACAATGGCAATCGGTGCAAACTATGCTGGTGTTCGTACATTAACTGCATCTGCTGGTCCAGGTCTATCTTTAATGATGGAAGCGATCGGTTTAGCGGGTATTACAGAAACGCCGTTAGTTATTGTTGATACACAACGCGGTGGTCCAAGTACAGGGTTACCTACGAAACAAGAGCAGTCTGATTTAATGGCGATGATTTACGGTACGCACGGTGAAATTCCGAAAATCGTAATGGCGCCAAGTACAGTAGAAGAAGCTTTCTATGATATTGTAGAAGCGTTTAACTTATCTGAAGAATATCAAGTACCTGTTATTTTCCTAACAGATTTACAGCTTTCTTTAGGGAAACAAACGGTAGAACCACTTAAGTTAGATAAAGTGGAAATTCGTCGTGGTAAACTTGATTTAGAAGCGGAATTACCAGAACGTGAAAATAAAGCATACTTCAAGCGTTATGAAGTAACAGAAGATGGCGTTTCACCACGTGTTTTACCTGGTATGAAAAATGGTGTTCACCATGTTACAGGTGTAGAACATGATGAAACTGGTAAACCATCTGAATCAGCAATAAACCGTAAAGATCAAATGGACAAACGTTTCCGTAAAATGGAGAACTTGAAGTTTAATACCCCTGTTTATAAAAATGTTAAGCAGGAAGAAGCAGACGTATTGCTTGTTGGATTTAACTCAACACGTGGTGCGATCGAAGAAGCAATGGAGCGCTTAGAACAAGAGGGTATGAAAGTAAACCATGCTCATGTGCGTTTAATTCACCCGTTCCCAACAGCTGAAATCGATCCACTTGTGAAAAATGCGAAGCGTGTTGTAGTGGTAGAAAACAATGCAACAGGTCAACTTGCTAACATTATGAAAATGAATCTTGGTAACGGCGAGAAAATTTCTAGTCTTTTAAAATATGATGGGAACCCATTCTTGCCGAAAGAGATTTACAACGAATGCAAAAAAGGGGTTGTATTAAATGGCAACATTTAAGGACTTTCGTAACAGTGTAAAACCAAACTGGTGCCCAGGTTGCGGAGACTTCTCGGTGCAAGCTGCAATTCAACGTGCGGCAGCTAACGTTGGCTTAAATCCAGATGAACTTGCTGTTATTTCTGGTATCGGCTGTTCAGGTCGTATTTCAGGTTATATTAATTCATATGGTGTGCATAGTATTCATGGTCGTGCCCTTCCAATTGCACAAGGTGTAAAAATGGCAAACCGTGATTTAACAGTTATCGCATCAGGCGGTGACGGTGATGGATTTGCGATCGGTATGGGACATACAATCCATTCTATTCGTCGTAACATCGACATTACGTACATCGTAATGGATAACCAAATTTACGGATTAACAAAAGGGCAAACTTCACCACGTAGCGAAGCTGGATTTAAAACGAAAAGTACACCACAAGGTTCAATTGAACCGTCACTAAATGTTATGGAAATGGCTTTAACAGCTGGTGCAACATTTGTGGCGCAAAGCTTTTCAAGTGATTTAAAAGAATTAACACAAATTATTGAAGCTGGTATTAACCATAAAGGATTTTCATTAATTAACGTATTTAGCCCATGTGTTACTTACAATAAAGTAAATACTTACGATTGGTTTAAAGAGAATTTAACAAAACTAAGTACAGTAGAGGGATATGATCCGTCTAATCGCATGATGGCTATGCAAACGTTAATGGAAAATAACGGATTAGTAACAGGTTTAATTTATCAAAATACAGCGCAACCTTCATACCAAGAACTTGTAAAAGGCTATAGTGAGAAGCCTTTAGTTCAATCTGATTTAAATATGGATCAGAAAATGTTTGATGAACTTGTTGCTGAATTTATGTAATGTAAGAAGAGAAGGTTGCCATGTGGCAACCTTTTTTTTATGAGTAAATATAAGGTAGTTATATTTACTTGGAAAATTCAGAATGGTAAAATAATATATAAATCGTTGTATGAGAATGGCAAGTTCATTGCTAATAAAATGTAAGATAAGACAGCGCAAATTTTTTGTTAAAATTGGCGAAACGCTTCATACTATGGTAATGTTTATAGGGATAAAGCAATATGCTTTTTAGTAGGACAAAAAGAAATACGAAAAGGGAATGTCTATTTGTGTGGGGAAGACTTCATTCTTATAGATGATTAGATTGGTTACTCAAAGTTTCAAAGGACAAGTTATCTCTCAAGCTATCTAACCATTTTTGAGGTGGGTCTAAGCGCATTAAAATGGACTATAGAGTGTGTATAGTTAAGGGTGAAAGGAGATTACCGATGAACGAGCAACAACGATTAGCAAGTCAACAAGCAAATTCCTCTGCGAAAAAAGAAGAGAAAGATTATAGTAAATACTTTGAAAGTGTATACCAACCACCTTCCTTAAAGGACGCGAAAAAACGAGGGAAAGAAGAAGTTAAAATTGAACGGGATTTTGGCTTACCTGAAGAGTTTCGCAATTTTGGTACAGGAAGAAAGTTTTATATTCGTACATATGGTTGTCAAATGAATGAGCATGATACAGAAGTGATGGCTGGTATTTTCACTGCACTTGGATATGAACCAACTTTTTCAACTGAAGATGCAGATGTAGTATTATTGAATACTTGTGCCATTCGTGAAAATGCTGAAAATAAAGTGTTCGGTGAACTAGGTCATTTAAAATCACTAAAACGAAGAAATCCGGACCTTTTAATTGGTGTATGTGGTTGTATGTCTCAAGAAGAGTCTGTTGTAAATAAAATTATGCAAAAAAATCAGCATGTAGATATGGTGTTTGGAACACATAATATTCATAGATTACCGTACATTCTAAAAGATGCAATGTTCTCGAAGGAGACGGTAGTTGAAGTTTGGTCAAAAGAGGGAGACGTAATTGAAAATCTTCCGAAAGTACGCCGTGGCGATATTAAAGCTTGGGTAAATATTATGTATGGCTGTGATAAGTTCTGTACATATTGTATCGTACCGTATACACGCGGAAAAGAGCGAAGCAGACGTCCAGAAGATATTATCCAAGAGATTCGTCATTTAGCTGCGAATGGTTATAAAGAAATTACGTTACTTGGGCAGAACGTAAATGCATACGGTAAAGACTTTGAAGATATAGAATACGGTCTTGGCGATTTAATGGACGAACTCCGTAAAGTTGATATCGCCCGTATCCGTTTTACAACGAGCCATCCACGCGATTTCGATGACCACTTAATTGAAGTACTTGGAAAAGGTGGGAGTTTAGTAGAACACATTCACTTACCGGTTCAATCTGGAAGCACAGAGATGTTAAAAATTATGGCGCGTAAATATTCGCGTGAGCATTATTTAGAGCTTGTAAGAAAAATTAAAGAAGCAATTCCAAACGTGGTATTAACAACTGATATTATCGTCGGTTTCCCAAATGAAACAGACGAGCAATTTGAAGAAACGATGTCGTTATATCGTGAAGTAGGATTTGATACTGCCTTTACCTTTATTTATTCTCCGCGTGAAGGTACACCAGCTGCAAAAATGAAAGACAATGTACCAATGGAAGTGAAGAAAGAACGTCTGCAACGCTTAAATGCATTAGTAAATAAATTGGCAATTGAAAAGAACAATCTTTACAAAGGTCAAATTGTAGAAGTGTTAGTTGATGGGGAAAGTAAAAATAACGCGGAAGTACTTGCAGGTTATACTCGTACGAATAAACTTGTAAACTTCGTTGCTCCAAAATCTTTAATTGGTCAGCTTGTGAAAGTAAAAGTAACGGACGCAAAAACTTGGTCTCTTAACGGAGAATTAGTTGAAGAGCCGATTGAGGTGGAATAATAGATGAAAGCATATACGAAAGATGAAATTGTTGAGCAAGCGAAAGAATTAGCAAAAATGATCTCTGAAACAGAAGAAGTTGATTTCTTTAAGAAAGCAGAGGCGCAAATTCATAAAAATGAAAATGTAAAGCGCGCAATTGATGAAATTAAAGCATTGCAAAAACAAGCAGTAAACTTGCAGCATTACGGGAAATGGGAAGCTTTGAAAAAAGTAGAAGCTGAAATTGATGCATTGCAAGATAAGTTAGATAGTATCCCAGTTGTACAAGAATTTAAATCTTCACAAACATATGTAAATGATTTACTACAGCTAGTTGCAAGTACGATTTCTAACAACGTAACAGATGAAATATTAATTTCAACGAATGGCGATGTATTGAAGGGTGAAACGGGCGCAGCGGTAGAAAGTAAAAAAGGAAATTGTGGTTGTTAAAGAGATGTCGAATTGACATCTCTTTTTTTAGTGGATTAAACGTAAATTCTTCTCAAAAAAAGAATGACACATTCCGCTATTGTCACGCATATGATTAAGTGAATAGTGATTGAGGAGGGTTACGAATGTCCGAATTTAGAGAGATTATTACAAAAGCAGTGGTTGGAAAAGGACGTAAGTATACAAAGTCAACGCATACATGTGAATCGAATAATGAGCCAACGAGTATTTTAGGGTGCTGGGTAATTAACCACTCGTACGAAGCAAGAAAGAGTGGAAAACATGTGGAAATTGAAGGTTTCTATGATGTGAACACTTGGTATTCATTTGATGGTAATACAAAGACAGAAGTTGTAACAGAGCGTGTAAACTACACGGATGAAGTGAGCATTGGGTATCGTGATAAAAACTTTTCTGGTGATGATTTAGAAATTATTGCTCGTGTCATTCAGCCACCAAATTGTTTAGAAGCTCTTGTATCACCAAATGGTAATAAAATTGTTGTAACTGTAGAACGTGAATTCGTAACAGAAGTAGTTGGCGAAACGAAAATTTGTGTAAGTGTAAATCCTGAAGGTTGCGTAGAGTCAGACGATGCCTTCCAAATTGACGATGATGAGTTTGAAGAATTAGATCCGAACTTTATCGTTGATGCAGAAGAAGAGTAATAGAAAGCTAGGGAGAAGTTCTTCCTAGCTTTTTACTTTACATAAGTGGTACTTGAATGAACATGATTCCTAATGAAATGTGCTATAATGAAGAAAGACTCCTGAAATAGGAGATATGGATGTCCGTGAAGTGTGACATATATGAATATAGATTATTATGTAAGAATTATGGAGGATAAGTATGACGCAATATACGCCTATGATACAGCAATATTTAAAAGTTAAGGCAGACTATCAAGATGCCTTTTTATTTTTCCGCTTAGGTGATTTTTATGAAATGTTCTTTGAGGATGCGGTTAAAGCAGCCCACGAACTTGAAATTACATTAACGAGCCGAGACGGTGGTAGTAGTGAACGTATACCGATGTGCGGTGTACCGTATCATGCGGCTAAAAACTATATTGAACAGCTTGTTGAAAAAGGATATAAAGTAGCGGTTTGTGAGCAAGTAGAAGACCCAAAAACAGCTAAAGGTGTAGTGCGCCGTGAAGTCGTACAATTAATTACGCCAGGAACGATGATGGAAGGGCGTACGATTGATGAGAAAGAAAATAACTTCTTAGCCGCGTTAACACATTTTGAAGATGGATCATATGCATTAGCTTGTAATGATTTAACGACTGGACAAAATACAGTAACGTTATTGACTGGTTCAGTAGAAGATATTTTATTAGAAGTGTATGCAACTGGTTCGAAAGAAATTGTTGTAGATTCTTCCTTTTCTAAAGATGAACTAAACAAGTTAACTGAAACGTTAAAAATGACGATTTCATATGAAGATGCAACAGCAATCCCTGAAGGATTAGAACACCTTGTGAAAAATGTTTCACAAGCAAAGTTAATTAAAGCAGTTGGACGCTTATTTAACTATGTAATAAGAACGCAAAAACGTTCATTAGATCATTTGCAACCAGTGGAAATTTACTATACGAATCAATTTATGAAAATTGATGTGCATTCAAAGCGAAATTTAGAGCTGACAGAAACACTTCGAACGAAAGAAAAAACAGGATCATTATTATGGCTACTAGATAAGACGAAAACAGCTATGGGTGGTCGTATGTTAAAACAGTGGATGGAACGTCCGCTTATACAGAAAGAGCGAATTGAAGAGCGTTTGGAAATGGTTGAAACGTTTGTAAATGATTACTTCTTACGCGAAGATTTAAAAGAAAAATTAAAAGAAGTATATGATTTAGAACGTTTAGCAGGGAAAGTTGCATTTGGTAATGTCAATGCACGTGACTTATTACAGTTAAGACGCTCGTTACTTCAAGTGCCAGCTATTTTAGAAGCAATTAGTTTGTTAGATAACGCGTATGCAGCGAGATTAATTCAAGGCGCAGATCCATGTGAGAGCTTAACAGAATTACTAGGAAGAAGTATTCAAGAAAACCCACCGCTTTCTATTAAAGATGGAGATATTATTAAAGACGGTTATAATGACAAGCTTGATCAATATCGTTACGTTAGTAAAAACGGAAAAACGTGGATTGCTGAGCTTGAAAAACGAGAGCGTGATATTACAGGAATTAAATCGTTAAAAATCGGATACAACCGTATTTTCGGTTACTACATTGAAGTAACGAAAGCGAACCTCACAGCATTACCAGAAGGCCGCTATGAGCGTAAACAAACGCTTGCTAATGCGGAGCGTTTCATTACAGATGAACTAAAAGAAAAAGAAACATTAATCTTAGAAGCAGAAGAAAAAATTGTACAACTAGAATATGATTTATTTACAGCACTTCGTGAAGAAGTAAAAGTATTTATTCCGAAATTACAGCATTTAGCGAAAGTAATTAGTGAATTAGACGTACTGCAAAGTTTTGCGACAGTTAGTGAAGAAGAACAGTTTGTAAAACCTGTACTAACAACAAAGCGCGAAATCTTTATTAAAGATGGTCGTCATCCTGTCGTAGAAAAAGTATTGAACGGGAAATTGTATGTACCGAATGATTGCATTATGCCAGAGAATATGGATGTCTTTTTAATTACAGGACCGAACATGTCTGGTAAAAGTACGTATATGAGACAATTAGCACTTGTAACTGTTATGTCGCAAATTGGTTGTTTCGTACCAGCAACAGAAGCAGTATTACCTGTATTTGATCAAATCTTTACGAGAATTGGTGCAGCGGATGATTTAATTTCAGGTCAAAGTACATTTATGGTCGAAATGTTAGAAGCGAAAAATGCCATTGCAAACGCATCAGAAAGAAGTTTAATTTTATTCGATGAAATTGGACGCGGTACATCTACGTATGATGGTATGGCACTTGCACAAGCCATCATTGAACATATTCACGATCAAATTGGTGCGAAAACGTTATTCTCTACGCATTATCATGAATTGACGGTGCTAGAAGAAAGTTTAGATCAACTGAAGAATGTACATGTTTCAGCTATTGAAGAGAACGGAAAAGTAGTATTCCTTCATAAAATTCAAGACGGTGCAGCAGATAAAAGTTACGGAATTCACGTTGCGCAACTTGCGGAGCTTCCAGATAGCTTGATCGCTCGTGCGAAAGAAGTGTTAGCACAGCTAGAAGGACAGGAAGAAATTATTATTCCAAAGCGTGTAGAAGTAAAAGTGCAGGCGCAAGAAGTTATTCCAGAGCCTGTAGTTGTAAAAGAAGAACCAGTAGAAATCGAAGAGACGAAAGTAGAGACTGAAGAAGAATCACAACTATCATTCTTTGGTGGAGAACAGTCTTCGAAAAAACAAGACAAGCCAGTTTTAGATGCAAAAGAAACGGCAGTACTGACGCAAATTAAAAAAATTGATTTACTTGATATGACACCTTTAGAAGCGATGAATGAATTGTATCGCTTACAGAAAAAGTTAAAGAAAGGATGAGTAAGTAGATGGGGAAAATTCGCAAACTCGATGACCAACTCTCTAACTTAATTGCGGCAGGGGAAGTAGTAGAGCGCCCTGCCTCAGTCGTAAAAGAACTTGTGGAAAATTCTATCGATGCGAATAGTACATCTATTGAAATCCACTTAGAAGAAGCTGGTTTATCGAAAATTCGCATCATTGATAATGGGGATGGTATTGCAGAAGAAGATTGTATCGTCGCTTTTGAACGACATGCGACGAGCAAAATTAAAGATGAAAACGATCTGTTTCGCATAAGAACACTCGGTTTCCGCGGTGAGGCATTGCCGAGTATTGCCTCAGTTAGTGAGTTAGAATTAATCACTAGCACAGGTGATGCACCTGGTACACACCTTATTATTAAAGGTGGAGATATTATAAAGCAGGAAAAAACAGCGAGCCGAAAAGGAACGGATATTACAGTACAAAACCTATTCTTTAATACACCAGCGCGTCTTAAATATATGAAAACTATTCATACAGAGCTTGGGAATATTACAGATATCGTATATCGTATTGCAATGTCACACCCAGAAGTATCGTTAAAACTGTTTCATAATGAAAAGAAATTGCTTCACACATCAGGAAATGGTGATGTAAGACAAGTACTTGCATCGATTTACAGCATTCAAGTTGCGAAGAAGCTTGTTCCAATTGAAGCTGAATCTTTAGATTTCACAATTAAAGGTTATGTAACATTACCAGAAGTAACGAGAGCATCTCGAAATTATATGTCAACGATTGTAAATGGTCGTTACGTTCGAAATTTCGTATTAATGAAAGCTATTCAGCAAGGATACCATACATTATTGCCAGTAGGACGATATCCAATCGGCTTCTTATCGATTGAAATGGATCCAATGCTTGTTGATGTTAACGTACATCCTGCAAAATTAGAAGTTCGTTTTAGTAAAGAACAAGAATTGCTAAAGCTTATCGAAGAAACATTGCAAGCAGCATTTAAAAAAATACAGCTCATCCCAGATGCAGGTGTAACAACGAAGAAAAAAGAAAAAGATGAAAGTGTGCAAGAACAGTTCCTGTTTGAGCATGCGAAGCCGAAAGAGCCATCTATGCCGGAAATCATTTTACCGACAGGCATGGATGAAAAGCGAGAAGAACCACTGGCTGTGAAACAGCCAGCACAACTGTGGCAACCGCCGAAGCAAGAGTGGCAACCACCACAGTCGCTCGTAAGAGAAGAACAAAGTTGGCAACCATCTAGTAAACCGATAATAGAAGAATCGATTCGAGAAGAGAAATCGTGGAACAGTAACGATGAAGACTTTGAATTAGAGGAATTGGAAGAAGACGTTCAGGAAATAGAAGAGATCGAAATGAACGGTAATGACTTACCACCACTTTATCCAATTGGACAAATGCATGGAACATATATTTTCGCTCAAAATGATAAAGGCTTATATATGATTGACCAACATGCTGCGCAGGAACGTATTAATTATGAATACTTCCGTGATAAAGTAGGAAGAGTAGCGCAAGAAGTACAAGAGCTACTTGTACCGTACCGTATTGACTTATCTCTTACTGAATTTTTACGTGTCGAAGAGCAGCTAGAAGAACTAAAAAAAGTTGGACTATTTTTGGAGCAATTCGGCCATCAATCCTTTATCGTCCGCTCCCATCCAACGTGGTTCCCGAAAGGTCAAGAAACAGAAATTATCGACGAAATGATGGAACAAGTCGTCAAACTAAAAAAAGTGGATATTAAAAAACTGCGTGAAGAAGCAGCCATCATGATGAGCTGTAAAGCGTCCATTAAAGCGAATCAATATTTAACGAACGATCAAATATTTGCTTTACTGGAAGAACTACGTACAACAACAAACCCATACACATGCCCGCACGGAAGACCGATTCTTGTGCATCATTCTACTTATGAGCTGGAGAAGATGTTTAAGAGGGTTATGTAGGGATACTGTCATTTTGGAAATGGGTTAACAAAAAAGAAGCGATGAAATACATCGCTTCTTTTTTGTTTGCATTTAGTCTAAAAGTTTTTCATTTTGTTAATAAATTCTTTATTTATACTAAGTGTAGAAAAATCATATGAATCCATAGAAAGAGGTTTTAATTTACAGACTTATCAGAATTATGTAAAGTGTAGATAAAACCATAAAACGGGGTGTTCTTTATGTGTACGAGTTTGACATTACAGACAAAAAACGGTCAGCATCTTTTTGCAAGAACGATGGACTTCACGTTAGATTTGAATCAAGAAGTAATAATCATTCCTCGACATTACCAGTGGAATAATATAACTGGTGAAATCATTAATACGAAACATGCTACGGTCGGAATGGGTATTAATCATCAAGGAAGGATCATTATGGCGGACGGAGTAAATGAAGCGGGTTTGACATGTGCGACACTCTATTTTCCAGGATTCGCTACTTATAGTCAAAGCGTAGATGACAATAAAACGAATTTGGCTCCATTTGATTTTGTGACTTGGAGTCTGACACAATTCAACTCTGTCAAAGAGTTAAAGGAATCTGTAGATAGCCTTACCTTTTTGGATATACCATTACCGGATTTAGGACTTACGCCACCACTACATTGGATTTTAGCGGATAAATGGGGAGATTGCATTGTACTGGAGCCGACAAATGAAGGATTAAAAATGTATGACAACCCACTAGGAGTGATGACGAATAGTCCGGAGTTTAATTGGCATTTACAAAATTTAAGACAATATATAGGCCTTAAATCGCAGCCATTCGCGCCAACAGAGTGGAGTAACTTATCATTAAGTGCTTTTGGTCAGGGATCGGGCTCAATGGGACTTCCAGGAGATTTCACCCCGCCATCAAGGTTTGTACGAGCAGCATATGGCAAACAAAACATTCAAGGTATAGATAGCGAAGAAGAGGGAGTAACGGCCCTTTTTCATATTTTATCAAATTGTGAGGTTCCTAAAGGCGGAGTAATAACAGAAGAAGGGGCATTAGATAATACTATATATACAAGCGTAATGTGTATGGAGTCCGGAACATATTATTATCATACCTACGATTGTAGACAAATTATAGCTATTCATTTATTTCATGAAAATTTAGATACAGATGAGATTAAAGCTTATCCGTTCCAACGAAAACAAAAAATATTTTATGAAAACTAAGTAGCTTTGAAACAATGTTTGGTGAATTTCTGAATATATATAATAGAGCAAATGACATATATAATTCTTGGGTGCTTCTTTAACTTTGTGATTTATCATAAAGTTACTCCTTTTTTCAATGACTCCAACGAGTAAAAATATGCTAGTAGGAGCATTGGCTAAGAAACTTATTTTTAATTAAACTAGTTTTAATTTTTTTAGAAGTGCCATTAAATTGCTACTAGGTGAAATAAAAATGGACGTATGCCATTTATAAATAGTAAAGAACAAAAAAGGTATGGAAACTATCCATGCCTTTTTTGTTCTTCTATTATTTATGTATAAAAAAGCGCTGTATATCAGCACTTTTTAAAAGTACATGAGTTGTATAAGAAAGATTTATTTATTACCCATAACTGTGCAAGGTCTAATATTAGATACTTATTTGATTAATTGTTATAAGGCCTATCAGGTTATTTGTTTTTATTATTATTAATTTTTTCCGTATATAACACCTGTTCTTTATAGTGTTTTTTAATTGGGAAAGTATGTGTACCAGAGCCGTTTTTGAAATTTTTATTGATGGGGTTTTTTAGGGGGATTGTTGTAGTTTCAGTAAATTCATATGGGTAGTTTATTTTAGATTTATCTTCAAACATGAAAATGCCTCCTTTTAGGATTTCCTGGATTCTTTACTATAACATGATATGCATATAGATTTTTTTTGGACTAGTTATTTATAGAGGTTAATGGAATTTAATTACCTAACTACTGAAATATTTCAAAGGAAAAGAATGTGAGAAATATATGATAATAATTTTTTTCATTTATCCCGCTTTAATGGG